>NZ_JABBJN010000051.1 GCF_012928505.1 Achromobacter sp. Bel | reverse complement strand
CCGGTCACCTCCGTGCCCCCCGTGGCCGCCGCGCCGACGACGCCGCCCGCCACGCAGACGCCGCCGCCCGTCACGCAGCCCAAGCCTGAAGTCAAACCGAAGCCGGAACCCAAGCCCGAGCCGAAGCCGGCCACGCCCAAGCCCGACGCGCGTTCCGACGACGGCGCGCGCGCGCTGGCCCTGCTGGAAGGCCGGTCGACGCCCGCCGCCGCCGCGCCTGCCCCCAAGCCTGCCGCCAAGGGCAACTTCGTGCTGCAGATCGCGGCCTACACAACGTCGGAAGACGCCCAGTCGCGCCGCACCAAGCTGCATCAGGCCGGCGTCACGAACGCATTCGTGGAACAAGCCTCCATCGGAGGCAAACAGCAGTACCGTCTGCGCGTGGGGCCGTTCCCTTCGCGCGAGGCGGCGCAGGCGGCCCAGGCGCGTTTGCGCACCTTGGGCTATGACAATGGTTTCATTGCCGCGCAATAGTGACCGGCTTCGACTTCGTCGTGCTGGCCATCCTGGCGGTCTCGGGTGTGCTGGGCCTGGTGCGCGGCTTGCTCAAAGAGGTGCTGTCGCTGGTCGCCTATCTGCTGGCCTTCGTGGCCGCGATATGGTGGGGCCCCACGGTCTACACGTGGCTGGAGCCCTATATTGAAACGACGCTGCTGCGCATGGGAGTCTCATACGCCGTGGTGTTCATCCTTGTGCTGCTCGGTGTGGGGTTGGTCAACATGACGCTAGCCGCCTTGATCCGCAGTACCGGACTCAGCCCCGCCGATCACGGCCTGGGTGGAATGTTCGGACTGGCCCGTGGTCTGGTGATCGTCCTGGCGCTGGTCGCCGCCGCCGGCTATACGCCGCTGCCCCAAGAGCCGTGGTGGAAGGACGCCATGTTTTCGCATTCGGCCATCGAGGCCATCAAACATATCAAAACGTGGCTGCCGCCGTCTTTGGCGACATGGCTGCCGTATTGATTAGCTTCAAATCAACCAGGAAATCTCACCATGTGTGGAATCGTAGGGGTCATCGGGCGCGGGCCGGTCAACCAGCTGCTCTATGACAGCTTGCTGCTGTTGCAGCATCGCGGGCAGGACGCCGCGGGCATCGCGACGTCGCAAGGCAACCAATTCAATATGTACAAGGCTCACGGCCTGGTGCGCGACGTCTTCCGGACGCGCAACATGCGCTCGCTGCCGGGTACGTCTGGCGTCGGCCAGGTCCGCTATCCCACCGCGGGCTCCAGCGCCAGCGAGGAAGAGGCCCAGCCGTTCTACGTCAACGCTCCGTTCGGCATCATGTTCGCCCACAACGGCAACCTGACCAACTGGCGCGAACTGCGCGAATCGCTCTACCGGGTCGATCGCCGCCACATCAACACCAACTCGGATTCCGAAGTCCTGCTGAACGTGCTGGCGCACGAGCTGCAATCGTCGGCCAATGGCGTGTCGCTCGACGACGACGCCATCTTCCGCGCGGTGTCGGCCGTGCATAAGCGGGTGCGCGGCGCCTATGCCGTCGTGGCGCAGATTTCCGGCTACGGCCTGCTGGCGTTCCGCGACCCCAACGGCATCCGTCCGCTGTGCATCGGCCGCATGGAAACGGACGAAGGCACCGAATGGATGGTGGCTTCCGAATCCGTGGCGCTGGAAGGCAGCGGGTTCGCCTTCGTGCGCGACGTCGATCCGGGCGAGGCCGTGTTCATCGACCTGGACGGCCGCTTCGTCAGCCGCCAGTGCGCTGAAAACCCGCAACTGGTGCCCTGCATTTTCGAATATGTGTACTTTGCGCGTCCGGATTCGCTGATCGACGGCGTGTCGGTCTACGACGCCCGCCTGCGCATGGGTGAATACCTGGCCGACAAGGTCGCGCGCAACATGCGCCTGGGCGACATCGACGTCGTTATGCCGATCCCGGACTCCTCGCGTCCCGCCGCCATGCAGCTGGCTGCCCGCCTGAACCTTGATTACCGCGAAGGGCTCATCAAGAACCGCTACGTGGGCCGTACGTTCATCATGCCGGGGCAGGCCGTGCGCCGTAAATCCGTGCGCCAGAAGCTCAATGCCATCGGCATGGAATTCAAGGGCAAGAACGTGCTGCTGGTCGATGATTCCATCGTGCGCGGCACCACCAGCCGCGAGATCGTCGACATGGCGCGCGCCGCCGGTGCCAACAAGGTGTACTTCGCCTCGGCCGCGCCTCCCGTCCGTTTCCCCAACGTGTACGGCATCGACATGCCGACGCAGTCGGAGCTGATCGCTACCGGCCGCTCCGACGAGGAAATCGCACGCGCCATCGGCGCCGACTCGCTGATCTACCAGGACCTCGCCGACATGCAGCAATCGGTGCGCGACCTGAACCCCAAGATGTCTCGTTTCGAAGCCTCGTGCTTCGACGGTGAATACGTCACCGGCGACATCACCGCCGAATACCTGGCCCGCCTGGGTCAGTCGCGCGCGGAACCGGGCCAGGACGAAGGCGCCAGCGGCCTGCAGTTCAACATGGGCTACGCCGCCAACGACGCCTGATCCGTTGCCGTCACGCTCATTGAAAATGCCGTCCCTCGGGACGGCATTTTTTTCGTGGCGCCGGCAAAAGCGGGGCCGAGCGTCAGCCCTTGGCGTCCCACAACGTCTCGCGCGTGGCTTCCAGATGGGTCAGATACAGGCGCAAGTCGAATTCGTACTGGTGATAGTGCGGTTCCATGCGCAGGCACAGGTTGTAGAAGGCCTTGTTGTGGTCCTTCTCTTTCAAGTGCGCCAGTTCATGCACCGTGATCATCTTCAGGAATTCGGCGGGCACGGTCTTGAAGAGCGTCGCCACGCGGATCTCGTGCTTGGCGCGTAGCTTGCCGCCCTGCACGCGCGAGATGTACGTGTGTTGCCCCAGCGCATGCTGGATCACATGGATCTTGCTGTCGTAGGCGACCTTGTTGATCAGGTCGCCATTGCGCATATAGGTGTTCTTCAGATCCGTCACGTACTCGTACAACGCGCGGTCGGTCCGCACCGCGTGCGGGCCATCGGGGTAGCGCGCCAGCAGCGCGGGGCCCAGCTTGCCCTGGTCAAGCAACTGCTGGGCCTGGAGCAGCAAGGTCTCCGGGTAGCCGGTCAGGTATTTCAAGGTCGTCCTGCGCAGGCTTGCTGTTTACTGGGGGCGGCCGCGTCCGAAGACGACGGGCAGCGCCATGAAGAACAGGACGACGAAAAGCGCCAGGCTCCACAGGGCGTACTCGATGCCTAGCACCGGCACCTTGGCGTCCATGCAGGTGGCGAAGATGCCGAACAGCCAGGGGATGGCGCCTTCCAGGCCGATGCCGGTCATGAAACGGTCGGCAAAGGTCTGGTCGCAGGACAGCATGTTGGCGGCGACGCTGTATTGGTACCAGGCCGCGGCCACGCCACCCAGGGACAGCAAGGCCGCCAGCGCCGCGGCGATGCGCGTCAATGCGCGTCCGCCGCCGAAGCCGCCGATCAGGGCGATGACGCCGATCACCAGGTAGATCAGGCGCTGCATGACGCACCAGGCGCACGGCGGCATGTCGAAGACATGCTGGGAGACGAGGGCCACGCCGACCGCGCCGAAGCAGAACAGGGCGATCAGGCGAAGCAGGCGTTCAGAACGAGTGGTCATTGTTGTTGCAAGGTATCGGGTTGATCGGGGCGGGATCCCTATCCCGCCAGGCTTAGGCCTTGGGAATCGGAATTGGTTGCATCACTTGCGTCAGCACGCCCAGCATCAGGTCGCGCGCGCCTTCCCAGAAGATCTGCACGCCCAGGCACAGCATGATGAACGCCGACAGCCGCATGAACACGGCGGTGCCATTGTCGCCCAGGCGGTGCAGCATCTGGGCGGCGAAGCGCAGGCAGATGTAGAGCGTCAGCGACACGGCTATGATGCCGGGAATCGAGCCGCCCAGCCGCACCAGGCTCAGCACGTGGTTCTGGTCGCGCAGCGAGACGCCTACGGTGATGGCGGCCGCGATCGAGCCGGGGCCGCAACTGATCGGGAAGGTCAGCGGGTAGAAGGCCCGGGCCTTGGCCATTTCCGGGGTAAAGGATTCGGCCATGCGCGCCACGCGCTCGGTGTCGGCGTCGGGGGAATTCACCAGCCGCCAGGCGCTGGCAATTACCAGCATGCCGCCGCCGACCCGCACGATGGACAGCGAAATGCCGAAGAAGCTCAACAGCACGTTGCCGGCCACCATGGCCACGATCAGCATCAGGCAGACATTGATCGCCACCCGTTTGGCCAGCACCATCCGTGTGGACGATGACGCGCCTTCCGTCAATGACAGGAAGATGGGCGCGATGGCCGGTGGGTTCAGGAAGGGCAGGAGCGTGGCCAGGGCGAAGAAAAAGCTGCCGCCGAAAACGCGCAAATAGTCATTGAGCTGCATGGGAGCGGGCGTCGCCTGGCCGAAAACCCGGATTGTATGCGGTCCGGGGTGGTCTGGCGATGCCTGGGAGCCGGATCACGCGACGCGCTGCTGCGCCTCTTCGCCGGCCAGCGCGTCCAGGACGTCGCGTTCGAACTGCATCTGGCTGCGGGGGCGCGCCAATGCCGAGCCGTCCACGATGAACACGTCCTCCACGCGATCGCCCAAGGTCATGATCTTGGCCATGAGCAGGTTGATCTCGTGCCGGGCGAAGACGCGCGCCAAGGCGTGCAGCAGCCCGGGGCGGTCGGTCGCGGTGACCGACAGGCGCCACGACGTGCTGCGCTCGTCGGGCTGCAGTTCGGCTTGCGGCATGACGGGGAACACCCGCGACACCCGCGATTGCCGGTTGCGGCCGTAGTAGCCCCCGCGGCTGGGCTGCGTCTGGGCCGCGGCGTGCGGGTCCTTCAGGCGTTCCGCCAGCTCGTGTTCGACCAGCGTGGCTTGGGCGCGCAGGTCGCTGGCGCCTTCGGGCAGCAGCACGATGAAGCTGTCCAGCGCCCAGCCATGCCGCGTGGTGTGGATGCGCGCGTCCTGGATGGACAGGCTCTTGGCGTCGAAGTAGCCGCAGATGGCCACGAACAGATCGGGCGCGTCGCGGGTGTACACCATGATCTGCAGGCCTTCGCCCTGTTCGGTGGGGCGGGCCTTGACGACCGCCTGCGCGGGCGCGACCTGGTGGTACAGATGGCGCGTGTGCCAGGCGATATCCGAGGCGTCGTGGCGCAGGAAGTAGGCCACGTCCAACTGGTTCCAAAAGGCTTCGCGGGCGTCGTCGCGCAAGCCGGCCAGGCGCGTCAGGCGGGCGGCTTCGTCCTTGCGCTCGGTCAGTACGGTGTGGGCATCGGCATGGGCGCCGCCCAGGGCCGCCAGGGTCAGCTTATACAGGTCTTCCAGCAGCTTGCCTTTCCAGGCGTTCCAGACTTTGGGACTGGTGCCGCGGATGTCGGCCACCGTCAGCAGGTAAAGCGCGGTCAGATGGCGTTCGTCTTTGACGGTGGCGGCGAATTCCTGCACCACGGCCGGATCGGACAAGTCGCGCTTTTGCGCCACGGCCGACATCAGCAGATGCTGGCGCACCAGGAATTCCGCCAGCTTGGCGTCTTCGGGGTCCATGCCGTGGTCCTGCGCGAACTTGCGCACTTCGCGGGCACCGAGTTCGGAGTGGTCGCCGCCGCGGCCCTTGGCGATGTCGTGGAATAGCGCCGCCACGTACAGCACCCAGTGGCGGTCCAGGCTCGCGATCAGTTGGCTGGCCAGCGGATATTCCTGGGCGTGTTCGGGCATGGTGAAACGGCGCAGGTTGCGCACCACCGCCAGCGTGTGCTGGTCGACCGTGTAGGCGTGGAACAGGTCGTGTTGCATCTGGCCGACGATGCGGCGGAACACCGGCAGGTAACGCGGCAGGATGTTCAGCATCGTCATGCGCCGCAGCTCGTGCACGATGCCGCGGGGCTGTTGCAGGATTTGCAGGAACAGCTTGCGGTTGACGGGGTTGCGGCGGAACTGCGCGTCGATGCGGTGGCGCGAATGCCAGATGGCGCGCAGCGTGCGGGCCGACATGCCGGTCAGCTCGGGGTGCTGCTGCATGACCAGGAAGGCACGCAGCAGCAGCGTGGGATTGCGCTCGAAGCCGTCGTCCCGAATGATGTCCAGGCGGTCGCGCAGGTTGCGGAAATCGTCGTCGATATCGCGCGCGTCGCTCTCGGGGCGCGGGAACAGGCGTTCTTCGATATTCTGCACCAGGATACCGTTCAACTGCGTGACCAGACGCGCCGCCCAGTAGTAGCGCTGCATCAGTAGCTCGCTGCCGCGCCGCGTGGCGGTGGCATGGATGCCGTAGACCTCGGCCAGCGCCGGTTGCAGGTCGAACAGCACGCGGTCTTCGCGGCGGTTCGACAGCAGGTGCAGTTCGATGCGCAGGCGCTTGAAGGCCTGCTCGGCCTTTCGCAGGTCGCGCGCTTCGGAAGACGTCAGCAGGCCCGCCTGGGCCACCGACCGCCAACTGTTGCCGAACCCGGCCGCGCGCGCCATCCACAGGATGACCTGCAGGTCGCGCAGGCCCCCTGGAGACTCCTTGCAGTTCGGTTCCAGCGCGTAGGGGGTGTCGTGGTAGCGGGCGTGGCGCTGCTGCATTTCGACGCGCTTGGCGCGGAAGAAGGCGCGCGGGTCCAGGCGGGATTTGGTCGCGGCGTCGAACTTCTTCATCAGGGCGCGGCTGCCGGCCAGCCAGCGTGATTCCAGCAGCGCGGTCTCCACCGTGATGTCGGCGTCGGCTTCGCGCTCGCAGTCTTCGATGGTCCGCACGCTGTGGCCGGGTTCCAGGCCCAGGTCCCACAGCGAGGCCACCAACTGCTCGATGGCGGTCTCGTCCTCGCGCGTGGGCGCGTGCGGCAGCAGGATCAATAGATCGACGTCGGAATGCGGATAGAGTTCACCGCGGCCATAGCCGCCCACGGCGGCCAGCGTGGCGCCGGCCGGCAGGGGGCAATGCTTGATCAGGTCGCGCAGGCCCGCATCCACGATGCGCCGCAGCTCGGACAGCAGCGTGTCCGGCCGTTCGTGCTCCCGGAACTGAGCCACCGCGGCCCGCCGGGATTGTTGGATGCGTTCACGCAGGGAACTCAGGATTTCGGCGGTCATGGCGGCGGGCGGCGGAGCCTCAGACGGCGGGGATGACGATGGGCTCGGTGATGAATGCCGGCGGCTGGGGCATGCCCGGCGACAGGGTCAGGACTTCGTAGCCGGTTTCGGTGACGCAGACAGCATGCTCCCATTGGGCCGACAGGCTGTGGTCGCGGGTCACGACCGTCCAGCCGTCGGACAACTGGCGGATCTCCCGGCGGCCGGCGTTGATCATGGGCTCGATGGTGAACAGCATACCTGTCACCAATTTCACGCCCGTGCCGGGCTTGCCATAATGCAGCACCTGGGGATCTTCATGGAAGCGCTGGCCGATGCCGTGGCCGCAGAATTCGCGAACGACCGAAAAGCCATTGGATTCGGCGTGTTTCTGGATCGCGTGGCCGATGTCGCCCAACGTGGCCCCGTTTTTTACCTGCTGGATGCCTTTCCACATGCACTCGAAAGTGATGTCGGTCAGGCGGCGCGACAGGATCGATTGCTCGCCCACGGCGTACATGCGGCTCGTGTCGCCGAACCAGCCGTCCTTGATGATGGTGACGTCGATGTTCAGCGAGTCACCGTTCTTCAGCACTTTGTCGCCGGGAATGCCGTGGCAGACCTGGTGGTTCACGGACGTACAGATGGCGCCGGTGAAGGGCGGGTAGCCGGGCGGGGCGTAGCCGACGGTGGCGGACTTCACTTTCAGTTCGTCAGTCAGGTATTCCAGGCAGAGGCGGTCCAGCTCTCCGGTGGTTACACCCGGCTTCACGTGGGGGGTGATGAAATCGAGGACTTTGGCGGCGTCCTGGCAGGCGGCGCGCATCTTGGCCAGGTCGGCCGGGTTGGTAATTGTGCCCATGGAGTAACTTGACGATCTCTCGCTTGAATGTCTGCTTGAAAGAATAGTAGAATTATAGGCTTCCCTAAAATTTTGGGGAGCAATCGGGTTACGGCAAGAGCCGATTCCAGGTGGTGTGGCCAAAAATGGCCCGGCACGGATCAGCCAGCAAGTTTGTCACCAAGCTCTTCGTCGGCCCGTCTTATGAGATCGGCGGCAAGCCCTGAAGTTTCACCGCAAGCGAAGGTTGTGGAGCGAAATCGGGCAGGTCGTCAGGTTCTGGGACAGGTGGACGGGCGTAGCGGGGCCGCGTGCTGGCAGGGTGTGTGCGGGGGCGTGTAAGCGTTTAAGGCCAACAAAGCTGGGGCACGGCGTGCTTGTAATCCCGGTCATGTTTTAGAGCGGCGATGCAGGTTCGGTATGGGCGTCGGATTAAGTTCTTGAAAATGCTCGCATTTTCTTAAGAAATGCCCCGATGGCCTGATGCGCGGGAAGGCTGCAAGGCCCCACTGCGAAGAGCTGGATTTCGCTGCCAACAAAACAAGTCCGGGTGCGCTGAGCGGGCAACCGCCGGAAACTTCCAGGAAATTCCTGGAGTGTCTGGATCAGCGCAATGCAAGTGTGCGGTGCAAGGCTCTCGTCGTGGCGGCCGTCTGGGTTTATCGCGGAAGCAGTATGTTTATTGCGGCAGTGATCGGTCGGCCCGGTTAAAATTTTGTCCATCCCGCATGTTGCGGGAAATCGCGCGCAACACCACCCAGGGTGTCAGCCAGATGCTGATGCAGGTGCGGCGCAAGAAATCAACCCTTGGAGAATTACATGTCTTTGATGCGCGAAATGCTGGAAGCGGGTGTCCACTTTGGTCACCAGACCCGTTACTGGAACCCCAAGATGGCTCAGTACATCTTCGGTCACCGCAACAAGATTCACATCATCAACCTGGAAAAGACGGTTGATAAGTACCAGGAAGCCACCAAGTTCGTGAAGCAGCTGGCTGCTCGCGGCGGCAACATCCTGTTCGTCGGCACCAAGCGCGCTGCGCGCGACCTGGTGGCTGCCGAAGCCGCCCGTTGTGGCATGCCCTACGTCGACGCCCGCTGGCTCGGCGGCATGCTGACCAACTTCAAGACGGTCAAGACCTCGGTCAAGCGCCTGAAGGACATGGAAGTCATCGTCGCCGACGGCGGCGCTGAGCGCATGATCAAGAAAGAAGGCCTGCTGTTCCAACGCGAACTGGACAAGCTGAACAAGGCGATCGGCGGCATCAAGGACATGAACGGTCTGCCTGACGCCATGTTCGTCATCGACGTCGGCTACCACAAGATCGCCATCGCTGAAGCCAAGACGCTGGGCATCCCCGTGGTCGCCGTGGTTGACACCAACCACTCGCCCGACGGCATCGACTACGTCATCCCCGGCAACGACGACTCGGCCAAGGCCATCGCGCTGTACGCCAAGGGCATCGCCGACGCCGTGCTGGAAGGCCGCGAACAGAACCTGAACGGTCTGGTCGAAGAGCAGGGCGAAGGTCAGGAAGAGTTCGTCGAAGTGCAGGACAACCAGGCGTAAAGCCTGCTGTCATGTCCGGCGGTTAGTGTCCGGGAGCGGCTCTGAACAAGGTCCGTTCCCGCCTCGCCGGCACTGCGAAGGTGGGCTCCCATCTTCCGAACCCGCGTATCGCGGGCGTCCCATCGAATCAAATCACTGCCCCGGCGAGCCGGGGCGTGTCTTAGCAAAATTGGAGCAAACATGGCTGAAATTACCGCTGCCCTGGTCAAGGAACTGCGCGAAAAGACCGACGCGCCCATGATGGAGTGCAAGAAGGCCCTGACGGAAGCCGAAGGCGACCTGGTTCGCGCCGAGGAAATCCTGCGCGTCAAGCTGGGCAACAAGGCCAGCAAGGCCGCTGCCCGCGTCACCGCCGAAGGCCTGATCGGTCTGTTCATCTCCGCCGACGCCAAGCAAGGCGCCGTGATCGAAATCAACTGCGAAACCGACTTCGTCGCCAAGAACGACGACTTCGTCGGCTTCGTGAACAAGCTGGCCGAATTGGTCGCCACGCAGAATCCGGCCGACGTGGCCGCTCTGTCGGCGCTGCCGTACGGCGACGGCACCGTTGACTCGACCCGTACCGCCCTGATCGGCAAGATCGGCGAAAACATCTCGATCCGCCGCTTCGAGCGCATCCAGACCCCGAATTCGCTGGCCAGCTACGTGCACGGCGGCCGCATCGGCGTGCTGGTGGAATACACCGGCGCCGAAGAAGTGGGCAAGGATCTGGCAATGCATATCGCCGCCACCAAGCCCAAGGCCCTGAACGCCGACGGCGTGAACCCGGCCGACATCGCCGCCGAGCGCTCGGTCGCCGAGCAAAAGGCCGCTGAATCGGGCAAGCCCGCCGAGATCGTCGCCAAGATGGTTGAAGGTTCGGTCGCCAAGTACCTGAAGGAAGTGACCCTGTTGTCGCAGCCGTTCGTCAAGAGCGACAAGCACACGGTCGAGCAGCACCTGAAGGAAAAGGGCGCGTCGATCAGCAAGTTCGTGCTGTTCGTTGTCGGCGAAGGTATCGAGAAGAAGACCAGCGACTTCGCCGCTGAGGTTGCCGCAGCCGCCGCCGGCGCCGCCTGACCTCGGGGTAGTGCTTAAAGGCCGGCACTAGATTAAATTCTAGTCCGGCCTTTTTCGCCGCAGGGCTCCCCATTCTTGTCTTACACTTTCGTCGGATTGTTCTTCGGGATATCACCTATGAGCAGCAGAGCATACAAACGGGTTCTTCTCAAACTTTCCGGCGAGGCGCTGATGGGCGATGATGCATTTGGCATCAATCGCTCCACCATCGTCCGCATGACCGATGAGATCGCCGAAGTCGCCGCCACCGGCGTCGAACTGGCCATTGTCATCGGCGGAGGTAATATTTTCCGTGGCGTCGCCCCGGGTGCGCAGGGCATGGACCGCGCCACCGCCGACTACATGGGCATGATGGCCACCATCATGAACGCGCTGGCGCTGCAAGACGCGCTCAAGCACAAGGGTATCGACACCCGCGTACAATCCGCCCTGAACATCGATCAGGTCGTTGAACCCTACATCCGCCCGAAAGCCTTGCGTTACCTCGAAGAGGGCAAGGTCGTCATCTTCGCCGCGGGCACGGGCAACCCCTTCTTCACCACCGATACCGCCGCCGCGCTCCGCGGCGCTGAAATCGGCGCCGAGATCGTGTTGAAGGCCACCAAAGTGGACGGCATCTATAGCGCGGACCCCAACAAGGATCCCACCGCTACGCGCTATGCGCGGATCAGCTTCGATGAAGCGATCGTGCGCCGTCTGGAAGTCATGGACGCCACCGCGTTCGCGCTGTGCCGTGACCAGAAACTGCCGATCAAAGTGTTTTCGATCAATAAGTCCGGCGCGCTCAAGCGAGTCGTCAGCGGCGAAGACGAAGGCACGTTGGTACACGTTTAAAGAAAAGGAAATTCCATGAGCGCCGCAGAAATTCGCAAATCCGCCGAAGACAGGATGTCCAAGTCGCTTGATACGCTCAAGATCAACCTGGGCAAGATCCGTACGGGCCGCGCCCATACCGGCATCCTGGATCACGTGCAGGTCGAGTATTACGGTTCGCCGGTGCCGGTCGGCCAGGTCGCCAACGTGAACCTCGTGGACGCCCGCACCCTCAGCGTGCAGCCCTACGAAAAGCAAATGTCCGGCCCGATCGAAAAGGCCATCCGCGAATCGGACCTGGGCCTGAACCCTATCTCGATGGGCGACACCATCCGCGTGCCGATGCCGGCCCTGACCGAAGAGCGCCGCCGCGACCTTACCAAAGTCGTGCGCAGCGAAGGTGAAGATGCCAAGATCGCCGTGCGCAACTTGCGCCGCGAAGCGAACGAAGCACTGAAGAAGCTGGTCAAGGACAAAGAGATCTCCGAAGACGACGAGCGTCGTTCGCAGGACGATGTCCAAAAGCTGACTGATCGCGCCGTGGCCGACATCGACAAGATGGTCGTCCAGAAAGAAGCGGAAATCATGACCGTATAATTCCAGATCGCCCAGGGGCGGACGGCTTGTCCGTTTCGCCCCGGCATCAGGATTTCTTGCCTATGCGCCGTCCTTTCCATTGCCCCGCAGCACCTTCATGCAGCAGCGATGGAACGACGGCGCAGGTTTTTCTCCCGTATTTCTGATTTCGCCGGTTTTCCGCGCAGTCCCCAATCCATGGCAACCAGTTCGACCCAGGCGGTTCCCGATACTCGTGATATCCCCGAGCACGTCGCCATCATCATGGATGGCAATGGTCGGTGGGCGACGCGTCGGTTGCTGCCCCGCACGGCCGGGCACGCCAAGGGCGTGCAGGCGGTGCGCCGCGTCGTCGAGGCCTGTGGCCGTGCCGGCGTGCGCTACCTGACCCTGTTCGCTTTCAGTTCCGAGAACTGGCGCCGCCCCGCCGAAGAAGTATCGCTGTTGATGCGCCTGTTCGTGCAGGCCTTGGAGCGAGAGATCGGCAAGCTGGAAGAGCAGGGCGTGCGGCTACACGTGATCGGCGACCTGAGCGCGTTCGAGCCGCGCCTGCAGGAGCTTATCTTCGCCGCTCAGGAACGCACCGCGCACAACGACCGCCTGCACCTGACGGTGGCTGCCAACTACGGCGGTCGCTGGGACATCCTGCAGGCCACCCGCGCCATGCTGGCGGCCGAACCGGCGCTTGCCTCCCATCCTGAACAGGTGGACGAGGCGCGGCTGGCCCGGCATCTTTCCATGTCTTGGGCGCCCGAGCCCGACCTGTTCATCCGCACGGGCGGTGAACAACGCATTTCCAACTTCCTGATCTGGCAGATGGCCTACGCGGAGTTCTACTTCACGGACCGCTATTGGCCGGATTTCGGCGCCGCGGAGCTGCAAGCGGCGTTTGACTGGTATCGCACCCGCGAACGGCGCTTTGGCCGCACCAGCGCGCAAGTCAGCGAAAACGGCGCGCAATAAGCAGACGGCGACAAGCGCGTCTTTCCAAAGCAGCACACGAGGAGACCGTCATATGTTGGGCCAGCGTATCGTTACCGCCATCATCCTGTTGGCCATTCTGGCCGCCGCGATGATCAGCGCCAATCCCTGGTGGTTCGTCGCCTTGCTTGCCCTGGCCGCCGCATGCGCCAACTGGGAGTGGCTGCGCCTGACGCTGCCGCAGCCCCCGTCCCCCCTCATTTCCGTCGGCGTCGCCGTCTTGCTGTTCGCCGGTATGTTGGCGCTGACCTCCGCCTGGCTGACCGGCGACGGTACCGGTGCGAGCGATCCCGCCTGGGTGCTGTACTACGTGGTGCCCGCCGTGGCTGCCGTGTGGCTGTTCGGCGGTGTGACCGCAGTGGTCCGCGGGCGCTCCGACGCATCGCCGGCCAGCCTCGGGTGGTCGGTATTTTCGGTTCCGGCGGCATTTGCCGCCTGGGCGGTGCTGGCGCAGATGTTTATGGCCCGCGGCGCGGGTTTCGTGGTGTCGCTGCTGGCCCTGGTCTGGGTCGCGGATATTGCCGCCTATTTCGCGGGCCGGGCTTTCGGCAAGCGTAAACTGGCTCCGCGGGTCAGCCCGGGCAAGACGATCGAAGGCGCCATCGCCGGGGTGCTTGGCGCCGTCGTCTGGATCGGCCTTTCCAGCTTGTGGGCGGGTTCGTTCGGCCACGCCCTGGTCGAGCGCTGGAGCTTCTGGCTGGCGTTGCCGATCGCGGCGCTGCTGGGCGTGCTGTCCATTGTGGGAGACCTGTTCGAGTCGCTGCTCAAGCGCCGGGCCGGCCGCAAGGATTCCAGCACGCTGCTGCCTGGCCACGGCGGCGTCTATGACCGCATCGACGCGATTCTTCCTGTCGCGCCGTTCGCGCTACTTTTGTCTGGAGTGTTGTTTTGACGGCTTTTCAACGCGTCGTCGTGCTGGGGTCGACGGGTTCGATCGGTGAAAGCACGCTGGATGTGATTGCCCGCCATCCTGAACGGCTGGCGGTCTATGCGCTTTCCGCATACAGCCGCATGGAGCGCCTGGCCGAGCAGGCGAAGGCGAGCCGCGCAGCCGTGGTGGTGGTGCCCGACGAGGCGGCCCGCAAGCGTTTCGCCGCCGCGTGGGGCGGCGCACGGCCCATGCCCGAGATCCGGGTGGGCGCGCAGGCGCTGGCCGATACGGCTGCCGACTCCCAATGCGATTCGGTCATGGCCGCGATTGTCGGCGCAGCCGGGTTGCCCGCGGCGCTTGCCGCCGCCCGCACCGGCAAGCGCGTATTGCTGGCCAATAAAGAGGCGCTGGTTGCCGCAGGTTCGCTCTTCATGCAGGCAATTCGCGACAATGGCGCTGAATTGCTGCCTATCGACAGTGAGCACAACGCCATCTTCCAGTGCATGCCCCACGGCGGGCGGGCGGGCGCGCCTGACTCGCTGGCGCCCGGCGTCCGCCGTTTGCTGCTGACGGCGTCGGGCGGACCGTTCCGGAATCGCGACCTGGAAGACCTGCACGATGTAACGCCCGACCAGGCTTGCGCCCATCCCAACTGGAGCATGGGCCGCAAGATTTCGGTGGATTCGGCGACCATGCTCAACAAGGGCCTGGAAGTGATCGAAGCGCACTGGCTTTTTGCCATGCCCGCGGATCGCATCGAGGTCGTGGTGCATCCCCAAAGCGTCGTGCACTCGATGGTCGAATACGACGACGGCTCGATTCTCGCGCAGTTGGGCCAGCCCGACATGCGGACCCCGATTGCCTACGGCCTCGGGTTCCCTGAGCGGCTGGATAGCGGCGTAGGGCCCTTGGACCTGACCCGCCTGGGCCGGCTGGACTTCGAAAAACCCGATCTGGCCCGATTCCCGTGCCTGGCGCTGTCGTTCGCCGCGTTGCGGGCGGGGCAGGCCGCCTGCGTCGCGCTGAACGCCGCCAATGAAGTGGCCGTCGATGCGTTTTTGGGCGGCCGGCTTGCCTATACCTGGATTCCGCGAGTGATCGAAGCTTCCCTGGAGTGGCAGGCGCGGCAAGCATCTGTTACGCTCGGCAGTCTTGACGACGTGCTTGCGCTGGATGCTGAAGCGCGCATCTTCGCAGGTAACCTGGGGCTGGCCTGATGGCTGGCCGCGCTTGCTTTCAGATTTTCTAGATCCCGATTCCGATGCTTTTCACCCTGCTGGCCTTTGCGGTCGCGCTTGGCTCCCTGATCATCTTCCATGAACTGGGACACTATTGGGTAGCCCGCCTGTGCGGGGTGAAAGTGCTGCGTTTCTCGGTAGGCTTCGGCAAAGTCATCTTGCGCCGCACAGACCGCCATGGCACGGAATGGGCCGTTTCCGCCTTGCCGCTGGGCGGCTACGTCAAGATGCAGGACGACCCGCCTCCCGGCGCGTCCGCCGCCGAAGTCGCCAGCGCGTTCAACAACAAGTCCGTCGGCAAGCGTATCGCCATCGTGGCCGCCGGCCCTATTTTCAACCTGATCCTCGCCGTCTTCCTGTATGCCGGGCTGAACATGGCTGGCACCGACGAGCCGCAGGCCATCATTGCCCAGCCGGCGGCCGAGACGCCGGCCTCGCAAGCCGGTCTGCTTGCGGGAGACCGCATCCTGGCAATCGACGGCCAGGAGGTCAGTTCCTGGTCCGACGCCCGTTGGCGCTTGATGGACGTCATGGCCACCGGCGGCCGCGCTCAGATCGAAGTCAGCACGCCCGCTGGCGCCGTCCAGCAGCGTGAACTGAATCTGCCCGCCAACGCGATGGACCCATCCGGTGGCGATCCGCTCGCCGCGGCCGGCATCCGCCTGGCCCAACCCAAGCCTGCCGTGCGCGCCGTCAACGACGGCGGGGAAGGGCAGGCGGCCGGCTTGCGCCAGGGCGATCTCGTCATCGCGGTGAACGGCCAGCCCACGCCGGATACCGGCGCGCTGGTCAAGCAGATCCAGGAAAGCGCCGGCAAGACGCTGGCGCTGACGCTGGTGCGCGACGGCGCCAACATCTCGCTGAACGTCACGCCCCGCCCGGAACTGGTCAATGGCCAGGAAATCGGCCGCCTGGGCGTGCAGCTCGGCGGCGATATCCCGATGGTCACGGTGCGCTACGGCATCTTTGAAAGCGTATGGCGCGGCGCCGTGCGCACCTGGGACACTGCCTGGTTCTCGTTGCGCATGATGGGCCGCATGGTCACGGGCGACGTGTCCTGGCGCAATGTCAGTGGCCCGGTCACGATCGCGGACTACGCCGGACAGACCGCAAGAATCGGCATTGTTGCGTATATCGCCTATATCGCCTTGATCAGTATCAGTCTTGGTGTACTAAATTTGCTGCCCATTCCTATGCTGGATGGTGGCCATCTGCTGTACTATCTCGTCGAAATTGTGCGGGGTAGCCCGCCGCCAGCGAGGTGGATCGATATCGGGCAGCGCGCCGGCATAGGTTTATTGGCAGGCCTCATGGGGCTTGCGCTGTTCAACGATTTCACGCGTTTATTCACTTAAGCGCGATTTAGCATAAAATCCCCCGCCATTTGCACGACCGAGGATACTCAAGGATGTCTTTTCGCCGGATGTTTCATCACAAAAAGGGTGTACTGCCGGGTCTGATCGCCGCTTTATTGCTGCCGGCCATGGCCCAAGCCTTCGACCCTTTTGTCGTGCGGGATATCCGCGTAGAGGGTATTCAACGGACTGACGCCGGCACGGTGTTCGGCTATCTGCCCGTCAAGGTCGGCGAGAAATTCACGGAAGAAGAAGCGACTGAAGCGATCCGTCGCCTGTACGGCACGGGTTTCTTCACCGACGTGCAGATCCAGACGGACAACAACGTCGTCGTCGTGGTCGTGCAGGAGCGTCCGACGATCGCTTCCGTCAACTTCAACGGCATGCGCGAATTCGATTCCAAGGCCATCACCACCTCGCTTGGGCAGGTGGGGTTCGCCGAAGGCCGCATTTTCGACCGTTCCATGCTTGAACGCGCCGAATACGAACTGAAGCAGCAATACCTGTCCAAGGGCAAGTACGGCGTCGAAGTGACTTCCACCGTGACCCCGCTGCCGCGCAACCGCGTCGGCGTGAGCTTCGACGTGTTCGAAGGCTCGGTGGCCCGCATCCAGGAAATCCGTTTCGTCGGCAACAAGGCCTTCTCCGAAAGCGATCTGCTTGACGAGTTCAAGCTGACGACGCCGGGCTGGTTGACCTGGTACACCGATACCGACAAGTACTCGCGCGAAAAGCTCGAGGGCGATCTGGAGCGCCTGCGCTCGTTCTACCTGGACCAGGGTTACCTGGAGTTTTCGGTCGAGCCCCCGCAGGTCACGATTTCTCCCGACCGCAAAGACATTCGCATCACGATCACCGTTCACGAAGGCGAGCCCTACAAGGTGCGCAGCGTGAAACTGGCCGGCAACCTGCTGGGGCTGGACAAGGAAATCAACGCGCTGGTGCAGACCAAGCCGAATGAAACGTTCTCGGCCGCCAAGGCCAACGATTCGGCCAAGGCCATCACCGACTACCTGGGTGAACTGGGCTACGCGTTCGCCAACGTCAACCCGAACCCGCAGTTGGACCGCGCCAAGCACGAAGCCGACCTGACGTTCTACGTCGATCCCAGCCGCCGCGTTTACGTGCGCCGCATCCAGATCGGCGGCAACACCCGCACGCGCGACGAAGTCGTGCGCCGCGAGATGCGCCAGCAGGAAGCCGCCTGGTA
This sequence comes from Achromobacter sp. Bel, assembly GCF_012928505.1. Lineage (GTDB taxonomy): Bacteria > Pseudomonadota > Gammaproteobacteria > Burkholderiales > Burkholderiaceae_B > Achromobacter. The sequence goes on along the minus strand of NZ_JABBJN010000051.1, from coordinate 26,652 downwards.
CGACGCCAAAGACATCAAAACCTCGCGCGACCGCGTCGATCGCCTGGGCTACTTCAGCGACGTCAACGTCAAGACCGATCCGGTTCCGGGTTCGCCCGACCAGGTCGACGTGAACGTCGATGTGAAGGAAAAGCCCACCGGCATGATCAACCTGGGTGTGGGCTACGGCTCGTCCGAAAAGGCGATTCTGTCGGCCGGCATCAGCGAAGACAACGTCTTCGGCAGCGGCACCAACCTGACGCTGCAGTTGAACACCAGCAAGACGAACCGCGCGATCGTGCTGTCGCACACCGATCCGTACTGGACCAAGGACGGCATCAGCCGCACGACGTCCGCGTACTACCGCGTGACCGAACCCTGGAACAACAACGACGGCGATTACCGCGTCAAGGCGATCGGCCTGGGCATGAACTTCGGCATTCCGATCTCGGAATACGACCGGATCTTCCTGGGCGCGAACTTCGAACACAACCAGATCGACCTGTTCACGAATTCGCCGCAGGCCTACAAGGACTTCGTCGGCCAATACGGCGATTCGACGGACTCGGTGATCTTCAGCACGGGCTGGTCCAAGGACACGCGTGACAGCGCGTTGGCGCCGACCAAGGGTTCGTACACCCGCCTGAAGGCCGACGTGTCCACGGTCGATCTGCAATACACCATGCTGACTGGCCAGCAGCAGTACTTCGTGCCGCTGGGCGGTTCCTACACCCTGGCCTTGAACGGCATGGTGGACTGGGGCCGTAGCTACGGCAGCAAGAACTACCCGGTCATCAAGAACGTCTATGCCGGCGGTATCGGCACCGTTCGTGGCTACGAAGGGTCGTCGCTGGGTCCGCGCGATACGCTCACGGGCGACTACCTGGGCGGCACGCGACGCATGATCGCCAACGCGCAGCTGTATCTGCCGTTCCCGGGCGCCTCGAAGGACCGCACGCTGCGCTGGTTCATCTTCAGCGACGCGGGCCAGGTGGCGGCGGGCAGCGGCTTGAGCTGCACCCGTGGACGTAACAACACCGAGGTCGAAGATCCTTGCGGCTGGCGCTTCTCGGCCGGTATCGGCCTGTCGTGGCAGTCCCCGATGGGTCCGCTGCAACTGTCTTACGCCCGTCCGCTCAATTCCAAGGCGGGTGACGACAAGCAAAGCTTCCAGTTCCAGATCGGGACGGGTTTCTAAGCGAGCCGTTACGCTTGAAAACAAGGGAGGTGACCGCTGGGCCGGCTCCCTTGCTGTTTAGTGGCACAATACACACTTTGGCTTTGCCTTACTGGAAGGTGAGATTTTCATGATGTCTGATTTCGCACTTAAATCATCGAATACGCCGCGCGCCAAGCGCCGTGGCAAGCTGGGCGGCTCCATTGCCCTGGTGGGTGCGCTCATTCTCGGTTCGGCTGCTGCGATTCCCGCACAAGCTCAAAACACCAAGATCGGCTTCGTCAACACCGAGCGGATCCTGCGTGAGTCGGGCCCGGCGAAGACGGCGCAAAGCAAGATCGAAGCTGAATTCAAGAAGCGCGACGACGAACTCCAGCGCCTGAACAACAGCCTGCGTTCGCAAGCCGAAAAGTTCGACAAGGACGCGCCTGTCCTGTCGGAGTCGGACCGCGTCAAGCGTCAGCGTGAACTGTCGAACCTGGATACCGACCTGCAGCGCAAGCGCCGCGAATTCCAGGAAGACTTCAATCGCCGCCGCAATGAAGAATTCTCGGGCATCGTGACGAAGGCCAACGAGGCCATCAAGCGTATCGCCGAGCAAGAAAGCTACGACCTGATCATCCAGGACGCTGTGACGGTCAACCCGCGCATCGACATCACCGACAAGGTGATTCAGAGCCTGGGCAAGTAAGCAGTACCCGTCGAGTTATGCCGGTTTTACTGGATCTTGCCCGCGCGCCGACGCTTGAAGCACTGTTGAGCGCTGCCAATACCCAGGGCATGGACTGGCGTATCAGCACGGCTCCTGGCGCGGACCCCTTGCGGGTCTGCGGCATCGGGACCCTGTCTTCGGCAGGCAGCCAGGAAATCGCTTTCCTGGCGAACCCCCGCTACCAGAGCCAGCTCGGCTCGACGCAGGCAGGGGCGGTCATCGTCTCCGCTGATGTCGCCGACGCTCTGGAAGCCGAAGGGGTTGCCCGGCCGCCGTTCGCGCTGGTCGTCTGCAAACATCCCTATCTGCTTTACGCGCGTGTGGCGCAATGGTTCGATGCCGCCCGGCGGCCCGTAGAGCCTGCCGCCACGCATCCTTCGGCGGTCGTCGCGTCCGACGCTGTGATCGAGGAAGGCGTGCGTATCGGCCCCAATTGTGTCGTGGAAGCCGGTGCGCGCATCGGGCGCGATACGGTATTGGGGCCGGGTTGCGTCATCGGCGCCGGATCGTCCGTCGGGCCGGGAAGCCGGCTGCATGCGCACGTCACGCTGTACGAAGGCGTGAAGGTGGGCGCACGGGCAATCATCCATAGTGGCGCCGTGCTGGGCGCGGACGGATTCGGCTTTGCGCCGGACCCCTCGCTGGGCAAGGGCGCTTGGGGCAAAATTCCCCAGTTGGGTGGTGTGACGGTCGGCGCCGACGTCGAAATCGGTGCCAATACCACGATCGACCGGGGCGCCCTGGACGACACCCTGGTGGCGGACGGCGTCAAGCTGGATAACCAGATCATGGTGGCGCACAACGTGCGCATCGGCGCGCATACCGCCGTGGCGGCATGCGTCGGGATCGCGGGTTCGACCACTATCGGCGAACGCTGCACCATCGGCGGCGCGGCGATGCTGTCGGGCCACCTGGTCCTGGCGGACGATGTCCACATATCAGGCGGCACTGCGGTGACGTCCAGCATTTCGAAGCCTGGCCGCTATACCGGGGTGTTCCCGTATGCGGAGCATGGCGAATGGCAGCGCAACGCCGCCGTGATACAACAGTTGGCGCAACTGCGCCGCCGCGTGCGGACGCTGGAAAAAGACTAGGGCGCGGTTGCCGCCCTGGCGTGCACGCGCCAAAATTATTTCATTTCGCAGGAAAGCATAGAAAAATGGAACTCGACATCAAGGGGATCATGGAGAGGCTGCCGCATCGTTACCCGATGCTGCTGATTGATCGCGTCGTTGAAATGGTGCCCGGCAAATCCATTGTCGCCATCAAGAACGTCTCGATCAACGAACCGTTTTTCAACGGTCACTTTCCTCACCATCCGGTGATGCCGGGCGTGCTCATCGTCGAAGCCATGGCGCAAGCCTCGGCCTTGTTTTCGTTCACCGACGAAAACGGCGGACTGAAGTGCGAAGGCTCCAAGACGGCCTACTACCTCGTCGGCATCGATGGCGCGCGCTTTCGCCGCCCCGTCGTGCCGGGCGACCAGTTGCGCATCGAAGTCGAAGCTGAACGCCTGAGCCGCAGCATCTGTAAATACGCCGCGCGCGCGACAGTCGACGGACAGGAAGTGGCGTCCGCCAAACTGATGTGCGCGATTCGCAGCCTGGAAGAGTAAATGGCAGGACACATCCATCCTACCGCTGTCGTTGATCCGGCGGCAAAAATCGACCCGACTGCCGTGATCGGACCGTTCGCGGTGGTGGGGCCTGATGTGACCATCGGCGCGGGCACCGAGATCGGCCCGTACTGCATGGTCGACGGTGTCACGACCATCGGGCGCAACAACCGCTTTTACCGCTACTGCTCCATCGGCGGCATGCCGCAGGACAAGAAGTACGCGGGCGAAAAGACGCGCCTGACGATCGGCGACGGCAACACCGTGCGTGAATTCGTCACGTTGAATACCGGCACGGTGCAGGATGGCGGCGAGACGACGCTGGGCAATGACAATTGGATCATGGCCTATGTGCACGTCGCACACGACTGCCATATCGGCAACCACACGATCCTGGCCAATTCGGTCCAGCTGGGCGGCCACGTCCACGTGGGCGACTGGGCGATCATCGGCGGCCTGACCGGCGTGCACCAGTTCTCGCGCGTGGGCGCGCACACCATGACGGGCGGCAACAGTTCGCTGATGCAGGACTCGCCGCCGTTCGTGCTGGCGGCCGGCAATCCGTGCCGCCCCGTGGGCATCAACGTGGAAGGCCTGAAGCGCCGGGGCTTTACCCCGGTGATGATTTCGGCCCTGCGCGAAGCCTACAAGATCATTTTCCGCCGCGGTTTGCCGTTGGATGCGGCGCGCGCCGAATTGCGCAAGCGCCAGCAGGAAATCCCCGAGGCGGCCGAGCATCTGCAAACGCTGCTCGAATTCCTTGACGTCGCATCGCGCGGCATCATTCGTCCATGAGCACGCGGATCGGCATGGTGGCCGGCGAGCCTTCGGGCGACTTGCTGGCCGGACGCATCATTGCCGGTCTGCAAGCACGCGACGCTGACGTCCGCTGCGAAGGCATTGGCGGGCCGCAGATGCAGGCCCGCGAATTCGATACCTGGCATCCCATGCATGCCTTGACGGTATTCGGCTACGTGGACGCCTTGAAGCGTCTGCCCAGCCTGCTAGGGACGTATCGCGACGTCAAACGCCGCTGGCTGGCGGAACCGCCCGCCGTTTTCGTCGGCATCGACGCGCCCGATTTCAACCTCAGGCTGGAGCATCAGCTGCGCCTGGCAGGCACGCCTACCGTGCATTTCGTCGGACCCTCCATCTGGGCCTGGCGCTACGAACGCATCCACAAGATCCGCGAATCGGTGTCGCACATGCTGGTGCTGTTTCCGTTCGAGGAAGAGATCTACCGCAAGGAACGCATCCCGGTCACGTACGTGGGCCACCCGCTGGCGGGGGCCATTCCGATGGAACCCGACCGTGCCGCCGCGCGCGAGCGGCTGGGCATCGACCGGGACGCCCGCGTGCTGGCGATCCTGCCCGGTAGCCGTTCGTCCGAGATCCGGCTGTTGGCGCCCCGTTTCCTGCAGGCGGCGCAACGGCTGCTGAAAAAGGATCCGGCGCTGCAATGCGTGGTGCCCATGGTCAACGACCAGCGGCGTGCCGAGTTCCAGGCGATCCTGGCCGAACATCCCGTGCCCGGCCTGCGCTGCATCACGGCGGACGATCTGCATGGCGCAGGCGGCGACCGCAAGGCGCCGGTGGCCTGGTCCGTCATGGAAGCCGCGAACGCGGTGCTGGTGGCCAGCGGCACCGCCACGCTGGAGACGGCGCTGTACAAGCGCCCCATGGTGATTTCCTACGTCCTGTCGCCCTGGATGCGCCGGATCATGTCCTGGAAGTCCGGGCAACAACGGCCTTACCTGCCTTGGGTGGGCCTGCCGAACGTGCTGCTGCGCGACTTCGCGGTGCCCGAGCTTCTGCAGGACGACGCCACGCCCGAGAAGCTGGCCGAGGCCACCTGGGCGTCGCTGACCGACGATGCGCTGATCGCGCGCGTCGAGGCCCGCTTTACCGCCATGCACCAGGAACTGCTGCGCGACACGCCAGCCCTGGCGGCACAGGCGATCCTGGAGGTGGCCGGTGGAGCAGCCTGACCTGTTCGCGGCGCCTGAGCAGCCGGCCCTGTTGACGGCCGGCGTGGACGAGGCCGGCCGCGGCCCCCTGGCGGGCGCCGTGTACGCGGCGGCGGTCATCCTGGACCCCGATCGGCCGATCGAGGGGTTGGCCGACTCGAAGGTGCTGAAGGCCGCCACGCGCGAAGCGCTGGCGCTGCTGATCCAGGAACGCGCGTTGGCCTGGTGTGTTGCCAGCGCCAGCGTAGGCGAGATCGACTCCTTGAATATCCTGCGCGCGACCATGCTGGCGATGCAGCGGGCTGTCCAAGGCCTGTCCACGCCCGCCCAGGTGGCGCTGGTGGACGGCAATCAGGCGCCCAAACTGGCCTGCACGGTGCAGACCGTCATCAAGGGCGACGCCCTGGTGCCGGCGATCTCCGCCGCATCGATCCTGGCCAAAACGGCACGCGATGCCGACCTGATGCGCCTGCATACGCTGTACCCGCAATATGCGTTCGACCAGCACAAGGGATACGGCACGGCGCTGCACTTGCAGATGCTGCGCGAACACGGCCCTTGCGCCGAGCATCGCCGCAGTTTCGCTCCCATCAAGGCTTTCGGCTTGGTCTCATGAAGCACATCAGTTCCCGCGACAATCCCGCGGTCAAGGCGCTGGCCAAGCTGGCGGGGTCGGCGGGCAAGCGCGGCGCGCCTGTGCTGCTGGACGGAGTGCACCTGTGCCAGGCCTGGCTGCAACACCATGGCGCGCCTGACCAGGCCGTGTTCGACGTCGATCGGCTATCGCAGCCCGACATCGCCGCGCTGGCGGCCGCCGTGCCGGATGCGCGCTGCCTGGCGCTGGACGCGCGCCTGATGCAGTCGGTGGCCAGCGTGGAAAGCGGGCAGGGCGTCGCGTTCGTGGTGACGCCGCCGGCGCTGGAATTGCCGGCCCTCGTCGAAGAGAATTGCGTGCTGTTCGACCGTATCCAAGACCCGGGCAATGTCGGCACATTGCTGCGGACTTGCGCGGCGGCGGGCGTGAAACGCGTGTTCCTGGCGACCGGCACGGCCGCTGCCTGGTCGCCCAAGGTGGTGCGCAGCGGGCAGGGCGCGCATTTCGCGCTGGTCATCCATGAACACGTCGACTTGGCCGGTTTGCTGCCGCGCCTGCGGGTGCCGCTGGTGGCCACCGCGCTGGATGGGGCCCAAGACCTGTACGAAGGCAGCCTGCCTGGGCAATGCGCCTGGGTTTTCGGGCATGAGGGCCAAGGCGTCGCGGCCGACTTGCTGCGCGCGGCCCGCCTCAAAGTGCGCATCCCCCACGATATGGCGGCCGTCGAATCGCTGAATGTCGGGGCGGCGGCGGCCATCTGCCTGTTCGAACAGCGCCGTCAAGCGCTGCGGGGCCTTACCCGCTGACGCGGGAATCTCCTGCTGTTTTCGTGGACTGACCCCGTTTATACTGCGGCGATCATGAGCCACGGCCAGTGCGCAGCGGGCGCCAGCGGCTTATCCACCTGAGGGCGATTCATGAAGATCTGGGCGAAGTTGATGCTTGCCGCGGCGGCTGCCGCGCTGCTGTTGTCGGGTTGCGCCGGCCCCCGTTACGCGGACGTGGCGTCGAAAATCCCGGCCCTGGATCCCCAGCACGGCCGGATCTATTTCTACCAGCTTGCCTCGGCGGCGGGCGAGGCCGCCACCGAGCCGGCCATCATGGTGGACGGGCGCAAGGTCGGCCGTTCCAAGCCTGCTCGGTTCTTCTTCGTGGACCGCCCGGCGGGCACGGTGTCATTGGCGTTCGCCGACCGAGCCGGCCCGAACGAGGTGCTGAGCGTGCCGCTGGCCGCCGGCCAGACCCGCTATGTGCGCGTCGACATCGAAGGCGGCAAGCAGGTGTTGCGCCAGGAAGCGTCGGAAGAGGCGGCGCGGCAGGCCATGGGCGACCTGAAATACTGGGGCGCGGGGTGGCGTGACCGCGAAAAGCTGCGGTATTGAGTTAAGCGCGACGCACATTTTGTAAAATTCAGTCGCCCTCATATACTTCACGCTTTATTTTCCCGAGGTGTCCTATGGCGTCATCGCCGGTTCAGAAGCTTGAGGGGCGTATTGCGCGCGCAGGGCGGGCGTTGCTGGCGGCTGCCGCCTGCGCCTTCGCGTTGGGCGCTTGCATGTCCGTCAGCACGCAAAAAATCGCCATGGTCCCCGTGGCGGCCGCAGACTCTGTCTACACGATCCAATTGTCCCGGGTCGTGATCGCGCCGCTGTCGAATGACAGCAGCGTCACGCTGCCGGCGGGGTCGCAATGGCGCCGCGTCGGCGCCTTGCCGCAAGGCGATGTCTATCGCTCGCAGAGCGGTTTGTTCACGGTCCAGACCCGCCGCCAGGGCGAGGCCTATGTGGTCGCAACATCCGGCAAAGTGGTCGGCTTCTACCTTCCCGGCGAAGGCGCTTTCATGCCCTTGGCCCGCCCCGTGACGTTGCCTGTGGAGATGCGTCAATGAAATCGTGGTTGAGAATATTGGCCGGCGCCGCCGTTGCCGTCGTGCTGGCGGGTTGCGCCGGGGGCAAATACGAAGTGCTGGAGAACCGGATCCCGCCGATCGCCGAAGGCAAGGGGCGGATTTACTTCTACCAGCCGCAGCCGTCGAACATTTCGTCAAGCCAGCAAAAACTTCGGGTCAATAACGACGTGGTCGGCCGCAACAAACCGGCCAGTTTCTTCTACGTCGACCGCCCGGCGGGCAGCTATGTGGTGACCAACTTGTACTGGACGGGCGATGGCGTCAGCTTCATGCTCGATGCCGGCCAGACGCGCTACGTGCGCATCATGGCGGAATCGCTCGGCAGCACGGGTACCGTCGGGAAGTTGTCGATGCAGTTGGTCGACCCGGCCGAGCTGGCTGTCCACGAAATGCAGGGCTTGCGTTACTGGGGCGCGGCATCGCCCGAGCGGGTGCCTGGCCTGTAATCCGGTCAGGCGGCCCGTCCCTGACGGGCCAGGCAGTTCGCGGCAAGGGCGCGCCAATGGCGTGCCCTTGCTGTTTTTGGCGCGGTGTCAGCCCCGGTCCAATCCGACTTCCTGCAGCACCGTCGTTGCGATCTCTTCGATCGACTTGGTGGTGCTGGACAGCCAGGAAATGCCTTCGCGCCGCATCATGCGCTCGGCTTCGGCGACCTCGTAGCGGCATTGCTCCAGCTGCGCGTAGCGGCTGTTCGGACGGCGCTCGTTGCGGACTTCGGCCAGGCGTTCGGGCTGGATGGACAGCCCGAACAATTTGGCGCGGTGCGGCGCGATGGTCGACGGCAGGGTGCCGCGTTCGAAATCGTCGGGCGTCAGCGGGAAATTGGCGGCCTTGATGGCGTATTGCATGGCCAGGTACAGGCTGGTGGGCGTCTTGCCGCAGCGGGAGACGCCCACCAGGATTACGTCGGCCTGGTCCAGCTGGTTCACGAACTGACCGTCGTCGTGCGCCAGGCTGAAGTTGATCGCGTCGATCCGATTGCGGTATTTTTCCGAATTGGCCTGCATATGCGAACGGCCGATGGAGTGGCTGGACTTCAGGCCCAGCGCCTGTTCGATGTGGCTGACGAAGGTGCCGAACAGGTCCATGAAAATTCCGTTCGCCTGTCGAACACGCGCCAGGATCTCGGGGTTGACCAGGGTGCTGAACACGATGGGGGGCACACCGGCTTCCAGGGCGCTGCGGTCGATCCGCATGGCGACCTCGGCGGCTTTCTCGAGCGTGTCGACGAAAGGCAGGCGGATCGGCTTGAAATCGACCTCTTCGAACTGGGAAAGCACCGACTGGCTGAACGTCTCAGCGGTGATGCCGGTACTGTCGGAAACGATGTATACCGTGCGTACGATCGGGGTAGATGTCATGTGTAAAAAATTCCAACCAGTCAGATAGCCGAGGGTACTCCACCGAGTACAATCAGGCCCCTATAAGTCACCCCAAGGGCGGTCCAAGGCCAGTTTGGTCAGCGTTTGGAAAGGCGGTTTTCTTCGCCTATTCATGCATTGACCAAACTCGCTTTCATTCCATTGTAAAAGGTGACTTCAATGTCGTACGTTGTTTTGTTCGAGCAGCTCCGCATGACGGATGTGGACTCGGTAGGAGGCAAGAACGCATCACTTGGCGAAATGATCAGCCAGCTGTCTGGCGCGGGTGTCCGCGTGCCGGGCGGCTTTGCCACGACCGCTGACGCCTTCCGCGACTTCCTGAAGGCGTCGGGCCTGGACAAGCGCATCGCTGACCGCCTGACCACGCTGAACCCCGAAGACGTGCGCGAGCTGGCCAACGCCGGCGCGGAAATCCGTCAATGGCTGGTCGAGGCGCCGTTCTCGGCCGAGTTCGAAGCCCAGATCCGTGAAGCCTTCGCCAAGCTCGACGCTGACGGCAAGGGCTCGTTTGCCGTGCGCTCGTCCGCCACCGCCGAAGACCTGCCGGACGCCTCGTTCGCGGGCCAGCAGGAAACCTTCTTGAACGTCGTCGGCATCGACGACGTGCTGGACAAGATCCGCCACGTGTTCGCGTCGTTGTATAACGACCGCGCCATCTCCTATCGCGTGCACAAGGGCTATGCCCACGCCGACGTCGCCTTGTCGGCCGGCATTCAGCGCATGGTGCGTTCCGATAAGGGCAGCGCCGGCGTCATGTTCACCATCGACACCGAATCGGGCTTCGAAGACGTTGTGTTCATCACGTCGTCGTACGGCCTGGGCGAAACCGTGGTGCAAGGCGCGGTCAACCCCGACGAGTTCTACGTTTTCAAGCCGACGTTGGCGCAAGGCCACTTCCCGATCGTCGGCCGCCGCATCGGCTCCAAGCTGATCAAGATGGAATTCGACCCCGAGCGTCCCGAAGGCCGTGCCGTGCGCACCGTCGACGTGCCGGTGTCCGAGCGCAACCGCTACTCGCTGACCGACGACGAGGTCAATGAGCTGGCCCGCTACGCCGTCATCATCGAAAAGCACTACCAGCGCCCGATGGACATCGAGTGGGGCCGCGACGGCGTCGACGGCAAGATCTACATCCTGCAAGCGCGTCCGGAAACGGTGAAGTCGCAACAGGGCGTGAACGACGTGCAGCAGCGCTACCGCCTGAAGGCGACCGGCCAGGTCCTGATCACCGGCCGCGCAATCGGCCAGAAGATCGGTGCCGGCCCCGTCCGCGTCGTGGGCGACATCTCGGACATGGACAAGGTCCAGCCGGGCGACGTGCTGGTCACCGACATGACGGACCCCAACTGGGAACCCGTGATGAAGCGCGCCTCCGCCATCGTGACGAACCGCGGCGGCCGTACCTGCCACGCGGCGATCATCGCGCGCGAACTGGGTATTCCGGCTGTGGTGGGTTGCGGCAACGCCACCGACCTGCTGAAGGAAGGCCAGGCCGTGACCGTGTCTTGCGCGGAAGGCGACGAAGGCCGCATCTATGACGGCCTGATCGAAACCGAAGTGGAAGAAGTCCGCCGCGGCGACATGCCCGCCATCGATCTGAAGATCATGATGAACGTGGGCAACCCGCAACTGGCGTTCGACTTCGCGCAGATCCCGAACAGCGGCGTGGGCCTGGCGCGCCTGGAATTCATCATCAACAACAACATCGGCATCCACCCGAAGGCGGTCCTGGACTACCCGAACGTGGACGGTGAGCTGAAGAAGGCCGTGGAATCGGCGGCCCGCGGGCACGCCAGCCCGCGCGCGTTCTTCGTCGAGAAGATGGCTGAAGGCGTGGCGACGATTGCCGCCGCCTTCTACCCGAAGCCGGTGATCGTGCGCATGTCGGACTTCAAGTCCAACGAGTACCGCAAGCTGGTCGGCGGGTCGCGCTACGAGCCCGAGGAAGAGAACCCCATGCTGGGCTTCCGCGGCGCGTCGCGCTACATCGCCGAAGACTTCGCCGAGTGCTTCCGCATGGAATGCGAAGCGCTGAAGAAGGTGCGCGATGACATGGGCCTGACCAACGTCGAGATCATGGTGCCGTTCGTGCGTACCGTGGGCCAGGCGGAAAAGGTCGTCAACCTGTTGGCCAAGCACGGCTTGGCGCGCGGTGAAAACGGCCTGAAGCTGATCATGATGTGCGAAGTTCCGTCCAACGCCATCCTGGCCGACGAATTCCTGCAGTACTTCGACGGATTCTCGATCGGTTCCAACGACATGACCCAGCTGACGCTGGGCCTGGACCGGGATTCGGGCATGGAACTGCTGGCCGCCGACTTCGATGAACGCGACGAAGCCGTGAAGTTCATGCTGCGCCGCGCGATCAAGGCTTGCCTGGCCGCCAACAAGTACGTGGGTATCTGCGGCCAAGGCCCCAGCGACCACCCGGACTTCGCGCAATGGCTGAAGGACGAGGGCATTCTGTCGATGTCGCTGAATCCGGATACCGTTGTCGATACCTGGCAGCGCCTGGCCAAGTAAAGACTGGCTGGCTGATCAAAATGCCCCGCATCGGAAACGATGCGGGGCATTTTTTATCTTCGGAGATCTCCCCCCAACAACATGCGCGCTTGGAGGGAGGGGCAAGGGGCGAAGCGTACCCGGCGTGGGGCCTTTCGCCGGTCACGCCGTCCGGCGCGTCTCCATGTATCGGGTCGGCGTATCGCCCAGCGTCCGTCGGAACGCAGACGCGAACGCGCTGGGACTGGCGTAGCCGAGGTCCAGCGCGACCCGGGTCACGGCCTGGCCCCGGCTCAAGCGTTCGATGGCGGCCAGCAGGCAAACCTGCTGGCGCCATGCGGCGACGCTTAGGCCGGTTTGTGCACGGAACAGCCGGGTGAAGGTGCGCCGGCTCATGCCGGCCCCAGCCGCCATTTCGTCAAGGCCGACCGCGATCGACGGCGTCTGGAACATTTCCCGGCACGCGCGCGCCAGGCGGGGATCGCGCGGCAGCGGCGCATGAAGCGACAGGCGCGGCATGAACGCTATTTCCGCCACCAGCATCGCCATCAGCTTGCCCGCTCGCCCTTGTACGTCGTACAGGGGGGGCAGATCGACGGCCTCTTCAAGCAGATGCTTGAGCAGTGCCGACACGCCGTAGACGCAGCAATGGGCAGGCATCCGGCCGGCATCCGCTTCGCCCGGCGACAAGAAGGCATTAAGCATCGTCACGTGCCCCGACATGGTCATTTCGTGCGCCATGCCCGCAGGCAGCCAGCAGGCCCGTTGCGGCGGGACGAGCCACCGGCCCTCGGGCGTGGCGACGCTGATGGCGCCGCGAGAGGCAAACGCGAACTGGCCCCGCCGATGCACGTGCACGGGGAACGTCGAGTTGGCGGGGTAATCGTTCGCGGTGACGACCACGTCGCGCGGGATGTCCTCGTAGGGATCGAGCAGCGTGTTTCGCATGGCCCGAATTCTATAGTAGTTGACCTGCTTACGAAGGCGGGCCAGGGCAGACGAGCCTACGATCCCATGTCGGCTACGCGTTCGCGGGCGCCGGCTTTCCATACGCATCGGAGGAGATATGTCCAGTATTTTTCATCGCGTGGGGACAGGTCCTCACGCCGTTCTCGTCCTGCACGGCTGGTTCGGCGACGCCCGCTCATTCGAGCCGATCGAGCCTTGGCTCTCGCAGGACGCCTACAGCTATGTGTTCATGGACTATCGCGGCTATGGCGGCAGGCGCGCAGTGCCAGGGGTATACACGATCGAGGAGATCGCCCTCGACGCGCTGGCACTTGCCGACGAACTCGGATTCCGCGCCTTCAGCCTGATCGGCCATTCGATGGGCGGCATGGCAATCGAACGCATCGCTACGTTGGCCCCGGGCAGGGTGCGTGGCCTGGTGGCGATTGCTCCCGTGCCTTGCGGCGGCATCCGGTACGACACGGCGACGCGGCGCTTGCTTGAGGATGCGGCCGGACGAGCCGAGCATCGCAAGACCATCATCGACCGCAGCACCGGCAATCGATTGCCCCCGGCCTGGGTGCAATGGAAGGCCGCGTATTCGGCAGCGTGTGCTTCGCCCGACGCATTCGCCGCGTATCTTCGCGCGTGGGCCGATACGGACTTCGGCGACGAGATCACGGGACAGCATCGGGTGAAGGTGCTGGTGGGAGAGCACGACCCGACGTTCAATGCGGCGTTGATGGCCGAAACCTATCTCCGCCGGTATCCCCTCGCGAGCCTTGAGGTGCTGGAGGCGGCCGGCCACTATCCCATGAACGAGACACCGCTTGCCCTGGCGGCGGCCATCGAGTCGTTCCTTGCCGAAACGGCCGACGCGCAGGTCCCCGCCGCGCCATGACGATGGCGGACGGCGCATTGACGGCCGGTCAGGCAGCTTGCGCTTCCCGAGCCAGCAGGACGCGTTTGCGGTCGATGCCCCAGCGGTAGCCGGCCAGTGACCCGTCGGTGCGCACGACGCGGTGGCAGGGAATGGCAAGCGCGATGTTGTTGGTGGCGCAGGCGCGGGCCACGGCGCGCACGGCGCGCGGCGAGCCGATGCGTTCGGCGATGTCGGTATAGGTGGCGGTCGTGCCGGCGGGAATGTCCCGCAAGGCTTCCCAGACGCGGCGCTGGAAAGCGGTGCCACGCACGTCCAGCGGCAGATCCAGGCCCCGGGCAGGATCTTCGACGAAGCCCACCACGGCGGCCACCCAGGCCTCGAATTCCGCGTCCGCGCCGATCAGGCGGGCGGCTTTGAAGCGGTCTTGCAGGTTGTGAACCAGTTGTTCGGGGTCCGCGTCCAGGGCGATCTCGCAGATGCCGGTGCTGCTGGCCGCCACCAGCAGCGCGCCTAGCGAGCATTGGGCCACGGCGAAGCGGATATCCACGCCTTCGCCGTCCCGTCGGAAGGCGGTGGGCGTCATGCCCAGGATGGCTGGCGCGGCTTCATAGAAACGGCCGCTGGAATTGAAGCCGGCCTCGTACATGGCGTCCGTGACGCTGGCGCTTTGCTTGAGCTGCTGGCGCGCGCGGCCGGCGCGCAGGGCATTGGCATACGCCTTGGGCGTGATGCCCGTGGCGGCCTTGAAGATGCGGTGGAAGTGGAAGCGGCTCATGCCGGCCTGTTCCGCCAAGGTGGTCAGGTCGGGCGGCTGCTCGGCCTCCAGGGCACGACAGGCGCGCTCGACGGCGGCGGCATGCTGTTTGCTCAAGGGGGCTGCGGCTGGGCTCATACGGGACTCCTGTCGTGCGCATGGTCAGATGCGCGATGACCCCATGGTCTCAAAGGCGCCCGGCTGCCGCACTCCGGATGTTGCGTGCGGGCAGGGCCGGTCAGGCCGGCGCGTAGACATCCAGGAACCGGCGCAGCAACCCGCCCGCCACGGGCGTCGCGCGGACATTGGCCGACAGGTCGGGGATGTCCAGGTTTTCGGCGGCGTAGCGGCGTCCGTAGCGCTCCAGGTGGGCGCGGACGAAGTCGGGACCGAATTCGGGATGGAATTGGGTGGAAAACACGTTGCGGCCGATGCGGATCATCTGATGCTCGTCCAGGTCCGAACGCGCCAACACGGCGGACCCGGGCGGCGGCTGCAGCACGGTCTGGGCGTGCAGCATCTGCGCGGGGAAGGTGGGCGGCAGGCCGGCCAGCAGCTTGTCGCCCGCCGCCGGCGGCAGCAATTCGACCGTTTGCGTGCCGACTTCGCGGCCGGCGGGGTTGTAGCCCACCTTGCCGCCCAGCGCATACGCCAGCAACTGGTGGCCGTAGCAGACGCCGAACATGGGCAGGTCCGCGTCCGCGGCGTCGCGCAGCCAGGCGGCGGTGTCTTCGCTCCAGGGTTCCTTGTCCGTGACCATGGCGGGCGATCCGGTGATCAGCGCGGCACGGTAACGGGCGGGGGCTTGCGGGCGCTGGCCCTCGTGCACGGCCACGACTTCGATGGCGTCGGTGGGCAGGCCGGCCGCTTGTGCCAATTGTTCGGCATAGCCGCCGAACTGGCTTTTAAGCGTGTCGTCCGGATCGCCGGTGTGCAGGATCAGGACGGGCAGGGCGGAAGATATTGCAGCGGTCATGGAAGCTTGTGCGTGAAAGGGGCGAACGCCGACGATCCGGATGGGACGGCGGTGTCTACGCACATCATAATCCAGTGCGAATTTTCACGAGGATGCCATCCTCCCCGCTATGTCCCGGAAATACGTACAATCCGCTCACGACTCATCCTTTCAGGCGACCTTAAGACTATGTGGATCTGGCTGGGACTGGCCGCGCTGGCCCTTATCGGGGAATTGGCGACGGGTACCTTCTATTTGCTGCTGGTTGCCTTGGGATTGGCGGCCGGGGGCGTTGCCGCGTGGCTGGGCATCGGCCTGGAATGGCAGCTTGTGGCGTGCGGCGTGTTGCTGCTGCTGGGCTTGCTGCTGCTGCGCAAGACGCGCGTCCTGAAAAAGCGTGAAGTCAATTCGGCTCGCAATGCCGACGTCAATCTGGACATCGGCCAGACGGTGGCGGTGGAAGCCTGGTCCGACCAGGGCACCGCGCGCGTCTGGTACCGCGGCGCCCACTGGCAGGCCGAGCTGGCCCGGGGCCAAACCCCGCGCGCCGGCGAACACGTCATTACCGAACTGCGTGGATCGATCCTGGTGCTGACCCCCCGGGGCACGCCGGGCTCGGCACAGTAGAACCGGCTTGCGCCACGCGCAGCCCGCAGCAGGCGCCGTTGCCGGCAGGCAAGGGCGCCCTCGCACTTACTCCAGGAGAGGCTTTACATCATGATCGATACTTCCACTATCGTCCTGCTCGTCGTCGTCGCGCTGGCGATCCTGATCGTCATCAAGTCGATCGCCATCGTGCCCCAGCAGCACGCCTGGGTGGTCGAACGCCTGGGCAAGTTCGACCGCGTCCTGTCGCCCGGCGCGGGCTTCGTCATCCCGTTCATCGAACGTGTGTCGTACAAGCACTCGCTGAAGGAAATCCCGCTGGACGTGCCCAGCCAGGTCTGCATCACGCGCGACAACACGCAATTGCAGGTCGACGGCGTGCTGTATTTCCAGGTGACAGACCCCATGCGCGCCTCCTACGGTTCGTCGAACTACATCTCGGCGATCACGCAGCTGGCGCAGACGACCTTGCGTTCGGTCATCGGCAAGATGGAACTGGATCGCACCTTCGAAGAGCGCGATTCCATCAACAGCAATATCGTGTCGTCGCTGGACGAGGCCGCGCTGAACTGGGGCGTGAAGGTGCTGCGCTACGAGATCAAGGATTTGACGCCGCCCAACGAGATCCTGCGTTCGATGCAGGCGCAGATCACCGCCGAACGTGAAAAGCGCGCGCTGATCGCGGCGTCCGAAGGCCGCCGCCAGGAACAGATCAACATCGCCACCGGCGAGCGCGAAGCCGCCATCGCCCGTTCGGAAGGCGAGAAGCAGGCACAGATCAACCAGGCGCAGGGTGAGGCCGCCGCCGTGCTGGCGATCGCCGAAGCCACCGCCAAGGCCATCACGCAAGTCGCCGACGCCGTACGTCATCCGGGCGGCATGGAAGCCGTGAACCTGAAGGTGGCCGAGCGCTACGTCGAGGCGTTCGGCAATGTGGCCAAGGAAGGCAACACGCTGATCCTGCCGGCCAACCTGGCGGACGTGGGCGGCATGATCGCTTCCGCCATGACCATTGTGAAGTCCACGCGCAACACTTGATACCGCGCCTTGCGGCGCGCCGGCCATGATCGCTCCCGTGAATTTGCTTTTGATAGCAGGACTGGCGGGAGTGCTGTCCTTGTGCGTGCTGGGGTCCCTGGCGCGCAGCGGCATGGCCGGGATTCGCGAGACCATACGCGCCAACTTGCTCACGCTGTTGGCGTTTTTTACGTTTGGCCTGCAGAACACGGCGGCGCCCTTGTGGCTATCCGTCGTGGTGCCGAACTCGGCCATCGCGCTGGCGCTATGCTCGTACTACGCGGGCGTGCGGCGGCTGATGGGGCTGGGCGTGCCGCGGCACTTGATGATGCTCGCTTGCCTGATCGCGCTGACGGTACTGTTGGGCTATACCTACGTGGATTGGCAGGTCGGGCCACGCATCGTGGCGATGTCGCTGCTGCAGATGGGGTTTCTTCTGGCCGCGGCCGTCACCGTGCAACGCAACATGCCGACACATCGTTCGCGCTATAGCTACTGTTTCGTGTGGTCGGTGGCGATGGTGTCCGCCGCGGTCTGCGCCGTGCGGGCGGGCGCCCACATCCTGAACCTGGTGCCGCCGCAGCCCCTGCTGGAACCCAGCCTCTGGAATATCGCTTATCTGACGCTGGGCGTCTTGGTGATGCCCTGCCTGACGCTGGGCACCATCATGGTCATCCACGACCGCATGCTGGCGGATCGCGAGCACGAGGCCAGCACCGATTTCCTGACGGGGCTGATGTCGCGCAAGGCGTGGTGGATGCAGGCGGAGCGTTATTGCGCGCAGGCGTTGCGCACGCGCCGGCCCCTGACCTTGCTGTTGCTGGACATCGACCACTTCAAGGCCATCAACGACACGCACGGCCACGTGGCGGGCGACGCGGTCCTGCGCCATTTTGGCTTGCTGGCGACGGCCACGCTGCGCACGGGCGATCACGTTGGCCGCGTCGGCGGCGAGGAATTCGGCGTGCTGTTTCCCGACATGCGTGGGGACGCGGTGATGGAAGTGGCGGCCCGGCTGCTGGATTCCGTGCGCCGCACGCCTTGTTCGCACGGCGGCAGCACCATTTCATACACGTTCAGCGCGGGCATCGCCGAATGGATTCCCGGCGAGAATCTGCAGGTGTTCTTCGAAAGGGCCGACCGCAAGCTCTATGCGGCCAAGTCGGCGGGGCGCAACCGCATCGTGGGGCCGGCCGGGCAGGCCGAGCCGGCGGCGTTGCCGGCCGTTGCCTGAACTCAGTCGGCCTTGTCTTTGCGAGGAGCGCGCGTGTCGTGCTTCATGATGCGCTCTTTCTCGCGCTGCCAGTCTTTTTCGCGCGCGGTGTCGCGCTTGTCGAACATCTTCTTGCCGCGGCCCAGGGCGAAGTCCAGCTTGATGCGCCCGTTCTTGTAGTGCAGGTTCAGCGGCACCAGCGTATAGCCGCGCTGCTCGACCTTGCCGATGAGCTTGCTGATTTCCTCGGCCTTGAGCAGCAGCTTGCGCGTGCGCATGGCATCGGGGTGGATATGGGTGGACGCCGTCGGCAACGGGCTGACGTGCATGCCCAGCAGGTACAGTTCGCCATCGCGTACGATGACGTAGCTTTCCTTGAGCTGCACGCGGCCATCGCGGATCGCCTTGACTTCCCAGCCTTGCAGGACAAGGCCGGCTTCGTAGCGGTCTTCGATGAAATAGTCGTGCGTGGCCTTGCGATTGTCGATAATGCTCATAACGCCTTTTTTGCCTGGGGGCTTTGCGGGTCTTTTCGTGGGGGGCTGACGGGCGGGGCAGAGTGGGGCCGGGCTGGAGTTGCCGTCCGGCGTGCCGCGCGCTCGCTTTTCCCGTGATTAGGCCCAGGTCATGCGGTGCCGGTAAAATCTTGCCATTCTAGCCATTTGCGATAGTCGATGCACAAAGTACAACGATCCGTCCTGGTGCCTTACAGCGCCGCCCAGATGTTCGATCTGGTCGCCGACGTGGAAAAGTACCCCGAGTTCATGCCGTGGTGTGGCGGCGCCGAGGTGCAGACCCGCGACGAACACGGCATGCAGGCCTCTATCCTGATCAGTTTCGCGGGCATGAAGCAGCGCTTCAGCACGCGCAATACCCATGTCTATCCCGACCGGATCGACCTGGAACTGGTGGATGGTCCGTTCTCCAGCCTGGTGGGCCATTGGGAATTCCAGCCGCTGGCCGAAGACGCCTGCAAGGTGCTGTTCACCATGGAATACGCGTTTTCCAACCGTGCGTTGGAAATGGTCGTGGGCCCGGTGTTCAACCGCATCGCGACCAGCTTCATCGATTCCTTCACCAAGCGGGCGCAGGCCAAGTATGGGGAATGAACCCGCCGGCGCGGCGCTGATGAACGTCAGTGTCTGCTACGCCTTGCCGGGCCATGCGTGGCTGCGTGAAATCCAGCTGCCCGAGGGCGCGACGGTGGCCGACGCGTTGGCCGCCAGCGGTTTTGCCCAGGCTTTTCCCGTGGTCCAGCCGTGGGAGCGCGGCGTGGGCATCTTCGGCCGCGCCACCGAGCCGCACGCAAGGCTGGCGGACGGCGACCGCGTGGAGGTCTACCGCGGGCTGAGTTTCGATCCCAAGGAGTCGCGCCGTCGCCGCGCGGAGCACCGCCGCTCCAAAACGGCCAGGAACGGCAGGGTGCGCCCCGCGGGCCTGCTGTAAGCCGGTCCGGGTGACTCGGCCCGCTTGCCGAGCCCCGGAGGGGCGGGCCTGCCCACATTGTCATCAATAAGACAAATTGCGCCGCGGCATCCGGCGTAACATAAACACGGTTTCGCACTTACGTTTACGTTAACGTCATGTCAAAATCGACGGGCTGATGTTCACGAGACGGCAGCAACGGCAACAGACAATACCGATGACAACAGGAGACAGGCTGTGGACTTGGAACTGACCGACGAGCAGCGCGCGTTCGCGCAGGCCGCCCGCGACTACGCCGAGGGCGAATTGGCGCCCCACGCCGCGCGCTGGGACGCCGAAGGCATTTTCCCGCGCGAGGCTTTCGCCCGGGCGGGCGAGATGGGCTTCTGCGCCATCTATGCCAGTGAAGAGATCGGCGGCCTGGGCCTGCCGCGCCTGGACGCCACGCTGGTGTTCGAGGAAATGGCGGCGGTAGACCCCTCGACGACCGCGTTCCTGACGATCCACAACATGGCCACCTGGATGGTCGGCAAATGGGGGCAGCCCGCGCTGCGCGAGGCCTGGGGCCCGTTGCTGGCCAGCGGCCAGAAGCTGGCGTCGTATTGCCTGACCGAGCCGGGCGCCGGTTCCGACGCCGCGTCCCTGTCCACGCGGGCGCAGCGCGACGGCGACGACTATGTGCTGAACGGCAGCAAGGCCTTCATTTCTGGCGGCGGCGACACCGACCTGCTGGTGGTGATGGCGCGCACCGGGGGCGAGGGGGCGGGCGGCATCAGCGCATTCGCGGTGCCGGCCGACACCCCAGGCATCAGCTACGGCCGCAAGGAAGAGAAGATGGGCTGGAACAGCCAGTCCACGCGCCCAATCACGTTCGAGAACGTGCGCGTGCCGGCCGGCAACCTGCTGGGCCAGGAAGGCGAGGGTTTCAAGATTGCCATGAAGGGGCTGGACGGCGGCCGGATCAATATCGGCACCTGCTCGGTCGGCGCGGCCCAGGGGGCGCTGGACGCCGCCCGCCGCTACATGGACGAGCGCCGGCAGTTCAACCGCCGCCTGGCGGAATTCCAGGCCCTGCAGTTCAAGCTGGCCGACATGGCCACGCACCTGGTCGCGGCGCGCCAGATGGTGCGCCTGGCCGCCTGCAAGCTGGATGCGGGCGCGCCGGACGCGGCGACCTACTGCGCCATGGCCAAGCGCTTCGCGACGGACATGGGCTTCCAGATCTGCCTGGATGCGCAACAGATTCATGGCGGCTACGGCTATTTGCGGGACTATCCCTTGGAGCGTCTGGTGCGCGATACTCGCGTTCATCAGATCCTGGAGGGCACCAACGAGATCATGCGCGTGATCATTGCCCGCCAATTGTTGGAAAAAGGAGCCGACATAAGATGAATGCACCGGTGTTGTTCGAAGAAAGAAGTGCGGCGAACGGCATGCGGTTCGGGATCGCGACGCTGAATGCGCCGCAGACCCTGAACGGCCTGTCGCTGGAAATGGTGGACTTGCTGGCGGCGCGCCTGGACGAATGGGCGCGCGATCCCGGCGTGGCCCTGGTGGTCCTGCAAGGTGCGGGCGAGAAGGCGTTTTGTGCTGGCGGCGACCTGCACGGCCTGTACCGCAGCATGGGCGAGAACCAGGGCAAGAACGGCTGGAGCAACGCCTATGCGCGCCGCTTCTTCGAGCACGAGTACCGGCTGGACTACCGCATCCACACCTATCCGAAGCCCGTGCTGTGCTGGGGCCACGGGATCGTCATGGGCGGTGGCATCGGCCTGATGATGGGCGCCAGCCATCGCGTCGTCAGCGAGACCTCGCGGCTGGCGATGCCGGAAGTGTCCATTGGCCTGTTCCCGGACGTGGGCGGCAGTTGGCTGCTGAACCGCATGCCGGGCCGCATTGGCCTGTTCCTGGCCTTGACGGGCGCTCACATGAATACCGCCGACGCCTTTTTCGCGGGCCTGGCGGATTTCCGCCTGAACCACGCCGATTGGCCGAAGCTGCTGGCGTCGCTGGAAGAGCAGCCCTGGGCCGGCCAGGCCGCAGGAGCGCCCGAGACGTCCATCGCGCCGCGTTCGTTGAACGACGGCCTGTTGCGCCGCGCGCTGACCGCGCTGGAGCCGCAGACACCGCTGGAAGGCGGCCATCTGCGCCAACACTCGTTCCTGATCAACAACCTGTGCAACGGCAACCGGCTGGACGAGATCTACGAAGAACTGGCGCTGTTGAAGGACCATGCCGATCCCTGGCTGGCACGCGCGGCGACGACGATGCTGGCGGGGTCGCCGGGTTCGGTGCGTCTGGCTTTCGCTTTGCAGCAGCGCACGCGCCTGCGGTCGCTGGACGACGTGTTCCGCGCCGAGTACATCGCCGCGCTGGCCTGCACGGCGCATGGCGATTTCGCTGAAGGCATCCGTGCCTTGCTGGTCGACAAGGACAAGAACCCGCGCTGGAATCCGGCTGTCATGGGCATGGCGACCGATGCCTGGGTGCAGAAGTTCTTCGAAGAACCGTGGCCCGAAGGCCAGCCGCATCCCCTGGCCGACCTGGGCCAGGAAGGGCGCTGACGCGCCGGCCGGTTCGCCTTGCGGGCCGGCCACCCAAGATTTCCGTCATGCAGGTCACGATGAATCCATACCTACAGCAATAGCAACAGGAGACAAGACATCATGAGCAGTATCGCGTTTATCGGTTTGGGCAACATGGGCGCGCCCATGGCATTGAATCTGGTCAAGGCCGGCCACAGCCTGACGGTGTTCGACCTGGCGCCGGCCGCCATCAAGCTGCTGACCGACGCCGGCGCCCGTGCGGCAGCCTCCGCATCCGAAGCGGTCAAGGGCGCCGAAGTCGTCATCTCGATGCTGCCGGCCAGCAAGCACGTGGAAGGCCTGTACCTGGGTGAAGACCTGCTGGGCAAGATCCCGGCCAGCGCGCTGGTCATCGAGTGCAGCACCATCGCGCCGGATTCAGCGCGCAAAGTGGCGCAGGCGGCCGACGTGCGCGGCATCGCCATGATCGACGCCCCGGTGTCGGGCGGCACCGCCGGCGCGGCCGCCGGCACGCTGACGTTCATCGTGGGCGGTCAGGACGCCGCATTGGAGCGCGCGCGCCCCGTGCTGGAGAAGATGGGCAAGAACATCTTCCACGCGGGTCCGGCTGGCGCCGGCCAGGTGGCCAAGATCTGCAACAACATGCTGTTGGGCATCCTGATGGCGGGCACGTCCGAGGCGTTGGCGCTGGGCGTGGCCAACGGCCTGGACCCGAAGGTGCTGTCGGACATCATCGCCAAGAGTTCCGGCCGCAACTGGGCGACCGAGCTCTACAACCCCTGGCCGGGCGTCATGGACCATGCGCCGGCCTCCAAGGGGTATGCGGGGGGCTTCGGCGTTGACCTGATGCTCAAGGACCTGGGCCTGGCTGCCGAGTCGGCGCTGTCGGCGCGCGCCTCCATCCCGTTGGGCGAACTGGCGCGCAACCTGTATTCGCTGCATAGCTCGGGCGGATCCGGCAAGCTGGACTTCTCCAGCATCGTCAACCTGGTCAAGCGCGAGCAGGATTGACATGGGCGGCCATCAGTCGTCGTCCGACCCGGCCGCTCGGGTCAAGGCCAGTTTCGACCAGCAAAGCATCATGCGGCTGCTGGGCGCCGGACTGGACGTGGTGGAGCCGGGGAGGGTGGACATCGTGCTGCCCTACCGCGCCGACCTGTGCCAGCAGAACGGCTTTCTGCACGCGGGTATTTCGACGACGATCGCGGACAGTGCGGGCGGCTACGCGGCCTACACGCTGTTCGGTCCTGGCGAGGACGTCTTGACCTCTGAGTTCAAGATGAACTTCCTGGCGCCGGCCAAGGGCGACCGCTTCGTCGCCAGCGGCCGGGTAGTGAAGCCGGGCAAGCGACTGTCGATCTGCCAGGTCGAAGTGCATGCGTACGAAGGCGAGCAGGCCACGATGTGCGTGATAGGCTTGCTTACCGCGGTACGCGTGACGCCGCGATGAATCCGGCGCGGCGCGCGTCTGGCCTTGATGGCCGGGCGCGCGCCGCGCTTGTCACGCATCGTCTGGATGCCGCGCAATGCCTTCAAAAGAACATCATCGGATTTTCCGCAGCAATTGGCTGCGCGCCGCCGTGCTGGGCGCCAACG
This sequence comes from Achromobacter sp. Bel, assembly GCF_012928505.1. GTDB lineage: Bacteria > Pseudomonadota > Gammaproteobacteria > Burkholderiales > Burkholderiaceae_B > Achromobacter. The sequence continues at coordinate 2,871 of NZ_JABBJN010000051.1, read as the reverse complement.
ACGGCATCGTCTCCACGGCGAGCCTGATCACCGGCGTGGCGGCGGCGCAGGCCACGCATGGCGCCATCCTGACGTCGGGATTGGCGGGGCTAGTTGCGGGTGCGCTGTCCATGGCAGCGGGTGAATACGTGTCCGTCCGGTCACAGGCCGACACCGAGGCGGCCGACCTGCGCATGGAGCAGCGGTCGCTGAAGCGTAATTCGGAGGAAGAACTGGCCGAGCTGATCGACATCTATGTGGCGCGCGGCCTGTCGCGCGAGCTGGCGATGCAAGTCGCTCGCCAATTGACCAGCCACGACGCTCTGGACGCGCATGCGCGTGACGAATTGGGGATCTCTTTGCATAACCGGGCGCGTCCGGTACAAGCGGCGGTAGCTTCCGCGGCGTCGTTCGCTGGGGGGGCGGCGTTGCCGTTGGCGGTAGCCGTGACGGCGCCGTTGCCGCAATTGATTGTCTGGGTGATCGGCGCGTCGGTGGTGTGCCTGGCGGCGCTTGGCGCGCTGGCGGCAGGCGCCGGGGGCGCGCCCAAAGGGCCCGCGGTGCTGCGGGTGACGGTGCTGGGGGCCTTGGCGATGGCGGTGACTGCCGGCGTCGGCGCGCTGTTTGGCGTGGCCGTTTAAGGCCGGCGCCGGACAGCGGAAGGACTCAGGGCGCGATCGAGTACGGCAGCGGCGCCGCGGCGATGCGGGGGCCGTCCGCCGCGCCCAGGCGCAGATCGCCTTCGGGCAAGGCGGCCAGCGTGGTTTCGAACAAGACGGACGCCACGCCGGCTTCACTGGCGCCATCCACGACGCGGCCGATCGGCTCGCCGGGCTGGGTGGCGTCGAACACGTCCACGCCGGCCAATGCCGCGCCTTGCAAGCTGGCGTCGGCGATGGTGCCGTAGGCCATGCGGCGTTTGACGGTGCCGCGATAGTGGCTGCGCGCCACGACTTCCTGGCCCGGATAACAGCCCTTGGTGAAGCTCACGCCCTGGATGAGTTCCAGGTTGACGGTCTGCGGGATGAAGACGTCTTGCGTGGCCGTGGCGATCCAGGGGATGCCGGCGGCCAGGTCAGCCACATGCCACTGCGAGGCGGGGGCCAGGCCCAGCACGGCGGCCAGCGGGGCGGCCTGCTCCAGCTGTTCGTCAGAGGCGATCCACCACCAGCGCAGGCGACCGTTGGCCGACGGCGCGGCGATCCAGGTGCCGGACGGCAGGTCGGCGCGTTGCCAGGCGCTGCGCGGCAAGGCACCGGCAACGGCTTCCAGCGCGGCGGCGTCTTCGGCCGACGCCTGGACGCCCGCGACATGCAGCGGGGCGGCGGCCAGCTTGACTTTGGCGCGCAGCACGAACATCGAAAGGCGTTTGAGCAAGGCTTGCGACAGGTCCTGGCGCACCAGGCCATAGAGTTGCGGGGCGTCGTCCGCGCCGGGGGCGGCGCGCCACATCACCAGCGTGGCCAGCAGGCGGCCCTTCGCGGTGCAATAGCCCGCCAGGCGGGCGGCGTCGGCCGGCAGGCCAGTGACGTCCTGCGTCAGTTGGCCGTGCAGAAAGGGCAGGGCATCGGCGCCGGAGGCGGTAAAGACGACAAAATCATCCAGCGGCGCGCATTGCGCGCAACCTTCTGCGCGGGCGGGGATCGAACTGTAGAAAGCGTGCATGGCGGCGGTGTTATCGCAACATCAAAGTGCAGATGATAGCCGTCTTCCCCTTGCGGCAGGGGCCAAGCCCCCGATGGCCGCAGGGCCGCGACGGGCGCCCCGGCCCCACTTTTGCCGCGACAGTTCCGCTCGATCCATTAAACTTCTGGGACTTATGAAGAAGCGACTCCGTTTTTACGTCTTGTGGTCATTCCTGCTCATCGTGATTGCCGCCGCGGCAGCCGTGGGCGCCGCATGGAGCTGGATGCACCGGCCCCTGCATTTACCGGCCGACAGGATCGATTTTGTAGTGGACCCGGGCAGCAGCCCGCGCACGGTCGCGCGCGCGCTCAATGCGGTCGGCGTACCGATGTGGGAACCCGGTTTTGTCTGGATGGCGCGGCTGACCGAACAGGACAAGCTGATGAAGGCCGGGGGCTACCAGGCCATCAATGGCGATACCCCCTGGCGGCTGCTGGAACGGCTGGCTCGGGGCGACATGACCCAGCGCCAGATCACCTTCCTGGAAGGCTGGACGTTCCGCCAGATCCGCCAGGCGCTGCGCGAGAATCCGGACGTCAAGCAGACCTTGGGCGACGTCAGCGATGAGGCGCTGATGGAACGGCTGGGTTCGGACATCAAGCATCCCGAAGGGCTGTTCTTTCCGGACACCTACATCTTCACGCCCGGCAGCACTGATTACGATCTGCTGCGCCGCGCCTATCAGGAAGGCCAGCGCATCCTGCAGGACACCTGGGCCAAGCGCCAGTCCGGCCTGCCGGTGGCCACCCCCTATGAAGCGCTGGTGCTGGCGTCGATCATCGAAAAGGAAACCGGCCACGGCCCCGACCGCCGCCGCGTGTCCGGCGTGTTCACCAACCGGCTGAAGATCGGCATGCTGCTGCAGACCGATCCCACTGTCATCTACGGGATGGGCGAGAACTACCAGGGACGCATCCGCAAGCGCGACTTGCAGACCGATACGCCGTGGAACACCTATACCCGGCCGGGCCTGCCGCCCACGCCGATCGCGGCGGCGGGCCGGGCAGCGCTGCTGGCCGCGGTGCAGCCCGAGCAGCACAAGTACCTGTTCTTCGTGTCGCGGGGTAACGGCACCAGTGAATTCGCGGAGAACCTGTCGGGGCATAACCGCAACGTTTCCCGCTACATCCTCGGCCAGGGCCAGACCGTGCGCCCGACGGCGCCTGCACCCGCGGCCGTGCCCGCACCGGCGGGGGCGCCGGAGAT
>NZ_JABBJN010000050.1 GCF_012928505.1 Achromobacter sp. Bel | reverse complement strand
GGGCCGGCGCCGACCAGACGGCGCCCGTCGTGGTCGTCGTGACCTCGCAACACAGCGCGGCGCGCGCCCAAGCCGCCGCCCTGCAAGCCTCGGGCGCAGACACCTGGACACCGTCGCTGGCCCAACTGGCCGACGACGCGGCATGGCAGGCCTGGAGTCTGCCGCTGCTGCAACACCATGCACAGGCGCCGGCCGACGCCGGCACCGTGCTGCTGCTGGCGCCCGAAGGACAACTTGACGGCCTGGATTCCGAGAAGGTCGCCGAGCGGCTGGGCAGCCTGGCGGCACAGTTGATCACCACCTCGCGCGCGGCAGGCGTTGTCGCCACCGGCGGCGACGGCGCGCGCAGCGTGCTGGTGGCGCTTGCCGCCCGCGGCATCGCGCTGGTGGACGAAGTAATGGGCGGCGTGCCTCTGGGCACGCTGACCGGGGGCATGGCCGCAGGCCTGCCCGTGGTGACCAAGGCCGGCGGCTTTGGCACCGAAGACGTATTGGTTCGCGCAGTGCGCGCGATCCGCGACAGGAGATTCAAGCGATGACACAACCCCAACCCAACACGCTGCCGCTGCTGGCCGTCACCCTGGGCGACGTGGCGGGCATCGGGCCGGAGATCACGGCCAAGATGCTGATGGGCCACGACGAACTGCGCCAGAAAGCCCGCCTGCTGGTGGTCGGCGACGTCGACGTCATGGCCAACGCCGTGCGCAGCCTGGGCGGCGACCCCGCCATCGTGCGCAAGCTGGACCGCGCGGCCGACTGCACCAACACCCCCGGCACGATCGAGGTGCTACAAGCCGGCCCGTCGCTGGCGCACGTCAAGCTGGGTGAAATCAGCGCCGACGCCGGCGACGGATCGGTGCGTTTCGTCACCACGGCCTGCGCCCTGGCGCGCGCCGGCGAAGTCGACGGCATCGTCACCGCGCCCTTGAACAAGGCCGCCATGCACGCCGCCGGCCACAAGTGGCCCGGCCACACCGAACTGCTGGCCCACGAGTTCGGCGTCAAGACGTTCTCGCTGGTGCTGTCGGCCGGCGACCTCTACATCTTCCACGCCACCACCCACGTGTCGCTGCGCCAGGCTATCGACGACCTGACCCCGACCCGCATGCGCGCCGTCTTGCGCCTGGCCGGATCGTTCGCCAAGGCACTGGGCCGTGGCGACCAGCCGGTGGCCGTGTCGGGCCTGAACCCGCACGCCGGTGAAAACGGCATCTTCGGCACCGAAGACGCCGACATCCTGGCACCCGCCGTGGCCGAAGCCAACGCGGCCGGCATCCTGGCCGCTGGTCCGATCCCGGCCGACGCCCTGTTCCCGCAAGCGGTGCGCGGCAAGTGGCAGTTCGTGATCGCCTGTTACCACGACCAGGGCCACGCGCCGTTCAAGGCGGTCTATGGCGACGACGGTGTGAATATCACCGTAGGCCTGCCCGTCGTGCGCGTGTCCGTCGACCACGGCACCGCGTTCGACATCGCCGGCAAGGGCATCGCCCGCGAAGACAGCTTGATCCTGGCCGCCGAGCGTGCCGCGCATCTGGCCCCGGGCTGGACGCATGTATGGGAAACTGCGCGGGCACAAACCGGAGGTTGATTCCCATGGCGCCCGCCACGCACGACGCATTGCCCATCCTTGACCGCTCCGGCGATATCCCGCTGCACGCCCAGGTGGCGACCCTGCTGCGGGGTTATATCCGGACGAACAAGCTGGCGGCCGGCGCCGTGCTGCCCAGCGAAGCCGCGCTGTGCGACCGCTTCGGCGTGGCGCGCAGCGTGGTGCGCCAGGCCTTGGCCGCGTTGGCCACCGAAGGCCTCATCCAACGCGAAACCGGACGCCCGGCGACCGTCGCGGCGCCGCAGGAACACCGCCGTCTGGTGCAGCGCTCCACGGGCCTGTACGAACAGTTCGCGCAATCGGGCGTGGCCTTGCAGACCCGCGTGCTGGCTTTCGCCCGGGCAGAACCGCCCGAAGACGTGGCCGCCTTCTTCGGCACGACGCAATTGCTGATGCTGGAGCGGCTGCGCCACGTGGCCGATGCGCCGCTGGCCTATGTGCGCACCTGGCTGCCCGCGGACGCCGTGCCCGGCCTGCGCGCCGAAGACCTTGCCGACGCATCCCTGCATGGCGTGCTGACCCGCCGCTTCGGCCTGCGTCCCGGCGCGGGACGCAACCAGATCCGCGCTGTCGCCGCCGACGCCGCGCTGGCCACGTTGCTGGACACGCGGGCCGGCATCCCCTTGCTGATGCTGCAAGGCCAAGGCATGGACCAGCACGGCCGGCCGTTGGAATGGTTCACGACGTGGCATCGCGCCGAACAACTGGTCTTTGACGTGGACGTCAGCGTGGGCCACGAAAGCGTGCACCCCCGGTTGCAGGACGCGCCGGCGCAGGCCGCCGCCGAACCCTTCGCGCCCGCTGCCGCGCAAGGGCAGGACCCGCTGGCGCGCGCCCAGGCGCTGGTGGTCGAGCTGTCGGCCGAATTGGCCCGGCTGCGCGGCCAGTCCTGACCGTCAGGCGCAGGCGTTCTGGCCCGCGGCTGCCGCCGCCTGCCTCGCCAAGGCCTTGCGGTCCACTTTGCCGACGGCGTTCTCCGGCAAGCGCTCGATCCAGCGCACGTCCCGAGGCACGTAGATGCGTCCCAACCGCGCCAACACCTCGGCCTGAATGCCCGCCGCGTCGAGGGCAGCGCCATCGCCCTGCACGAAGATCACCGGCACTTCACCCAGGTCCTCGTCCGGCGCCCCCACGACGCAGCACGCGGCCACGCCCGGCAAGCCCGTGACCACACCCTCGATCAACGCGGGCGAAATGTTCTCGCCACCGCGGATGATCACGTCCTTGATACGGCCGGTGATGCTCAAGTACCCCTGCCCGTCGAAACGTCCCAGGTCGCCTGTCCGCAACAGTGCGGGCGCCGTGCCGTCCGCGTTGCCCACGCCCAGATATCCCAGCATCAGGCTGTCGCCTTCGATGCAGATTTCGCCCTCGCCTCCCGGCGCCGCCTCGGCGCCGTCCGGCAGCCGCAACGTCACCCGCTGGCCGGCCAGCACCGTGCCCACCGATCCCACGCGGCGCGCCTGCGGCGGATTCATCGTGGACGTGCAGGTCGCTTCCGACAAGCCATAGGACACTACCAGTGGGCAGCCCAGGAAAGCCTCGATGCGCCGATGCAGCGCTTCGGTGATCGGCGCCGATCCGCAACGCGCGAAGCGCAGGTGCGCCAGGCTTTGCGGATCGAACGCCAATTCCAGCATGCGGGCGTACATGGTGGGCACCCCCGTGATGATCGTCGGTTGGAACGCGCGCAACAGACCCGGCATGTCGTCCGCCCGGAAGCGGCCCGCCAACGCCACGCTGGCGCCCGCCAGCAGCGGCGTGAAGATCTGGTTATTCAGCGCGTTGGTGTGATGCAGCGGCATCACATGCAGCAGGCGGTCGTCCGGCGTCAAGCCGGTGTGCGCCAGCACGCCGCGCGCATTGTTCGCCAAGCCCCGGTGGCTGAGCAGCACGCCCTTGGGATTACCCGTGCTGCCGGAGGTGAACAGCAACAGGCCGGGATCGGCCCCGGACACATCGCAGCCTGTCCAGTCTTCCGGCCCCTGCGCGACGCGGGCGGCCGCCAGCAAGCGTGCCCCAGGCAGGCCGCAGGCCCCGGCCGTGGCGGCATTGGCCTCGTCGTACAGCATCCAGGCCAGCCCCACCGCCGACACGCGGCGCGCGGTTTCTTCGGCCGACAGGCGCGGCTCCAGCGGGCAGGGGCAGGCCCCTGCCGCCATGACGCCCAGGATGGCCAGCACCTGGTCCAACGAACGCTCCATCGCCACGGCCACGAAGCCGCCACGCGGGACGCCAGCCGCGTGCAGCCCGCCCGCCACCTGCCCGACCCGCCGTCGCAATGCCGCATAGCTCAGTGTTTCATCGGCCGTCACGATGGCGGGACGCGCCGCCCATCCGGGCTGGCGCCACGCGCGTTCCCACGCCGCCACCAGCGTGGCCTCGGCAATCGTCATGGCGGTCTCCTAGCGCAGCGCGACGGCGGCGTCGCGTTCGAATTGACCGTCCGCGTCCAGCTCGCGCAGCGCGCGGGCTTCGGCCGCCGTCGGTGGCGCCGACGGTGCGGCGCCTGCCGCATCGAACTCGAAGCCGGTGCGTTCGCGCACTTCGGACAGGCTGGACTCCGGATGCCAGGACTGCAAGGCCAGCTTGCCGTCGCGCTTCACGAACACGGCGATCGGCGTCACCACGCCGTGGAAGCCGCCCCAGGACGTCATGAAATCCAGCTTCTGCACGAAGGTGCGGCGCGAGTGCTCTGTGCGCCACGTGCACGCCCGGCGCGCGGTGGGCAGCATCACCGCGCCGCCGCCGCCGCCCGGCAGGCGTACCTTGGGCTCATGCCAATCCCCAATGCAGGAATTGTTGGCGCAGCCGGCGCCGTCGATCTGCGCCGCGCCCAGAAAGGTCAGGTCCATGCGGCCCCGCGTGCACAAGTCGTAGAAGTCCTCGTTCGAGAAGATCGACGCGGTATGCTCGGCCAGCACCGGGTCGGAGCTTGAAATCGGGATATGCGAAGGCCGTGGGTTCACGCCGCCCGCCACGTTGATGTAGACAAAGTCCCAGTCGTAGGCGCGCTTGGCCAGCAGGCACGCCAGCATCGGCATCGTGGAATTGACGCCGCTGAACGTGATCTCGTCGGGGCGGATGAAACGCGCCAGATTGGTGACGATGTACGAAAAGCCCGACCATTGCTCAGCCATGATTGCCCCCTTGCGCTTCGGGCGCCGCGGCCAGGTGCGCTTGCAGATCGCTGTTCTTGTCCATGTATGCCTCTACCGCGGGATAGTCGATGGCGTAATCCGGCCAGCACGATCCCGGCCACGCGCTGCCCGGCGCCACGGCGTAGGCCTGCACCATGAAGTACGGCACCAGCGTGGATTCGGGTTGCGCTTCGAACACCGCGCTGTCGACGACCTTCTCGGCCACCACCAGCACGCTGCCCGCGGCGCGCGACATAATGCGGTCCCAGTGCGCCGTGCCGTGCACGCGTACGTTGCCCAGCGCGTCTACTTCAGAAGCTTGGATCACGGCGAAGTCCGGACGAATGGCGGGCACGACATACGTTTTCTCGCCGCTGCCATAAGGATCGTCCAGGCAGGCCCAGCCATTCAATGCCGGCAAGCCGCTGCCATGCAGGCCGCCGCAAGGCTGGAACGGCACGCCAAACGCCGCCGCCCGTAATCCCGCTGTCAGGCTGGCGCAGGCGTGCTCTTCCAATTCGATCTCGCGGCGCTCCACGGCGCGCCGATACCACGGCGCCAGCCCGAAGTTGCCTTCCATTGCCACAATGCCCGCGCGCACGCGGCGCAGCACGCCGGCGCGGCACAGGATGTCCACGTCGTACCCGGGCGACTGCTTGATCAGTTCAAGATCGCGCTTGCCCTGGCGGATCAGTTCGCGCACAAACGCGAACGGCCCGCGGTGCAGGAAGCTGCCGCCCAACGCAATGGATGCGCCGTCCGGCACCAGCGCCGCCAGCTCCGCCACCGAGCACTGCTTGTTTTTTTGATTGAAACCCGAAGCCATTGTCTTGTCCTCCCCTGCTGATTCTTGGTGCCCTAGCGCGCCTGCAGATAGGCGGCCACGCGGTCCTTCAACCCTGGCGCCGCCGCAGAACGCACCAGGCGCGCCAGGTCGACGTCCGGCGTCTCAAGCGACAGCGCCGCATACAGCTGGACCCGGCTGGCGTCCGTCAACGCGGCCGCGGCGTCCGCCGCCTGTTGCTCGATTCCCGGCCATTCCTGCTGATCGGCAAGCCGGCTGGCAAAACCGTCGCGCAACGCCTCGTCGGCACTGAACGTCGCGGCCTGCTCCAAGACCGTGCGCGCACGTTCGGCGCCCACCAGCGCGGCGAAGCGGCGCGTGCCCAGCACCAGGCCGAACTTCAGGCCAGGCATGCGGAACGTGGCGTCAGGCGCGCTGATGCGCCATTTGCAGGCGCCGAACAGGTCAACGCCCGCGCCAAAATTGCGCCCGTGCGCCAGCGCCACCGTCAGGCACGGGGAGGCCGCCAGCCGTTGCAGCAAGGTCTCGATGCGCACGAAGCGCAACAACAGGTCGCCCTCGCTTTGCGTCTGCCAATCGCCGAAGTCGAAGCCGGCGCTGAAATTCTTGCCTTCGCCCTTCAGCACGATCAGCTTGGCGCCTTGCGCCTCGGCCTCGTCCAGCGCCGCGATCAACGCCTCGACCAATTCGGCGGACAGCGCATTCATCTTCTCGGCGCGCGCCAGCGTCAGCACATGCCGCGCGCCCTGTCTGTCGATACGGAGAACGCCGCTCATGCCGCCGCTCCTTGCTTGGCGCGCACGGCCCCCAGCACTTCGTCGTTGTGCTCGCCCAGCGCGGGCGGGCGCAAGCGCAACGCGGTGGTCTGGCCGTCGAACCGCACCGGCAGGCCAAAGGTGCGTGTCTGCACGCCATTGGGCAGTTCCACCGGCTGCACCCACCCCATGTGCTCCACCTGCGGGTCCGCCAGCACTTCGGAATACGTGTTGATCGGCGCGCACGGCACGCCGGCGGCGCGGAAACGCGCCAGCCAGGTCTGCGCATCTTCACTGGCAAAGATGGCTTCAAGGATCTCGCGTAGCGCCGTCTGGTTGCGGGCGCGGGCGCTGGTGTCGGTAAAGCGCGGGTCGGCCAGCAGGTCTTCGCGGCCCACGGTCGTGCATACGCCCTTCCACAGCGCCTGGTTGCCCGCGGCCATGCCGAAGTAGCCCCCTTTGCAACGGAACGCCTGGTACGGCGCGTTGCGCGGATGCGCGGACCCGAGCTTGACCGGGTCCTTGCCGCTGCCGAAGAACTCCGACGTCTGCAAGGCGGCGATGCCCAGCGTGGCGCCCAGCATCGGCACGTCGATGTGCGTGCCCTGCCCGCTGGCCTGGGCTGCGCGCAGCGCCGAAGCGATGGCGAAGGCGCCATACAGGCCCGCCGAAAAGTCCGCCACGGGTACGCCGCATTTCACGGGTTCGCCGCCGGCTTCGCCCGTCACGCTCATGATGCCGCTCATCGCCTGGATGGTCAGGTCAAACCCCCCTTCCTGCGATCGCGGACCCGATTGGCCATAGGCCGAGATCGAGCAATAGACCAGCTTGGGATTGGTCTCGCGCAGTTGCGCATAGCCCAGGCCCAGGCGATCCATCACGCCCGGCCGGTTGTTTTCGATCAGCACATCGGCGGTCAGCGCCAGCTCACGCGCCAGGGCCAAGTCGCCCGGATCTTTCAGGTTCAGCGTCACGGACTTCTTGTTCCGATTCAAGGACGCGAAGTTCTCGCTGTAGCCATCGGAGATCGGCGGCCAGCTGCGCAGGGTGTCGCCGCCCTCGGGGTTCTCCACCTTGATCACGTCGGCGCCCATATCCGCCAACAACATGCCGCAAAACGGTCCCGCCGCGACATTGCAAATCTCCAGCACCGTGATGCCGGCAAGCGCCGAACTGGGTGTCATGTCTGACCTCTCGTTATGAAAATTCAATATTTAGGATGCAAAAAATATTATAAGAGCGCGGTTTCCAGGATGGCATCATGCCGGACAGATTTATGTCACCCCCCAGTGTTTCCTAGTGCAATCCCTAGGTGACGCGCTTAATTGTTGACCAGCATATCACCGTGTGGAATTCTACGTAAACCATTTATTGGAATACGAGTCCTATATTTTAGGACTTATAGAACAAGGTCGCAGCGCCGCAAGCCCCCGCAGCCGCAGGGGCCCGCGCAGGACGGCCCGACCACACCAAGGAGACTCCCATGAAGCAAACGTGGCGCATTGCACTCGCCGGCGCCGTCCTGGCGCTGGCCGCCGGCCCCGCCCAAGCCCAGGCCTGGCCCTCGAAACCCGTGCGCATGGTCGTGCCGTTTCCCCCTGGCGGCGCCACGGATGCCGCCGCGCGCATCTATGCGCAACACCTGGGTGATTTCCTGGGGCAAGGCGTGGTGGTCGAGAACAAGGCGGGCGCAGGCGGCGAAATCGGCGCCGAGTACGTCGCCAAATCGGCACCCGACGGCTACACGCTGCTGATGGGGGCCGTAGGCAGCCACGCGATTCACGCCGCCATGCCGGACAAGCCGGGCTATGACTTCGCCACCGCGTTTGTCGGCGTCTCCATGGCCACCAGCATGCCGATGGCGGTCGCCGTGAACAGCAAGGTGCCGGCCACGAACGTGCAGGAACTGATCGCGCTGGCCAAGAGCAAACCCGGCACCATCACGTTCGGATCGGCGGGCCCGGGCACGTCGCAACACATGGCGGGCGAACTCTTCCAGGTGGTAACGGGCACCCGCTTGATGCATGTGCCCTACCGTGGCAGCGGCCCGGCCATCACCGACTTGCTGGGCGGCCAGATCGACATGGTGATCGAAACCCTGCCCGCGCTGCTGCCGCAGGTCGCCAGCGGCAAGATCCGGCTGCTGGGGGTGACCACCGCCACGCGCGCCACCGCCCTGCCCGACCTGCCCACGCTGATGGAGCAAGGCGTGAAGGACTATTCCGTCGCCACCACCTACGCGTTGCTGGCGCCCGCCGGCACGCCGCCTGCCGTCGTCGACAAGCTGTCGGCCGGGATGCAAAAAGCCGCCGCCATGGCCTCGGTGCAGCAGGCCGCGTTGAAGCTGGGCGCCGATGCCGTGGCCACTTCGCCCGCCGACACCAGCCGCGTGCTCAAGCAGGAAGTCGCCCGCTGGGCGGACGTGGTGCGCATGTCGACCGCCAAATGACGCCTGCCCACGCATCCTCCGCATCGATGGCCGCGGACCTGGCCATCGTGGGTGGCGGTTCGGTCGCCATCAGCCTGCTCTACCAATTCCTGCTGGCACTGGAAGCGGCGGGCCGCGGCCCCGCCTCCCGCCCTTTGCGCGTTGCGCTTTTCGAACCGCAAGCCGAGCCGGGGCCGGGCGGCGCCTATCAGGCAGACTTGCCCAGCAATTTGCTCAACATCCCCGCCGGCAACATGTCGGCGCGGGCCGACCAGCGGATGGACTTCGTCGACTGGCTGCGCCAGCAGGATCCCGCCTGGCTGCGCGAGGCGGGCGTCGATGCCATCGCTCCGTCGGACTTCCTGCCGCGGCCGCTGTTCGGCGCTTACATGCGTGCCATCCATGCGCGTTGCCGCCGGTTGGCGCCATCGTTGGGCGTGACATTGCTGCATGTGCAAAACCGGGTCCAACGCGTGTCGCCGCTGCCCGATGGCGGGGTATGCGTGAATCCGGACGAGGGCCCGCCTTGGCGTGCCCGCCATGCGGTGCTGTGCAACGGCAACCTGCCTTCGCAGGCCTTTCCGCATCTGGAAGACGCACCCGGCTATTTCAACAGCCCCTACCCCGTCGCCGAATTGGCAAACACGATCGCGCGGGACGACGCCGTGTGCGTCGTGGGCACCAGCCTGAGCGCCGTGGACGCCATCGCCGCCTTGCAGCAGTCCGGCCACCGCGGCCCCATCGTGTGCGTATCGCGCAACGGGCGGCTGCCCTCGGTGCGCAGCCCCCACAATCAACCGCCGGTGGCGTTGCGCCACCTGAGCCGCGACGGCGCCTTGCAGCTTGCCGCAAGCCACGGCGGGGCGCTATCCGTCGAACTCATCGCGCAAGCGCTGAAAGACGAGGTGCGGGCCATGGGCGGCCCGCTGGACGCCGCCGACGTGCTGGGCCTGGAGACGGACGCACGCACTGCGCTGGAAGAAGAGATCCGCCGTTCGTCGCAAGCGGCCCGTCCCTGGCAAGCGGTAGCCGCCGCCACCAACGCAGCGGTCGATCAGATCTGGCATTTGATGCCCGCCGCCGAACGCCGCATTTTCCAATCGCAATGGCGGTCCCTGTGGATGGCGCGCCGCGCCACCTTTCCGATGCGCAATGCGCTGAAACTTCAGGCGCTGTTCCAACGTGGCCAGTTGCAGGTGCGGGCGGGCTATGTGGACAGCCGCTACGACCCGTCGAACCAGCAGTTCCACACGCGCCTGCGCAGCGCCGATGGCCTCGTCACGCAGGCCAGCCGCCATCTGATCAACGCCACAAGCTTCTCGGTAGATGCCGCGGCAACCCGCGATCCATTGGTCGCCGCGTTGCTGCAGGACGGCCATGCGCAGCCGGATCCGTTCGGCGGGCTGGCGCTGGATTACGAATCGGGTTGCCTGAAAGATGCGCGGAACGCGGTGCTGACGCAGATCTCGGTGCTGGGCAGCCTGGCCGGCGGCACCTACTTCTGGACCACGTCGATGGATGTGAACGCGCGGTTGGCCCGGGACCAGGCGCAGCGCCTCGCGATTGCGCTCGCCCGGCCGGCGCCGCTTACTGATCCAGAAAGCCCCGCCGATAGCCCATCCCCTGCGAGATGGCCTGCGCACAGGCCGACACATCCGGCGCCAACTGCTTCATCCTAGCGGCGCTCAGGCGGTCGAGCGGGCCAGAGATGCCCACCGCGGCCACGGGCTGGTCCAGGCTGTTGAACAGCGTCACGGCCAGCCCGCCCACGCCTTCGCGCCATTCGCCGCGGTTCACGGCGTAGCCCGCGCGGGCGATCTTGCGCAGCTCGTCTTTCAGCAGCGCCATGGACACGATGGTGGACGGCGTGTGGCGCACCAGTTGCTCGGCATATCGCTCGACATAGCCGTCAGGCTGGTAGGCCAGCAGGGCTTTGCCGGTCGCCACGGCGTAGGCGGGCGCGCGGCCGCCCACCATGGAATAGGCCCGGATAGGCTGGGGGCTGTCGATCTTGTCGACGTAGACCACATCAAACCCGTCCAGTACCGACAAGTGCACGGTTTCACCCGTCTGGTCAGCCAGCGTGCGCATGAACGGGGCCGCCAGTTTGCGCACGTCAAGTTGCGCAAGTTGGCGCGCCGCCAGTTCGAACAGGCGCACCGCGCCACGGTATCCGCCGCCGTCATCGTCCTTGATGACGTAGCCGGCGTGGATCAGCGTTTGCAATGTGCGATGCGTGTTGCTGCGGGTGAGGCCAACCCGCGCGGCCAGCGCATCGATGGTGCGCGGCGGATTGTCCACGTCGGTCACCGCCTCCAACACCATCAGTCCCTTGAGCAGCGTCTTGTCCATGCCATTTTTCCTAATATTTAGGACGGAAACATAGCATGAGACGCCGCGCGCGAACAGCGCTTTCGGGACGCGGCGTTCAGCCCTTCAGCCCGGGGATCGTGGCGCGCACGGCAGCGGATCGGTCCCATAGATTCGGCAGGCTGGGCGACGAATAGCCAGAGACGAACGGCTTGGGCTGCCCCGTCTGCGGATCATAGACATGCCGCGACACCGCACCGATGTTGCCGCCGTACAGGTGCACACTGATCGACACGCGGTCCGCGAAGGCGTTGGACACGCGGTGGATGTCGCCCGCTTCGGGCGACAGGCGTTCGACATCACCCGGCTGCAAGGTGGTGGCCTCGCCCGCAGGCGTCAGTTGGCCGTCCGGATGGCGCACATAGCGCTGATTGATTTCGGCGCCACGCAGCATGCCCACATAGCCCCAGACCTCATGGTCATGCACCGGCGTGAACTGCCCTGGCCCCCAGACGAAGCTGACCAACGAAAACCGCTCCAGCGGATCGCAATGCAGCAGGAACTGCTGGTAGTACTGCGGATGCGGCGTGGTACAGGCGTCGGGCAGCCAATCGTCGTGGCGCACCAGGTCGGCGAAGGCCGCCTCCAGCGCCGGCGTCTGCGCCAACCCGTCCGGGGTGGCCAGCCGCGTCGCGGTGGCGATGAAACGGCGAAGCCGGTCCAGTCCGGGTGAAGCGTCGGGCATTGCGTATCTCCGTGTCGGCGGGAAAATCCCAGATGAGAAAACCAGTATCCACCATTCGGGACACTTGCGCACGTTTATCCCTGCCGCCGTCACGGCGATGGGCATCAAGCCGCGCTTGACAGGGCCAGGCGTAAGCGCGCAGCGTATCGGGCTATCTTCCAGGTTGAAAATGACGAGTACTTACCAAGATATTCCACCCGCACTGGTGCAGACCTTACGCGGCGCGCAGCGCGTCGTCGTCTTCACCGGCGCCGGGGTTTCCGCGGAAAGCGGCATCGCCACCTTCCGCGATGCCTTGACGGGCTTGTGGTCGCGCTTTGACGCGCAATCGCTGGCCACGCCCGAAGCGTTCCGCGCGCATCCCGATATCGTGTGGGGCTGGTATGAATGGCGCCGCGGGCAAGCCCTGCGCGCCGAGCCGAATGCCGCGCACCGCGCCATCGCGGCGCTCGCGCGCCACGTTCCCGAATTGATCGTCGTCACGCAGAACGTGGACGACCTGCACGAGCGTGCCGGCAGCCCTCAAGTGGCGCACCTGCACGGCAGCCTGCATGCGCCGCGCTGTTCATCTTGCGGTGCGCCGCAAGCGTTGTCGGGCGGCATGCCGGAGGCACCTGACGAAGGACGCCGCATCGCGCCGCCCGCTTGCACGCGTTGCGGCGCGCCGGTGCGGCCGGGCGTCGTGTGGTTCGGCGAAAGCCTGCCTGCCGACGCCTGGAGCGGCGCCCTGCGCGCCGCCGAGCAATGCGACCTGCTGTTCTCCATCGGCACGTCGGCGCTGGTCTACCCTGCCGCTGAATTGCCGCAACGCGCGCTGGCCGCGGGAGCCACGGTCGTCCAGGTCAACCCGACCGTGACGCCCCTGGACCGGCAAGCGCACTGCAATTTGCACGGTGCGGCCGCCGATGTCATGCCCCGCCTGCTGGCGGCGGCTTTCGGCGCCACCGGCCGCTGACGGACGCATCGGCGCGGATCCTCGTCCACCCATCGACTCACCACTTGCAGCCCCGGTCCGTCAGCGTATCCGCCAGCAGCATCGGCAACGCCAACAGACCGCCAGCCGAGTGCGCGTCCTTGCAGGACGGCCGCGCAGCTTTGGCTATGCCTTGAGCCAGCGCGGACGGCTCCTCGCGCGCCTTCGGCGCAAGGCGAAACACGGGTTCGCCCCGGGCGCGCGGCAGGCCCACCGCCTCGGCATCCGCCTCCCGCCAGCGAAAATCAGGCTGCGGAGCAACGGCAGAGGGCGGGTGCGCGCCCTTGCTCGTGACGGATGCGGTCGCGGAAGGCTGACTCCCCGACGGCAAAGCCGCCCGCGCCGACCGCGGCACGGACGGCGATACGGGTGCAGAGGCGGAGTGCTTCGCCGGCAGCACCACCACGATCAGGGCGGGTTCCGCCTCCCGAGCGCTTGTCGGCGCATTCCGGTCGAACCACCACAGCGCCCCCACGCCCCCATGCAAGGCGCAAGACAGCACCACCGCCCACCCGGAAATCCTCCGCGCCTGCCGCCTCGGCGCATGCGCGCGCCGCGTCGCGGCCGCCTCTCCCACCATGCTCGACACTCAAGCTGCAAGCCCGCTCCAACGGGCGACGCGGCGATGATAGCGTCATGCGTGGTGAAGATTTGTGAAGATCTTTAGGGTCGTTGTGGGGTAGAAACAAGGTTGCTGCAGCAGTCGAGGGGAAACCCCAAATCTCACCGTTGTGTCACCGGATTACAGTGGCGCAAGCTGTTTCGGCCGTGGAGAGCACCATCCCTTTTTCCTGGAGACTTCCCGATGTGTTCGTGCGTTCATCAGACGGTGTCCTGCATCGTGTGGTGCGGCACGCCACGACCCCCGAGACCATCGCCAAACTTGAGAGCGTTCCCAGCAATTACCATCTGGATTGCCAGTGCATGCTCGACAATGGTGAAACGCTATCCTGGATAGGAAATAACCAGTATCGTGAGACTAACGGCGATGCGATCTACACCGCCGAATCCGATAACACGACGCCTCGTGGCGATTCCCGCAAAAGCGGCGCCGCCAAGCGAAGTGGGCCGGATGCATACCGGGCGACCCCGCACAAGAAACTGACTGCCGGGCACACCCCTTTACCACTAGCTGTCGTCAATCTAAAAACCGGCAACGATTGGAGCTTGATACGCGCCTGGCGCGAGCACCTCAATATCAGCACTGCGGATATGGCGGCCCGGCTCGGCGTGGACCACTCCATCTACATTGAATTGGAACGGCCGCGTCCACGGCCACGCCAGGTCATCCTGGATCGCGTTTCGGAAGCATTGGGCGTGTCACCCGACCAACTCGATGATTCATTGTTAGGAGGGCGTTTTCAGTAGCGCCGCGCGGGGTCTCCCCGCCCGCCCACGCATCTTGAAAACGTCCACGTGACTTTGGCGCCGCATGAAAGACGGCCCGCGCAGGAGGTGAGCAGTATGCTCGGCACCGCAAGACGATTGACCGATGTGCTTGTCACATCCCCCGACGGCACCCTGTATCGCATTGAACGTTTCGTAGCCGATCTCGACGCGTACTCCGCGCTGGGGACTTCGCGCTTCGATCCCAAGATGCACTGCATTTGCCGGACCAGCTCAGGCGAAAAAGTCACCTGGCTTGGCGGCCAGGCCTATGAGATGCTGAAGAACGGCATCTCGTTGACGGCGGTCGACCGACGACGGCGCTGAACGACGCCCCGCCCTACCGCGTGAATCGGTCCACCAGAAAGTCCACGAAGGTCGTGAGCTTGGGCAGCGCCTGCCTGTCTTTCGGATACAGCAGTGTGACCGGTCGCGCGGCGGGCCAATACGGCTGCAGGATCGGCACCAGCCGACCGGCGCGCACGTCGTCCCCCAGCAGCAGCTCGGGCTGCAGCACGACGCCAAAGCCCGCCAGGGCCGCCTGCCGCAGCGCCTGGCCGTTGTTGGACAGGAATCGGCCCGTGGGATAGCCCACCTGATTGCCGTCTCCGCTGTTCAGCTGCCAGCCGGTGCGGCGGCTCCAATACGAAAAATCCAGGCATTGATGCCGCACCAGATCGTCCGGGGTGGCGGGCGTGCCGTAACGCTCCAGATATGCGGGCGCTGCGCAGACGATCATCTGGTAGCGCCCGATCATGCGCGCGACCAGGCTTGAGTCCGCGGGTTCGCCGATACGCACCGCCAGGTCGTAGCGTGCGGCCACGATGTCTTCCACGGCATCGCTAAGCGCCAGCTCGACGCTGACATCGGGATAGATGGTCAGGTAGTCGGCAATGGCCGGCGTCAGCGCGAATGAACCGAAGGTCACCGTCGACGTGATGCGCAGGTGGCCCCTGGGCGTCAGCCGCAAGGCCTCAGCGCCCTGTTCCGCGTCGCGGATCTCGGCCAGGATGGCCTTGCAGCGCGCGAAGTACGCCTGGCCCGCCTCGGTCAGGCTTTGCCGCCGGGTCGTCCGGTTCATCAGGCGCACGCCCAGCCTCGCTTCCAACCCCTTGATGTGCTTGGCCGCCATGGCCGGCGACATCTCGTGGCGCATGGCCGCGGCCGTCAGGCTGCCCAGCTCCACGACCGCCACGAACACCTCCATGCTGAGCAAACGGTCCATGAATTACGCACCCTGAGTGTGAAGTGTTTCCACTATTCCGGGATTTTTCCACGGAAATCAAACGGCGAGAATCACTGCATGCACTGGCGCTGGGCCGGTGCGCGACAAAACGAACAGATTTCGGGCAATCCCCGGGAGACCCTATGAAAATCCTTCTTATCGGCGCCACCGGCACCATCGGCCGCGCGGTCGCGGCAGACCTCGGTCAACACCACGACATCATTACCGTAGGCAAGACCCAAGGCCAGCATCAGGTTGACGTGACCCGCAGCGACAGCATCCGCAACCTGTTCGAACGCGTGGGCAAGGTAGACGCCATCGTCTCCACCACGGGCGGCCTGCATTTCGGCCCCCTTTCCGACATGACGGCGGAGCAGTTCAAGATCGGGCTGCACGACAAATTGCTGGGCCAGGTGGACCTGGCCTTGATCGGCCAGCACTACGTCAACGCGGGCGGCTCCATCACGCTGACCAGCGGCATCGTCAGCGACGAGCCCATCCGCTTCGGCGCCAACGCCTCGGCGGTGAATTCCGCCATTGACGGCTTTGTGCGCGGCGCCGCCGTCGAACTGCAGGGCATCCGCATCAACTCGGTCAGCCCCAACGTACTGCAAGAATCGATGGCCAGCTACGGGCCCTACTTCCCGGGCTTCGAAGCCGTGCCCGCCAGCCGCGTGGCCCTGGCCTACCGCCGCAGCGTCGAAGGCGCGCAGACTGGCCGCGTCTTCCGGGTATGGTGATAAGACGCGGATCCTCGCGGCGGCGCATGCCGCCGTGATGGTCCGGACAAAAGAAAAGCGGCTTGATGGATGACCATCAAGCCGCTTCGTCTTTATTGCTTTTGCCTTTCGGCAGAACCGCAGCATCGTTGATACCGCGTGTTCAAAATAAGTTGGCGCGCCCGGCAGGATTCGAACCTACGACCCCCTGGTTCGTAGCCAGGTACTCTATCCAGCTGAGCTACGGGCGCCCCGAAAGAGGCGTGTTTATAACATGAAAAATTACCATCGCGCAAATCGGGGAACGAAAACACGCGGCTTCCTGTGATCCGCGATGCCTTGCGCCAGATCAACGATGGCCTGCGCCCCTGCGCAGTACGCTGAACGTGCAGCAATGCAGGACCCGATCCTGCCTCACCCCGCATGCAGGCAAACCATGGCCAAGAAATTTCCGATGCATCCCAAGCACCCCGAACGCATCTGCTGGGGCTGCGACCGCTATTGCCCAACCGACGCGATGAGTTGCGGCAACGGCTCCGATCGCACCATGCACCCCATCGAACTCCTGGGAGACGATTGGGCAAGCGTGGGGGATTGGGGATTCGAAGACACAGATGATGCGGGGCACGACGGCCCGCAAACTACGGCTACACAGGCGCCGCATCACTGAATTTCCCTGCGCAGTTTCAATACTGCATGCATGACATGCGCCGGAAAAACAAAAAGGCCTTCGATACGAGATCAAAGGCCTTTCCATTTTCTTTCTTTGGCGCGCCCGGCAGGATTCGAACCTACGACCCCCTGGTTCGTAGCCAGGTACTCTATCCAGCTGAGCTACGGGCGCTCCGACAAAGAGGCAAAATTATATCAGAATAATTAAGCCGTTGGGGCTGCTGCTACCCCTACTTGCTTTTTCTTTTTAAGTTTTTTCGCATCCTGCGTTCGCGGGGAACATGGGGTACTGAAAACTTGGCGCGCCCGGCAGGATTCGAACCTACGACCCCCTGGTTCGTAGCCAGGTACTCTATCCAGCTGAGCTACGGGCGCATCAAAAAGCAAGCCTTGAATAATAGCGTTGTTTCAGAAAACGTGCAAGTCGGCGGCGGGAATATTTCATACCGGTCCGCATCTCGGCGCCCTCCTTACCGCTGCCTGCCGCCCCTGCGTACAGCTATCTGACAGCGGATGGTCACACCGATAGAACCTTGGCTCTTTAGCCTAGCGGCCGTTAACGATGCCGGCTGTCATCCGGTGATCCCGCGGCGCAATGACAGTGCGCCGCGCCACCCGCTAGCTCAAGAGTCCTTCCTCATGTCTGACCACGAAAAGAACGCCGGCGCACCGTCCGCCGCCCCCACGGACGCGGAATCGCCCGTACGCCCCACGCGCCGCGGCTTCCTGACCGGCATCGCCGCGCTGGGCGCCAGCGCGGCGGCAATGGGGGCCCTGTCCGGCTGCTCAAGCGATGACGACGATGACAGCCCCGCCACGCCCACGCCCGATCCCACACCCACGCCCACGCCCGATCTGACCCAGCAATTGCGCGCCAATGTGAAAACGGTGGTCGTGATCTTTGCCGAGAACCGCAGCTTCAACAACCTGTTCGCCAACTTCCCCGGCGTGGAAAAGCCGCTGTCCGCATTGACCGCGGCAGACTACACGCAGAACGACCGCGACGGCACGCCGCTGTCCGTGCTGCCGCCCGTGTGGAACGGCATGGTGCCCACGTCGCAACAGGCCAACCACATCACGTATCAGGTCGATCAAACAGCGCCCTACATGAACAACCTGCCCAACGCGCCGTTCGCGCTGCTGGGACCGCAGGGCGAACCCCTGCCGCAAGGCGTCGTCACGCGCGACCTGTGGCATGTGTTCTATCAAAACCAGATGCAGATCAACGGCGGCAAGAACGACCGCTTCGTCGCATGGGCCGATTCCGGCGCGCTGGTCATGGGCCACTACAGCGACTCTGCCTACAACCTGCGCCTGTGGAAACTCGCCCAGGAATTCGTGCTGTGCGATAACTTCTTCCAGGGCGCGTTCGGCGGCTCGTTCCTGAACCACCAATACCTGGCCGCAGGCCGCCCGCCCTTCTATCCCGATGTGGCGGACTCGGTGGCGAAGACGCAGATCGCCCAGTTGCAAAGCGCCGACCCCGCCGACCCGCGCCTGCAACCCAAGGCCACATCGCCCGCCAGCGCATTGGCCGGCATTCCTCAATTCGGCGCCAGCGCCCTGACGCCCGACGGCTACGGCGTCAACACGATGGCCCCGCCCTATTGGCCTTCGTTCAACCGGGACGCGACCGACCCGACACTGGCCGACGCCACCAATCCGCAAACAATGGTGCCGCAAACGCACGACAACATCGGCGACCTGATGACCGCCAAAGGCCTGGACTGGGCCTGGTACGCAGGCGGCTGGCAGGCTGCCGTGGACACCACGGCCAACACGGGCTTCCCCTCGTCGCCCAATTTCCAGGCGCACCACCAGCCCTTCAACTATTTCAAGAGCACCGCGCCCGGCACCGCCGCACGCGCGGCGCACCTGCGCGACGGCGGGCTTGGAGACCTGTCTTCCACCAACAAATTCCTGGCCGACGCCGAAGCCGGCAAGCTGCCCGCGCTGACGTTCTACAAGCCGCAAGGCAACCTGAACATGCACGCGGGATATGCGGACGTGGACTCGGGCGACCGCCATATCGCCCACATCGTCGACAGCCTGCGCAAGAGCGCACAGTGGGAAAACATGGTGGCGGTGGTCACCGTCGATGAAAACGGCGGCTGGTGGGACCACGTAGCGCCGCCCCTGGGCGATCGCTGGGGCCCGGGCACGCGCATCCCGGCGCTGGTGATCTCGCCGTTCGCCAAGAAAGGCACGGTGGACCACACGGTGTACGACACGGGTTCGATCCTGCGCCTGGCCACGCGCGTGTTCGACCTGCCAATGCTGGAAGGCCTGAAAGCGCGCGATGACGCGATGACGGCGCGCGGCCAGCTTCCCATGGGCGACCTGAGCAATACGCTGACGTTCAGCGCCTGAACGCGGTTGCCGAGGGCGGGCGCCGCCTATGCGCCATCCGCCCTGGGCAACCTAGTAAAGCGTAAGCGTGGGCCGCCGGGCGGCGCTGCCATTCCAGGCAACCGGCAGGCCGGCCGCTTCGGCCGCGCGCACGATCAGTCCGCCAACGCGCAGCATGTCGGCGTCCGCGCCTTCGGGCGCGCCCCAAAACGCCAGATCCAACCGCCCTTCCTTCTTTGCGCGGTTGCGGTCCTGGCGCGTATAGAAGCAGAACCCGTGCAAGCCGGCAGCCGCGCCGCCGCGCTCGTGAAAGATCTCCGTGCAATCGGCAAAGCCATCCGACTGCGTCGTGCCTGCGTCTTGCAAGGCGACCAGGCCCGCTTGCGTCAATACCTCGAACAACGCATCCAGCCGGCCCTGCGCCTCGCGCCATTGCGCGGCGCTGAGCTTGACGGGTTCGGGTTCCGGTTCCGGTTCTTCAAGCGCCACGCCGGTCAACTCGGACAACAGCTCCTGCACCTCGGGCATCATCGCGTTCACGGTGATGTGATTGCCATGGGCATCGCGGATATCCGCCCGGGCGCCCGCATCGATCAGCATCTGCACCGCTTCCGTGCTGGGCGCGAACTCGGCCGCCAGATACAGCGCGGTGCGCCCCTCGCGTTGGAACTCCAGCGGGCTGCCGGCATCGATCAACGCCTTGAGCACGGCCAGGTTCGGCGCAATCTCCGTATCGTTGGCGCCCATCGCGGCCTGCTGCAATGCGGTGAAGCCATGCGCGTCGACCGCCGCGGGGTCCGCGCCCGCCTCCAGGCAAGCCTGCACCGTCTTCACATCGCCGCTGCGGGCGGCATCGAAAATCTTGCTGAGCTTCAAGGGGCGGCTCCTAGGTTTGCGCCACGCCGGCGCCATGCACAAGCATCGCGTAGATTTCCGCGACTCGTTCAATCGTCATGCCCTCGCGCTGCTCGACGGCAAGCGGATGGCGGGTGGGCTCCAGCTCAATGGCCGGCCGGATGCCGCCGTCGCGCAGATGCACATGCGTCTTCAGGCCGAGCGTATCCGGATAAGGCGCCAATTGCGTATTCAGCCAACCGAACAGGGGCGGCGTCTGCGCGCGCTCGGGCTCGTCGACGGTCCGTACCCAGGTCTCGTAGCTCGCCAGACTGACCGACACCCACACGCCCCACACGAAGGGCTCGGGATATCCATGGATGGGCAATTCGATGCAACCGCGCAAGAAGAAATGCTGCTCGTCGATCACGCAGTCGTCGCTGCCCAGGTCGCCGCGCTGCTGCCGTTCTTCCGGGGCGATGCGGTGGTAGCTTTCGGGCGCGTCGGCGCCAAAGCTCGGCAGGCCATGATGGACCTGATCACAGGTGGCGCATTTGAATGAGAATTCCATATTCCGGGCAGGCAGGGAGAATACGAGGATGATAGCAACCGGCGCGCCAAGCCCCCTTCGCCGGAAAGCACTATGCTAATGGCCGCTTCCCGCCCTCCGATCAACGCAACGGCCACTCACGTGAAACACCTGCTCGCCAGCCTGGACAAGCTGGATGACTTCGACGAAATCATCGATGTGCGCTCGCCGCTGGAATACGCCGACGACCATATCCCCGGCGCGATCAACGCGCCCGTGCTCAGCAATGAAGAACGCGTGCTGGTCGGCACCTTGTACCGTCAGGTCTCGCCCTTCGAAGCGTCGCGCACCGGCGCGGCCATCGTGGCCCGCAACATCGCGCGGTATCTGGAGACCACCTTCGCCGACCGGCCGCAAGGATGGCGTCCGCTGGTCTATTGCTGGCGCGGCGGCAAGCGCTCCGGCTCGATGACCGTCATGTTCAATATGATCGGCTGGCGCGCGCGCCAATTGGACGGCGGCTACAAGCGCTACCGCGGCGCCACGCTCGAGGCGTTGGACGCGCTGCCTGCGGCCCTGCGCTGCGTCGTGCTGGTCGGCCCCACGGGCAGCGGCAAGACCCGCTTGCTGAAAGCGCTGGAGCAGGCCGGCGCCCAGACCTTGGACCTGGAACAGTTGGCGTCGCATCGGGGCTCGCTATTGGGCGCGCTGCCCGGCATCGCCCAACCCTCGCAGAAGCGGTTCGACACGCTGCTGGCCATGCGGCTGCGCGAACTGGACGCCAGCCGGCCGGTTTACGTGGAATCGGAAAGCCGCAAGATCGGCTCGGTAGCCCTGCCGCCCGCGCTGCTGCAAGCGATGCACCAGGGCGCCTGCATCGAAGTCGTGTCCACGCGCGAAGACCGCGCCGCCTTCCTGCAACAGGATTACGCGGAACTGTTCGCAAATCCGGAGTGGCTGAAAGCCCAACTGCAACGCCTGCTGGGCCTGCTGGGCCTGCACAGCCGCGACGTCATCAATGGCTGGCTGCAAATGGTGGACGAAGGCCGCCGCATCGATCTGGCGCGCGAATTGATTGACCGCCACTACGACCCCGCCTACGCCCGCAGCAGCCATGCGCACTATACGCAGTTGCCGCAAGCCACGCGGATGGATTTCCGGCCAAATGACGCCGATGTGGTGGATCAAGCCCGCGCCTTGCTGGCGGCCTTGCCGTGACACTCCCCTGCCTAAAGGAGCCGATGTGTTTTCACATATTTTCGTGAGCGTGACCGATTTCGAGCGAGCGCTTCGCTTCTACACCCCGCTTATGGACAGACTCGGTATTGAAATGCGCTTTTGCGACCGCGACAGGCCGTGGGCGGGCTGGCACAGCGCCGATCAATCGCGTCCCTTTTTCGTTATCTGCACCCCTTACGACGGCAGGCAGCACGAGCCGGGCAATGGTCAGATGATTGCCTTCGCGGCTGCGTCTCGAGCAATGGTTGACGCCGCTCACCAAGCGGCGCTTGAGAACGGCGGGGCATGCGAGGGGCTGCCCGGAGTAAGACCGCATTACCATGCTCACTACTACGGCGCGTACTTTCGCGATCCGGACGGGAACAAGTTTGGCGTGGCCTGCCATGCGCCGGCAGTCGAAGAACCTTGATGACGCTCAGGCCGAATGATGAGGATGGGGCGGAACAGATGCGCAAACTGCTATCTGCGCTGGAATGAAAAAAACCCGCAATCGATTTCGCGATTGCGGGTTTTTTAATTCAGCGCTGGGTGTTTAAGCCAGCGCTGAAGATCTGGCGGAGACGGTGGGATTCGAACCCACGATGCAGTTTTTAGCCACATACTCCCTTAGCAGGGGAGCCCCTTCAGCCTCTCGGGCACGTCTCCGAAAAGAGAACGAGATTCTAGCACGTTTTTTTGGAGTCTTGCCCGCAAACGGGCCATCAATCAAAAAAACCGTACCGGATCCGTTGCCTTTATTCCTTGGCGCCCGGCGTCTGGTCCAGGCCGAAGGCCTTGTGCAGCGCGCGCACGCCCAATTCCATGTACTTGTCGTCGATGATGACGGACGTCTTGATCTCGCTGGTGCTGATCATCTGGATGTTGATGCCTTCTTGCGAAAGCGTCTGGAACATCAAGCTGGCCACGCCCACGTGCGAGCGCATGCCGATGCCCACGATCGAGACCTTGGCGACCTTCTCGTCGGTGGACAGTTCGCCCGCGCCGACGGCCGGGATCACTTCGCGCTTGAGCAGGTCGACGGCGCGCGCGAACTCGTTGCGGTTCACGGTGAACGAGAAGTCGGTCGTGCCAGCGACGGATTGGTTCTGCACGATCATGTCGACGTCGATGTTGGCGGCGGCGACCGGACCCAGGATGGAGAAAGCGATGCCCGGTTTGTCGGGCACAGCCAGCAAGGTGATTTTGGCTTCGTCGCGGCTGAAGGCGATGCCGGAGACAACGGCGGCTTCCATTTTTTCGTCTTCCTCAAAAGTAATCAGCGTGCCCGAGACCATTTCTTCGTCGAGCGGGATGAGCGGGTCGGTCAGCGAGGACAGGACCCGGACCGGTACACGGTATTTGCCGGCGAATTCGACCGAGCGGATCTGGAGGACCTTGGAACCCAGCGAGGCCATTTCCAACATTTCCTCGAAGGAAACGACGGCCATGCGGCGCGCTTCGGGCACCACGCGCGGATCGGTCGTGTAGACGCCGTCCACGTCGGTGTAAATCAGGCATTCGTCGGCCTTGATGGCCGCCGCCACGGCCACGGCCGAGGTGTCCGAACCGCCACGGCCCAGCGTCGTGATGTGGCCTTCAGGGTCGATGCCCTGGAAACCCGTCACGATCACCACGCGGCCGGCGTCGAGGTCGGCGCGGATGCGCGCGTCGTCGATGGAGCTGATGCGCGCCTTCGTGAAGGACGAATCGGTGCGCACAGGCACTTGCCAACCGGCATAGCTGCGCGCCGGCACGCCTTCGGCCTGCAGCGCGATCGCCAGCAAGCCGCTGCTGGCCTGCTCGCCGGTGGCGGCGATCATGTCGAGCTCGCGGCCATCGGGCTGGGGCGTAATTTCGCGTGCCAGGCCAAGCAGGCGATTGGTTTCGCCCGCCATTGCCGACGGCACAACAACAACCTGGTGGCCTGCGGCATGCCACTTCGCGACGCGACGCGCCACGTTCCTGATGCGCTCGACCGAGCCCATCGAAGTACCGCCATATTTGTGAACGATCAGGGACATCTCGTACTCTGGCTGGGAACCCGCCGCAAAGTGGTGGCGGGCAAAACCATATATTCTAGCGCGGCGGTAAAAATTTGCTCAGTTTGAGGAAATTTATGTTCATTACGCGGCTATTTTTCTGCGGATTCTTTCCAAAGCAGCCGTTTTTATCCTCTGGGCTCTACCCAGACCCGTCCCCGATGGCATCGGATGACGTGCCCCGCCTGCTCTACCCGCAACTGGCGGTCATGGCCCAGGCTGTGCAGTTCGCGTAGCTGGCGCAGCAGGTCGCGCAGACGCGCATCGGTGGGCATGCGGGCGCCGTTTTGCGCCAGCCAATGGCGCAGCAGTTGCGACTGGCGCGCCGGAGACAATGCGCGCCACGCTTGCAGCGAAAAACTGGCACCGTCCGGACTGGGATCGAGCCGGGCGAAATCCTCGCGCGCGACTTCGTCCAGGATCTGGGCGGCCTCGGCCATGTGGTCCGCATGCCGGGCGACGATGCCTCGCCACGCGGGCCAGCGGCGGTCCAGCACCGGTGCCAGCAGCTCACGCACCGCGGCACGCGTATAGCGGGGATCGGCATTGGTCGGATCCTGCACCGGTTGCCACCCGCAAGCGGTTTCGACCGACGCCGCGGCCTTCAGGATGGTGGCGCGGTCCTGGCCTAGCCAGGGGCGCAAATACCAGATGCCGTCGCGTAGAGACGCCGGCGACATGGCCGCCATGCCGGCAAGCCCCGTGCCGCGCAGCAAGCGCAGCAGCACGGTTTCAGCCTGGTCGTTACGGTGATGCGCCAGCAGCACATGGCGCGTTCCGTGCGCGCCAGCCAATTGGGCCAGCGCCGCATAGCGCGCGTCGCGGGCAGCCGCCTCGATCCCTTTACCGCCGGCTTGGTCGACCTGAACCCGCGCCTCGGCCACAGGTACGCCCAGCAAGCCGCCCAACGCATGCACCTGGCGCCCCCAGGCATCGGCGGCGGCCTGCAGGCCGTGATGCACATGGAACAGCGACAGGCCGATGCCAAGCTCGCGGCACACCGCCGCCGCATGCACGGCCAGCATGGCCGAGTCCGCGCCGCCGCTGATCGCGACCGCGATGCGCGCGGGCCGCTCGGGCAAGGCCAGCAGGGCCTGCCGCAGCGCGGCGGCCAGTTCAGGGGAGACGGGAGGCAATGGGAGGCCGGAATGCGCAACGCCCGACTCGGCCGCGTGGGGCGTGTCGGGCGTCGGCTGGCCGTTCATTGGGGATGGCGCGGGTAGCGCGGTCGCGGCACTGGCGAGTCCGCCGGTGCCCTGCCCGCGTTACGCGCGCACTTCCTGATAAGCGCCGTAGGACAGCAGGCGTTGCACGCGCTGTTCCACAAGCTGCTCGGGCGTCATGCCCTGAAGCTGGCGCAGGGCATCGCCCAGCGCGCGGCGCAGCAGGCGCGCCATGACGCGGGGGTCGCGGTGCGCGCCGCCCACGGGCTCGTTGACCACGCGGTCCACCAAGCCCAGGTCCTTCAGGCGCGGCGCGATGATGGCCAGAGCTTCCGCGGCGTCAGGCGCCTTGTCGGCGCTGCGCCACAGGATCGAGGCGCAACCTTCCGGCGAAATCACGGCATAGGTCGCGTATTGCAGCATCAGCACGGCGTTGCCCACGGCGATCGCCAGCGCGCCGCCCGAACCGCCTTCGCCGATGATCGTGCAGATCACGGGAACCTTGAGCTCGGCCATGGCGTACAGGTTGTGGCCGATGGCTTCGGACTGGCCGCGCTCTTCGGCGCCAATGCCGGGATAGGCGCCCGGGGTGTCCACGAACGTGAACACGGGGATGCCGAATTTTTCAGCCAGGCGCATCAGGCGCAGGGCCTTGCGATAGCCTTCGGGACGCGGCATGCCGAAATTGCGGGCGGCGCGTTCCTTGGTGTCGCGGCCTTTCTGATGACCGATGACCATGCAGGGCGTGCCGTTGAAACGCGCGAGGCCGCCGATGATGGACTGGTCGTCGGCGTACATGCGGTCGCCGTGCAGTTCATGGAAGTCGGTGAACATTTCGCGCACGTAGTCCAGCGTGTAGGGACGCTGGGGGTGGCGGGCGACAAGGGCCGTCTGCCACGGCGTGAGCTTGGCGTAGATTTCCTTGGCCAAGGTCTGGCTCTTCTGCTGCAGACGTCCGATCTCGTCGGAGATGTCTACCGCTGAATCGGCCTGCACATAGCGCAGCTGTTCGATCTTGTTCTCAAGCTCGGCCAGCGGCTGTTCAAATTCCAGAAATGTATTGCGCATGTAGTGTGGTTCCGTAGATGGGCTGCCTGGTGTGCATCAGTATTGAACCGGTGTCGGTTCCAGACTGCGCCATAAGTACCAGGTCGCCACGGTACGCCAGGGCTGCCACGCCAGCGAGACTTCGCGAGCCTCGAAGCGCGAGACAGGCTCGCCACTGAAATAGTGTAGCGAGATTGCCTTGAGCAACCCGGGATCATCCAGCGGCAGGACATCAGGCCGCTGTAGATTGAAAATCAAAAACATCTCCGCCGTCCAGCGCCCGATACCCCGGATGGCGACCAATTCAGAAATAACGGCTTCGTCGTCCATGGCCGCCCACTTTTCGGGGTGGACGCGGCGTTCGCCGAAGTGCACGGCCAGATCCAGCACATATTCGGCCTTGCGCTGGGACAGGCCGGCCTTGCGCAGCCCGTCCACGCCCACGCGCAGCACGGCGACCGGCGTGGGGCGTTTGCCCACGGCGTCGATGAACTTGGTCCAGACGGCGTCGGCCGCCTTGGTGGAGATCTGCTGGCCGATGATCGCGCGCGCCAGCGTCACGAACGGCGTGCCGCGCGAGGTCAGCCAGACCTCGGGATGCTGGGGGATGACTTTTTTCAGGATCCGGTCGCGCCGCATCAGATGGGCGACGGCGGCCTCCCAATACTCGGGCTTGGGGATGTCGAGATCGGCGGTGGACATGTCGGGCGTATCCACTGGGCTCAGGCCCGGCGCCATTGCGTCAAGCCACCCGGCTTGTCGTCGAGTTCAATCCCGGCATCACGCAATTCCGCGCGGATGCGGTCCGCTTCGGCGAAATTGCGGGCAGCCTTGGCGGCTGCGCGCGCGTCGATCAGCGATTGGATCGCGTCGGCCTCCAGCGAGGCGCGCTGGCCCTGTTCGATCGAGGCGGCGGAATAGCGGGTGGGCGACTGGAAATACGTGGCAGGGTCCTGTTGCAGCAGGCCCAGCAGCGACGCCAGCGCTTTCAACTGGCCGGCGCTGCGCGCGCTTTTGCCACGGTTGGCCTCGGAGGCCAGTTCAAACAGGGCCGCGATCGCACCGGAACTGTTGAAATCATCGTCCATGGCGGCCTTGAAGGCCTGCGCCTGCGGCTCGTTCCAGTCGATGCCCTGGCTGTCGGCCGGCACGTTTTGCAGCGCCTGGTACAGGCGATCCAGCGCATTCTGCGCGTCGACCAGGTTGTCCGGCGTGTAGTTCTGCGGGCTGCGATAGTGGTTGCGCACAATGAAGAAGCGCACCATTTCGGCTTCACGCGGGTTCACGCGGTACGTCGCCTCGCTCGTGGCCGGGTCGCCTTGGGCGACCGTCTGGCGGATGGTGCGGAAATTGCCCAGGGACTTGGACATCTTGTCCGAATCGACCATGAGCGGGCCGCAATGCATCCAGATATTGGCCAGCGTACCGCCAAACGCGCCCTCGGTCTGCGCGATCTCGTTTTCGTGGTGCGGGAACTTCAGGTCCGGACCGCCACCGTGGATGTCCAGGGGCAGGCCCAGCAGGGACTTGCTCATGGCCGAGCACTCGATGTGCCAGCCCGGGCGGCCCAGGCCGTAAGGCGATTCCCACTTGGTGTCGGCGGGTTCGTCGGCCTTGGCCGACTTCCACAGCACGAAGTCGAGCGGGTCGCGCTTGGCCGACCCCACGGCCACGCGTTCGCCGGCGCGCAGGTCGTCCAGCGTCTTGCCGGACAGCTTGCCGTAGCCCGCGAACCCACGGACGGCGTAATTCACGTCGCCGTCGTCGGCCTGGTAGGCCAGGCCGTTCTGCTCGAGCTTGCCGATGATGTCCAGCATGTCGCCCACGTACTGGGTGGCGCGCGGCTCGCGGTCGGGCGATTCCACGCCCAATGCCTGCTCGTCGGCGTGCATGGCGGCGATGTAGAACTCGGTGACTTCCCCGATGCGGCGGCCGGTTTCAACGGCACGGCGGATGATCTTGTCGTCGATGTCCGTGATGTTGCGCACGTAGTCGACCGCCAGGCCGCTGGCGCGCAGCCAACGCTGCACGATGTCGAACGAGACCAGCATGCGGGCATGGCCCAGATGGCAGAAGTCATACACGGTCATGCCACACACGTACATGCGCACCTGACCAGCCTGGGCCGGTTTAAACGGTTCTTTGGTACGCGATAACGTGTTGTAGATTTGCAGCATGGCGCTTTAGGATTCGTCTAATTGCTTCCGGGGCGGATTCGGAAAGTTGCTTGCGAAGGACAATACCTTCGTAGCCTGCCGCCAACACCATCATCATCGAATACCGACGACAGGTCTTGCCTGGCCTGCGAGTCTGGGGCAGGCTCTTGCCGGACTCTTGCCCGGCAGTTGCCCGACATTTGTCCGGCTTTTGCCTGGCTTTTGCCCCACCCTGCGGGTCCCAGACCCTGGCCACACACCCAATGTCGAGCCAAAAACTCAACCGGGGCTAAAATGGCGGTCGTCAAGTATAGCAAGCGGCCCGGTCGCGCGCGTAAGTGCGGGCCGGCCACGACTTTTAACGGATACCCACGTGACTATCAAGCCGCGTTTTTGTGTCGCCCTGCTCGCCCTGGCTGTTGCCGGCGCGCCGGTTGGAACCGCTCTTGCCCAGTCGATGGCCGGCGGCGGGGGTACCAATCCCAACGCCACTCGCACCACGCTGGATCCGATTCCGCCCGAAGGCGGCTGGGACGGCCTGGCCAAGCTGCTGGAAGCCGCCAAGCCCAGCGTCGATACACGGCTTGCGCCCTCCCCCTCGCAGGTCACCACGCGCATCGAAATGCTGCTGAATCGCGGCGACGTGAACGAAGCCCTGGCATTGATCGAAAAGCGCGAGGAAGAGGTCAAGAACCAGCGCGGCACCGACGTGCAGCTGATGTTCCAGCACGCGCGCGCCCTGGCCGCCTTGAACCGCACCAGCGAGGCGATCGACATCTACACCGACATGACCACGCGTTTCCCGGAGCTTCCGGAACCTTGGAACAACCTGGCGGCTCTATATGCCAGCCGCGGTGAACTTGAAAAAGCGCAAGATGCCCTGCAAATGGCATTGCGCGCCGACCCCGGCTATGCGGCCGCCCGGGCCAATCTGGGCGACCTGCAACTGCTGCAGGCCCTGCAAACCTACAAAAAGGCCGCCCGCGACGGCGTGCCCGGCATGCAGGACAAAGCCCGCGAAGTCGAAACCATGCTGAAGGATAAACAAGGCAAATGATGTCCCGTTACTCCCCCTTCCACCTGCTGCGCCTGACGGCGTGCTCGTTCGCGCTGGCCGCATTTGCCCCAGCCCTCGTCAGCGCCGCCCCCGCGGCCACTTCTTCCACCTCCACTTCTGAAGGCACAAAAGCCATGAGCACCAATCCCCGCGTCAAGCTCGTCACGAACCAAGGCGACATGGTCATCACCCTGGACGCCGCCAAGGCGCCCAAGACCGTCGAAAACTTCCTGACCTACGTCAAGGAAGGTTTCTACAACGGCACCGTGTTCCATCGCGTGATCGACGGCTTCATGATCCAGGGCGGCGGTTTCGAACCCGGCATGAAGCAGAAGCAGACCCATGCCCCGATCGAGAACGAAGCCAACAATGGCCTGAAGAACGACAAGTACACCCTGGCGATGGCCCGCACCAGCGACCCGCACTCGGCAACTGCCCAGTTCTTCATCAACGTGTCGAACAACGACTTCCTGAACTTCACGTCGCCCACGCCGAACGGCTGGGGCTACGCCGTCTTCGGCACCATCACCGAAGGCACGGACGTGGTCGAGAAGATCAAGGGCGTGAAGACCGGCAACAAGGGCTTCCACCAGAACGTGCCGAACGAAGACGTGATCATCGAGAAGGCCGAAATTCTTGAATAAGATTGCCTTGTCCGGCCCGATCTGGCTGGCGTCCGACTTGCACCTGGGGCCGGCCACGCCGGCCACCTCGGAGGCCTTCCAGGCCTTTCTGCAAGCCGCGCAAGAAGACGCTGCCGCCCTGCTGCTGCCGGGCGACATCTTCGATGCCTGGATCGGCGACGACGTGATCCGCGCCGCACCGCCGTGGCTGGCCACGGTGCTGGCGGCGCTGCGGGAAACCGCCGGACGCATCCCGGTGTGGCTGGGCCGCGGCAACCGCGACTTCCTGATCGGGGAAGAACTGGCCAACGCCGTGGGCGCCAAGCTGCTGCCCGAACCCGCCCTGCTGGAAACGGATTTCGGCCAGGTGCTGCTGACCCACGGCGACGAGTTCTGTACGGACGACGCCGCGTACCAGCAGTTCCGCAAGATGGTCCGCGATCCGCGTTGGCAGGCCGAGTTCCTGGGCAAGACCATTCCTGAACGCCTGGCGATGGCGCAACAGGCCCGTGGCGAAAGCCAGGCGGCCAACCAGACGAAGTCCATGGAAATCATGGACGTCAACGGCGGCGCCGTCGAGGCCATCTTCCGCGAGACGGACGTGCGCGTGCTGGTGCATGGCCACACGCACCGCCCTGCCCGCCATGTGCTGGAAGTGGACGGAAAGAAGCGCGAGCGCTGGGTGCTGCCCGACTGGGACTGCGACCACGTGTCGCCCGCCCGCGGCGGCTGGCTGGTCATCGACCGCGACGGCCTGGAGTTCTACGATCTGGAAACAGAAGCGTAACCCTCCGCGCCACCGCAAATGCGCACCAGGAAAAAGGGCCTCGCACATCGCGAGGCCCTTTTTGCATCCCGTCGCCGAGCGGCTTAACGGGTGAAGATCCAGGCCGCCACCACCGCACCGAACACGATGCGGTACCAGGCGAACACGCGGTAGGTGTGGTTGGCCACGAAGCGCAGCACGGCGCGCACCACCACCATCGCGCTCAGGAAGGCGGCGATGAAACCCACGGCGATGCCGGAGAGGTCGTGCTGCGTCAGCACGCCGAAGTTCTTGTACATGTCGAAGACGGCCGCGCCCAGCATCGTGGGCATGGCCAGGAAGAACGAGAACTCGGTGGCCGTCTTGCGCTGAATGCCGGCAATCATGCCACCGATGATGGTGGCGCCCGAACGCGAGGTGCCCGGGATCATGGCGAAGCACTGCGCCACGCCCACGCCCAGCGCCTGCTTCCAGGTGATCTGTTCCAGCGTGTGCGCCGAGGCGCGCTCGTCGGACGCCGTGTCGTCGGCCGCCCCCGGCACATCGCCTGGCGTGTGGTGCGTCTTGCGTTCGACGTACAGCATGATCAGGCCGCCCACCACCAGCGTCACCACCACCACGCCCGGGTGGTAGAACACCGACTTGATCGCCTTGATGAAGATCGCGCCGATGACGGCGGCCGGCAGGAAGGCGATGATCAGGTTGCGGGCGAAGGCCACCTCGCTGGGCACCCCCGTCAGCGCGCCGCGGATCAGCTGGAGCAACCGCGCGCGGAATACCCACATCACGGCCAGGATGGAACCCAGCTGGATCACCACCTCGAATACCTTGCCGTCGCCGGACTGGAAATTGATCCAGTCGCCCACCAGGATAAGGTGGCCCGTACTGGATACCGGAATGAATTCCGTCAGGCCTTCAAGGATGCCAAGGATGAATGCCTTGATCAGATAGAGCGCGTTTTCAGTCACGATAGGTAGGGTTTCCGGTTAATCGTTGGCAAGCGATGCTTCATCGGAGAGCATTTCCTGGGGCCGCTTCTCGACGCGCACCAGCGCGATCCGGCGGCCGTCCATTTCCAGGACCTCGAAGCGGAAGTGCTGGTGATGGATTTCGTATTCGCAGACATCGCCCGGCTTGGGCAGGTGCCCGAAGCGCGACAGCAGATAGCCCGCCAGGGTTGAAAAGTCCTGGGCTTCGTCGACCAGGCCTTCGGTTTCCAGCACCTGTTCGACATGGTGCAGGTCGGCCGCCCCATCGATCTTCCAGGTATTGTCGCCGTCAGCCACGATGTCGGGCAGTTCGTCCTCGTCGGGGAATTCGCCGGCGATGGCCTCGAAGACGTCGATGGGCGTGACCAGGCCTTCGATGGCGCCGAATTCGTCGGCCACCAGCACCAGCTGGCCGCGCGACCGCTTCAGGGTGTCCATCAGGCGCAAGATGCCGATGGCCTCGTGCACGATGATAGGGTCGCGCAGGCGGTTGCGGCGCACCCGCCCTTCGGTGATCAGGTCTGCCACCAGGTCTTTGGCGCGGGCGATGCCCAGCACCTCGTCCAGCGAGCCGCGGCAGACGGGGAAGAAGCTGTGCGGCGCTTCGGTCAATTGGCGGCGGATCAGTTCGGGATCGTCGTCAATATTGACCCAGGACACGTCCGTGCGCGGCGTCATGATCGACCGGATGGACCGTTCGGCCAAGGTCAGGACCCCGCTGACCATGTTGCGCTCTTCGACGCCGAAGGCCGGCATGGCCGGACCGTCCGCGTTGGGCAGGTCGGGCTCGTCGCTGGCGGGCGGGCGCTTGCCCAGCATGCGCAGCACGGCCGACGCGGTGCGTTCGCGCATCGGGCGACGGGCGTCCAGCTTCAGCAGGTTGCGGCGCGCCACCTGGTTAAGCGCTTCGATGGCCACCGAGAAGCCGATGGCGGCGTACAGGTAGCCCTTGGGCACCTTGAAGCCGAAGGCCTCGGCCAGCAGCGAAAAACCGATCATCAACAGGAAGCCCAGGCACAGGACCACCACGGTCGGGTGCGCGTTGACGAAGCGCGTCAGGGGCTTGGAGGCCAGCAGCATGATGCCGATGGCGATGATGACGGCGATCATCATGATGGCCAGGTGGTCCACCATGCCCACGGCGGTGATCACGGAGTCCAGCGAGAACACGGCGTCCAGCACCACGATCTGCGTCACGATGACCCAGAAGCTGGCGTACACGCGCGGCCCGGACGAGGCGGCGTGCTGCCCGCCTTCCAGGCGTTCGTGCAGTTCCATCGTGCCCTTGAAGAGCAGGAACAGGCCGCCCACCATCAGGATCAGGTCGCGCCCCGAGGGGGACAGCGGACCGACGGAGAACAAGGGGGTGGTCAAGGTGACCAGCCACGACATGACGGACAGGAGGCCTAGCCGCATGATGAGGGCCAGGCTCAACCCCATGATGCGCGCGCGGTCGCGCTGCGCGGGGGGCAATTTGTCCGCCAGGATGGCGATGAAAATCAGGTTATCAATGCCCAGGACGATCTCAAGGACGACCAGGGTAAGCAAGCCGACCCACGCAGCGGGGTCTAGCAGCCACTCCATCAGGAGCTCCAGAAGTTACACGACCGGTAATCGTACATGGAAATGCCGTGACACGCCGGTGACACGCCTCGTCCGTATGCCTGATGGGCAGTGGCGCGCCTTAAAAAAAAACCGGCCCGAAGGCCGGTTTCCGTACTGCTTGATCCGCGTCGGGATCAGGCGGCCGACGGCGGGTTCAGCGACGTCAACATTTGCGTGAAGATCTTCGGGCTGGCGGCCAGAACGTTGCCGCTGTCCATCCAGCCTTGTTCACCGTCGAAGTCGGCGATCAGGCCGCCGGCTTCCAGGACCATCAGGCTGCCGGCAGCCACGTCCCAGGGCTTCAGGCCCACCCCGCAGAAACCGTCCAGGCGGCCGCAGGCCACGTAGGCCAGATCCAGCACGGTGGCGCCCAGGCGGCGCACGCCCGTCGCGCCTTCGGCCATTTGGCGAAAGCGCTGCGAGCCCTGTTCGGGATCGCCAGCGCTGGGCCAGTGGGCGCCGAGCAGCGCCTCGTGGTAGCGGGTGCGGCCGGAGACGCGCACGCGGCGATCGTTCAGGAAGGTGCCGCTGCCACGGCTGGCCGTGAACAGTTCATTGCGCGACGGGTCATAGATGACCGCTTGCGTGACCTGGCCGCGCTGGGTCAGCGCGATCGACACGGCGTAGTTGGGCAGGCCGTGGATGAAGTTCGTCGTGCCGTCCAGGGGATCGATGATCCACTGGAACTCGGCCTGGTCGGGACCTTGCAGCCCGAATTCCTCGCCCAGCACGGCATGGTCCGGGTAAGCGGCATGCAGCGTTTCGACGATGGACTCCTCGGCGGCGCGATCGACTTCCGTGACATAATCGCGCGGCCCCTTGCGAGCCACGCTGAGTCGTTCCAAATCCATGCTGGCACGGTTGATAATGGTGCCGGCACGCCGGGCCGCCTTGATGGCGATGTTGAGCATCGGGTGCATAAAATTCCGTACGTATGCGGTGGGTTCGCGTGATGGTAGGCCACTTGCCGCCCCCCGGGTCCGTCGTCGCCCCCACCGGGGAAATCGACCCAAAAAACCAGGAAGGCACTCAGCCAAACGTGCCATTTTAAATGACTCAAGCATTTTCACGTGTTCGCTTCGTTATGGTGAACCCCAGCCACCCCGGAAACGTCGGTTCCGCAGCCCGTGCAATCAAGACAATGGGCTTCTCGGAATTGGTGCTGGTCGAGCCTAAATTCCCAGATGTAACAAGCCAGCCAGAGGCCGTGGCGCTCGCCAGCGGCGCGCTGGACGTCCTGGAAAACGCACGCATCTATCCGTCGCTGGAAGCCGCGCTGGCTCCCGTCACTCTGGCTTTCGCCCTGACGGCCCGCGTGCGCGACCTGGGCCCCCCGCCGTGCGACATCCGGCAGGCGGCCGGCCTGGCCTGCACGCACTTGGCCGAGACAGCCGAAGGCGTCGCCGCCATCGTGCTGGGCACCGAGCGCGCCGGACTGACCAATGCCCAGATCGCGTTGTGCCACCGCATCTGCCACATCCCCGCCAATCCCGAGTACAGCTCGCTGAACGTCGCCCAGGCCCTGCAATTGGCCGCCTGGGAACTGCGTTACGCGCTGCTGGTGGACCAGGGCGCGGCGCTGCTGCCCGCCTCCACCGCCCAGGAACCCGCGCGTGGCGCGGAACCCGCCTCCGGTGAAGCGGTGCAGGCGTTCCTGGCGCACTGGGAAGAAGCGCTGATCGGCGTCCAGTTCCTGGACCCGGCGCACCCCAAGAAACTGATGCCGCGCATGCGTCATCTGTTTTCACGCCCGGCCCTGACCCGCGATGAAGTGGACATGATGCGCGGCGTGTGCACGGCGATGCTGGCCACGGCCAAGCGCAACGGCGGCGCAAAAAAATAGGGACAGGCCTCAGCCTGTCCCTTCGGTACCTCCCCGGCGGCAAGCCTGCCGGGGAATACGATAATCAGTCCACCGTGGCGCCCGAGGCCTTGATCACCGGGGCCCAGCCATCCACTTCCGACTTGATGAACTGGCCGAATTCGGCCGGCGTCGTCTTCACGCCCACGGCGCCCAGCTTCTCGAAGCTGGTCTGCACGGAAGCCTTGTCCAGCGCCTGCTGCATGGCAGCGTTCAGCTTGTTGATCACTTCCGGCGGCGTGCCGGCGGGCGCCAGCAGGCCGAACCACGACGACACGTCGAAATCGGCAAAGCCCGACTCCTTCATCGTGGGCAGGTCCGGCGCGCTCTTCGAACGATCGCTGGTGGTCACGGCCAAGGCGCGCAGCTTGCCCGATTGGGCGTGCGGCCATGCCGAAGGCATGTTGTCGAACATGAATTGCACCTGGCCGCCGATCAGGTCGGTCATGGCCGGCGCACTGCCCTTGTAGGGCACGTGCAGCACGTCGATACCCGCTTTCATCTTGAACAGCTCACCCGCCATGTGAATGGAGGTGCCGCTACCCGACGAGGCGAACGCCAGCTTGCCGGGGTTCTTCTTGGCATATTCGACCAGCTCCTGCACCGATTTCACCGGCACTTGCGGGTTCACGACCAGGATGTTCGGCACCTTGGCGCCCAGCGCTACCGGTGCGAAGTCCTTCGTCAGGTCGAATGTGACGTTCTTGTACAGCGTCTGGTTGATGGCGCTGGTCACGGCCACGAACAGCAGCGTGTAGCCGTCAGGGGCGGCACGCTGCACCTGGTCGGTGGCGATGTTGCTGCCGGCGCCCGGCTTGTTCTCGACCACGAACGATTGGCCCAGGCTCTCGGTGAGTTCCTTGGCCATGATGCGGGCGATCACGTCCGTCGTGCCGCCGGCGGAAAAACCGACCACGATACGGACAGGCTTGTCGGGATAAGCGGCATGGGCGGAACCCATGGCGAATGCGCTTGCGGCGGTAGCCAGAAGGGCGGCGGCCAGACGCCGCAGGCCAGGCTTTTGACCTGTAGTCATAATGTCTCCGTGCAGGTACTGTCCATTAGATGGACGATTTGAATTATTGGATGATGCATTCTGAGCTATACACGGCGAGTGCATCAAGGTAGAGTCCACGCTACGGACAATGGTTTTCCCTTGGCCGCTCCGCAATAACCTACAGTTTTCAGAGATTTGCATGCAAGACAGTGATGCCGCGGCCGCAGGCCCACGCACGTTGCGGCGCGGTTTAGCCGTTCTGGCCGCTCTACGCGACCAAGGGCCCGACGGCCTCAGCGTGACAGATATCGCCCGCCTGACGGGCATTCAACGCCCCACCATTTACCGTCTGCTGGCCGCTCTGCTCGACGCGGGCCTGG
This sequence comes from Achromobacter sp. Bel, assembly GCF_012928505.1. Taxonomy (GTDB): domain Bacteria; phylum Pseudomonadota; class Gammaproteobacteria; order Burkholderiales; family Burkholderiaceae_B; genus Achromobacter. The sequence continues at coordinate 10,118 of NZ_JABBJN010000050.1, read as the reverse complement.
TGCTGCCGGTGACGGGCACCAAGAAATACCGTGCCCAGCTGGCGGTGGACCCGGACACGCGCTCGCGCGATCCGCGGGTGCGTCAGTTGCTGCCTGTGCTGCGCCGCCTGGCCGACCGTACGGGCGACGCCGTCTTCCTGGTGGTGCGAGACGACGACGACTCCATCAGCCTGCACCGCGAGATCGGCAGCTATCCGGTGCAGATCCTGGCGACCTACGCCGGCAAGCGCCAGCCGCTGGGCGTGGGATCGGGCGGCATGGCGCTGCTGGCCGCGCTGCCCGATGACATCGCGCGTGGCATCGTCGAGCGTAACTCCGGACGGCTGGATGAATACGGCGGCATGACGCCGCAGGAAATGTACCGGCTGATCGAAAACACGCGGGCACGCGGCTATTCGGTGGTGGGCAACCATGCGGTACGCGGCGCGCTGGGCGTGGGCTGCGCGCTGCTGGATGCCCAAGGCGCGCCGCTGCTGGCCGTGAGCGTCACGGCCATCATCGACCGCATGCCGGCCCAACGCCAACGTGAAATCGCCGGATGGATCAAGGCGGAACTGGCGCGGTTGGCCCTCCAGGCCTGAACCGCAACGCAAAAAAAAGGGTGCCAAGGCACCCTTTTTTGCGGTCAGCGTTTTGCCCGATCAGGTCGCGGCGCTGCCTGGCGCAACTTCGGCCTTGCCGGCGTTCTTGGGATTCTGGATCTCGCGCAGCGGGATCGGCGGCTGGAAACCGGCCGCTTCCAGCGACGTGCGGATCTGCTGGTACAGGCCCCAGCGCAGGTCCCAATAGTTGCTGGCTTCGGCCCACACGCGGACGTTCACGATGACGCCGTTTTCCTTGTATTCGAACACCTTGACCAGGGGCTCGGGATCCTTCAGGGCGTCCGGACGCGCATCCACGATCTCTTTCAGCTTGGCCAGCACCACTTCCAGATCGTCGCCATAGCGGACGGGCACCGGAATATCCAGACGGCGCGTCTTGTTGCGGCTGTAGTTGGTGATGGTGGCGTTCCAGACCGTGCTGTTGGGCAGCGTCAGGTGGATGCCGTCGACTTGCACCAGACGCGTCAGGAACAGGCCGACCTCTTCCACCGTGCCATCGGCGCCGGAGCTCAGCGCCACGTACTCACCTGCGCGGATGGGGCGCAGGATCAGCAGCATGATGCCCGCGGCGATGTTCTGCAGCGTGCCCTGCAAAGCCAAGCCAACCGCCAGGCCAGCGGCGCCCAGCACCGCGATCAGGCTGGCCGTTTGCACGCCGAACCGCGCCAAGACGGCAATGACCGTGAAGATGCGCACCGTCCACACGACCGTGCTGTAGAACATCGGCACGATGGTGGGATCGATCTTGGCGGAGCGCGAGGCAGCGCGGCGGACCCATCCGCCCAACAGCGACGATACCCACCAGCCGACGATCAGGATCAGCAAGGCAACAAGCAGATTGATGCCCATATCCATCAGCCTGGGGGCCCAGGCGCTAAATTCCTTCAAGGCGTCTTCCATGGAATCTCCCGCAAAAATGACAACCGAAAACTGTATCAGATGATCGGCAGGCAAAGGGCCGCGATGCGGCCCCGGGATGTCAGGCTTTGTAAGGATACGCCTGACCGGCGCGCGGCAGGCGTCAGGCCCGCACGATGCGGAAATGGTTGTCCCAGGACACCTCGCGCGAAGGCGGCAGCACGGGCGATTCCCGGCCTGCGGCATCGGTACGCAGCATCGCGCCCAAGCCGCTGCTGACCAGGAAGCCGGCCTGGGCCGCGGGCGCCACGCCGCAGCCGTCGGCCAGCAGCGTCGTGCCCAGGCAGTGGCCGCTGGCCGTGTCCCAGTAGATCACCTGCCCGCCCACGGGGCTGGAGGTGGCGACGATGCCGCCCGAGGCGTCCACGGTCACCGATCCCACATAGTTGCGCATGTTGCGCAAGGTCTCGGCCGGCCCTTCGAAGAGTTCGAGCGCCGCGCCGCGACGATGACGCCCCACCAGCGCGGGGCGGTCGGCCGCCGGCCCCATGTACTGGCAGCCGAACCACACGCAACCGTCGGCCGCCAGCGCCAGATGCCGGATCGACAAGCGGTACAGCTCGGGCGCCAGTTCCACTTTCTCAAGCAGTTGGCCGTTGGCCGCGTCGATGTAGGTCAGCGACGGCCGCATCGTGTCCAGGTTCAGCTCCAGCTTGCCGTAGTCGGGGTGCGTCAGGATGCCGCCGTTGGCCACGCACAGCGTTTTGCCGTCGGGCATCAGCACCACTTCGTGCGGACCGATGCCGCCGGAATCGAATTCGCCGACACGCCGCCAGGCACCGCCGGGCGACGCATCGTAAATGCCCAACACGCCCCGGCCTCCATTGAAGTCGTTCTCGGTGGCGGCCAGCAGTCGGCCGCCGTCCACGAAAGCTCCATGGCCGAAGAAATGGCGCTCCTCCGGCACCGGCAGCGCTTTTCGCTCACCGCCGCGCAGCGAAAACGCCACGGCAAAGAAGCCGGGCTGCCGGCCGAACACGACCGCGCGCTGATTGGCGGGGTCGATGGCGAAGCTGTGCCCGCGCGCCGGCATCGGCACCACCAGCCGGTCGCCGCCGGCTTCGTCCAGCAGCACCGCTTCGTCACGCCCGCCGCGCTTGCGCGCGCTCAGGTACAACGGTCCGCCATTGGCAGGCAGCGCCGCGCCGGGAGACAAGCCCAGCGCCGCAGCCAGCGACAGGAAGCGACGGCGGTCAATCACCATCGAGCGCATTGAATCCGATCGTGACGCCCAGCGCCGGCGCCAGGTCCTGATCGACGATGGCTTTGGCGTTCTGGATCGTCAGCGCCGCCAGCAGCAATTGGCGCCGGCCGTCTTCCTGCTTCAGCGCGGCGTCCAGCGGCGTCGGCACCGCCTGCAACCCCTGCGCCGCATTCTGCAATTCGCCGCGCACCGACACATCCATCCAGCCGCCGCCCTTAGGCAGCGGATAGCCGCCGGCCTGATAGAACGCCTTCAGGCCCTCCAGGTTGGCCGCCAGCAAGCGCGCGGACAGTTCGCTGCGCCAGAAAGCGGCGCGCTTGGGCCGGGCCGCCTCGGCCGATTCGCCCAACACCGGCAGGATCTTCACGTCGCGCGCGAACTGCAGGCCGGTGGACAAGGCTTTCATGGCCTCGGCCGCCACTTCCTGCGGATCGCGGTACAAGTCGTTGCCCGCCTGCGGCTTGGCGAACTGGCGGCCGAACTCGCCCTGGGCGCTCCAGGCCTGCGCCACATCGCCTGAAATCGTGGCGACGTTGGCGGCCACGGCGCGGGCGTAACCACACGCATAGACGAATGTGGGCGAGCGGGTCTGCTTGAGCAGCCCAGGTTCGCCGTACAGCACGTATTCCAGGGCAGGCAGCCCTTGCACCGCCACGCTGCGGCCGGCCAGCGCGCCAGGCGCCAGCAATGCCGGGTCGCCAGCGGCGATCAATTGCTGCACCTGCTTGGGCATCACGCCGCGCGTGTCGGGCCAGAACGCCAGGCGCTCGAAACGGTTGGCCTGCACCAGCGGTCCGAAGCGCAGGATTTCCACCCCGGACCAGGCCAGGGCAAGATTCGCGAAGGCGTCGCCGACGCGCGCGGCGCCCGCCGCGTCCGGCTTGGCGCACCAACCGTCCAGTGCGCCCTCCATCGCGGTGGCCGCATCCACCATCTTGCCGACGGCCGGACGCGCGTAATCACGCGCCAGCCGTTCGCCCAGATCGGCGGGCAACTCGGCCTGCGCGGCCAAGGGCGCAGCCGCCAGCAACAGGGCCGCCGCGGCTTGCTTGAACACAGGCGGGAAAGATCGGGCCATTACAGCGACTCCAGGAAACGGATCAGGTCGGCGCGTTCTTCGGGCGTCATCGCCACCACGCGGTCGCGCGCGGGTTTGCCCGCGCCGCCATGCCACAGCACGGCTTCCAGCAGCGTGCGGGCGCGCCCGTCATGCAGCCAGGTAGCGCTGGGATTCACGGTCTTGGTCAGGCCGATGCCCCACAGCGGCGGCGTGCGCCATTCGCGGCCGTTGGCTTCGCCGTCGGACACGCCGTCCGCCAGGTCGTCGCCCATGTCGTGCACCAGCATGTCCGTGTAGGGCCAGATCAGCTGGAAGCGGTGCTCGGACTGTTTGGCATTGCGGCTGGTCACGTACTTGGGCACGTGGCACGCGACGCAGTTTGCTTCGTAGAACAGCTTCTTGCCGGCCAGCACGCGCGCGTCATCGGCGTCGCGCCGTTGCGGCACGGCAAGGTTGGTGGAATAGGTCGTGACGAAGTCCATCAGCTTGGCCGGGACTTCCTCGGGGCCGAAGCGCGGCTGCGCGCCATGCGGCATGTCCAGGCACTGCTTCTGCGCGGGCGTGCAGTCGCCCGAGTGCTTGGGGAACATCGGCGAGGACAGGCCCATGTCGTTCGAGAACGCGGCGGCGCTTTGCTGTTCGACCGTCGGCTGCCCGGCCTTCAGGTTGAAGCGGCCCAGCACGCGCGCCCCGGTGCGCGCATCCGTGACCCAGTTGGCCTTGCCAACGATGCCGTCACGCTTATCCGCGCCCACGTTGGCCAGGATGTCGGCCTCGTGGATGGACTCAAGCAGGCCCAGCCCGATCATGGGCGGCGCCAGGCGCGGCGAAATCTGCGTGTCAGCGCGCATCGGGCCGTAGCCCAGGTTGTCGATGCGATAGGTGGGCTTCATCAACGTGGCGGTTTCCCCGCCGTTGAGCGCGACCGCGATGGGCTCGTATTCGATCTCCATGCGGCCTTCGGCGGGCAGGCCCGCCACCGCGAAGTTCTGCAACTGCACGCCGTAAACGGGTTCGGGCAAAGCGGCGAGCTCGCCCGCGGCAAGCTTGGGGTGCCCACGGTCGGGGCCCGTCGGCACGGCAAGGCGCAGCAGCAGCGCCACCGCATCGGTGCGCTCCAAAGGATCGAAACCCGGCACGGTGCCGCGTCCGTCCTTGGTGTGACAGGCCTGGCACGAGCGCGCGTTGAACAGCGGCCCCAACCCGTCGGACGCCTGCGTGGAAGCGGGGGCCGACACCCAGTCCTTGCGGAACAGACCGTTGCCGACCTGGAATTCCTGCCGGCGTTCAAAGCTCATGTTGGCCGACGGCTGCGAAAAGATATCGGCGTTGACGAGCTTGTTGGTGGTGCCCGCCCCGGCCTGCATCACCTCGAAGGTTTCGACCTTCGAGAAATCGCGCGTGGGCGCGGTAATGGCGGTAACGCGCTTCTGGTCTTCGGGCGTGAGGTCGTCACGCCCGGCGGGCACTTCAGGTGCGGCGGCGGCGCCGGCATGGGCCGACGCCGCCAATACGGCGGCTAATACGAGTTTCACTTGAATACGGCGTCGGGTTTATCCAGGCTATCGGAACCTTCGATGGCGACCTTGCCCAGTTCCAGCAACGCGATCACGCGTTCCAGGCTGCGGGTCTGGTCAACCAGGCGGTCGATGGCGGCCTGCACCATCGCGTTGCCTTCCTTGTTGCCGTCGGCAATCATCTGATCATAGGTTTCGACCGTTTCGGCGCGCGTCTTCATCGCCTGCATGGCAGCCACGGTGGCGTCCAGCTTGGCGCGCACTTCGGCATCCAGCTTCGGATCCTTGGCCTTGACCAGTTCCGACAGGCTGGCGCCCTTGACTTCCTTGCCGTCGATGCGGGTGTAGGCGCCGAGGTAGACGTTGCGGATGCCCAGTTGGTCGTAGTAGTGCGCGTTGTGCGTGTTGTCCGAGAAGCAATCGTGCTCTTCTTCGGGATCATGCAGCATCAGGCCGAGCTTCATACGTTCGCCGGCCAGTTCGCCGTACGACAGGCTGCCCAGACCGGTCAGCATGGCGATCAGGCCTGCCTTGGGATCTTCTTCCACGGCCTTGCGCGCCGCGCCGTCCTTCTTCCAGTTGCCCACCATTTCTTCCAGGTCCGTCACCAAAAGGTCCGTCACGGCCTTCAGGAACTCGATGCGGCGTTCGCAGTTGCCGCCGGTGCATTGCTTGGTATCGAAGTCCGTATGCGGACGGTTGCCCGAATGGCGTTCCTGCGGCGTGCCCTTGCGGTCGGCCGGCGCGGGGCCGGTGCCGTTCAGGTCTTGGCCCCACAGCAGGAATTCGATGGCGTGATAGCCCGTGGCCACGTTGGCCTCGTTGCCGTCGGCCTCATGCAGCACTTCGGACAGCAGTTGCGGCGTGATCTTGCTGACATCCACCGTCTTGCCGCCCACGGAGATCTTCGAATTGGCGATGACGTTGACGGCGTAATAGGCGTTCTCGTCGTTATCGGCGCCGTAGGACGCGTCCACGTAATCGATCAGGCCTTCGTCCAGCGGCCAGGCGTTCACGCGGCCTTCCCAATCGTCGACGATGGGATTACCGAATCGGTAGGCCTCGGTCTGCTGGTACGGCACGCGGGCTGCCAACCACGCGTCACGGGCGGCCTTCAGCGTTTCGGGGCTGGGCTTGGCGACCAAGGCGTTGATGGCGGTGCGCAGCGTCTTGGCGGCGGTCAGCGAGTCTTCATAGCCCGCCAGCGCCAGATCCGAATAGGTGGCGACCACGGCCTTGGGCTCAACCGCGGCGTGGGCCGTTCCTCCGAATACCGCAGCGGCCAGCACCGCACCCAAAAGCAACTTGCGCATCGACTTTCTCCCGTAACTCGAACGGTGTCCGCCCCCGCGGCGGGCCGTTCCGACTTCAATTTTGTGGATGCGAGTGTAAACAATTTTCGTTTGATATTCAGCGTAAAGTCAGATACCTGACATTTTTTTGAATGTTGACCCAGCACGAATCCCCGTCGAACGCGGCGGCGGACCGCTACTATCCGACATTCCCCGTCCCTCATTTTTCCGCCATGGAACTCCGTCAACTCCGCTACTTCGTCCGCGTGGCCGAACTGGGCAGCATCGGCCGCGCCGCGCGCGATCTGGGCGTGGTCGCCTCGGCGCTCAGCCAGCAGATCAGCCGCCTGGAAAGTGAGTTGGCCACGCGATTGTTGATGCGCACGCACACTGGCGTCGTCCCCACAGCCGCCGGCACGGCCTTCCTGCGACAGGCGCGGCTGACATTGCGCCACGCGGAAAACGCCATCGCCGCAGCGCGCGAAGCCCGCCTGTCGGGCATGGCCAGCGTGGGCTTCGCCCCCACCACAGCATCGGTGCTGGCCAAGCCGTTCTACGCCGCGATGGCCGAACGCTATCCCAACGTGCGGCTGCACCTGGTCGAAGGCCTGTCGGGCAACCTGGGCGAACAACTCAACAACCGCCGGCTGGACCTGGCCGTGCTGTTCCAGAACGACAGCGGCCAGGCGCGCAGCACGATCCCCGTCCTGGACGAAAGGCTGTTCCTGCTGGCGCGGCGGGGCATGTTCGCGCTGCCCGACGGTGAACCCGTCACCATCGCCGAACTGGCGGCCTTGCCGCTGGCGGTCACCAGCAAGGCGCACGGCCTGCGCGCCTGGGTGGAGGCCGCGTTCGAGCGCGCGGGCATCGAACCTTGGGTCGAAGTCGAGGTAGACGGGCTGACCACCTTGATGGATCTGGTGCAGGCCAACGCCATCGCCACCATCCAGCCGGGCGCCGCCGTCGCGCGGTCCGAGGCCGGGCTGCTGAACATGCACCCCATTGACGACCCGTTCCTGTTCCGGCGCAACGCCGTGCACTGCATCAACGAAGACGAGCTGTCGCCGGCCGCGCTGGCGGCGCGCGTGGTGCTGGTGGACGTGATGCGCGCGCAGGTGCGCCATGGCGCCTGGCCGGGCGCGACCCTTCTCGATTCGTGATGCCCCCATGCCGGCCGCATGCCTAGGCCGGAGAAGGTCCCGCGGATAAATTGCATTCGTGGACGCCGCGGCATGGTGCTGCGGCCATGAACCTTCTCGAACGCCGATGACGACTGACACCCGACGCCCGGGCTTGCTTCCCATTCCTTCCATGCGGCCGCACTGTTCCGAACAGGAATGGCAGGCCCGCGTGGACCTGGCCGCCTGTTATCGGCTGGTCGAACGCTATGGCATGGCCGACATGATGGCCAATCACATCTCGGCGCGCGTGCCGGGCGAAGACAACGCCTTCCTCATCAACCCGTACGGCATGATGTACGAAGAGATCACCGCCTCCAGCCTGATCAAGGTGGACCTGGACGGCACCATCCTGGCCAAACCCGATTACGGCGACCTGGACTACGGCATCAACAAGGCGGGCTACGTGATCCACAGCGCCGTGCATGCCGCGCGGCATGAGGTGGATTGCGTGATCCACACGCACAGCTGGGCGTCCATGGCGGTGGCTTCCCTGGACTGCGGCCTGCTGCCGCTGACGCAGACGGCCATGCGTTTCCTGAAGATCGGCTATCACGACTACCAGGGCGTAGTGCTGGATTTAAAGGAACAAGCCTCCCTGCTGCAAGACCTGGGCCAGGGCGAAGCGCTGATCCTGCGCAACCATGGCGCGCTGACCGTCGGCAAGACGGTGGGCGAAGCCTTCAACTGGATGCATCGGCTGGAACTGGCGTGCCGCGCGCAATTGGCGGCGATGGCCACCGGCGCGCCCCTGCGGGCGGTCAGTCCGGCGGTGCTGGAAGAAACCTGGAACAACTATCAGCCCGGCACGCGGCGCCCGTACGGCGTCATGGAATGGCCGGCCCTGTTGCGCAAGCTGGACCGCATCGACCCGAGCTTCCGCGACTGATTCTGCGATTTTCCATGGCGCCGGCCGACGTGGCGGCACGGCGCCGCACAAACCAGGACAACAACCACGAACGGAGACGATATGAACACTGCCCGAGCCCTGCTCGCCGCCGCAGCGGCGGCGTGCGCCTGTACGTCGCTGCCTGCGATGGCCGCGGACTACCCCGACAAGCCCGTCAAAGTGATCGTGGCATTCACCGCCGGCGGCACGACCGACACGCTGACCCGCAGCATGTCCAATTCGCTATCCAAAAAGCTGGGGCAGCCCTTCGTCGTCGAGAACAAGCCCGGGGCCGGCGGCAACATCGGCACCGAGTTCGTCGTACGCGCCGCGCCGGACGGGCACACCCTGATCGTCAACTCCGTCGGCCCCATCGCGGTGAACGCATCGCTGGCGAAGCTGCCGTTCGATCCCCTGACGGACCTGGTCCCGATGGTGCAGATCGCCACGGTGCCGAACGTGCTGGTCGTGCCGCCCTCGTCCCCCGCCAAGGACATCAAGAGCTTCCTGCAGTACGTAAAGACGGCGACGCATCTGAACTACAGTTCCACCGGCGTGGGCACGTCCTCGCACCTGTCGAGCTATATGCTGATGGATCAGCTGGATGTGCAAGCCACGCACGTGCCCTACAAGGGCGCCGACGCCGTCAACGACTTGCTGGCGGGACGCATCGACTTCATGTTCGCCACCATCCCGTCCGTGATCGGTCAGATCCGCGCCGGCAAGCTGCGGCCGCTGGCGGTCAGCACCCTTCAGCGCTCTGCCACGCTGCCCGAGCTGCCCACCATCGCCGAATCCGGCTACCCGGGCTTTGATGCGGGTTCCTGGTTCGGGTTCTTCGCGCCCAAAGGCACGCCACCCGCCGTCGTGGACACGATCAACCGCGAAGTCAACGCGGCCCTGCCCACACTACAGGCGCAGATGCTCAATGAAGGGGCCGAGCCGGTGGGCGGCACGCCCGGGCAATTCGCGGCCTTCATCCGGCAGGAACACGACAAATGGGCGGCGTTGGTCCGCAAGTTCGAACCCAGCGCCAATTGACTGCCCATGACGCAACCCCAAGACATTCGCATCCTGTGCTCGCCTGCCGAAGCTCCCGCCTTGCGCGAGGCGCTACCCGCCACGGGCGGGCGCTTCGTGCTCTGCCACCCTGAAGACGGCCAGCCCTGCGATGCGCAGGTGGCTTTCGTGTCCCGCGACATCACGGGCGCGTCGACCAAGTTCCAGATCACGCCCGAGACCGCACGCTACTACGAGGCCATGCGCCACGCGTCCGCGCTGAAGTGGGTGCACGTGCATTCGGCCGGCGCCGACCGCGAGATCTATCAAAGCCTGCATGCGCGCGGGGTCGCCATCACGACGTCGCAAGGCGCCAGCGACGCGGTGGTGGCGCAAACCGCCATCGGCGGCGTGCTGGCGCTGGCGCGTCGCCTGCCATTGCTGGCCGAGATCGGAAGA
>NZ_JABBJN010000005.1 GCF_012928505.1 Achromobacter sp. Bel | reverse complement strand
GCCGCTCGCCGCCTCCGCCACGTCGGCTGGCCGCGATGAGGCCCGCCGTGCCGCCGAGGCCGAAGCCGCTGCGCTGCGCGAGATGCTGAACCGTCCCCGCAAGGTGCTGCGCGCGCCTGAGCCGGAGGCACCTGCCGCCCCCGCCGCTGCGCCCATTTCGGGCACGCTGCACAAGCCGGCCGGCAAACCGGGCGCCACGCCTGGCGCCAAGAAGGACGCCAAGCCCGCCGCACCGGGCGCGAAGAAGACCATCAAGACCGCTGAAGTCGCGTCGACCTGGTCTGACGACGCCTCGCGCAAGAAGCCCGCTGACAAGCCGGCAGCCCCGGCCAGCCGTGATGGCTGGCGCGCAGGCGGCAAGGGTGGTGGCAAGGGCGGCGGCCGTGGTGGCCGCAACCAGCAGAACGACCGCCGCAACGAGCCGGCGCCGCAAGAATTCATCGCACGTGAAGTCCACGTGCCGGAAACCATCAGCGTGGCCGACCTGGCCCACAAGATGTCCGTCAAGGCCGCCGAAGTCATCAAGCAGTTGATGAAACTGGGCCAGATGGTCACCATCAACCAGGTGCTGGACCAGGAAACGGCCATGATCGTGGTCGAGGAACTGGGCCACGTGGCGATCGCCGCCAAGCTGGATGATCCGGAAGCCTTCCTGGACGAAACCGCGACGGTTTCCGAAGCCGAGCAACTGTCGCGCGCCCCGGTCGTGACCGTCATGGGCCACGTCGACCACGGCAAGACCTCGCTGCTGGACTACATCCGCCGCGCCAAGGTCGCCGCGGGCGAAGCCGGCGGCATTACGCAGCACATCGGCGCCTACCACGTTCAAACCGAGCGCGGCATGGTGACCTTCCTTGACACCCCGGGTCACGAGGCGTTCACCGCCATGCGTGCTCGCGGCGCCAAGGCGACCGACATCGTCATCCTGGTGGTGGCTTCCGACGACGGCGTGATGCCGCAAACGCGTGAAGCCATCCACCATGCCAAGGCTGCGGGCGTGCCCATGGTCGTGGCCGTGACCAAGATCGACAAGCCGTCGGCCAACCCGGAACGCGTCAAGCAGGAACTGGTTGCTGAACAGGTCGTGCCGGAAGAATACGGCGGCGACGTGCCCTTCGTGGGTGTGTCCGCCAAGACCGGCGAAGGCATCGACGCCCTCCTCGAAAACGTGCTGCTGCAAGCCGAAGTGCTGGAATTGAAGGCACCGGTCGAAGCGCCCGCCAAGGGCCTGGTCATCGAAGCCCGTCTGGACAAGGGCCGCGGCCCGGTCGCGACGATCCTGGTGCAGAGCGGCACGCTCAAGCGCGGCGACGTGGTGCTGGCCGGCGCAAGCTTCGGCCGCGTCCGCGCCATGCTGGACGAGAACGGCAAGCCGATCCAGTCGGCCGGCCCGTCGATCCCGGTGGAAATCCAGGGCCTGACCGAAGTGCCCGCCGCCGGCGACGAGCTGATGGCGCTGACCGACGAGCGCAAGGCGCGCGAAATCGCGCTGTTCCGCCAAGGCAAGTTCCGCGACGTCAAACTGGCACGCCAACAGGCCGCCAAGCTGGAATCGATGTTCGACAACCTGGGCGAGGGCACGCAGACGCTCACGCTTATCGTCAAGACCGACGTGCAGGGTTCGCAGGAAGCGCTGGTCCAGTCGCTGGTCAAGCTGTCGACCGACGAAGTCCGTGTGCAAGTGGTGCACGCGGCCGTGGGCGGCATCTCGGAAACCGACATCAACCTGGCCATTGCCTCGAACGCTGTCGTGATCGGCTTTAACGTGCGTGCGGAAGCAAGCGCGAAGAAGCTGGCCGAGAACAACGGCATCGACGTGCGCTACTACAACATCATCTATGACGCCGTGGATGAAGTGAAGGCAGCCATGTCGGGCATGCTGGCGCCCGAGAAGAAAGAAGAAATCATCGGCCTGGTCGAGATCCGCGAGGTCTACAGCATCTCGCGCCTCGGTAACATCGCGGGTTGTATGGTGCTTGACGGCATCGTGCGTCGCGATTCCCAGGTGCGCCTGCTGCGCAACAACGTGGTCCACTGGACGGGGCATCTGGAATCGCTGCGCCGCTTCAAGGACGACGTCAAGGAAGTCAAGTCGGGCTTCGATTGCGGTCTTACGCTGCGCGGCAACAACGACATCCAGGTGGGCGACCAGCTGGAAGTCTTTGAAATCAAGGAAATCGCGCGTACGCTGTAAAGCGTCCGCGAGGCATTACTGCTAATGAGCCGTCACAAGTCCAAAGCTATCCCTGGCCGCAATTTGCGGTTGGCCGACCAGATCCAGAAGGATCTGGCCGGGATCATCCAGCGCGAGATCGACATGACTCGCGCGGGACTGATCACGCTCTCTGGTGTGGAACTGTCGACCGACTACGCGCATGCCAAGGTGTGGTTCACGGTTTTGGGCGCCGAGCCCGAAGCCGCGACCGCCTTGCTGAACGAGAAAGCCGGTTGGCTGCACTCGCAGCTGTACAAGCTGCTGCACATTCACACTGTCCCCACTTTGCGTTTCTTCCACGACGAGCAGATTGCCCGTGGTATCGAAATGTCGATCTTGATCGACCGCGCAAACCGGCCCGGCCCCCACTCGGGCGTGCCCGACGAACCTGAAGACCAGTCCTGATCGGGCTGTCGTCACTGCTCTAAACACGGATTCCGACGATGGCTAAACGACGCGGGCTTGCGCTCGACGGTGTGCTGTTGCTCGACAAACCCGTAGGTTTGTCGAGCAACCACGCCTTACAACGCGCCAAGCGTGCCATGGATGCGGCGAAAGCCGGCCACACGGGCACGCTGGACCCCTTCGCCACCGGCTTGCTGGTGTGCTGCATGGGACGCGCGACCAAGATTTCCGGCGCGATGCTTAACGCCGACAAGGCATATCGCGCTACGCTGCAATTTGGCAGTGAAACCGATTCTGGCGATTTGACCGGCAATGTCGTGTCGACCGCCGAACCGGGCTTTGCCGTAGAGGAACAGGCACTGCGCGACGCGCTGTCACGTTTCTCGGGCACGATCGAGCAGATTCCGCCGATGTATTCCGCGCTCAAGCGCGACGGCAAGCCGCTGTACGAGTACGCGCGCGCCGGCATCGAGCTGGAGCGCGCACCGCGCCAGATCACGATTCACCGCATTGAGCTGCTGTCCCTGTCGGGGACGCAGGCAGAGATCGATGTGGCTTGCAGTAAAGGCACATACATCCGGACACTGGCCCAGGACATCGGGCGCGTGCTGGGCTGTTACGCCCACCTGACGGCGCTGCGGCGCACGCATGTCGGGCCATTTTCTCTGGAACGCGCCGTTGAGCTGGAAGCCTTGCAGGCCATGCCAGACCCCAAGCAGGCATTGCTTGCACTGAACGAATTGCCGGAGGGCTTGCTGCCCTCCACCCTGACCTTAAAGGACTCGCTATGACTCGCGCCTTGCGCAACGTCGCCATCATCGCCCACGTGGACCACGGTAAAACAACCCTGGTCGACCAGCTGCTGCGCCAATCCGGCACCTTCCGCGAAAACCAGGCGCTGACCGAACGGGTCATGGACTCGAACGATCTGGAAAAAGAACGCGGCATCACGATTCTGGCCAAGAACTGTGCCGTTGAATACGAAGGCACGCACATCAACATCGTCGACACCCCGGGACACGCGGACTTCGGCGGCGAAGTCGAACGCGTGCTGTCCATGGTCGACGGCGTGCTGCTGCTGGTGGACGCCGTTGAAGGCCCGATGCCGCAGACCATTTTCGTGACCCGCAAGGCGTTGGCCCTGGGCCTGAAGCCGATCGTCGTGGTCAACAAGGTCGACCGCCCGGGCGCCCGCACCGACTTCGTCATCAACGCCACGTTCGACCTGTTCGACAAGCTGGGCGCCACCGAAGAGCAGCTGGACTTCCCGGTGGTGTACGCCTCGGGCCTGTCGGGCTACGCCGGCCTGACGCCGGACGTGCGCGAAGGCAACATGCGTCCTCTGTTCGAAGCCATCCTGCAGCACGTGCCGCAGCGCGACGACGACCCCAACGGTCCGTTGCAGATGCAGATCATCTCGCTGGACTACAACAGCTACGTCGGCAAGATCGGCGTGGGCCGCATCAACCGTGGCCGTATGCGCCCCGGCATGGAAGTGGCTTACAAGTTCGGTCCTGAAGGCCAGGGCGGCCGCGGCCGCATCAACCAGGTGCTGAAGTTCCATGGCCTGGAACGCATCGTGGTGGATGAAGCTGAAGCCGGCGACATCGTGCTGATCAACGGCATTGAAGAATTGGGCATCGGCTGCACCGTCACCGACGTGACGACGCAGGAAGCCCTGCCGATGCTGCGCATCGACGAGCCGACGCTGACCATGAACTTCATGGTGAACACGTCGCCGCTGGCCGGCCGCGAAGGCAAGTTCGTGACGAGCCGCCAAGTGCGCGACCGCCTGGACCGCGAACTGAAGTCCAACGTGGCGCTGCGTGTGCGCGACACCGGCGACGACACGGTGTTCGAAGTGTCGGGCCGTGGCGAACTGCACCTGACGATTCTGCTGGAAACGATGCGCCGCGAAGGTTACGAGCTGGCGGTGTCGCGTCCGCGCGTGGTGTTCAAGGACATCGACGGCGTGAAGTGCGAGCCGTTTGAATCGCTGACGGTCGACGTCGAAGACGCCCACCAGGGCGGCGTGATGGAAGAACTGGGCCGCCGCAAGGGCGACCTGCAGGACATGCAGCCGGACGGCCGTGGCCGCACCCGCCTGGAATACCTGATTCCGGCCCGTGGCCTGATCGGCTTCCAGAACGAGTTCCTGACGCTGACGCGCGGCACGGGCTTGATGAGCCACATTTTCCATGAGTACGCCCCGGTCAAGGAAGGTTCGATCGGCGAGCGCCGCAACGGCGTGCTGATCAGCCAGGACCATGGCGACGCCGTGGCCTACGCTCTGTGGAAGCTGCAGGACCGCGGCCGCATGTTCGTGAGCCCGGGCGATGCGCTGTACGAAGGCATGATCATCGGTATCCACAGCCGCGACAACGACTTGGTCGTGAACCCGATCAAGGGCAAGCAGCTGACCAACGTGCGCGCCTCGGGCACCGACGAAGCCGTGCGCCTGGTTCCGCCGATCCAGATGTCGCTGGAATACGCCGTGGAATTCATCGACGACGACGAACTCGTGGAAATCACCCCGAAGTCGATCCGTCTGCGCAAGCGCTACCTGCTGGAAAACGAACGCAAGCGCGCTGCGCGCGACGCCGCCGTCTAAGCGGACCGGGGCCAGCGCCCCTTGCGTTTCGGCTGTATGTGAAAAAGCCGCGCACCTTCAGGGGTGCGCGGCTTTTTTTCGTCCGGCCAGGCCCGGCGCTAGACGCCGTTCTGCTGGTGCCGGTATTCCTGCGTGGCTCCGCCGTAGCCATAGGCGGCTGCCCGCGCGTCGATCACGTGCACGTACGAGCATTCGTGCAGCTCGCCCAGGATGTCCTGGAACGACGCGTAGATCGCTTTGATGAAGCGCGCCTTTTCGCCTTTGGTGTTGGTCTCGTCGGTGACGCTGATGTCCAGGTGGAACGCGTTCTTGCCGAGTTCCGACAGCGGGCGGCCGCCGATGAACCACAGGTCGTGCGGGATGTGCTGCAGCGTGATCGCGATGACCGGCAGCTGTTTTCCCAGTACAGACTGGGTCAGTCCGGCCACGGCGTCGACGACGCGGCGGTTGATGGCGGCATCGGAAGTGCCGGAGAGATGGACGACGATGTGAGGCATGAGCGACTCCTGATCGGGTAGGTGTGAAGCCAGTTTAGGAGTCTGATTGACATCGGAAAAGCGGGAAATTACGATTCTATCCATCGTGTAATCCGTTGGATAAGCCATGGCTGGATTTGATCTGGACCAGTTGCGCACGCTGGTTGCCGTGCTGGATTCCGGCAGCCTGACGGCGGCGGCGCCGAAGGTCTTCCTGTCGCAATCGTCTGTCAGCGAGCAGATGCGCAAACTGGAAGACCGCGCGGGGCAACCCTTGCTGGTGCGCGGCAAGGCGGGCGTGGCGGCGACGCCGGCCGGCGAGCGCCTGTTGACGCATGCGCGCGCCATTCTGGCGCTGAGCGACGAGGCGTACCGCGACCTGCGGGGCGTGGCGTTGCGGGGCGAACTCCGGCTGTGCATCACGGACTATTTCCGCCCGGGCGACGTGGCGCGGATGCTGCGGCGCCTGAACGAGCAGTATCCGCAGGTACGCCTGCATGTGACGATCATGAAGAGCGGGGCGATCGAGGCCGCCTACGAGCGCGGCGAAATCGACGTAGGCATCTCGATGTCGATCCAGGAGCGCGGTGCGCCCCGCGCCCGGGCGCAGGGTGCCTTGCTGCGCCGCGAACCCTTGCTATGGATGGCCTCGGAAGGCGCGGGCCAGCCTTCCGGCCCACCCTTGCCATTGCTGGTGCTGCCAGAGACGTGCGCCTTGCGCCAGTACGTCGAACGGCTGTTGTCGCGTCGTGGCGTGCCCTACGCGGTGGCGCATGTGGCGTCTGGCGTGGCGGGGTTGCAGTTGGCCATTTCGGCAGGCCTGGGCGTGGCCTGCCTGAACGAATCCGCGCTGGCGCCGGGCATCGTTCGCCTGCACGCCGCCGGGCTGCCGGCACTGCCAGCGGTGGAATTCCGCTTGTTGCCCGCCAGGGCGGGCGAAAGCGAATTCATCGGCCTGGCGCGCGAGGCCATCATCAAGACGATGAGCTGATTCCCGCTTCAACCGCGCAGCCATTCCAGGAAATCGCGGCCGGGGCCTTGCCCGCGGACCACGGCGCCGATGGGCGCGAAGGCGCCGGGCGATTCGATCGCCACGCGCTGGAAATGCCCATGCTGAAGATACCAGTTGGCCAGCGTCAGCGGCACCATGGCCAGCGCCTGCTGGGCCTGCATGACGGCAATCAGCAACGGCATGGGCGGCGCGGCGCTGGCCAGGCGGCAGCGGCGGGGCACGACACCGGCACGCTCGAAGAAGGCGGTAAAGACGGCGTGGATGGCGAGTTCGGGGCGGGGCTCGATCCACAGCTGCGAGGCCACCTGTTCCAGCGTCGGCGTGCGTCCGGGCGCAAGCAGCGGATGTCCGGCCGCCGCCACGATCACGGCGGCGTCCTGCTGCAGCGGCACGAATTCCAGGCCGGCGGGCACCGCTTCCGGGCGGCGGCACAACAGCATGTCGAGGCTGCCGCTGGCCGCAAGCGGCAGCAATTGTTCGCGGCTGCCTTCCACCACTTCCACATGCAGGTCCGGATACGCCGTCATATAGGCGGGCAGGCGTTCGGCCAGCAGGCCGCCGCTGGCGGCGGGGATCGCCCCCAGCCGCAGGCTGCCTGCCGCCCCGTCGCGCAGCGCGGCCACGGAGTTGGTCGAGGCGCGCAAGGTCGTCAGCATGCCGCGCGCGCATTCCGCCATGAGCTGGCCGCTGCGGGTGGTGCGCATGCCGCGGGCGTGGCGTTCGAACAGGCGCACGCCCAGCAGGTCTTCGATGTCGGCCAGCGCGTGGGTGGCGGCGGGCTGGCTCAAGCCGATATGGCTGGCTGCCTGCTGGATGCTGCCCAGGTCGGCAATGCTGGCCAGCAATTGCAGGTGGCGCAGCCGCCCTTTGGCAAGCAGGCGGGAAAGCAGGGTGGCGGGTGCGACATCCATGGATGGTCGTCAAGATATTCAAAATATGAATATATCTACGCATTAATGTATTTGAAATAAGGATATGCCCTGGCCACAATGCAGCGATTCGGTTTTCGCTTGCATCCTTAGGAGTGGCTGGCCCATGAAGTCCCGTCTGCTGCATGCCGTCGTCTGCGCTGTCGCCTTTGGCGCGCCTGTTTTCGCCGCCGCCCAAGGGGCGTACCCGTCTGAGCCTGTGCGCCTGATCGTGCCATTCGCGCCGGGTGGCTCCACTGACGTGCTGGCGCGCGCCGTGGCCGACGGTTTGCGCAAGGAATTAGGCCAGAGCGTGGTCGTGGAAAACCGCGCCGGCGCCGGCGGGCTGATCGGCACGGAAGCGGTGGCGCGCGCCGATGCGGACGGCTACACGCTGGGCATGGCGACGGTCAGCACGATGGCCGTCAACCCCTTGTTGTACGGCACGCAACGGGTCGACCCCGCCCGCCAGTTGGCGCCGGTGGCGTCTGTGGCGACGGTGCCGGTGGTATGGATGGTGAATCCGGCCTTTCCCGCCCATGATTTCCCACAATTCCTGGCCGAGCTACGCGCGCATCCCGGGAAGTATTCCTTCGGTTCGCCCGGCGTCGGGTCGCTGGGCCACTTGAACCTGGCCGCCATGAACGCCGAGCTGAAGGTCGATGTGCTGCATGTGCCTTACCGCGGCATGGGGCCGGCGCTGACCGCCGCCGTGGGTGGCGAAGTGCAGGTGCAGCAGGATCAGTACGCGTCGGCGCAATCGTTGATCAAGGCGGGCAAGCTGCGGGCCATCGCCGTGTCGGCGCCCGCGCGGCTGGCGGGCATGCCGGATCTGCCGACGCTGGGGGAATTGGGGTATCCGCAGTTGAACGCGCTGGGCCAGACCTGGTTCGGGCTGGTCGCGCCCGCAGGCACGCCGGACGCCGTGGTGCAGACGCTGAATCTGGCCGTGGGCCGTGCGTTGGCAGACCCCGCGTTGGTGCAGCGCCTGGCGACGCTTGGCGCGCAGCCGGACGGGGGCACGCCGGCGGCGTTTGCGCAGCGCATTGCCCAGACGCTGGCCGCCAACCGCAAAATCATTGAAACTGCCGGGATCAAGCTTGACGAATGACCGGCTTTTTTCAACGGGACAGGATCAACCCTTTCACTGGAGAAGCAATGGGTGCCATCGACAAACTTGCGCCGTTCATCGACGCGCGCAGCGACCGTTACGCGGACCTGAGTGACCGCATCTGGAGCCTGGCCGAACTGCGCTACGACGAGCACAAGTCGGCCGAGCTGCATATCGCGATGCTGGAAGTAGCGGGTTTCCGCATCACGCGGGACGCGGCCGGCATCCCCACCGCCTTCGTGGCTGAAGCCGGCCAGGGCGGCCCCGTCATCGGCATCCTGGGGGAGTACGACGCGCTGTCGGGCCTGAGCCAGGAAAGCGGCGCGTTCGCCTGCCAACCGTCGCCCGAGACGCCCAACGGCAACGGCCATGGTTGCGGCCATCACCTGCTGGGGACGGCCGCGCATTTCGCTGCGGTGGCCGTGAAGGAATTCCTGGAAGCCAACCAGTTGCCGGGTACGGTCCGATTCTACGGATGTCCGGCGGAAGAGGGCGGTTCGGGCAAGACGTTCATGGCGCGCGCCGGCCTGTTCGACGATCTGGACGCCGCCTTGACCTGGCATCCCGCATCGCACACGGGAATCTTCCACCAGTCGTCGCTGGCCAATATCCAGGCCTACTTCCGCTTCCGGGGAATCGCCGCGCATGCCGCGAATTCGCCGCACCTTGGCCGCAGCGCGCTGGACGCGGTGGAGCTGATGAATGTGGGCGTGAACTACCTGCGCGAACACATGGTGCCGGATGCGCGCGTGCATTACGCCGTGACCAATAGCGGTGGCATCTCGCCCAACGTGGTGCAGGCCCGCGCCGAGGTCCTGTACCTGGTGCGCGCGCCGGTCAATTCGCAGGCCTCGGAGCTCTACGAGCGCGTGAAGAACGTGGCGCGGGGCGCGGCGCTGATGACGGGCTGCGAGCTGGATATTGTGTTCGACAAGGCTTGCTCGAACTACATGCCCAACCGCGTATTGAACGAAGTGATGTACGCCAACATGCAGGCGCTGCAAGGGCCTGCCTACACGCCGGGCGAAGCGCAGACGGCGCGCCGCATGTGGGATTCGATCACGGAAGACGATATCGACAACGCGGGCAAGAACCTGGGCGCGGTGCTGCGCAACCCCACCCCGCTGTTCTCCGGCGTGGCGCCTTTCGATCCCGCCAAGACCGAGATCAGCTACGGATCCACCGATGTCGGCGACGTCAGCTGGGTGACGCCCACGGCGCAGTGCTGGGGTGCGTGCTACGCCTACGGCACGCCGTTCCATTCGTGGCAGATGGTGGCGCAGGGCAAGTTGTCCATGGCGCACAAGGGCATGGTGCATGCGGCCAAGATCATCGCGGCGACCGCCGCCGATCTGTACACGCAGCCCGAGGCGCTGGCCCGGGCCAAGGAGGAATTGCTGGAGGCGCGCCGCGGCCAGCCTTACCAGTGCCCGATCCCGGCCGAGGTCGTGCCGTCGTTCATGCGGAAGTGAAAAATGCCCCCTCGGGGGCATTTTTCATGGGCCGTAAGAAAATTCAGGCCGGCAGGGAGGGCGCGTATTGCGCGTCCGAGTTGACCTTTTCGTGGAACTCCACCACGCGGCGCACCACCTTGACGGGATCGTCTTCGATGATGAAGAGGTCCAGATCGTGCGCGCCGATCATGCCGTTGGCCAGCACCTGGCCGCCCAGCCATTCCACCAGGCCCGACCAGTATTCGCTGCCCACCAACACGATGGGCGCGGGCGGGACCTTGCCCGTCTGGATCAGCGTCAATGCTTCGAAGAGCTCATCCAGGGTGCCGAAGCCGCCGGGCATCGCCACATAGGCGAAGCTGTGCATGAAGAACGTGGCCTTGCGCGAAAAGAAATATTCGAACGACAGGCTGATGGTCTGGTATTCGTTGTTGTGCGCTTCGTGCGGCAGGCTGATGTTCAACCCGATGCTGGTGCCGCCCGCTTCGAATGCGCCTTTGTTGGCTGCCTCCATGATGCCGGGGCCGCCCCCGGCGATGACCGCGAAACCGGCGCCGGCGAGGGCGGCCGAGATGGCGATGGTGGTTTCATAGTGGGGGGAATTGCGACTGACTCGTGCACTGCCGAAGACGCTGACTGCGGGCCCGATGTTTGCGAGCTTGTCTGCCGCCGTCCGTATCTCTGACATAATCAGCGGAATTTGTTTGTTGGCGGGTGTTTCCGCAGTTATTGCCATATCTGCCTTTGTAACCATGAAAAAAACCTTATTACTGGTCGACGGTTCAAGTTACTTGTACCGCGCTTTCCACGCTATGCCTGATTTGCGCAATGCGCAAGGCGAACCTACGGGTGCGCTCTACGGCGTGGTGAACATGTTGCGCAAGCTTGTATCTGACCACAAGGCAGAGTATGCCGCATGTATTTTCGATGCACGCGGCAAGACGTTCCGGGACGATTTGTATCCCGAATACAAGTCGCACCGTCCTCCCATGCCCGAGGACCTGGCCGCGCAGATCGAACCCATCCACCGCGCCGTACGCGCGCTGGGCTGGCCGGTGCTGGCCATCGAGGGCGTCGAAGCCGACGACGTGATCGGCACCTTGGCCAAGCGAGCGGCCGAGCACGATGTGCACACCATCGTCTCCACCGGCGACAAGGATCTGGCGCAGTTGGTCAACAGCCACGTCACGCTCGTCAACACCATGACCGGTGAAGTGCTGGACGAGCCGGGCGTGGTCAACAAGTTCGGCGTGCCGCCCGACCGCATCGTCGACTACCTGATGCTGGTGGGCGACACGGTGGACAACGTCCCCGGCGTGACCAAGGTCGGCCCCAAGACGGCGGTTAAATGGTTGAGCGAATTCGGCTCCATCGACAAGCTGGTCGAAGGCGCCGACGGCATCAAGGGCGTGGCCGGCAGCAATCTGCGCGAGGCCATTCCGAATTTCCCGCTGACGCGCCAGTTGCTGACGGTGAAGTACGACTGCGACCTGACCGGACACGTCGAAAGCGTGGACGACCTGACGCCGCGCGAACGCGATGACGCCACACTGACCGAACTGTACGAACGCTACGGTTTCCGCACCTGGCTGCGCGACCTGACGGGCGACGCCGAGCGCGTGCCCACCGGGGATGCGCGCATCGCCGCCGAGGTGCCTGCGGCGCCCTCCGAATTGGACTACCGCATCCTCTCCGACTGGGCCGAATTCGACGCCTGGTTTGAGAAGCTGCAAAGCGCGCCCCTGGTGGCGCTGGACACCGAGACCACCTCGCTGGACCAGATGCAGGCCAGGCTTGTCGGCCTGTCGCTGGCGGTGGAGCCGGGCGTGGCCTGCTATATCCCCGTGGCGCATCGCGGCCCGGACGGCGCGACCCAGTTGCCCAAGGCCGAGGTGCTGGCGCGCTTAAAGCCGTGGCTTGAGGACGCTTCGCGCGCCAAGCTGCTGCACCACGCCAAGTACGACGCCCATGTGTTCGCCAACGAAGGCATCAAGCTTGCAGGCATTGCCGAAGACACGATGCTTGAAGCGTATGTGCTGGAATCCCATCGCGGCGTGGGCTTGAATGACCTGGCCCAGCGCTACCTGGGCCGCAGCGGCGTGTCCTACGAAGACCTGTGCGGCAAGGGCGCCAAGCAGATCGGCTTTGATGAAGTGGCCGTCGACAAGGCCGGCCACTACGCCGCCGAAGACGCCGATTTCACCTTGCAGTTGCATCAGGTGCTGCGTCCGATGGTGGCGGCCGACGTAGGGTTGAACCGCGTCTACCAGCTAGAGATCCAGGTGTCGGCGGTGCTGACCACCATCGAGCGCAACGGCGTGAAGGTGGATGCCGCCGAACTGGGCCGCCAAAGCCACAAACTGGGCCAGGAAATGCTGCGCCTGGAGCAAAAGGCCTATGAGCTGGCCGGCCAGCCCTTCAACCTGAATTCCCCCAAGCAATTGGGCGAGATCCTGTTCGACCGCATGCAGCTGCCGGTGGTGCGCAAGACCGCCGGCGGCGCGCCGTCCACGGACGAAGACGTGCTGACCAAGCTGGCGCAGGACTATCCTTTGCCCCAGGTGCTGCTGGAATACCGGGGCCTGTCCAAGCTGAAGTCGACCTACACCGATAAGCTGCCGCGCATGATCAACCCGAACACGGGGCGCGTGCACACGCGCTACTCGCAGGCGGCGGTGATCACGGGCCGCCTGGCGTCGTCCGACCCCAATCTGCAGAATATCCCGGTGCGCACCGAGGCTGGCCGCCGCGTGCGCGAAGCCTTCATCGCCGAACAGGGCATGTTGCTGTCGGCCGACTATTCGCAGATCGAGCTGCGCATCATGGCGCACGTCTCGGACGACGCCAACCTGCAGCGCGCCTTCGCCGCCGGCGAGGACATCCACCGCGCCACGGCGTCGGAGGTGTTCGGCGTGCCGTTGGCGGACGTGTCGACCGAGCAGCGCCGCGCCGCCAAGGCCATCAACTTCGGCTTGATCTACGGCATGGGCGTGTTCGGCCTGGCGTCCAACCTGGGCATCACGCGCGACGCGGCGCAGGCGTACATCGACCGCTATTTCGCCCGCTACCCCGGCGTGGCGATGTACATGGAAAACACGCGCCGGCTGGCGCGCGAACAGGGCTACGTGGAAACCGTGTTCGGGCGCCGCCTGCAATTGCCGGAAATCCGCGGTGCCTCCGGTCCGCGCCGGCAGGGCGCCGAGCGGGCCGCGATCAATGCGCCCATGCAGGGCACGGCGGCCGACCTCATCAAGATGGCCATGGTGGCCGTGCAGGACTGGCTGGAAGCCGAAAAGCTGCAGACCCGCATGATCATGCAAGTGCACGATGAACTGGTGCTGGAAGCGCCGGACGCCGAGATCGAATTGGTCAAGGAAATGCTGCCGCGCCTGATGTGCAATGTGGCCGAGCTGCGCGTGCCGCTGGTCGCCGAGGTGGGCGTGGGCAAGAACTGGGAACAGGCGCACTAAGCCCGGCACCCGTCGCCAGCAGGACCGGTGGGCCGCCTTTGGGTGGCCCATTTCCGATTTTGGGAATGCAACAATATAATGTTGCGCTTCCTCGCCTATATTGCGTCCCCAACATGTTGCTGCTCTGGGTCCTGCTTGCCACCGTCACCGGTGGCCTTATCGCCGTCCTTGTCGCCAGCTGGCTGGCTTACAAGGTATTCGCCCAATACCTGCATCACATGGTGAGCCTGTCGGTGGGCGTGCTGCTATCGGTGGCGCTCTTGCACTTGCTGCCCGAGGCCTTCGAGGGCGCGGTGGGCGATGCGCATACGCTGTTCGGGCTGATGCTGGCGTCGCTGATCGGCTTCTTCGTGCTGGAGAAGATCGCGCTGCTGCGCCATAGCCATCACCACGAGGGCGATGGCCATCATCATCACAAGGGCCACGACCACCACGAAGCTGGGCGGGGCGGCGTGCTGATCCTGATCGGCAGTTCGCTGCACAACCTGTGCGACGGCGTGCTGGTGGCGGCGGCGTTCCTGACGGATCCGCTGTTGGGCGTGCTGACGGCCGCCTCGATCATCGTGCACGAAGTGCCACACAAGCTGAGCGATTTCGTCGTGCTGCTCAATGCCGGGCTGGCTCGCCGCCGGGCCTTTACCCTGATTCTGTTCACCAGCTTGTGTTCAGCCGTGGGCGGCATAATAGGGTACTTCGTGCTTCAGCAAGCGCAGGGCTGGGTGCCCTATGTGCTGGTGATCGCCGCCAGCAGCTTCCTTTACATCTCGGTGGCCGACCTGATGCCGCAGATGCACGAACGGGTATCCCTTTCGGATGCCGTCCCGCAATTGCTGCTGGTAGGCGTGGGCGTGGCGCTGATCTATAGCGTGACGACGCTGATGCACGGGCACGAGCATGGAACCGACGCCGTCCGCGGCGCGCCCCATGCGGAGCACGCCCACCCGCACTAGGGACGCGCGCGGAAACGGGAGGCCCGGTGTCGTTGATCCCTACACAGGAGTACTCCATGAGTTTTTCCGCCGCCGCCGGCAACGTCGCTTCCACCGTCATCCATACGGATACGCAGGGCCTCGTCCACGGGGATTTCAAGCTACCCGTGGCCGATGGCTCCATCGCCGCCTACTACGCCGCGCCCGAAGGCCGCCAGGACCTGCCCATCGTGCTGGTCGTGCAGGAGATCTTCGGCGTGCACGAGCACATCAAGGACATTTGCCGCCGGGTCGCCAAGGCCGGTTATCTGGCCGTGGCCGCCAACCTGTACGAGCGGCAGGGCGATGCGTCGGTCTACACCGATATCCCGAAGCTCATCGCCGAGCTGGTCAGCAAGGTGCCGGACGAGCAGGTGTTCGCGGACCTGGACGCCAGCGTGGCCTGGGCTGCCCAGCACGGTGGCGACCCCAAGCGGGTGGCCGTCACGGGTTTCTGCTGGGGCGGACGCCTGACATGGATGTACGCCGCGCACAATCCCAACGTGCGCGCCGCCGTGGCCTGGTACGGCAAGCTCAGCGTCGGCCACGGTCCGCTGATCAAGCGCTTCGCCTATGACGTGGTCAATGAACTGCATGGCCCGGTGCTGGGGCTGTACGGCGCCAAGGATGCCAGCATCCCGGTGGCAGACATCGAGACCATGAAAACCAAACTGGCCAATGGCAACGCCGCCGCCAAGCAGTCGGAATTCGTGGTGTACCCGGACGCTGACCACGCCTTCATGGCGGACTACCGCGCCAGCTACAAGCCCGATGCCGCGAAAGATGGCTGGAAGCGGATGGTGGAGTGGTTCCAGCGGTATCTATAACTGGAAAGTATGAAAAAAGCCGACCTGCGGGTCGGCTTTTTTTGTGCCGGGCCGCCCCAAGGAAAAAAAGCCCCCTCGGGGGGCAGCTAGCTCACGTAGTGAGCGCGGCGTGGGGGCCCTTTTTTCCGCCGGGCCGCCCCCAGGAAAAAAGCCCCCTCGGGGGGGGCAGCTAGCTCACGTAGTGAGCGCGGCGTGGGGGCCCTTTTTTCCGCCGGGCCGCCCCAAGGAAAAAAAGCCCCCTCGGGGGGCAGCTAGCTCACGTAGTGAGCGCGGCGTGGGGGCCCTTTTTTCCGCCGGGCCGCCCCAAGGAAAAAAAAGCCCCCTCGGGGGGCAGCTAGCTCACGTAGTGAGCGCGGCGTGGGGGCCCTTTTTTCCGCCGGGCCGCCCCAAGGAAAAAAAGCCCCCTCGGGGGGCAGCTCGCTCACGTAGTGAGCGTGCGTGGGGGCCCTTTTTTCCGCCGGGCCGCCCCAAGGACCCCCCCCCTTGGGGGGCAGCTCGCTCACGTAGTGAGCGTGCGTGGGGGCCTCAATTCCCCGCTTCCCTTAGGCGGCTGGGGAGCAGTTCGCCGTGGCGGGCCAGCAGCGGATAAGCGGCGGCGCCCACCAGGTGGGAGTTGATCCCCTTCATGTCGCGCAGGATGTCCAGGTACAGCGCGCCGACTTCGGCGGCATCCACCTGGCCTGCCTTGATCTTCTGCAAGTGGGTGTCCGAAGCCTGGGTCTCGATCGTGCGGAAGCGGGCTTTTTCACCCGCCAGGGCGCGGGCCTGGCGCAG
The DNA here is from genome assembly GCF_012928505.1 of Achromobacter sp. Bel. Taxonomy (GTDB): domain Bacteria; phylum Pseudomonadota; class Gammaproteobacteria; order Burkholderiales; family Burkholderiaceae_B; genus Achromobacter. The sequence continues at coordinate 193,351 of NZ_JABBJN010000005.1, read as the reverse complement.
GTCGTCGTTGACGAAAAGCGCGGCGGCCTGGCGTTCGTTGGCGATCAATTGGCCTAGCGTGTCGTCCAGGCTGGCGCGCTGCTCGGGCGAAAAGGCCCAGCCCTGCTTGCGCAGCTTGGCTACGTGGCTGAGCAGGCCGTGATGGGCAATATCGCCCGCGTGGCCGATATTGCTGGTGAAGGCCAGAATGTCGTCCATGCGCTGGACGTCGTCGCGCGTCATGTTTTCCTGGTCCAGCGTGGCCAGATAGGTCGTGATGGCGTTTTCAAGCTTGTCCAGCGCAGCGTCCAGCTGGCGCGCCTGCACCATGCGGTGCCGGTTGTCGCGCTTGAAGCCGGCACGGGCGTACAGCAGCAGCGTTTGCACCATGTCGGCCATGCGCAGGGCCTCGCGGGCCGCATTGCCCAGCGCCACGGCGGGCACGTCGTGGGCCCATTCATCCAGGTATTGGGGACGGGACGGATCGTTCGGATCGGCGCGCTTGGGCAGCCAGCGGGTGAGCAGGGCGGCGTAGGGGGTCAAGAGCGGCAGGAATACCAGGGCGATCACCGCGTTGAACAGCGTATGGAAGTTGGCGACGGCGCGCGCCGGGTCGCTGGCCATTTCGCTCATCAGCGGTTGCAGCACCGGCAACAGCAACAAGCCGGCCAGCACGCCCAGCACGCGGGTCAGCAGGTTGCCCAGCGGCAGGCGGCGCGCGGCGGGGTCGTCGCCCGTCACGCCTTCGATCATCGGATTGATGGCGGTGCCCAGGTTGGCGCCCAGCACCAGCGCAAAGGCCACGTGCGGCGCGACCATGTGGTGGCTGGCCAGCGACATCACCAGCACGACGACGGCCACGCTGGAGTGCGCCGCCCAGGTGAAGGCGGCCGACAGCAGCACCGCGGCCACCGGCTGGGTGGCCAGGGCGTCCAGGATCATGCCCAGCATGGGGGCGGTCTGGAAGGGTTCGAACAGCTCGACCAATTGGTGCAAAGACAGCAGCAGCAGCCCCAGGCCGATGAACACCCGGCCCAGGTCGCGCGTGCGGCCGGGCGGATAGCGGCGGAACATCCAGACGCCCGCCAGGATCAGGATCGGGGCGAGCGAGGTCAGGTCGAAGGACAGCAGCTGGACGATCAGCGTGGTGCCGACATTGGCCCCCAGCATGGCGGCCAGGGCCGGCACCAGGCCGACGACCCCGCCGGCGGCGAAGCCGGTGATCATCAGGCCTGTAGCGGTGCTGCTTTGCAACGCGGCGGTAATGCCCAGGCCGGCGGCGAAGGCGCGCAGGCGGGTGCCCAGCGCTTTGCCCAGCGCCGCGCCCAGGGCGGCTCCGAAGGCGCGCTGGACGCCGGTTTGGACCATGTGCACGCCCCAAAGGAGCAGTGCGACGTAGCCGGCGAAGTCAAGCAGGGTAATAAGTCCAGACATCCAGGGGTGTTCCCTTCTTTTTATGACAAGAAATAATTCTGTAATGATCGCATGCCTGACCCGACGGGGGAAACCCGTAGCCGTGATACAGCATACGCCCGGCGGGGCTTTGCTGCGCGTAGCGGTGGCTACGCGTATCATTGCCTGACTATTCTTTGATGTACTGGAGTTTTGCGTGGCCGTTTCCGTATTCGACCTGTTCAAGATAGGCATTGGCCCGTCTAGCTCCCATACGGTGGGCCCGATGCGGGCCGCCTTGCTTTTCGCTCAAGGTCTGGAGCGCGACGGCCTGTTGCCGCGCGTGGCCTACGTCCGCGCCGAACTCTACGGATCGCTGGGCGCCACCGGCAAGGGGCACGGCACCGACAAGGGCGTGCTGTTGGGCCTGATGGGCGAAGCCCCTGATACGGTCGATCCCGCCGCCATCGTCGGCATGGTGGCCTCGGTGCGCGCCAGCCGCCAGTTGCCGCTGCTGGGCCGCCATCCGGTTCCTTTCATCGAAAAGGAGCACATGGTGTTTTACCGCCGCGAGGCGATGGCCGAACACCCGAACGGCATGAAATTCCATGCCTTCGACGCCAATGGCGAGTCGCTGCGCGAATCGCGGTACCTGTCGGTGGGCGGCGGCTTCGTGGTGACGGCGGGCGCCTCGAACAGCCAGGTCATCGCTGCGCACAACCAGTTGCCGTACCCGTTCCGCTCGGGCCGGGAACTGTTGACCATGTGTCGCGAAAGCGGGCTGTCGGTGGCCCAGCTGATGATGCAGAACGAGCTGACCTGGCGCGAGGCGTCGGAGACCAGCAGCGGGCTGGACCGCATCTGGCAGGTCATGCAGGACTGCGTGTCGCGCGGCTGCGGCATCAACTATCCGGAAGCCGACGGCGAATTGCCCGGCCCGCTGCGAGTGCGCCGACGCGCGCCCGAGCTGTACCGCAACCTGACGCAGCGCGCCGAACGCACGCTGTCCGACCCCTTGTCCGTGATGGACTGGGTCAACCTGTACGCGATGGCGGTCAACGAAGAGAACGCCGCGGGCGGCCGCGTCGTGACGGCGCCGACCAACGGCGCGGCGGGCATCATTCCGGCCGTGCTGCACTATTACGACCGCTTCGTGCCGGGCTCCAACCGCGAAGGCGTGCGGGAGTTCCTGTTGACCGCCGCGGCGGTGGGACTGCTGTACAAGTACAACGCCTCGCTGTCGGGCGCCGAAGTGGGGTGTCAGGGCGAGGTGGGCGTGGCGTGTTCGATGGCGGCCGGCGGCTTGGCCGCGGCATTGGGCGGCACGGTCGAGCAGGTCGAGAACGCCGCCGAGATTGGCATGGAGCACAACCTGGGCCTGACGTGCGACCCGGTGGGCGGCCTGGTGCAGATTCCCTGTATCGAGCGCAACGCCATGGCATCCATCAAGGCCGTGAACGCGGCCCGGATGGCGCTGCGCGGCGACGGGCAGCACTATGTGTCGCTGGATTCGGTGATCAAGACCATGCGCGAAACCGGCGCGGACATGAAGACCAAGTACAAGGAAACCGCGCGCGGGGGCCTGGCGGTGAACATCGTCGAGTGCTGACACTCCGCAGGCGCCGCCCATGAAAAAGTCCCTCCGAGGAGGGACTTTTTCATGGGCGGCGGCCGCGCGGGGGCGCGGGCCTGGCGCCGGCTTCAGATCACGCGCGCATTTTGCAGCGCGGCGATGCGGGACGGGATCGGCGGGTGCGAGGCGAACATGGCCGCCAGGCCGCCGCGTCCGGTGATGCCGGAGGCTTCAAACGACTTGGGCAGGTCGCCCGGTTCCAGGCCGCCCAGGCGGGCCAGAGCGCGGATCATGGGTTCGCGTGCACCCATCAGGTGGGCCGAGCCCGCGTCGGCGCGGTATTCGCGCTGGCGCGAGAACCAGGCCACGATGATCGAGGCCAGGACGCCGAAAATGATCTCACAGACCAGCACGGTGATGTAGTAGCCCGGGCCGATGCCGCGTTCGTTCTTGAACACGACGCGGTCGATGAAGTAGCCGACCACGCGGGCCAGGAACACAACGAACGTGTTCACCACGCCCTGGATGAGCGTCAGCGTGACCATGTCGCCGTTGGCGATGTGGGCCACTTCGTGCGCCAGCACGGCGGCGACTTCTTCTTCGCTCATGCTTTCCAACAGGCCCGTCGATACGGCGACCAGCGAGTCGTTCTTGAACGCGCCGGTGGCGAACGCGTTGGGGGCGCCGTCATAGATGGCGACTTCCGGGCGGCCGATGCCGGCGCGGTCTGCCAACTGGTGCACGGTGTCGAGCAGCCAGGCTTCGCGCTGGTTGCGCGGCGCGTTGGGATCCAGCACTTGCGCGCCGGTGCTCCATTTGGCCATCGGCTTGCTGATTAGCAGCGAGATGATCGCGCCCGTGAAACCCACCACGACCGAAAAGATCAGGAGGGCGTTGAGGTTCAGGCCGTTGGCGGTGATGTAGCGGTCTACGCCCAGGATGCGCAGCGTGGCCGACAGCACGAGCATGACGGCCAGGTTGGTGATGACGAACAAGACAATGCGTTTCATGTTTTTTGTGTTCCTCTGCGAGCGGGAAATACCCGGGTTCGACATCGCGGCGGCCCGCCAGTTCCCCGACTCGCCGGCACCGCTCCCGGTGACGGAGAGTATAGTATCGCTTTCCCCTATTTCTTCCCCACTTTTCCCTTAGCGCAGACCCCCAATGCAGGCTCTCTGGATGTTGCTGGCGTCCGCCATGTTCGCCATCATGGGGTCGTTCGTGAAGCTCGGTACCGAGCACGGCGCCTCCCTCCCGCAGATCGTGCTGTTCCGCGGGCTGCCTTCGGTGATCCTATTGCTGCTGTGGGCGCGTGCTGGCCGGCAATCGATCATCCCGACCAGCTGGAAGCTGCACCTGTGGCGCAACCTGTCCGGCGTCACGTCGATGTGGCTGGGCTTTTTCGCCATCTCGCACCTGCCGTTGGCCACCGCGACCAGCCTGAATTACACCGCGCCGCTTTTCATCGCCTGTTGGATGCTGGGCTGGGGCGGCGCGCAGCGCGACCCGGTACGCATCGTGGCGGTGGCGCTGGGCTTCCTGGGCGTGATCGCCGTGCTGCGTCCCAGCATCAACGACGACCAGTGGGTGGCGGCGGTGATGGGGATGGGCGCCGGCGCAATGTCGGCGATCGCCATGATGCAGATCCGCCAGCTTGGCCGGATCGGCGAACCCGAATGGCGCACGGTGCTGTTCTTTTCCGTGGCGGTCTGCGTGTCCAGCTTGGCCGGACTGTGGTTCGAAGGCTGGGGCCAGGCCGACTGGCAGGGCTACGCGTCGCTGTTCGGCGTGGGCGTGGCCGGCATGTTCGGCCAGTTGGCCATGACCCGGGCGTTCGGCATGGGGTCGGCGCTGCTGACTGCGGCGCTGCAATACAGCACCATTATCTTCGCGGCCTTGCTGGGCATGGGCTTCTGGGGCGACCACCTGGACGGCGTGGCCTGGGCCGGCATGGGCTTGATCATTTCCGCTGGGCTGCTGTCGGTGTGGCGCACGATGCGCGACCCCAAGCCGGCCTGACCCGCGTTCCTCTCGACCCGGAGCACAACGAATGCCGATGACACTGATTTCCGCCGCCGATCTGGCTGCGCGCCTGGATACGCCCGATGTGCGGGTGTTCGACGTGCGCCACGACCTGACCAACCACGCGGCCGGCCGCCAGGCTTATGACGCGGGCCATATTCCCGGCGCCCGCTACCTGGACCACGAGACCGAACTGGCCGCGCCGCGCACCGGCAAGAACGGCCGCCACCCCTTGCCCTCGCGCGCCGAATTCGGCGCGTTGATGGCCGCGTGCGGCGTGACGCCGCAGACGCTGGTCGTGGCCTACGACGCCAGCGGCGGCATGTACGCGGCGCACCTGTGGTGGATGCTGCGATGGCTGGGCCATGATCGCGTGGCGGTGCTGGACGGCGGCTGGCAGGCCTGGGTGTCAGCCGGACTGCCGACGACGACCGAGGCCGTAGCGCCCGTCCAGGCTGGAAAACCCGTGGAGTCTGGCGCGTCGCTGGCGGGCGCCGTGGACGCCACCGCCGTGCTGGCCAATATTTCCCAGCCGTCCTTCACCGTGATCGACGCGCGCGCTGCCAACCGCTACCGCGGCGAGGTCGAGCCCATGGATCCGGTAGCCGGGCACATTCCGGGCGCGTTGAACCGCCCCAACGGCGAAAACCTGCAAGCTGACGGCCGCTTCAAGAGCGCCGAGCAACTGCGCGCCGAATTCTCCGATCTGCTGGGGGGGCGCGACCCGGCATCCATCGTGCATCAGTGCGGCTCCGGCATCACTGCCTGCCACAACTTGCTGTCGATGGAGATCGCGGGCCTGTCGGGTTCGCGCCTGTACCCGGGTTCGTGGAGCGAGTGGTGCAGCGATCCGTCGCGTCCGGTGGCCAAGGGCGCCTGAGGCGGCCAGCGGCGGTAAGCCAGGGCGATTGCCCTGGCTTTGTCGCTTTGGCGTTTTTTTGCCTGCGGCCGCTACCAGATCGCGGCCAGCTTGACCCGCCCGGAGACGCTTTCGGCGATTTCCAGGAAATGGTCCAGGGGCGGTGTGGCCAGCCCCGGTACCTTGGCCATGTCGTCCCATCGTCTTAGACGAATCGCATCCGGCGCGCCCGGCATGCTGGCGAAATCCACCGCCTGGCCCGCATCGAAGCTGCCCCCCTGCAATGCCAGGCTGCGCTTCGAGTCTTCCGAGAGCGACGCTTCATATTGCGGTTCCACATAGCATAGGTAGCGCTTGGCTTCCACGTGGAGCCGGATGGGATCCAGCACGGCCGAGCTGAACAGCCCGCGCAGGAACGGCAGCACGAAATACTGGTGCTTGTCGTCGATGCCGCGCAGCGTGGGCGTGCCGGGCCGGTCGGCGATCAGATGGCCCAAGTCGTGTAGCAGGCAGGCGGTGATCAGTTGCGCGTTGGCGCCGTGCCGCTCGGCCAGCGCCGCCGTCTGCAGCGCATGCCGCAAATGGCTGACGGACTCGCCGTGATAGGAACGGTGTCCGCGTTCCAGGAAAATCTGCTCGATGTCTTGCAAGGTCAAGGCCATGGTTGTCTCCTGAGTGGCCGCAAGGGGGAGAGGCGGGCAGTGACCTTCGCGGTCAGCCGGCTGCCGGCGCCATCTCCAGAAAGCGCGCGATCAATTGCACCGGTTGGCGCTCGCGCAGGCAGTACAGGTATTCGTTCATCACGATGTCGGCGCCTTCGATGTCCAGCGCCGCCAGATCGGGATGCGAGGGGATTTCACGCGACGGGATGAGGCTGATGCCCAGATCGCACAGGATGGCTTGCCGGATCGACTCCCGGCTGCCGATCTCCAGGGTGCGCCGCACGGTGACGCCGGCCGCCGCCAGGGCGTCCTCGGTCAACTGGCGCGTCATGGAGCCGGGCTCGCGCAGCAGCACCGCGTGATCGGCCAGGTCGGCCAGGCGGACCTGGCTGCGGCGCGCCAGAGGGTGGTCGCGATGCGTCACTACGCGGATCGGGTCGGCCGCGATCATGCGGCGGTACAGGTGCTTGTCATCCATCAGAAAGGAAGACGTGGCAATCTCGATGCGGTAGTCGTGCAACGCCTGCAGCATCGACTGCGAATTGCCGATCGTGACGGTCAGGTCGATGCCGGGGTAGCGCTGGTTGTACCGGCGCACCGTATCCATGATGTAGAAGGGACCGGTCGCGCCGATGCGCAGATTGCCCTCGCGCAAGTCGCTGGCGTCGCGCAGCCGGAAATCGATCTCGGTTTCCTGCTGCACCAGCTTTTCCACCATCGGCATCAGGCTGTGCCCGGCGTCCGACAAGCGCATGCCGCGGCCCTGCCGGTGAAAGAGTTCGACGCCGTAACGCGACTCCAGCTGGCGCAATTGCCCCGTCACCGTGGGCTGGCTGACGCCCAATTGGGCGGCGGCTTTGGTGACGGTGCCGCAGCGGGCCACGGCGTAGAAGGATTTGAGTTCGGCGACAAGCACGATGGTGGGGGCGGGAAAGGGACGCAATGCGCAAGACCGCCAGTACACCAAAATAATTTGATGTTTTTATTACTGCATTTGCGCGAAGTGTCATAAACACTCAATACGCGCCTTCCATACTGCCTTCGTTCCCAGACCGGAGGCACCATGCCCCAACCCAATAACGCCTTCCTCTCAGTCAGAAATCTTGTGAAGCGCTTTGGCAGCCATACGGCGCTGGCCGATGTTTCGCTGGATATCCGGGCAGGCGAGCTGGTGTGCCTGCTGGGACCATCCGGTTGCGGCAAGACGACCCTGCTGCGGGCCATCGCCGGCCTTGAGCGCCAGGACAGCGGCGCCATCGTGCTGTCGGGCCGGGATATTTCGCGTGCCGAGCCGCAGGAGCGCGATTACGGCATCCTCTTCCAGTCTTATGCGCTGTTTCCCAACCTGACCGTGGCCCAGAACGTGGCCTACGGCCTGAGCGGCAAGCGCGCCCACCGCAAGCACGTCGCCAGCCGGGTCGAGGAAATGCTGGCCCTGGTGGGCTTGTCCGGCGCGGCGGAAAAATATCCGGGACAGATCTCCGGCGGCCAGCAGCAGCGTGTGGCCCTGGCGCGCGCGCTGGCACCGTCGCCGTCGCTCCTGCTGCTGGACGAACCCATGTCCGCCCTGGACGCCCGGGTGCGCGAGCACCTGCGCGTCGAACTGCGGGCATTGCAGAAGCGCCTGTCCATCACGACCTTGATGGTGACGCACGATCAGGAAGAGGCGATGGTGATGGCCGACCGCATCGCCGTCATGAACGGCGGGGTGATCGAACAATACGGCACGCCGCGCGAACTGTACCGCCAGCCGGGTTCGGCCTTCATCGCCGATTTCGTGGGCGAGGCGAACTGGCTGCCGTTCGAGCGCGTTGATGCCCACCGCGCCCGCGTGGGTCGCCAGGAGCTGGCCGTGGACGAGGCGCTGGACGGCGCATCGGGCAAGCTGTTCGTGCGCCCCGAGGCGGTGCGCGTCACCATGTCGCGTCCGGAAGAACCCAATTCCATGCTGGCCGACGTGCTGGACGGCGTGTTCCTGGGCCGGGGCTACCGGCTGGCCCTGCGCCTGGAAGGCGTGCCCGGGTCCACCGTGCATTCCATCGTGTCCCCTGAAATCGGAGACGCCCTGTTGGGCCCTCACGCTGCCAGCCGCTGCTGGGTGGAGCTGCCGCGCCATGCGATTCGCGCCTACGCTTGATTCCACCGTGACCGGATCCTCCGCCGCCGAACCGGCCGCCTCCCTGCCAGCCGTCCCGGCCCCCCGAGCCGCCGCTCCGGCCGTCCTGGCCCGCCGCCCGCTGCCCGGCTGGATCGGCGCGCTGGGATTGACGGCGGGGCAGGGCGCGCTGGCGCTGTTCCTGGTGCTGTTTCTGGCGCTGCCGCTGGCGGCAATCCTGGCCAAGTCCGTCACCGACAGCGACGGCGCCTGGGCAGGCCTGTCGGTCGTGACCGGCATCATCGGCGCGGACGGCTTTCTGGCCATGGTCGGGCGCAGCCTGACCGTCGGCATCGTCACGATGCTGCTGGTGGTGCCTTGCGCCTACGGGTTCGCCTACGGCCTGACCCGCACGCGGCTGCCGGGCAAGGGCCTGCTGCGCACCATCGCCTTGCTGCCGCTGTTGGCGCCTTCGCTGCTGCCCGGCATTGCGCTGGTCTATCTGCTGGGCAACCAGGGCCTGCTCAAGGGCCTGACGGGCGGCGCCACCATTTATGGCTTCTGGGGCATTGTCGTGGGCGAGGCCTTCTATACCTTCCCGCACGCGTTGATGATTCTGCTGACCGGCCTGACCCTGGCCGACGGCCGCCTGTACGACGCGGCGCGTGCCATGGGCGCCGGTCCGTGGCGCACGTTCCTGACCGTGACCTTGCCCGGCACGCGCTATGCCGTGTTCTCGGCCTGCTGCGTGGTATTCACGCTGACGGTGACCGATTTCGGCGTGCCCAAAGTGGTGGGTGGCGATTACAACGTGTTGGCCATGGAAGCCTACAAGGCGGTGGTCGGCCAGCAGAATTTCCCCAAGGGCGCGGCCATCGGTATCTTGCTGCTGCTGCCTGCCTTGCTGACGTTCGTGCTGGACCGCCGGTTGCGTGCCCGCCAAGGCGCCCAGATGAGCGGCCGCGCGCAGCCCTACGTCTCGGGCGTGAACGTGCGGCGCGATGCCGCCTTCCTGGCGCTGGCCGGCGCAATGGCCGCCTTCCTGCTGCTGATCATCGGCGTGGCTGTCTGGGCGTCGTTCGTGAAGATGTGGCCGTACAACCTGTCCCTGTCGCTGCGGTCCTACGATTTCGACAACATGGACGGCGGCGGCTGGCTGGCCTGGCGCAACAGTTTGCAGCTGGCGTTCTGCACGGCCCTGATCGGCACGGTGGTGGTGTTTGTCGGCGCCTGGATGATGGAGAAGGTGCCGGCGCGCAGCGGGGTGGCACGCGGCTTGCGCGGCGCGGTGAGCATGTTGGCGCTGATGCCGATGGCCGTTCCCGGCCTGGTGCTGGGCCTGGGCTACATCTTCTTCTTCAACAGCCTGATGAATCCGTTGAACGTACTCTACGGGACGATGCCGCTGCTGATCCTGTGCACGATCGTCCACTTCTACACCAGCGCGCACCTGACGGCAGCCACGGCGCTCAACGCGCTGGATCCGGAGTTCGAAGCCGCCTCGGCGTCGCTGAAGGTGCCGCGCATGACGACCTTCCGGCGCGTGACCTTGCCGATGTGCCTGCCTGCGGCGCTGGATGTCGCCCGTTACCTGTTCGTTTCCGCCATGACGACGGTGTCGGCCGTGGTGTTCCTGTACAGCCCGTCCACGGTGCTGGCCGCCGTCGCGGTGCTGAATATGGACGACGCCGGCTTCATCGGTCCGGCCGCCGCCATGTGCACCGTGATCATGGCCAGTTCCGCCGTCGCGGCGCTTGCGTTGCACCTGGCCAGCCGCGCGCTGGTGGCGCGCAGCCAGGCCTGGCGCCGTCCCGTGGCTCTTTGAACGCATTTTTAGGATGACCCCCATGACTGTTTCCCCTTTGCCCGTCCAACTGGAAGCCGTGATCTTCGACTGGGCCGGCACGCTGGTCGACTTCGGTTCGTTCGCGCCTACCAAGGTGTTCGTGGACGCGTTCTCGCAGTTCGGCATGGACGTGTCGTTGAAAGAAGCCCGTGGCCCGATGGGCATGGGCAAGTGGGACCACATCCGCGCCCTGTGCGACCAGCCCGCCATCGCCGGGCAGTACCAGGCCCAGTTCGGCCGCCTGCCTACCGACGAGGACGTGACCGCCATCTATGAACGCTTCCTGCCGATGCAGCTGGAGAAGGTCGCGCAGTATTCGGCGGCCATTCCCGGCGCGGCCGAACTGCTGCGCGCGCTGCGCCAGCACGGCCTGAAGATCGGATCCTGCTCGGGCTATCCGGGCAGCGTCATGCGCCGCGTCGTCGAACGCGCCGCCTCCGAAGGCCTGGAGCCCGATTGCATCGTGGCCAGCGACGACGTGCCGCGCGCACGCCCGGCGCCGGCGATGGCGCTGAAGAACGTCGTGGAACTGGGCTTGTCGGACGTCGCGGGCTGCATCAAGGTCGACGACACCTCGCCCGGGATCGAGGAAGGCCGACGCGCCGGCATGTGGACGGTGGGGCTGCTGCTGTCCGGCAACGCCGCCGGCCTGACGCTGGACGAATACCTGAGCCTGGACGACGCGGGGCGCGACAAAGCGCGCGCCGAAGCCACCCGCGAACTCTCGACCGCCGCACCCCATTATCTGATCGATACGGTGGCCGACCTGCCGGCCGTCGTGACCGATATCGAAGCCCGTCTGGCGCGAGGCGAACGGCCCTGAACTAGATCTCGACCAGCCGGCGCCGCCGGCCGCATTCCTCTCTTTCACACCGCGTACCGCAGCGGGCAATCGCCCGCCGCGGGGGCGACCCTCACCCTTTTTTTCCGCTCATCCACGGAGTTCCTTATGAATCGCTACAAGCTGCTTGCACTGGCCGCCGCCCTGACGGGCGTGATGGGCGCCGCCTCCGCCGAGACCACGCTGACGGTCTACACCGCGCTCGAAGCCGATCAGATCAAGGTCTATCAGGCCGCGTTCGAACGTGCAAATCCCGACATCAAGATCCAGTGGGTCCGTGACTCCACCGGCATCATCGCCGCCAAGCTGCTGGCCGAGAAAAGCAACCCGAAGGCCGACGTCATCTGGGGCCTGGCCGGCACGGCGCTGGGCCTGATGGACAAGGAAGGCATGCTGCAACCCTACGCCCCCAAGGGCCTGGACCAGATCGCCGCCAACATGCGCGACGCCAAGGCCGAGCCGTCGTGGGTCGGCATGGACGGCTACGCCGCCGCCATCTGCTTCAACACCATCGAAGCCGAAAAGCAGAAGCTGCCCAAGCCCACGTCGTGGGAAGACCTGACCAAGCCGGTCTATGCCGGCAAGATCGTCATGCCGAACCCGGCCTCGTCGGGCACGGGCTTCCTGGACGTCAGCGCATGGCTGCAGATCTTCGGCGAAGAGAAGGGCTGGGCCTACATGGACGCCCTGCACAAGAACATCGGTTCGTACACGCACTCGGGTTCGAAGCCGTGCAACATGGCGGCCGCGGGCGAGTTCCCGATCGGCGTGTCGTTCGACTACCGCGCCGCCAAGCTGAAGGCCGACGGCGCGCCGGTCGAAGCCGTGTTCCCGTCGGAAGGCCTGGGCTGGGAAGTCGAAGCCACCGCCATCATGAAGGGCACGAAGAACCTGGAAGCCGCCCGCAAGCTGGCCGACTTCTCGGCCAGCCGCGAAGCCAACGAGCTGTACAAGGCCAACTTCGCGGTGCTGGCGATCCCGTCGATCGCCACGGTCAACCCCAATCTGCCGGCCGACCTGACCAAGCGCATGATCAAGAACGACTTCGTGTGGGCCGCCACGAACCGCGAACGCATCATCGCCGAATGGACCAAGCGCTACGACGGCAAGTCCGAGCCGAAGAAGAAGTAAGCGTCCGCCGACGCGGCGGCGTGGCGTTGGCCGAGCCGCCGCTTACCGGGAAGCGCCGCCGCGCGCGGCTTCTCCCGCTATTCCTCTAGCAATGTTCCTCAGATGAAAACTTACGACGTAATCGTGGTGGGCGCGGGCATGCTCGGCATCGCGCATGCCTGGGCGGCCGCCAAGCGCGGTTTGTCGGTGGCCGTGATCGAACGCAGCCGCCAGGCGCACGGCGCCACGATCCGCAATTTCGGCCAGGTCATCGTGACCGGCCAGCCGCCCGGCATGATGCTGTCGCACGCGCAGCAGGCCCGCGAGCTGTGGCTGGATCTGGCCGGCAAGGCCGGCTTCCATGTGCGCGCCAACGGCGCCTTGGTGCTGGCGCGCAATGCCGACGAGGCTACCGTGCTGCAGGAATTCGCGGATACGCGCTTGAAGCAGGAAGGCTACCGCGCCGACCTGCTGTCCGCCCGCGACGTGGGCGGCCTGTACGGCGGGCAGTTGGCGCACCACTGCATGGGCCTGCGCGGCCATGACGACCTGCAGATCTATTCCCGCGAAGCCCTGCCTGCGATCACGCGCTATTTGGCGGAATCGCTGGGCGTGACGTTCATCACCGGCACGCTGGCGCGCGCCGTGGAAAACGGCCTGGTCGGCACCACCGCCGGCGACTTTCAGGGCAAGCATGTGTTCGTGTGCCCCGGCCACGACTACCTGACCCTGCTGCCCGAACGCTTTGCGCCGCTGAACCTCGAAATCACCCGCTTGCAGATGCTGCGCGTGGCCTTCGAGACGAACGCCATCGCCTTGGATCGGCCCGTGCTGACGGGCCTGTCGTGCGTGCATTACGGCGCCTTCTCGGACCTGCCGTCGGCGCAAGTCCTGCGCGATGTGATCCAGGCACGTACGCCGATGCTGCTTGAGAACGGCATCCATCTGCTGATGAGTCCCACGCCTTATGGCGAACTGATCATCGGGGATTCGCACCGCTATGGGCAGGATGCATTCCCGTTCAATGACGAGGTGGTCGACAACGCCATGCTGGACCTGGCGTCGCAGGCCCTGGGGGCGCGCTTGCGCGTGGTGGAGCGCTGGCAGGGCGTGTATGGCGCCCACGGTCCGGCGCCGTTCTCGGTGATGCCGGTGGACGCAGCCACGACGGTGGCGGTCATGCACTCGGGCGTCGGCATGACGGTGGGGCTGGCGATCGGCGAACGCACGGTAGCGGGCGCGATCGGGTAATGGCGGGCTGGCGCCGCGCGCAATGAAAAGGGCCTCGCGATGTGCGAGGCCCTGATTCCGTTGGCGGCAAGCCCTGCGTGGACAGGGTCTGCGCTTACACGTCCTGCATGGTGCGCCGGTACCACTCGTGGAAGTGCTGCATGCCGTCTTCCATCGGCGACTGGTACGGGCCGGTTTCGTTCACTCCGCGCAGCATCAAGGCTTTGCGGCCCGCGTCCATGCGTTCGGCGATCTCGTCGTCTTCGATGGCCGTTTCCATGTAGGCGGCACGCTGCGCCTCGACGAATTCGCGTTCGAACGCCGAGATTTCCTCGGGGTAGTAGAACTCCACGACGTTGACCGTTTCCTGGGGGCTCTTCGGATACAGCGTGGACAGTACCAGCACGTGCGGGTAGAGCTCGATCATGTGGGTCGGGAAGTACGTGACCCACACCGCACCGAAGTCCGGTGCGTCGCCGTCGCGGAACGACAGCAACCGGTCGTGCCACTGCTTGTACACGTCCGAGCCGGGCTGTGCTAGCGCATTGTGCACGCCGACCTTCTGCAGGCTGTACCAGTCGTTGAATTCCCAGGTCAGGTCGTCGCAAGTGACGAAGCGGCCCAGGCCGGGATGGAACGGACCGACGTGGTAATCCTCAAGATAGACCTCGATGAAGGTCTTCCAGTTGTAGTTGCACTGGTGCACTTCGACGTGGTCGAGCACGTAGTCGCCGAAGTTGAACTCAGGGCGCGAGAACAGTGGAGCCATGTCGGAGGCCGGATCGCGCGGGCCTTCGAACAGCAGGCCGTGGCAATCGCGCAGGCGGAACTTCTGCAAGTTCATGCAAGGCGTGGTCTCGAATTGGGGGGCGCCCAGCAACTCGCCTTGATTGTTGTACGTCCAGCGGTGCAGCGGGCAAACGATGTTGCCGCCGGTGGCTTTCAAATTGCCTTTGGCATTGCAGTTGCCGGCCACATTGCCGGCCTGGCCGCCCAGCATCAACGCCTGGCGATGACGGCAGACATTCGAGATGAGCTCAACGCCTTGCTGGTTGCGAACCAGCACGCGTCCTGCGTTTTCTTGAGCCAACGTACGCCAATCCCCGATCTCGGGCACCAATTTCTGGTGGCCGACGTATTGCGAGGATTGCTTGAAAATGAGTTCTTGCTCGCGGGCAAAGAGGGCTTCGTCAAAATAAGCACTGACGGGTAGCTGGGTGCGAGCTGGCACGACATGTGCCATCCGACCGATGTCGGTCATGATTCCCTCCGCTCGGATAAAAAAGCCAGGACGGTTTGAACGCTGCCAAGCGCTTTTGTTTCAAGCCCAGCGATTTGGCGAACTGCTCGCAAACGCTTGAGCTCAACAGTCGAGCTTGGCTAAATCCGTGCTGGCGCGAAGAAAAATCGGTGTCTGGCCGATCAAATTAGCCGTGAATTGTACCCCAAGGGATTCCCCTACGCCCGTGAAGATCCGTGAAGCTTGGTGAAGTTATCGAGGGGGGTGTTTGGCCGGGGGCAAAACCCGATTAACCCTTCATGGCGTAGGTCTTTCAGACGAGCCGGCGGGTGGCCGGATGGCGCCGTAGCAGCCAGCTGCTGGCGGCCGACAGGGCAAACACGGCGAGCGTCAGCACCGGCACGGTCCAGGCATCGCGGTCCCCGCCCGTGAAGGCGCCGGCACGCCGCGCCACATCCAGGAATACGGGGTGGATGAGGTAGACCCCGAACGTCAGCGGCGCCAGCGCGGCCAGTCGCGGCAACCGGGGCGAGGACACGATCCACTGGAACGCGGCCAGCGACATGAACGGCACGGTCAGGCTGAAGTAGTCGTAGAAGTAGGTGTCCAGCGTGTGGCCGTTGGACATGGCCGTCACGCCCAGCGCCGTGGCGGCGACGCTGGCCGCCAGCATCAGGCCGGGCCGGGGGATGCGCATTTCGCCGTCGAAGATCAGGCGGCCGGCCACGAAGTAACCCAGATAGGGCAGGAACCAGGTCAGGAAGAAGCCGTGAGGCGCGCCGAGCGCACGGCGATACAGCGCGTCCAGGATCGCCACGCCCAGGATACCCACGACCCAAAGTGTGCGTCCGCGCGGCGTGCTGCGCGCATATAGCAGGCGGGCCAGGGGCGCAAACAGGTACAGCCCCACGATCATGTACAGGTACCAGAGGTGGTAGTACGGCTCGCCCTGGACGACCTTGCGAGGCCAGAACGAAAAATCCACGTGCCCGTCGTCCCACCAGTCCAGGCCGGTGCGCCATGTCAGATAGAACAACGTCCAGAACACCAGCGGCGCGCAGATGCGCGCCATCCGGCGGCTGTAGAACTTGAGGGCGTCGTGGGGTTTGTCGGGGTCCAGCAGCAATGCGCCGCTGACCATGACGAAGACAGGCACGCACCAGCGCGCCGCCGAGTCGTACAAATTGGCGGCCAGCCACGCGCCGCCGCCATAGGCGGCCGGGTCGCTGACGATCAGTGCCGCGCTATGCAGCAGCACGACCGCCACGGCCGCCAGCCAGCGGGCGGCGTCCAGGCGGGCGTATCGGTCTTCGGGTTCAGGCATCCGGGCTCCCGCTGGTGATTCCATTTTCACCATAGCAGCGGCACACGCCCGGTTTCTGTATCCAGCGGTTAGGCAAGGCGTAAAAAACCGACAGGACCCTGGTGGGCGCTGTCGGGGGAAAGGGTGGCGGACCGAGGGGCCCGCCGCCGTTTCGCGGGCCGGCAGGGCCGCGAACGATTTGTCACTAAACCGTTGGCGGGCAACCGTGCTCGCTTATTGCAGGACGATGTTGGCCTGTTTGATCAATTGCGACACGATCGGCTGTTCGGTCTTGATTTGCTTGTCCAGTTCGGCCGCCGTGCCCGAGCGCGGGTCGATGCCCATGTCCAGCAGGCGTTTCTTCACGGCTTCGTCCTGCAGGGCCTCTGTCAGCGCGGCCTGTAGTTTTTCCAGCACGGGGGCCGGCGTGCCCTTGGGCGCCACGAAGCTGAACCAGGCGGTCATGTCGAAGGCGGGGTAGCCCTCTTCGGCCAGCGTCTGCAGCTTGGGCAGCGTCGCCAGCCGCGACGGGCTGGTGATGGCGAAGACCTTGACCTTGCCAGCGTCCGCTTGCGGCATGCCGGTGGCGACCATGTCGAAGAACAGGTCCACGTCGCCGCTGATCAGCGCGGGCAGGGCCTGGGTCGCGCCCTTGAAAGGCACATGCAGGATATCGATGCCGGCGCGTTCCTTGAACAGTTCGCCAGCCAGGTGCGACGAGGTGCCGGGACCGAAGGTCGCGAACGTCAGCTTGCCCGGGTTTTGCTTGGCGTAGGCCACCACGTCTTGCGTGCTGTTGAACGGTCGCTTGGGGCTGGACAGCAGCACCAGCGGGCCGACTCCCACCATGCCGATGCGGGCGAAACCGTCCGGATCGTAGGGCAGTTCCTTATACAGGTAGCGATTCGTCACGAGCGTGGAGTTCGTGGCCATCAGGATGGTGTAGCCGTCCGGCTGTTCCCGCGACACGAAGGCCGCGCCGATGGACGTGCCCGCGCCGGCCTTGTTCTCCACGATCATGGGCTGGCCCAGCGTCTTGGCCATGCGTTCGGCCAGAATGCGGGTCAGCACGTCGGTGGCGCCGCCGGCCGGGAAGGGCGAAACGACCTTGATGGGCCGCGCCGGATACGTATCGGCCTGCGCGCCCAGTGCGGCGGCGCTGAGCAATACGGTGGCCAGCAGCTTGATACTCGTGCGAATCATGTTTTTCCCCTTGAAATCGCGTGCGTGAGTGGATCGCCGGGCTTGGCTTGGGCGGACCGCGCTGCCGGGGCGGCTTCGCGGGGCTTGCCAAGTCTCCTTGGATCATTTAAATTCCGTTATATGGAATTTGGTTTTGTTATTCGAAATAAACTATAAAAACGAAGCGAATAGAAATGCAATCTTTTTCTGATGCCAAGCGCGTTATCCATGCGGCGACCAAGCCCGACGAGACGTTGGAACTGAGCCAGCCGGCGCGCCGCAAGCGCACGGCCGGCGTGGGCGAAGGCGCCAATTCGCCCGACTTCATCACCGCGCTGGCGCGGGGGCTGGACGTGCTGCGGTGTTTTCGCCACGGCGTGACCGCGCTGGGCAACCTGGATCTGGCGCGCCTGACCGGGCTGCCCAAGCCCACCATCAGCCGCATCACCTACACGCTTACCGAACTGGGCTACCTGCGCTATCACCCCGACACCGGCAAATACTCGCCCGGCTACGGCGTGCTGGCGCTGGGCTTTGGGCTGCTGGCCGGGCTGGAGGTGCGCGAACTGGCCAAGGCCTCGATGACCGAACTGGCCCGGGACACCGGCGGCGCGGTCGCGCTCGGCGCTTTCGACGGCGACGCCATGACCTACGTCGAAGCGATACACGGGTCTTCCGCGCTGTACCTGCGCTTGCCGGTCGGCTACCGCGCCAGTCTGGACAGCGCAATGGGCCGGGCGTATCTGGCCAGCCTGCCGGCCGCCGCGCGCGACGAGACGGTGGCGCGGCTGGGGCCGGCCGCGCCTTCCGTCGACGCCATCGCCCGCGCACGCCAGGAACTACAGGAATCGGGCTGCTGTTTCGCCATCGGCGAGTGGCAGTCGGGCATCAACGCCGTCGCGGTGCCTTTCACGTCCATCACCGGCGAAGGCGTCTTCGTGATGAGCTGCGGCGGTCCCGCCAGCCTGCTGCCGGAAGCCGACCTGCGCACGCGCGTGGGGCCCGCGCTGCGGGCGGCGATCGCGGGTCTTGCGGGGGCATCAGCCTGATCGTGCGGGCAAGGCCGGGTCCGGCGTGGCGATCTCGTACAATTCGAAGATTGATCCACCCCTAGCGCCCTCGGAGACCCGTTTGGCCAAACCCACACAAGCCGATCCGCAGATCGACGACCGTCCCTTGCCCCAGGATTTCGAAACGGCCCTGGCCGAATTGGAGTCGTTGGTTGCGGCCATGGACGACGGCTCGTTGCCGCTTGAGCAATCGCTGGCGGCCTACCGGCGCGGCGTGGCGCTCACCCGCGTCTGCCAGGACCGCTTGGCGCAGGCCGAACAGCAGGTGAAGGTCCTGGAGGGCGACTTGCTGCGCCCGCTGGACCCGGCGGCGCTGGATGACGAATAAGAACCCGATGAAGCAAACTCAACTCGCTTTCCCGGAGTGGCTGCAGGGGCGCGTGCGGCACGTCGAAGACGTGCTTGACGACCTGATGCCCCCCGCGGATGTGCTGCCTGTCCGTCTGCATGAAGCCATGCGCTACGCTGTTCTGGGCGGCGGCAAGCGGGTACGCGCCGCGATGGTCTACGCCGCGGGCCAAGCCTGCCCCGTCAGCGGCAGCGTGCTGGCCATCGAGGCCTCGCTTGACCGCGCCGCCGCGGCGGTGGAACTGATCCACGCGTATTCGCTGGTTCACGACGATCTGCCCTGCATGGACGACGACACGTTGCGCCGCGGCCAGCCGACCACGCACGTCAAGTTCGACGAAGCCACCGCCATGCTGGCGGGTGATGCCTTGCAGCCGCTGGCCTTCGACCTGCTGGCCTCCATGCCGATCGCCCCCGCGCTGATCGTGCAGGCCACCCAGTCGCTGGCGCGCGCCGCCGGCAGCCAGGGCATGGCGGGCGGCCAGGCCATCGACCTGCTCAGCGTCGGCCGTTCGCTATCGCGCGACGACCTGCAAACCATGCACAGCATGAAGACCGGCGCCATGCTGGCCTGCAGCGTCGCATTGGGCGGCATCGTCGCGGGCGCCAGTTCGGCGTCGCGCCAGGCGCTGGACGCCTATGCGCAGGCGATGGGCCTGGCCTTCCAGGTCGTGGACGATATTCTTGATGTGACCGCCGATACGGCCAGCCTGGGCAAGACCCCGGGCAAGGACGCGGCGGAGAACAAGCCGACGTATGTGTCGCTCCTGGGCCTGTCCGAGGCGCGGGCGTTTGCCGACGAATTGCGTGAAGCGGCGCTGGCGGCGCTGGCGCCTTTGGGCGATGCTGGCGGGCGCCTGGCGCAACTGGCTGATTTCATCGTCCTTCGAGACCGCTGATCCGTGACTAGCCCGGCCTGAATCCACGCCGGGTCAACGAACCCCATAAAAGCATGACGACTGATTTATTGGACCGCATTCAATCCCCGGCAGACCTCAAGCGCCTGGATCGTCGAGAGCTGAAAAAGCTTGCGGACGAACTGCGCGGCTTCGTGCTGGAGTCGGTATCCAAAACGGGCGGGCACTTGTCGTCCAACTTGGGCACGGTCGAGCTCACGCTGGCGCTGCACCAGGTGTTCGACACGCCGCATGACCGCATCGTCTGGGACGTGGGCCACCAGTCCTATCCGCACAAGATCCTGACCGGGCGCCGTGCCGGCATGGCGCAACTGCGCCAGGCGGGCGGGATCTCGGGCTTTCCCAAGCGCAGCGAATCCGAATACGACGCCTTCGGCACCGCGCATTCATCGACGTCCATCTCGGCGGCGCTGGGCATGGCGGTGGCCTCGCGCAACGCCGGCGTGCAGCGCCAGCACATCGCCGTCATCGGCGACGGCGCCATGTCCGCGGGCATGGCGTTCGAGGCCATGAACAACGCGGGTGTCACGCCCAACATCAACCTGCTGGTGATCCTGAACGACAACGACATGTCGATCTCGCCGCCGGTGGGGGCGCTGAACCGCTATCTGGCGCGCCTGATGTCGGGCCGCTTCTACGCTGCGGCCAAGAACGTGGGCCGCGCCGTCCTCCAGCACGTGCCGCCGGTGCTGGAGCTGGCGCGCCGGTTCGAAGAGCACGCCAAGGGCATGGTCACGCCGGCCACGCTGTTCGAAGAGTTCGGTTTCAATTACGTCGGCCCCATCGATGGCCACGACCTGGACGCCCTGGTGCCCACGCTGCAGAACTTGAAGGCCCTGCAAGGCCTGCAGTTCCTGCACGTGGTGACCAAGAAGGGGCAGGGCTACAAGCTGGCCGAGGCCGATCCGGTGCTTTACCACGGCCCGGGCAAGTTCGACCCCGCCGTCGGCATCCAGCAATCCAAGGCCCCGGGCAAGCGTACCTTTACCCAGGTGTTCGGCAACTGGCTGTGCGACATGGCCGAGCAGGATTCGCGCCTGGTCGCCGTCACCCCCGCCATGCGCGAAGGCAGCGGGCTGGTGGAATTCGAAAAACGTTTTCCGCTGCGCTATTTCGACGTGGGCATCGCCGAACAGCACGCCGTGACGTTCGCCGCAGGTATCGCCTGCGAAGGGCAGAAGCCTGTCGTTGCGATCTACTCGACCTTCCTGCAGCGCGGCTACGACCAGTTCATCCATGATGTGGCCTTGCAGAACCTGGACGTGACCTTCGCGCTGGACCGCGCGGGCATCGTGGGCGCCGACGGCGCCACCCATGCCGGCAACTACGACACCGCGTTCCTGCGTTGCGTGCCGAACATGGTGGTCGCCACGCCGTCCGACGAAAACGAAACGCGCCTGTTGCTGTCCACCTGTTATCAGCACCCCGGTCCGGCATCCGTGCGCTATCCGCGCGGCGCGGGCTGTGGCGCGCTGGAAGGCGCCGGGCTGGACACGGTGGAGCTGGGCCGCGGCGTGGTGCGCCGCGAAGGCAAGAAGATCGCCATCCTGGGCTTCGGCACGCTGGTGCAGGCTGCGTTGGCCGCGGCCGGCAAGCTGGACGCCACGGTGGCCGACATGCGCTTCGTCAAGCCCATCGATCGCGAACTGATCCTGGATCTGGCCTCCAGGCACGATGCGCTGGTCACGCTGGAAGACGCGGCGATCATGGGCGGGGCGGGCAGTGCGGTGCTGGAAACGCTAAGCGCCGCCGGCGTGCAGATCCCCGTGCTGCAGTTGGGCTTGCCCGACGTCTTCATCGACCATGGCGAACAATCGGCCCTGCTGGCCGGCGTCGGCCTGGATGCCGCGGGCATTGAGCAGTCCATCCGCGCCCGCTACGCCGATCTGCTGGCCTGACCGGTTGCGGGGCCGGGTGAAGGCGCCGCTTTTGCCCGGAATATGAAACACACTGTTCCGGCCCCGCTAACCTACGGATAGAAGGGTTTTCCCTGGCGGTTGCCGGGGTTTGGGCGATAATGCCCCTCTCTCAAAGTTTCCTAGGCCGTGCGCGAGCGACTGATTGCCTAGACAGGTAAGCTGAAATGAATTCTCCGATCGACCCCGCCATCGTGATGCCCGACGTCCAGAGCTCGGCGGATACCCGTCACATCCCGATTCAACGCGTGGGCATCCGTGGCGTGCGCCACCCCATGCTGATTGAAAGCGGCGATGGCTCGGCCCAAGGCACCGTCGCCAACTGGACCCTGACGGTGGCGCTGCCGCCCGAAGAAAAGGGGACGCACATGTCCCGCTTCGTGGCGCTGCTGGAAAAGTACCGCAGCACGCCCATGACGCCGACCCTGTTCCGCGCCATGGCGGCCGACATGCTGCCGCTGCTGCATGCCGAACGCGGCGACATCACCGCGTCGTTCCCGTACTTCATCAACAAGTCGGCGCCGATCTCCGGCGTGCAGAGCCTGCTGGACTACGAAGTCCAGTGGATCGCCCGCGCCCAGGGCGACGGCGTCGAATTCGAACTGGTCGTGCAGGTGCCCGTCACCAGCCTCTGTCCGTGTTCGAAGGCCATCTCGGAATACGGGGCGCACAATCAGCGCTCGCATGTCACGGTCTCGGCCATCCTGAGCGACGATATCAGCATGGATGGCGTCATCCGCCTGATCGAAGAAGAAGGCTCGTGCGAACTCTGGGGCCTGCTCAAGCGCCCTGACGAAAAGTACGTGACCGAACGCGCCTACGACAACCCCAAGTTCGTCGAAGACCTGGTGCGCGACGTAGCTGCCCGCCTGAATGCGCACCCCGGCATCGCCCGCTATCGCGTCGAGGCCGAGAACTTCGAATCGATCCACAACCACTCGGCCTACGCCGTCGTGGAAGGCTGAGCGTTCCGTGAGCCATCCGGCGGCCAGGGACTGGCCGCTTATCGCGGGGCTGCAAGAATGGGAATCGCGGCTGGCCAAGCATCTGGCCGGCCGCGGCCGTTTTGGCGTCGCGCTCTACGAATTCTTCCGCTTTGGCGTGAAACAGGCCTGGGCGTGCCTGTTCGGCGGCTTGATGTGCGCGCTGCTGCTGGGCACGCACTGGTGGTATCCCAAGGATGCCGCGCTGGCCCGCTACGATTTCCTGACCTTGGCCGCGCTGGGTATCCAGGCCCTGTTGCTGGCGCTGCGCATGGAAACCTGGAGCGAGGCCCGCGTGATCCTGATGTTCCATGTGGTGGGCACGGGGATGGAGCTCTTCAAGACGGCGGCCGGATCCTGGATCTATCCCGAGGCCAGTGTGCTGCGGATCGGCGGCGTGCCGCTGTTCACGGGCTTCATGTACGCGGCGGTGGGCAGCTATCTGGCCCGGGTGTGGCGCCTGTTCGATTTCCGTTTCCGCGCGCATCCCCCGATGGCCGCCACGGTGGCGCTGTCGGTGCTGATTTACGTGAATTTCTTCGCGCACCACTTCATCATGGATTTCCGCTGGGCGCTGTTCGGCCTGACGGCGGTGCTGTTCGCGCGCACCTGGGTGTATTTCCGGATCTGGCGGGTCTACCGCCGCATGCCGCTGCTGCTGGGGTTCGTGCTGGTGGCCCTGTTCATCTGGTTCGCAGAGAACATCGGCACCTTCGCCAACGCCTGGCGCTATCCCAACCAGTCGCATGCCTGGCAATGGGTGTCGATCGCCAAGCTCGGTTCGTGGTTCCTGCTGATGATCATCAGCTATGTGATGGTCAGCGTGGTCAACCGGCCGCAGGAAATCCGTGTTGCCGATCTGCCTCAGCCAACGGGGCAGGGCGGTGAAAATAGCCCGTCCCTGATTTCGTAAGGCGCATGCGGCTTGCGCCGCGCTGCCCGATCGGTGATAATCGAGGGCTTTCTTGCTCGACCGCCCATGGTTTTTGGGTAGCGGGCTGCCCCTTGCGGGCCGACGTCTTAGCGCGCTGAAACCCCAAAGTGGGGCTTCCCCAGTGGAACACTGGGACAGCGCGACACCCATGATGGAAAGCGCGGGTGCAGGATGTTGGCCAGCGAGACATCCTCAAGGAGTTTTACTCATGCGTCACTACGAAGTAGTGTTTATCGTTCACCCCGACCAAAGCGAGCAAGTGCCCGCCATGGTCGAACGTTACCAAGCGCTGGTCACGGGCCAAGGCGGCTCGGTTCACCGCCTGGAAGACTGGGGTCGCCGTCAACTGGCCTACCCGATCCAGAAGCTCGTCAAGGCTCACTACGTTTGCCTGAACATCGAGTGCGGCCAAGCCACGCTGGATGAGCTGGAGCACTCGTTCCGCTACAACGACGCCGTTCTGCGCCACCTGGTCATCAAGACCAAGAAGGCCCAGTCCACGCCCTCGATCATGATGAAGTCGGTTGAGCGCGAAGAAGCCCGTAAGGCTTCGGCTGAAGCAGCGCCGGCTCAGGCCGAGTAAGCAGGGCTCACGCAGAGCTCATCCCGTGAAGTCCCCTTGGTGCACGGCAGGATGAATAAGCTGGAACTCAGCGCCCGCGTTCTTGAATGCGAGCCTTTGCGCCACACTCCCGCCGGACTGCCAGCGCTGGAAATGCTGCTGGCTCACGAATCGGAAGTCATTGAAGCCGGCCATCCGCGCCGTGTTGAATTGACGATTACCGCCGTGGCACTAGGCGATCTGGCGTTGCTGTTGAAGAACACCGCGTTAGGGTCTGAATTGCTGGTGCAGGGGTTTTTGGCTCCTGTCCGCAAGGACTCGGTGAAGATCAAGCTGCATTTGCAGCAGGCACGCAAGATCAGCGGCAGCGCAGGACGCGATCCGCAGGTGGCTTGAAGGGAATGGGCAAAAGGTGCGAGAGCGCCTTCTGAATACGGATAGGTTATGGGAGTTTGGCCTGGTTATCGATAACCACCAGATCCCTCAAACATAGAGGCACATATCATGGCTTTCTTCGGAAAACGCAAAGAAAAACGCAAATTCACGCAGCAGAACCCGCTCTTCAAGCGTCGTAAGTTCTGCCGCTTCACCGCAGCCGGCGTCGAAGAGATCGACTACAAGGATCTGGACACCCTGCGCGACTTCGTGCAAGAAAACGGCAAGATCATCCCGGCTCGTCTGACCGGCACCAAGGCAATCTACCAGCGTCAGCTGGACACCGCCATCAAGCGCGCACGCTTCCTGGCCCTGTTGCCTTACACCGACAACCACAACTAATCCGGGGCACTGAAATGCAAGTTATTCTGCTCGAAAAAGTCGTCAACCTGGGCAACCTGGGTGAAGTCGTCCGCGTGCGTGATGGTTACGCCCGCAACTTCCTGATTCCCCAGCGCAAGGCTCGTCGTGCAACCGACGCCGCCCTGAAGGAATTCGAAGCTCGCCGCGCCGAGCTGGAAAAGGTCCAGGCTGAAAAGCTGGCCGCCGCCCAGGCTCTGGGCGAGCGCGTCTCCGGCTTCCAGCTGAAGATCGCTCAGAAGGCCGGTGTCGATGGCCGCCTGTTCGGCTCGGTCACCAATGCCGACATCGCTGATGCGCTGAAGAAGGCCGGTTTCGAAGGCATTGAAAAGGCGCAAGTGCGTCTGCCCAACGGCCAACTGAAGTCGATCGGCGAGTTCCCGATCCAGGTCGCCCTGCACGCCGACGTTGTCGTCGACGTCACGGTCCTGGTTGAAGGCGAACTGTCCTAAGCCGGTACTCGCAGTACAAGAAAGCCGGCCCGCGCGCCGGCTTTTTTTCTTTTTGCCCGGCCGTCATTGCGTGTAGCCTTTCGGGCATTGCGCATAAGGCGCGCCATTGTTTCGTACCGAGGACCCTTTGACTCAGCCGCCCGTCCATCACAACGCGCCGCCCGGCCTGCGCGCCTGGCTCGACAGCGTTGATGCCTCGCGCGAACCCTCCGTGCGGGACGTGACGATCGACGGCGTGCGCTGCATCATCAAGCGCCGCCGCCCGAGCTTTGGCCGCGGCGTGGCCTACGCGTTGCGCTATGTGCGGGCCTTTCTGCTGGGCGTTGGCTGCAAGCTGTTCCTGGGCGAATTCCCGCGGCCTGGCGTGCTGTTGCAGAATGGTCTGGCGCATGAGGCCCAGCGCCTGTCGATGCTGCTTCAGGCGGGTTGCCGCGTGCCTGAAGTGTGGTGGCAAGAGCAGGGCCTGCTGGTGCTGGAATACGTGGGTGAAGACCTGGCCGACCTGATCCGCAACGAGGACTCCACCTCGCAGTTGTGGCTGGCCCGCGCGGCTGCCACCGACATGGCGGCGTTCCACGCCCGCGGCATGTGGCATGGCGGCGCCCAGATCCGCAACATCACGTTGCGCGACGGCGAGCTGTGGCGCATCGATTTCGAAGAGAATATCGGGTCCACGCTGTCTCGCCCGTTGGCCCAGGCGTACGATCTGTTCCAGATGCTGGCTTCGCTCGTGTCTTTGCGTAAATTGCCGGACGATGTGGCGCGGGCGCTGGGTAAACTGGCGCTTGAGGTCTACTTCGAGAGCAATCCCGACCCCGAGGTCAAAGCCCGCCTGACGCGCCTGGCGCGCGTTCTTTGCGGCCTCGCGACGCCCTTGCGGCCGCTGTTGCGCCGTTTGCCCTGGCGCGATGTCCAAGGCTTTTTCCGCGCTGCCGATATCTTGCAGCCGTTACTATTGAAGTTATGAACACACCTGCCGATCCCCAGCTCGAATACCTGCGCGTTCCTCCCCATTCCATCGAGGCGGAGCAGTCGGTTCTGGGCGGCCTGTTGCTGGACAACACCGCGTGGGACCGCATTGCCGATGTGCTGGTCGAAGAAGACTTCTACCGCCACGACCACCGGCTGATCTGGCACCACATTGCCCGGCTGATCGGGCTGGCGCGTCCCGCCGACGTCATCACCGTCAACGAATCGCTGATCAGCGCCGGCAAGGCCGAAGATTCGGGCGGGCTGGCTTACCTGAACGCGCTGGCGCACAACACGCCGTCGGCCGCCAACATCCGCCGCTACGCCGAGATCGTGCGCGAGCGCGCCATGTTGCGCAAGCTGGTGTCGATCGCCGACGAGATCTCGTCGGCGGCGTTGAATCCGCAGGGCAAGGAAGCGCGGCAGCTGCTGGATGAAGCGGAATCCAAGGTGTTCAAGATCGCCCAGGAAGGCTCGCGCGGCGCCGCGGGCTTCCAGGAGATCCAGCCGCTGCTGACCCAGGTCGTCGAGCGCATCGACGAGCTCTACCACCGGGAAGGCAGTTCGGATGTCACTGGCGTGCCGACGGGCTTTACCGACCTGGACAAGATGACCTCCGGCATGCAGGGCGGCGACCTGATCATCGTGGCGGGGCGCCCGTCCATGGGCAAGACGTCGTTCTCGATGAACATCGGCGAACACGTGGCGATCGAACAGGGCCTGCCCGTGGCCGTGTTCTCGATGGAAATGGGCGCGGTGCAGCTGGCGATGCGTATGCTGGGTTCGGTCGGTCTGCTGGACCAGCACCGCATGCGTACCGGCAAGCTCATCGCCGACGACTGGCCTCGCGTGACGCACGCGGTGCAGCTCATGCAGGACGCACAGGTCTATATCGACGAAACGCCCGCATTGAGCCCGATGGAAGTGCGTGCGCGCACGCGCCGCCTGGCCCGCCAATGCGGCCAACTGGGCCTGATCATCATCGACTACTTGCAACTGATGTCCGGCAACGGTTCCGGCGAAAACCGCGCGACCGAAGTGTCGGAAATCAGCCGCTCGCTCAAGGGTCTGGCCAAAGAGCTGAATTGCCCCCTGATCGCGCTGTCGCAGTTGAACCGAAGCCTGGAGCAGCGTCCGAACAAACGTCCCGTGATGAGCGACCTGCGCGAATCCGGCGCTATCGAACAGGATGCCGACGTGATCCTGTTCATCTATCGCGACGAGGTCTACAACCCCGATTCGCCGGACAAGGGCACGGCCGAGATCATCATCGGCAAGCAGCGTAACGGGCCGATCGGCACGGTGCGTTTGACGTTCCAGGGCTCCAGCACGCGCTTCTTGAACTTCTCGGGCGCGCAGCCCCGGGACATGTACTGACGGCCGGACGGCCTTCATGAAAAAACCGCGCCTGGGCGCGGTTTTTTATTGCGTCGCAGCCGGGCTCAGGCCTCGGTTTCGGGACGCTTGCCGTAGCGCGCGGCCAGCACGCCGCACACCATCAGCTGGATCTGGTGGAACAGCATCAGGGGCAGCACGATGGCGCCGACCGCATGGCCGGCGAACAGCACCTGCGCCATCGGGATGCCGCTGGCCAGGCTCTTCTTCGAACCGCAGAAAAGCAGGGTGATGCGGTCTTCGACATTGAAACCCAGCAGCTTGCCGGCCAGTGCGGACAGCCCCAGCGCCAGGGCCAGGATCACGGCGCAGCACACGACCAGGCCCACCAGCGCGGGGATCGGCGTGGTGCTCCACAGCCCTTCGTTGATGGCTTCGGAAAACGCCGTGTAGACCACCAGCAGGATCGAACCCTGGTCGACGAATTTCAACATCGCCTTGTGCTTGTGCACCCAGGCGCCGATCCAGCGGCGGGCGAACTGGCCCAGCACGAAGGGTAGCAGCAGTTGCAGCATGATCTTGCCGACTGCGTCGAACGAGATCGGCGCGCTGCCGGCGTTGGCCACGACCGTGCCCACCAGCAGCGGCGTCAGGAAGATGCCCAGCAGGCTGGAGGCGGACGCGCTGCACACGGCGGCGGGCACGTTGCCGCGGGCCATGGACGTGAATGCGATGGCCGACTGTACCGTGGCGGGCAGGCAGCACAGGAACAGGATGCCCAGGTACAGCTCGGGGGTCACCAGCGGTTCCAGCACCGGCTTGAGGGCCAGGCCCAGCAAGGGGAACATCAGGAACGTGGCGGAGAAGATGGTCAGGTGCAGCTTCCAGTGCGTCAGGCCGGCGATGATGGCCTCGCGGGACAGGCGCGCCCCGTGAAGGAAGAACAGGAGGCCGACGGCGATGTTGGTGATCCAGCCGAATATCACGACGCCTTGCCCGTGCGCGGGCACGATGCTGGCGATGATGACGGTGCAGATCAGGTAGAGGGTGAAGCGGTCTGGCAGAAGGCGGACAAGGCGTGACATGGAGGGATAAAGGGCAAGTCGGGAAAGCGGCGGCGCGCATGAGGCACCGGAAACGGGGCGTATTGTAGTCCCGTGCCTGCCCGGGCTCGTGTCAACAGGCGCTAAGGCGTCATGGCCAGCGCCAGATCGAACGCGGCGACCAGCGACGCCTGGTCGGCCACGCCGTGGCCGGCAATGTCGAAAGCGGTGCCGTGATCGACGCTGGTTCGCACGAAAGGCAGACCCACCGTGACGTTTACGCCGTGGTCCAGCCCCAGGTACTTGACCGGGATGAGGCCCTGGTCGTGGTATTGGGCCACGACGATGTCGAATTCGCCCCGGCGGGCGCGCATGAAGATGGTATCGCCCGGCCACGGGCCGCTGGCGTCGATGCCTTCGGCGCGCGCGCGGGCGATGGCGGGTTCGATGATGTCGATGTCTTCGCGGCCGAACTTGCCGCCTTCGCCGGCATGCGGGTTCAGGCCAGCTACCGCCACCCGGGGCTTTTCAATGCCCATCTGCCGGCAGGCGCGGTCGGCCAGCCGCATGGCGGTCAGTTCGGCTTCGGGCGTGATGCGGGCGATGACGTCCGCCAGCGCCACGTGGATGGTGACCAGCAGCACGCGCAGTTCATCGTTGGCCAGCATCATGGCGAAGTCCTGCGTCGCCGAACGCTCGGCCAGGATCTCGGTGTGGCCGGGGTAGTCGATGCCCGCCTCGTGCATGGACTTCTTGTTCAGCGGAGCGGTGACAATCGCCCGGATGCGGCCGGCCTGCGCGTCGTCGATGGCGGCGCAGACATAGTCGTAGGCGCCGCGTCCGGCGGCGGCGCTGATCTGTCCGGCGGGCAGGTCGGGGGGAAGCGCAGGGCTGCAGGCAACGACGTTGATGCGGCCCGCGTCCAGCCGCGCTTGGTCGACGGCCGGGATTTCAACGATATCCAGGCGCGCACCCAACTGGGCGGCGGCGCGGCGCAAGGCGCCGGCGTCGCCATACACCACGCAGGGCGCATTCAAGCCTTGCGCATACGCCTTCACGACGATTTCGGGGCCGATGCCGGCGGCATCACCCATGGTGATGCCCACGGGTAGGGAGGATTTCACGATGCTCTGTCTTTAGGAGGGTCGATGACGCCGCATTCGAACGTCACGGTGGCGCGCTTGGAGCCCAGGCCGGTCGCATGGTTGGAAGTGACCTTCGGCTTTTGCAGCTTGCGGCCAATGGATTGGCAATATTGGTCGGCGCGTTGCAGCGTCTGGTTCTTGAGTTCGACCCAGGTCAGCAACTGCGTGCCCGAACTGTACGTGACGCTGTACGTGTTCTTGTCGACGGACGTGACCTCGCTCATGCTGGAACAGGCGGCAAGCAGGGTCAACAGGGCGGCGGCGGAGGCAAGGCGTGCAAACATGGATCGTCCAGAAATCTCGTTATCCGCCATTACAACACCATGTCGGGCCGGCAGAAAAGGCGGGCGCCGCGGCGCTGGCGGGTCAGGGGGCCGCGACGGCGCTGCGGCGGTCCACCTTGCGGCTCAGCACGATCGACGTCTGCGTCTGCTTGACGCCGTCGATCAGGCCGATGCGGTCCAGCAATTCGTCCAGCTGTTCGTGGGTCTCGCAACGCAGGAAAATCAGGTAGTCGTAGGGGCCGCTGACGGACGAGACCTCTTCGACTTCCGGCATGCGTTCCAGTTCTCGGATCACGGCGGCGGGCGTCTTGGGCAACACGCTGATGAAGCAGTAGGCGCGCACGGCAGCCTCTTCCAGCAGCCGCCCCAGGCGCACGCCGTAGCCCGAGACGATGTGCTCGCGTTCCAGCCGGGCGATGCGCGCCACTACCGTGGTGCGGGCCAGTCCCAGCTTGCGCGCCAGGATGGCGGCGGGTTCGCGCGCGTTGGCGGAAAGCAGGCTGAGCAGTTGCCGGTCGATGGCGTCGAGTCGTTCGTTCATGCGGAGGGCGAGGCGCGGGGAAGGGAGTGCCGACGGTACAGGCGGCGGCAGGTCGGCGTCAACGTCGGCGGGCGCGCGCATGCGGGGCAATACCGCCTCGCGCGTGTCATGCCGCGCCGCCGGCCTAGCCGTCCGATTCGGGCGGGATGCCGCCATGGTAGATGCGACCGTCGAATTCGAAGCGCGTGATGGTCTTGTGCGCCGCGTCGAAGATGCGGTCGCGGCTGGCATCGTCCAGTCCGTCGTGGTCGGCGAAGCGGAAGCGGCACAGGTCGATATCGCTGTCGTAGAACACGGTATGCACGAAGCGGCTGACGTCGGATTCGTGGGCGAAATGCGCGAACTCGCGCAACTGCTCCATTTCGTGGAAGGCGCCGTTGCGGCTGACCAGCAGCATGCCGAACTTGCGCTCTTCGTCGGCCTCGGGTTCCGGCGCGGGAGACGCTTCGGCGACCAGCGGGTCTTCGTAGTCGAAATGGGCGCCAGCTTCGCGCATGGCGGCCAGTACCTTCTGCCACTCCCGTTCGTCCAGCGTCAGGCGGGCCATCATATAGAACAGGCGCTGGCGGCCCAGCAGACGGGGCTCGGGGCCGCCCGTGTAGCTGGGCCAGGGCGTGGCTGCGTCCAATCCCGCAAGCTCCGCCATGCGGGCGTCGCTGTAGCCCAGGCGGTCCTGCAAGCGTTGCAGGGACTGGGCGTCCGGGGGGGCGTAGTGCTGGATCGTCTTCATGAGCGCGCTCCGGTGGCCCCGGCGCCGTGGGCGGCGCGGGGGCGTGCGCCGCGGTGCCCTTGCGGCTACGCTTGATGCTAGCGCGGCGCGTGGCGCTTGCCTAGCGCCGGCTGGCCCGCAGGCGCCATGCTAGGATTTGCGCCGATCAACAATGCCAGGAGGCTTACACATGGACATCCAGGAACAAATCGCCGTCATCGTGCACACCATTTCGCATCAGGGCGGCCGCATCGATGCGCTGAATTCGACGTTGGTGTCGATGCTGCACCTGGTCAAGGCGTCGCCCGGTCTGCGCGAAGCGATCGAGGCCCAACTGGAGCAGAACTATTCCAGCCTGCTGGCCCGCTCCGAGAATCCGCAATACGTGGCGGGTTTCGAAAGCGTGCGCGACATGATCACGACCGCACTGAAGTAACCCGTTCCGGGCTGAAGTTACCCACAGCTTCTGTGGACAAGCCTTGGGATAGTCCGCGCATAGATCCGCAAATCCCTTTAATTACAAGGGCTTGGAAAGGGCGGTCAAAGGTGGCTCCTTTTGCGCTTTTCAAGTGTCTGTTTCAATGAACTACACGCTAGCCCCAAGCCGGGTAATATGCGGCCCCATGCGGAATCAGTATCGATTGGAACACCGGGGCGGCGCCATGTTGGCCCGTGTCTCGGAAGCGGCAAAGCTGGCGGCGTTCGACCCCGGCAAACTTACTCCCGAAGCGCGTCAGAGCTGGGAGCGCATGGGGCATGGCTTCAAGGCCTGGCACGACTTCGACCAGCGCCATCCCATTCTGCGCCGCCTGGCGTTGCTGCCGCTGATCGGCGGCTGGTACCGCAAGGCGCGGCGGCGCCACGTGCTGTACGCCAGCGGCCGTGTCGTCTGTTGACGTCCGGTCAGCGCCGGCGCCGTGCGAGCAGGTGGTACGCCAGCCAGATCGCCGCGCCGATCGCGGCGGCCACCGCCAGTTTGGTTTCCACGCCATGCAGGCGCCCCAGCAGGGATTCGATGGTCTGCCCGAAGGCGTAGCCCAGCAGGCTGAAGCACACCGCCCAGATCGCGGCGGCGATCGCATTCAGTACAAGAAAACGCAGCGGCGGCACGCGCGACATGCCCAACGCCACCGGACCGACGGTGCGCAGGCCATACAGGAAACGCAGGCTCAGGATGAAGCCGTGGGGGTAGCGATCGACAAGCGCCAGGGCGCGTTCGAAGGCGGGTTTTTCGCGGATGCGCCGCACCAGGCGATGCTCGCGATAGCGCCGGCCCAGGAAGAACAGCAACTGGTCTGCCCCGAACGACCCCGCGAAGGCGCACAGCATCACCTCGGGCAGGTGCAGCAAATGCTGATGCGCCAGGAAGCCCGCGAACACCACCACGCTTTCGCCTTCCAGGAAGGTGCCTCCCAGCACGGCCCATAAGCCGTAGTCGACGATGAACTGGTGCAGGGCCGGATTCATCCCGCGCGCTCGCCGACGATGCGCGCCAAGGTGAGCAAGGCACGGGAGATTTCGGGCGTGGTGCGCTGGCCGCAGCTGATGCGCAGGAAGTGGTTGTAGCGCGTGCCGTTCGAAAACATCGCGCCGGGCGCGACGCGGATGCCTTGTTCAAGCGCGGCCTCGAAGACCTCCATGCCCGACCGGCCGCCGGGCATCTCCACCCACAGCAGCATGCCGCCCTGCGGCACGCTCAGCCGAGTGCCGCGCGGAAAATGCGCGGCGATCGCTTCGGCCGTCTGGTCGCGCTGGATTTTCAACAACCTGCGCAGCCGCGCCAGATGCCGGTCATAAGCGCGCGATCCCAGGAAATCGGCGACGGCGATCTGCGCCAAGGGTTCGTTGGGGCGGCTTTGCGCGAACTTCAGCATGGCGATGCGGGCTTTCCAGCGGCCGCCCAGCAGCCAACCCAGGCGCATGCCGGGTGCCAGGGTCTTGTGCATGGACGAGCAATAGATGACATTGCCGGTCGCGTCCCAGGACTTGGCCGCGGCCAGCGGGGTGTCATCGTCGGTCAGTGCGCCATAGGTGTCGTCTTCGATCAGCGGCACCTGCTGGCGTTCACACAGCGCCACCAGCCGGGCCTTTTCCGCATCGGGCATCACGCAGCCCAGCGGGTTCTGGAAATTAGGCACCACCACGACCGCGCGGATATTGCCGTGGGTCTGGAAAGCCAGGTCCAGCGCTTCGATCGATAAGCCGTTCTGCGGGCTGGTGGGAATCTCCAGCGCCCGCATCCCCAGGCTTTCCAGGATCTGCAGCAGGCCGAAGTAAGTCGGCGATTCGACGGCGATGGTGTCGCCGGGCCGGGCCACGGCTCGCAGCGCCAGGTTCAGGGCTTCGATGCAGCCGTGCGTGACGATGACGTCGTCGGGCGTGGCGTTGATGCCGTTGGCCAGCGCGCGGCGAGCCAGGACCGTGCGCAGCTCCGGGTGGCCTTGCGGCGGAACGGGGCTGACCAGCACCTGGGGCGACATGCGCAGCGCGCGCGTCATCGCCTGCTTCAGCGCTTCCATCGGATATGCCTCGGGCACCGCCGCGGCCAGCGCGAAGTTGGCGCTGACAGGATGGGCCTCGCACTTGGCGATGAAATCCGACACGCGGTCGTGGATGCCCACGTACTGCGCCGCGCCCAGCGTCTGGCGGATGTCGGGCTCGTTGACCGGTGGGATGCTGTTGCGCCGGGGCTGCAGGACGAAATAGCCCGAGCGGGGCCGGGCTTCGATCAGCCCGTCGTCTTCCAATTGGCGGCACGCTTGCAGCGCGGTGGACAGGCTGACGTGATGGGTGCGCACCAGCGTGCGTACCGACGGCATGCGCTGGGCGGGCGCCAGGACGCCCGTCTGGATGGCGCGTCGATAGTGGTTCGCCAGGCGAAGGTACAGCGGTTGTGGGTCCATGCGCCGATCATGCTCCCCGAGGTTGGAATGAAGGTAGGCACAGATTGATGGAAAGTACACCATAACAGCGCCAAAATCGAGCGTCTGCATCGGTACAGAAAGGCAAGGAGTGTGGCTGTTGCGCAAAGCAGGGCGCGCGTAGCCTGTCATGGTCCGACTGGAGATCACCATGAATGCCGAAACCGACGCCCAATTCGCCCAACCCTTGGCACGCCGACTGGAAATTGCCGCTGGCGCCAGCCGCTTTTTGACGCTGCGAACGGGCGCCACGCTGGTGTGCGTGGCCGGCAGCGTGCGCGTGGAAGAGCCGTCGACCGCCGCCGAAGCCCCCAATGGTCTGGTTTTGCCGGTGTCCATCCGGGTCAATGCCGGTGAAGCGCACGGGGTCGGCTACGGGGGGGCGGTGCGCGTGACGGCGATCGGCCCCGCAGAAGTGATTTGCCTGGAGGTTCCTGGCCTGCTGGCGCGTTTTTTTCGGCTGACGGCGAATATTTTTCGCATGAATGGGCCAAAAAACACGAATAATCGCCTGGGTGCGATGCACAAGATTTCAAAATGATGTATAGTTCACACATCAGACGCGGGGTGGAGCAGTCTGGCAGCTCGTCGGGCTCATAACCCGAAGGTCGTAGGTTCAAATCCTGCCCCCGCAACCAGTTTCAGAAAAAAAGCCGCGATTCCAATCGCGGCTTTTTTTCGTCCTTTTTTGCCTGTGACTTGCCTTGGGTCAATCCTTTGATCCAGCCCGGAGTTTCCCGGGTACTGCGGGCCGCACAGCGCCGCGGCCCTGAGCTACCATGGGTCACGCGCGCTAGTTCGCCGCACTCGAGGAGGGTCCATGGGTACCGCAAAATACGATCATCCCGGCTACGTCGCCGATACCGGCGCCGAAGGCAAGTATCACGTGGGCATCTGGTGCCCGCACGGCTACCCCGCGCATATCCATATCGGCCGGCCTGCGGAACGCGGCGATCCCCAGGCGCTGCTGCGCCTGCGCATCCCAGATGGCGTCTTCCAGTCGCTTCCCGATGATCCCGAAACCCTGTGCCGCCGCGCCTTGGGCCAGGCCATGGATGCCGGCCTGCTGCGTTCGGTGGGGGTGGATGGCGAATACCAGGAGTTGCGTTTCCAGCTGGACGCTGAACCCTGGTCGGGGCCGATGCAGGCGGCGGTCAACGCTTGACGATGGGCAAGGCCTGACGGGGGAAGTTACCCACAGCGACTGTGGACAAGCCTTGGGATAGCCTTTGCGCATGTCCGAATTGTCCTGTCATAACAAAGGCTTGGCGCCTGCGGTCAATAAATGGCCGGCGCCGGGCCTTTTTTCTCGATGTCTGTCCTGATATGCGCGTCAAGTTGCCGCGGCGGCGAGCAGCCTCGGCGTCATGCGACAATCCTTTCCTGCGCGGCGTTCGCCGCGTATCGCCCCTCCAGACAACTTCGATTTTCCCTCCATGCTGTGTCCTTCGCCTCTGCACGCCCCCGCCTTGATGGCGCCGGCGCCATGACCATGAACGCTTCCAAACGCGTCGCTGTCATCGGTGGCGGTCCGGCGGGCCTGATGGCGGCGGAGGGGCTGGCCGCCCTGGGCCTGCAGGTGGACGTGTTCGACGCGATGCCCTCGGTTGGCCGCAAGTTCCTGATGGCGGGGCGCGGCGGGCTGAATCTGACACACAGCGAGGCCGCGGCCCCGTTCCTGGCGCGCTACGGCGCGCATGCCGCGCAGGTGGCGCCCTGGCTCGCGGTGATGGATGCTGCTGCGTTGCGGGAATGGGCGCATCAACTGGGCGTCCAGACCTTCGTGGGGTCGTCGGGGCGCGTCTTTCCCCAGGAAATGAAGGCGGCGCCGTTGTTGCGGGCCTGGCTGGCCCAGCTGCGTGCAAGCGGCGTGCGCTTCCATATGCGGCATCGCTGGCTGGGGTGGCCGCAAGGCGACGCGCCGTCCGCGGCGGCGTTGCGGTTCGATACTCCCGAAGGTGTGCGCACGCTGGCGGCCGATGCCGCGGTGCTGGCGTTGGGAGGCGGAAGCTGGGCCAAGCTGGGGTCGGATGGTGCCTGGGTGGCCGGATTGCAGGCGCATGGCGTTAATGTGGCGCCGCTGCGACCCGCCAACTGCGGGTTCGACGTGGCGTGGTCGGAACACTTCCGCCAGCGCTACGCGGGGCAGCCGGTTAAATCCGTTTCGATGTCGTGCCCGTGGCCTGCAGGCGGCCTGTCGGCCCGGCAGGGCGAATTCGTCGTCTCCGATACCGGCATCGAGGGCAGCCTGGTGTATGCGCTGTCCGCACCGTTGCGCGATCGGATCGACGAACAAGGGCAGGCTGTCGCCATGCTGGATCTGGCGCCTGACTGGACGCAGGAAAAAGTCATGGCCGCCGTCACGCATCCGCGCGGGGCGCGTTCCATGTCCAGCCATTTGCAAAGCCGGCTGGGGTTGACGGGCGTGAAGGCGGGGCTATTGCGCGAATGCGCATCTGCCGAGGATTTCAAGGACCCGGAGCGATTGGGGTTGCGGATCAAGGCCTTGCCGCTGACGCTTGCACGCGCCCGCCCCATGGATGAAGCCATCAGCACCGCAGGCGGGGTGTCGTTGGACGCCGTGGATGCCGCCCTGATGCTGCGCTCGGCGCCGGGTGTGTTCGTCGCTGGCGAAATGCTGGATTGGGAAGCGCCCACGGGCGGCTATCTGCTGACGGCCTGCATGGCCAGCGGGCGAGTGGCCGCGTTGGGCGTGGCAGGCTATCTGGCGGGCAAGCCCTAGGGCTGCCGTTCGCGCGTGTCAGGAGCCCGTGGGATAGGGCGCCATGCCCACCGGCTTGCGCGGCGCCAGGTCGCCCACGACATGGCCGACGACGGGCGGGCCGCCGTCGGGTTGCGTGATGATGCCGATAACGCGCGTGATCGCGCTGGCGGGAATGTCGGTGCCGTGGGCAGGGTCCTGCACCAGTTGCCAGATGGTGGCGACGGGGTCCGAGTCTGTCTGGGTCGCAGTCGACGTACCCAGGCAGCTGCGAGCGAAGAAGGACCAGTCCGACGCGCTGCAAGGCAGGCCATGCGCGGTGGCCAGGCGGGCCAGGGCCAATGGCGCATCCGGTTGGCTGGCAGCATGCTGGGCGGAAGCGCCCAGCGAGACGTCCAGCGACAGCAGGCGGAGAAACTCTACGACATTGTCCGAATTCATTGGGGGTCTCCAGTAGCTGTTCTGGTGCATTGTCGGCCGCCGCTGACTGGCCGGTAAAAAAGGGCGTTTCAGCCGGGGCCTTGGCCCAGCATCGACACCAGCGATTTCTTCAGCCGCGCTGAAAAAATCGGTACCGTATGAGAAACACCGTTCCGGTCGACGCCTTCCTTCAATTCGACCGATTGTCCCAGGAAAATTTCCGGTGCGGCGTTGATTTCGTTGTAGCGGGCAAGCAATTCGTCGACGTGCGCTTGCGCGTCGGCCAACGTGCTGCTGTCCGCGAGCTTGCCAGCGGCATGGGCTTGCAGAATTCGGTGCAGATCGTCAATGAACAGCGCCAATGCCGCTTGTCCACGGCATTGCGGCTGTTCCCAGCCCCAGCCCTGGGGGGCTGCGCCAGCGTTCTGCGGTACAGGTTTTTTGTTCATTTTCGAATCCTAATCCATTGCCGGCAAATACGCGACAGCCGCGGCCGGGCCGCATTGTAGGTCGGACCGGCCTACCAGCGGTCTGGGGCGGGGGGCACCCCTTCATGGGCGGGAAAGTGGGGCAGGACTTCCTCGGCCAGTTCCTGGATCACTTCGCCTGGAGGGCGTTCCGAGAACTGGATGCCCAGTGCCGCGTGGTTGACGCCCGCCGCTTGCCATTGCATCAGCAGGTCGATCAGCCCTTTGCGCCCGGTACGCAGCACGTAGCCGCCTTGCATCGGCGTGCGCGGATGGTCCGGATCGGCGCTCAGATCCACCCATTCATTGGTGGCGTGCGGCCGGAATCCGGCATCCGGAATCCGTGCGCGCCAGGCATGGATCTTCTGCGCCAGTCGCTGCGGCCCGGCATCCTCGTGCGTGCTATCGGGATACGTCAGCCAGCCGTCGGCGTGTTCGCCCACCCATTGCGGTGTTTGGCGGCAGGAACCCGTGATCAGCAACGGCACGCGCCCTGTCGCGGGTTTGGGCAGCAACTGCGGCCCCGCCAACCGGCCCAGGGGCGAGTCGATGGCGCCCTGGGGGGCTTGCATCAGTTGGCGGAAGTAGGACACGGTCTGGGCGAATCGCTCTCCACGCTGGGCGTGGTCGAGCCCGTATGCGGGGAATTCGACGGGGCGGTCGCCCGAGGCGATCCCCATGACCAGCCTGCCGCCGGACAGGCGGTCAAGCGTGGCGGCGGCCTTGGCCAGATCGATCGGGTGCCGCAATGTGAAGACGGCGCTGCCGGTGGCAAGCGCGACGCGCTCCGTGCGGGCCGCCAGATAGGCTAGATAGGAAAAGGGGTCGAACACCTGGCCGGCGTCGCCGAAGTTGCGGTCGAAAAGGGGGACATCCCGGACCCATACGGCGGCAAATCCCCGGCGGTCGATGTCGGCGACCAGGTCGGCCTGGCCTTGCAGTACCGCGATGTCGCCTTGGTAGAACCGTAGGGGAAGGAAGATGCCTACCGTCAGCCGGTCGGGGGCGAACATGCGCCGGTAGCCGGGATGCATGGCAAATGCGGGCGCGGAGGCGCCAGCGGGCGTCGACGGGAGGGATGCGGGACGGGGCGTGGAATTGGGCATGAAGTCGGTCACGGGATCAGCCATGAGATCAGTCATTGGAGGGGGGGCATCGAGGGGGCAAGCGTCAGGGGCCGGTGGCAGGCTGGGGCAGGGCAATGCCGCGCTGCACGGCCGGGCGCCGGCTGGCCCGCAGGTGCCAGGCGCTCAGGTGCGTATGCCCGCTGAAATCGAATTCGACGATCCGCGCGATGTGCATCCAGCCGAAAGTCGCGATATCGGCGATGGAGAACGCGTCGCCCGCCAGCCACTCGCGTTCGGCCAGACGCGCGTCGAGCACGGCGAAGGTGTCTTCGCTCAGGCGGCGATAGCGTTGGACCGACGCGTCGTGGCGGTCGGCCGCAAAGCACTCGGCGTGCACGCGCTGGCCCAGCAAGGGGCCCATGCTGGCGCTATGGAACATCAGCCAGGTGATGGCTTCCCAGCGCGCCGCGGGGGCGGGGGGCAGCAGGCGGCCGGTCTTGTCGGCCAGATACAGCAGGATAGCGGCCGATTCGAACAGGGTGATGCCCGTACCGGCGTCATGCAGTACGGGGATCCGGCCGTGGGGGTTCAGCGCCAGGAAATCGGGGTGACGGTGCTCGCCCTGCTCGATGCGCACATGGTGCAGGGTGTAGGGCAGCCCCAATTCTTCGAGGGCGATGGTGATCTTGAAGCCGTTGGGCGAACTGTCCGTATAGAGGTGCAAGGCGGGGGCGGTCATGGGCGCGGAAAGAAGAGTTAGGCTATTTCCTGGACTACAGGCTTGTGCCTATTCTGGATTTCGTATATTTCTTCGTAAAACGATCATTCCTGGCTGGTGAGGATAGATTTTCTAAAGCAATTCGCCGCAGGCCGGAGAGCCGGCGGTGAAAACCATGATGCGGTCCGGCCGCGGCGGCGGCGCCCGCGCATACATGCGAGTAATGCGCAAATCGGGGCCTTTGGGGTATGCTGAGTTCGGTTTCCACGCCCAGACAGGAGAGGTTTATGAAGAACAGAGTCGTTCTCGTCATGCTGCTTTCGATCGCCGCCCTTACGGCCGGCTGCAACACTGTTGCGGGCGCTGGCAAGGACATTCAGCGAGGCGGAGAGAAAATCGAGGGCGCCGCGAACAAGTAGGCTGCCAGTCCGTTGCCGCCTAGCCGGCTCAAGGCCACGTCAGAAATGTCCAGGCATTTCCCGCGTGGCCTTTTTGCTGCCGCTGGCATAATCGCGGGAGTCCGAATTTCAATGCGGGAAGAATCATGCGCAAGTCAGTATGGGTAGGTGTAACGTTGGCGGCACTGTTGGCCGGTTGCGCAAGCAAGGGCGTCTACGAGGCCGACACCGTGAAGAAAGAGACCTTCAGCGTCGACACCCACTATCAGGCCGCTTTCCGCCGTGGCGGTGAGTACGTCCGCACCTGCCACGTGAACGTGCAGCATCCCTACGGCATTGCCTACGCATGGCGCCACACGCTGGGCGAGAAGGGCGCGCCCGACGAAATCCAGCTGTACAAGGTGGGCGAACCCGCCACGGTGCTTGAGCTGATTTCGGCGGAAGCTGACGGCCCCGCCAAATCCAAGGTGACGGTGACCGTGCTGGGCGAAGGGCGCTGGGATGCGGCTGAAATCGCCGCCGCCCGCGCCTCTATCCAGAGCGCGACACCGGTCTGCCGCACGGGCAACGGCGGCTGACGCATGGACCCCCGCGCGCAGCAGCTTCGATCTTCGGGCGTGACGTTCTCGCTGCTGGCGGGGGCGTTCCGCTTCCTGGGATGGTTGAACGGGGGCGCGGCCTTGGCCCTGGTCGCTTTTTCATTGGGGATCGTGGGCGGCGACATCGCCGCGCCTGACCTCCAGTTGCCCCTGGCCCTGTTCCTGGCCGGACTGCTCGCGTCGTGCCTGGGGTTGCTGTTCGCGTACCTGACGCAGGTCAGCCTGTTGCGCCAAGGCGACAGGGGACAGTCTACGCGCGGGCATTGGCCTGCCCAGTTGCTGGCGATGGTCTGCTATCTATTAAGCGCCCTGGCGTTTTGCGGCGCCTGCTGGTTCTCCCTGGG
The DNA here is from genome assembly GCF_012928505.1 of Achromobacter sp. Bel. GTDB lineage: Bacteria > Pseudomonadota > Gammaproteobacteria > Burkholderiales > Burkholderiaceae_B > Achromobacter. The sequence continues at coordinate 152,358 of NZ_JABBJN010000005.1, read as the reverse complement.
ACAAGCCACTCCCGACGCCCAGCAGATGACGTCCTACGCAAGCCGCTAAGAATTAAGGGGTAAACCCTTGTACGCAAAAATGTTGGACTTGCACTTTTGTTGAGAATAATATGCGCGGTGCGTATATAAATTCTCTTTCTCGGGGCCCGTCATGACCATCTCCCAGCAAGCCTTCCTGCGTGACGCCATGCGTCGCCTGAACCTCACGCGCGACGTGTTCGCCACCCGGATCGGCGTGAAGCGCCGGGCATTGGATACCTGGCTGCTGCCCGAGGGATCGCAGGAATTCCGCGCGATGCCGGAAGTGGTCCAGCGTTTTGTCAGCGAAATCGTGCAGAACGGCGTGTTGCTGGAAAAATATACGCAGAGCGTACAAGAAGGCCCCTTGCGCGAGCGCATCGCCGTGGAAGGCAAGCATCAACTGCTGTCGGTGGACCAGTTCACGCGAGAGTCGGTCGAAGACCTGTTCCGCGTGGCGGACATGATGCAGCCCATCGCGCGCCGCCAGAAGGTGTCCCGCGTGCTGGAAGGCGCCGTGCTGGGCAACTTGTTCTTCGAAGCCAGCACGCGTACCCGCGTCAGCTTCGGTTCGGCGTTCTGCCGCCTGGGCGGGTCGGTTTGCGACACGACGGGCTTCACGTTTTCGTCGATGGCCAAGGGCGAATCCATCTACGACACCAGCCGCGTCATGAGCGGCTATGTGGACGCCATGGTGATCCGCCACCCGGATCAGGGTTCGGTCGCGGAATTCGCGCGTGCGACCAACATTCCGGTGGTCAACGGCGGCGACGGCCCGGGCGAGCACCCCAGCCAGGCCCTGCTTGACCTGTACACGATCCTGACCGAGTTTTCGCGCCTGGGCAAACTGCTGGACGGCGCCCACATCGCGATGGTCGGCGACCTGAAGTACGGCCGCACCGTGCATTCGCTGATCAAGCTGATGGCGCTGTACAAGAACGTGAAATTTTCGCTGGTGTCGCCGAAGGGCCTTGAAATGCCCAGCTACATCATTGAGCAGGCCAGCCGCAACGGCAACGTGATCGAACAGAAGACTTCGCTGGCCGAGGGTCTGTCCGGCGCCGACGTGATCTACGCCACGCGCGTGCAGAAAGAGCGCTTCGCCAACGAAGAGAACGAAGGCTACACGCCGGACTTCCAGATCAACCGCGCCATCATCGACGCGTACTGCAGCCCCGAGACCATCGTGATGCACCCGCTGCCGCGCGATAGCCGCCCGGGCGCCAACGACCTGAGCGTGGACCTGAACCACGATCCGCGCCTGGCGATCTTCCGCCAGACCGACAACGGCATCCCGATCCGCATGGCGATCTTCGCAGTGCTGCTGGGCGTGGAAGGGCTGGTGCAGCACTCGCTGCGCGACGTGACGTGGCAGCACCCGTCGCATGTCGGTCCCGACGACTCCGTCTTCCACGGCCTGGAATAAACCGGTCCGCCGTCCACCCCGCCGCCGAAGATTGCGCCAGGGTGGGGCGGTTCTTGAGATTTGAAGGATAATCCGCGCTGTTTTTCTGTCGTGTGTCGCTCCAAGACACGCGCGGAGTCTTTGGGGCGGATGATCTTATGTCTTCGAGCAACGGCGCGGTTCCGGCGTGGACGGGCGGCGCGGGCCAAGCGTGCTACCTGAGCGCGTCTAACGCGCAAGCCTGGGAAGCGGTCTATCAATCGGTCGACGCCTACACGCGCGGCCAGGTCGCAGCCGTGGTGGGCGATAGCGCCAAGGAACTGGTGGACGCCTTCTATTCCACCTTGCTGGCCGATGCCGAGGCCGGCCCCCGCCTGTCCCATGAGATCGTCTCGACCCGCCTGCACAGCGGCATGAAGCACTGGCTGAGGGGCCTGCTCTGCGTGCGCGATCAGGGGGATATCGCCGCGCTGATGGCGACGCAGAAGAAGGTGGGCGAAGTGCACGCCCGCGTACATATCCCGATCCATCTGGTGATGGCGGGCGCCCGGATCCTGAAGAACGAAATCGCCGAACGGCTGCGCGCAAGCGACCTGGATGGCACGGCCGCGTCCATCGCCACGCAGTATGTCTGCAATCTGTTCGACCTGGCGATCGAACAGATGAGCCGCGCCTTCATGCGCGACATCAACCGTGGCGCGCGCAACGACGAGGCCTATCGGTTGTTCGCGCTGGGCCAGAATATCTCGACCGAACGCGAGCGCCAGCGCGCCGCGCTGCTGGAATGGAGCCAGGCCGTGCTGATCGGCCTGCACTACCGCGCCCCGGAACAGGCGCTGCCGCGCCTGGCGGCATCGGAGTTCGGGCTGTGGCTGCAGCACAAGGGCGGCGTGCTGTTCGAAAGCGCGCCGGCGCTGCGCCAGATCACCGACGCCGTCACGCGGCTGGACGACGTGGTGCTGCCGCAACTGATGCTGGCAAATGCGCAGCAGCAGGTGCCGATGCCCGACCAGGTGCGCGAACTGCAGGAACTGGTGGCGCGCATCAAGCATCTGCTCAATGGCCTGTTCGACATGGTGGCCGAGATCGAGAGCGGCAGCGATCCTCTGACCAATGTCTTGAACCGGCGCTTCCTGCCGTCGGTGGTGGGGCGCGAAATTGCCATCTCCACGCGCCAGGGCAGCCGCTTTTCAGTGCTGTTGCTCGACATCGATCATTTCAAGGCGATCAACGACGCGCACGGGCATGCCGGCGGCGACCAGGTGCTGCGGCAGTTCGCGGAAGTGGTGCATCAGGCCTGCCGGTCCAGCGATTTCGTGTTCCGCTACGGCGGCGAAGAGTTCCTGGTGGTGTTGGTGGACACGGGGCAAGAGGCCGCGCTGGCCGCGGCCGAGAAACTCGGCGCTGAAATCCGGCGGCACGCGTTCTCGATTCCAGAAGCGGGCGCCTTGCGCATCACGGCGAGCATCGGCGTGGCCACGTTCGACGGCCACCCGGACTACGCCTATCTGATCGACCGCGCCGACAAGGCCTTGTACCGCGCCAAGCAGGCGGGACGGGACCAGAGCGTGGCCGCCTGAGCACGGGGGCAGGCGGGCCGTACGGCAAGGGCGGCCAGGATGAAAAAAGGCCGCTCCCGAGGCAGAGCGGCCTTTTGCTTGGTGTCAGTCCGCGCGCGGCTTAGATCTTCTTTTCGCCGCCCAGCGCCTCGACCAGCTCGGCCATCATTTTAGCCAGCTCGCCCGTCATCAGCATCATGTCGGAATCGAACTTCTCGTCGTCGTTGGCGGCAACGCCTTCGTTGCCCTCCTTCAGCACGTCCAGCGGCGAGACGCGCTTGACGTCCAGCCCTTCGGTCAGGACGAAGGAGATGCGATCGGCCCACGTCATGGCCAGGCGCGTGCACTGCTTGCCCGACTGGATGTGGCGGCGCACGTCGTCGGCGTCGATCGAATGCTTCACGTAGCGGATGGCCGCGCCGCTTTCACCCGACGAACGCAGTTCGGTGTCCTGGTCGATGGTGAAGTTGGAGGGGGCCTCGTCTTCGGCCAGCCAGCCCGTCATGGCGGAGGCGGGCGATTGCGCGACGTACAGGTTTTCGAGCGGGAACGGGTCCACGCATTTGGCCAGCAGGCCGATGACTTCATCGGCCTTCGCCGAGGCGGCGGCATCGATGACCAGCCAGTGATTCTGCGGGTCGATCCAGACGCGCGTGTCGCGGTACACGCTGAAGGCGCGCGGCAGGAGCTCGTCCGTGACGCGTTCCTTGATTTCCTTCATCTGCTTGCGGCCCGGCTTGTAGCCTTGCTGCTCTTCGATTTCCTGGGCCCGCGCCTTGGCGACCTGGTTCACGACGGTGCCGGGTAGAAGCTTCTTCTCGGCGCGCAGCGACAGCAAGATCTGACCGTTGACGACGTGGGCAAGCCCACCGTTTTCGCGCGGCGGGACCCAGCCCAGGCTTTGCATTTCGAGGTTGTTGCCCGCTTGGTAGGCGTGGCGCGCAAGCGTTTCTTCAAGCTGCTCGCCAACGAGCGTCCACGGCGAGGAGAGGCGGTAAATCTTGAGGTTTTTGAACCACATGAGCGTCGGCCAAAAGGGTTGATTCTATACGACGCGGGCGGTTTGCCGAAGTGCTGCAATACGGTTGCGACAGGCGACACGTTCTGTCACTGACACACGCGGGCCTATGCGTTAACTTCCGCGCACCGACATGGAATCGGAGAGGAATACATGAAAATCATTGGCGCCATCCTGATCGTCCTGGGCATCGCGGCCCTGGCCTACAAGGGCTTCAACTACAAGTCCGAAGAAACCGTCTTGCAGATTGGTTCGGTGAAGGCCACGGCCGAAACCGAGAAGTCGGTGCCGATCCCGACCTGGGCCGGCATCGCGGCCATCGTGGCCGGCGTGCTGGCGATCGGTGTCGGCATGCGTCGTTGACAAGACGGCCGGCCCCGCCGGCCTGCAGCCCGACCTTGGCGGCCGCTTAGCGGCCGCCATTCTTTTATGCGCGTGCAAAAAAAAGCGGCCCGGCTCAATAAAGGCCGGGCCGGTACGGGAGCACACAATACCGCGTCATAAAAGGCTCGCGGGGAACGCGGTATCGGTGTCAGAACGCTAGCCCTGCAATCGTCTGACAGGGGGATCAATCGTCAGCCGATCTGGCGCAAGGCCGCAATCTGAGGCGCCAGTCTAAGCGGGAGGGTCTGACATCGTCCTGAAAGTGGGAAAGAGATTTTGGGCGTCACCCGCAAAACCGTCGCTTCGGGGCAATGACCGTTCCTAGTCTTCACGACCGTCGCAAAAATAGCCTTTTTCCCGCCGGGCCGCCCCAAGGGAAAAAGCCCCCTCGGGGGGCAGCAAGCGCGAAGCGCGCAGCGTGGGGGCCTTTTTCCCGCCGGGCCGCCCCAAGGGAAAAAAGCCCCCTCGGGGGGCAGCAAGCGCGAAGCGCGCAGCGTGGGGGCCAAATTAAAAAAAAAGCTCCGTAAGGAGCTTTTGAAAGGCCGGGCAGGCGCAGCAGTCCCACCCGGCGGGGGATAGTCGTTTATTCGTTGATGTCGTTGTCCTTGGATTCGCGCACGAACAGCGTGCCGATGACCAGGGTCATGACTGCGATGATGATGGGATACCACAAGCCGTCGTAGATGTTGCCGGTGGCAGCCACCACCGCGAAGGCGACCGGGGGCAGGAAGCCGCCGAACCAGCCGTTGCCGATGTGGTACGGCAGACTCATCGAGGTGTAGCGGATGCGCGTCGGGAACATTTCCACCAGCATCGCGGCGATGGGGCCGTAGACCATGGTCACGTAAAGCACCAGGATCGCCAGCAGCACCACGACCATGACGTTGTTGCTTTGCGCCGGGTCGGCCTTGGCGGGGTAGCCGTGGCTGCGGATCGCGGTGGTCAGGGCCTTGTCCAGTTCAGCGGCGCGGGCCTTGAAATCGGCGGGGGCCATGGCCTTGCCATCGAACGAGGCGAACTCGTCGTTGCCGATCTTGACCTTGGCGACCGAGCCAGCCGGCGCGGTTTCGTTCTTGTAGTTCACCGAGTTGCGGGCCATGAAGGATTTCACGATGTCGCAAGAGCTGGTGAACGCGGACGTGCCCACCGGGTTGAACTGGAACGAGCAAGTGCCTGGGTCGGCGATCACCGTGACGGGGGCCGTGGCCTGGGCCTTTTCCAGCGCCGGGTTGGCGAAGTGAGTGATGCCTTGGAAGATCGGGAAGTAGGTCGCGGCAGCGATCAGGCAGCCCGCCATGATGATGGGCTTGCGGCCGATCTTGTCGGACAGCGCGCCGAAGACCACGAAGAACGGCGTGCCGATCAGGAGCGCGACCGCGATCATGATGTTGGCGGTGTTGGCGTCGACTTTCAGCGTCTGCGTCAGGAAGAACAAGGCGTAGAACTGGCCCGTGTACCAGACCACGGCCTGGCCGGCGGTCAGGCCCAGCAGCGCCAGGATCACGACCTTCAGGTTCTTCCACTGGCCGAACGATTCAGCGATCGGGGCCTTCGAGCCCTTGCCTTCTTCCTTCATGCGCTTGAAGGTGGGCGATTCGCTCAGTTGCAGACGGATCCACACCGAGATGCCCAGCAGCACGACCGAGATCAGGAACGGAATGCGCCAGCCCCAGGCTTTGAAGTCGTCTTCGCCCATGACCGTCCGGATGCCCAGGATGACCAGCAGCGACAGGAACAGGCCCAGCGTTGCGGTGGTCTGGATCCATGACGTATAGAAGCCGCGGCGGCCGTGCGGGGCGTGTTCGGCGACGTAGGTCGCCGCGCCGCCATACTCGCCGCCCAGCGCCAGGCCTTGCAGCAGGCGCAGCACGATCAGGATGGCCGGAGCGGCCAGGCCGATGCTGGCGTAGCTGGGCAGCACGCCCACGAGGAATGTCGACAGGCCCATGATCACGATGGTGACCAGGAACGTGTATTTGCGGCCGACGAGATCGCCCAGGCGGCCGAACACCAGTGCGCCGAACGGCCGCACGGCGAAGCCCGCGGCGAACGCCAGCAGTGCGAAGATGAAGCCGGCGGTGGGGTTCACACCCGAGAAAAAGTGTTGCGCGATGATGGCCGCGAGCGAGCCGTATAGGTAGAAGTCGTACCACTCGAAAACCGTGCCCAGGGACGACGCGAAGATAACGCGGCGTTCATCCTTGGTCATCGGGCGCGGATCTGCGGAAGGACCGCGGCCTGCCATGGTTGTTGTGCTCATGATGTCTCCTCGTTTTTGGCCGGCGGTTCTCCGCCGTGCTTAACCCTCCGCCGGCGCGCCGACATCGAGCTATACGCAACATTGAGGCGCGAGGCTGACGAGGTTCTGACGTAACCCTTACCCGAATCTTAAAATTGAAACATTATGTAAGCTCTGCGTGCGGAGCTAGGGATAGTCCTTAGCCGAGCGGCTCCGTCGCGCCGGTCAGCTCTCGAGCAGGGCTGGGTGGTCGACGTACTGCGGGAACACCACGCGGATACGGGTGCCGGGCAGGTCCGAGTGCGGGTTGGGATGATCGCTGATCAGGACAGTGGCCTGATGCTTCTGGGCGATTTCGCGCACGATCGCCAGACCCAGCCCGCTGCCATCCGAGCCAGTGCCCAACACGCGGTAGAAACGGTCGAATACGCGCTCGCGCTCTTCGGGCGGGATGCCGGGGCCGGAGTCCTCGACCTCCAGCACGGCTTCGGCGCCCACGCGCTGTACACGTACCGTGATGTGGCCGCCGCGCGGCGTGTAGCGCAGCGCGTTGTCCACGAGGTTGTTCAGTAGTTCGGCCAGCAGCAAAGGGTTGCCGCTGATCTCGACGGGATCGTCCGACCCCTCGAAGCCCAGGTCGGTGCTGAGCGACAGGGCCTGCGGCACCCAATGCATGGCCTGTTCATAGGCGATGGCGTTGAGATCGGTGCGCGCCAGGCCGATGGCGCTGGGGTTTTCGGCGCGCGCCAGCAGCAGCAGCTGGTTGACCAGCCGGGTGGCGCGTTCAGACCCGGTCACCAGCTGGCGCAGGCTGGACTGCATTTCTTCGGGGCTGGCGTCGCGCAACGCCAGCTCGGCCTGCGTGCGCAGGCCCGCCAGCGGCGTCTTCAACTGATGCGCCGCGTCCGCCACGAAGCGGCGTTGCGCCTGCACGTTGGCGGACAAGCGGTCCAGCAGGTCGTTCATGGCCGCCACCAGCGGCGCGATCTCGGACGGCGCCGCGCGTTCGTCGATGGGGGAAAGGTCGTCGGGCCGCCGGGCGCGCAGGCGTTGTTGCAGGGCGTTCAGGGGCGCGACGCCGCGCGACAGGCCGAACCACACCAGCAGCACGGCGATTGGCAGCACCACGAACTGCGGAATGATCACGCCCTTGATGATGTCGTTAGCCAGTTGCGTGCGCTTTTCCACCGTCTCGGCCACGATCAGCAGCGCTGGTTGGGTGTTGGGCAGGTTCAGGTCGACCCACGTGAACGCCAAGCGGATGCCGAAGCCGCGCATGGTGTCATCTTCATACTGGACCTCGCCGGGGCGAGGCTGGCCCACGGAGGCCGGCAGGGGCAGGGCCCGGTCGCCGCCCAGGTATTCGCCGCGGCTGCCCAGCGCCAGCCAGAACACGCTGTCGGTCTCGTCGGCGCGCAGCACGTCGCGCGCGGGGTCGGTCATCTTCAGGACGGCGCGGCCATCCTGGGCATGGACCTGGCGCGTCAGCACATGGAGGTTGTTGGCCAGCGCCCGGTCGTACGGCACGTTGGCGATATTCTGCGCGACCACATACGTGATCGCGACGCTCATGGGCCACAGCAGGAACAGCGGCGCCAGCATCCAGTCCAGGATTTCGCCCAGCAGCGAACGCTGGGGCGGGGCGAAGCTCGGGCCTTTGGAGCCGGCTTGCAAGATATCCAGTGCTTCCTGATTCAGCGGCTCGGGCCGCGCGGGTTCAGCTGGCGAGGTACGCGGCACCCTGGTCCCGCTCCAGACAGTAGCCCAGTCCGCGCACGGTCACGATCTTCACGCCGCTGGGCTCAAGCTTCTTGCGCAGGCGGTGCACATACACCTCAATGGCGTTGGTGCTGACTTCTTCGCCCCATTCGCACAGGTGGTCCACCAGTTGCGTCTTGCTGACCATGCGGCCGCTACGGGTCAACAGGATTTCAAGCAGGCTGACTTCGCGCGCGGACAGGTCCAGCGTCTGGTCGTCCACGATGGCGACGCGGCCGGTCTGGTCGAACAGCAGCCGGCCATGCTTGAGCATCGTGGCGCCTCCGCCGGCGCCGCGCCGGGTCAGCGCCCGCACCCGCGCTTCCAGTTCGGACAGCGCGAAGGGTTTGGCCATGTAGTCGTCGGCGCCCAGGTCCAGGCCCTTGACGCGCTGCTCGATGCTGTCGGCGGCGGTCAGGATCAGGACGGGCAGGGCGGAATTGCGGGCGCGCAGGCGGCGAAGCACTTCCAGGCCGGCCAATTGCGGCAGGCCGAGGTCCAGGATCAGCAGGTCGAACGCCTGGGCGGCCAACGCCGAATCGGCGGCCAGCCCGTCGCGCACGGCGTCCACGGCATAGCCGTTGTGGCGCAAGGACCGGGACAGGCCGTCGGCCAGAATGCTGTCGTCTTCGGCGATCAGGATACGCATGGGCTGCTAATGAAGGGGTCCCTGTGCCGCCAGCGCTTTGCGCGCTTGCTGCCCCTCTATGGGAGGCTATCCCGCCTTGTGGGCGGCCCGGCGGCGGAAAAGGGACGAAACGCCGGGTTCTCCTTCGATTCTGTCATATGGCGGGGGGCTTGCCCACTCAGGGTATACGTGCAAAACTCTGGCACACTGGTTTTTTGTACAGTACAATCCGATGCCATAATCTGCACATGAATCAAAAGCGCGAAGCAACCTTGAGCGCAACTGACGCATAAGCTGACGCATTAGCCAAATCTACAGCCAAATCTACAGCCAGACCCCAGCCAGACCCCAGCCAGACCGGCGACTTCTCCGGCACCCTTCGACACCAGATACGTTACAGACAGGACTCTACATGGACGACAAAACCACCAAGGCCGCCGCTTCGGAAAAGGCCAAGGCGCTTGCCGCCGCGCTCTCGCAGATCGAAAAGCAGTTCGGCAAGGGCTCGATCATGCGCTACGGCGACAACGAGGTCTCGCACGATATCCAGGTCGTTTCCACGGGTTCCCTGGGGCTGGACATCGCGCTGGGCGTCGGCGGCCTGCCGCGCGGCCGCGTGGTCGAAATCTACGGTCCGGAATCGTCGGGCAAGACCACGCTTACGTTGCAGGTCATTGCCGAAATGCAAAAGATCGGCGGCACCTGCGCCTTCGTCGACGCGGAACACGCGCTGGACGTGCAGTACGCCAACAAGCTGGGCGTCAACCTGACCGACCTGCTGATCTCGCAGCCGGACACGGGCGAGCAGGCGCTGGAAATCACCGACGCGCTGGTGCGTTCGGGCTCGGTCGACCTGATCGTTATCGACTCGGTGGCCGCGCTGGTGCCCAAGGCTGAAATCGAAGGCGAAATGGGCGATTCGCTGCCCGGCCTGCAAGCCCGCCTGATGAGCCAGGCGCTGCGCAAGCTGACCGCCACGATCAAGCGTACGAATTGCATGGTCATCTTCATCAACCAGATCCGCATGAAGATCGGCGTGATGTTCGGCAACCCTGAAACCACGACCGGCGGCAACGCGCTGAAGTTCTACGCCTCTGTGCGCCTGGACATCCGTCGCATCGGCTCCATCAAGAAGGGCGATGAAGTCGTCGGCAACGAAACCCGCGTCAAGGTCGTGAAGAACAAGGTCGCGCCGCCGTTCAAGCAGGCCGAGTTCGACATCATGTACGGCGCCGGCATCTCGCGCGAGGGCGAAATCATCGATCTGGGCGTGGCCGCCAGCGTGGTGGACAAGTCCGGCGCGTGGTACAGCTACAACGGCAACCGCATCGGCCAGGGCAAGGACAATGTCCGCGAATACCTGAAAGAGCACAAGGAAATCGCCATCGAGATCGAGAACCGCGTTCGCGAGAACCAGGGCATCGTCAGCCGTGCCGCCGAATTTGTGCCCACGGCGGAAGACACCGCCGAGTAAGCAATCTTGCGGCCGTCGACGGGTTCCGCCGACGGCCCGCACATTGTCTGCGCCGCGCCTTTGGGCCGGTGACATGCGGCAGGCGCCATGACGGGCCTGCCGTTTTTGCATAGCAAGCAGGAAAGCGCATGAGCTGGAAACCGCCCCCCGCGTCAGCCGACCGTCTTCGCGCCAAGTTGGACGACGAGTTTGAAACCGTCGCCAAGCCTCAGGGCTTGCGGCGCACTTCCGATGCGCGCCGGGAACAGGAAGCCGCCGCCCCGGCTTCCGATCCGGACGAATGGCAACGCAGTTCCGAGCAGCGCGCGCCTGCCCGGGGCCGGCGTGCCGCCAGCGCCGAAGGCCAGGCGGGCGCCGACGAGGGCAAGCCGGACCGTAAAGGGCCTTCGCTGAAGATGCGTGCCGTGGGATATTTGTCGCGCCGCGAACACGCTCGGGAAGAGCTGGCGCGCAAGCTTTCCGCCTACGCCGAGGACGCCGCCGAGGTCGAGGCGGTGCTGGACGCGCTGGAAAAAGAAGGCTGGTTGTCCACCGAGCGTTTCGCGCAAAGCCTGGTGCACCGGCGCGCGTCGCGCCAGGGCGCGGCCCGCATCGTGCAGGAACTGCGCCAGCATGGCGTGGATGCCAATCAGGTGGCTGAATTGCGCGACCAGTTGCGCGCCACCGAATACGACCGCGCGTTGGAAGTCTGGAAGAAGCGTTTCGATGCCAAGCCGGCTGACCGCGCCGCCTACGCCAAGCAAGCCCGCTTCCTGGCCAGCCGCGGCTTCGCCCACGACGTGATCCGCCGCATCGTGGGCGACAGCGACGAAGACTAAGCCCCTTCCCTTTATTTTGCCGATTTGATTCCCGACAGCGTCTTGAAGCAGACGTCGCGGGTGATCGTCAGGAATTCATCGATGTATGACGCGTCGGTGTCTTCGCTACGGACCGTCGCATATAGCGTGCGCCACACGCCTTGCGGCCCCAGGCGGCATTGCCGCAACCAGCCCTGGTTCATGTATTCGGTCAACGCCCAGTTCGGCAGCGCGGCCACGCCGCGGTTGCTGGCCACCAGTTGCGCGATGATGGGGGTGAGCTCCGCTTTGCGGATGGCGGCAGGTTCCACGTCGGCCGGATCCAGGAAAGCAGTGAAGACGTCCAAGCGCTGCTTGTCCACCGGATAGGTGATAAGCGTCTGGTCGGCCAACTGGTCGGGCATGATGAATTTGCTGCCGGCCAGCGGATTGGACTCGGATACCGCCAACACCAGTTCATACTTGAACAACGGCAGGTACTCGACCGCTTCCAGCGGCTGCGGGTCTGACGTGATTACCAGGTCCAGGTCGCCGCGCACGAGGGCGGGCAGGGGGGCAAACGAAAAGGCGGCCGACAGATCCAGCGCCACGTCAGGCCATTGCACCCGGAAAGCGTCCAGCGCCGGCATCAGCCATTGGAAGCACGAGTGGCAATCGATGGCCAGATGCAGGCGGCCCGTGCGGCCGGCGGCCAGGCGTTGCAATTCCCGTTCGGTGGCGCGGATGCGGGGCAGCACCTCGTCCGCCAGCGCCAGCACACGCAAGCCGGCGGTGGTCAGCCGGGCGGGCCGGGTGCGCCGGTTGAGCAGGTGCGTGCCCAACCGCGTTTCCAGGTCGCGCAATTGGTGCGACAGGGCGGATTGGGTCAGGTGCAGGCGTTCGGCGGCTTCTTGCAGGCTGCCGCCTTCGCGGATGGCGGTCAGCGTTTCAAGATGGCGGATTTCTAGCATCGGTGTGAGTGCGGGCGAAGCAGAGCAGCGGCTGGCGGGCACCCGCGGCAGGCTCCGACTCCATCAGGGTGGAATGAACTTATATTGTATGAGGGTTCTTCATCTTATGAATGTAGACATTGATTTTGATTCATGTAGATCTGCCTGCACAATAACCGTCACTTGAACAAAATTTGTCAAATGGCGGTGTTCTCATGACTACTATTCATAATTTGGGGTTCCCCCGCATCGGTGCCCAGCGCGAGCTGAAGCGCGCCGTGGAAGCCTATTGGGCAGGCAAGCAAACCGCCGAAGCGCTGGAACAGACCGGCCGTGAACTGCGCGCCAAGCACTGGAAGCAGCAGGCCGCGGCTGGCCTGAAGTTCGTGCCCGTGGGCGACTTCGCCTGGTACGACCAAATCCTGGAATGGAGCACGCTGCTGGGCGCCGTGCCGGCCCGTTTCGGTCAGAACGACAATGAAGCCGTGACGCTGGACACGCTGTTTCGCATGGGCCGTGGCCGCGCACCGACGGGCAAGCCCGCCGCCGCCTGCGAAATGACCAAGTGGTTCGACACCAACTACCACTACATCGTGCCGGAACTGGTTCCGGGGCAGACCTTCCGTATCGCGCGCGAATCGTTGTTCGAGCAGGTTCAGGAAGCGCAAGCGCTGGGCCATGTCGTCAAGCCCGTGATCCCGGGGCCGCTGACCTGGCTGTACCAGGGCAAGGGCGACGCCTTTGCGGGCGGCGCTGCCGACAAAGGCAAGCTGCAACTGCTGGCCGCGCTGCTGCCGGTGTACGAAGCAGTACTGGCCCGTTTTGCCAAGCTGGGCGTGGAATGGGTGCAGATCGACGAACCCATCGTGGCGCTGGACCTGCCGCAAGCCTGGCGCGACGCGTTCAAGCAGGTCTATGCCGCGCTGACCGGCAGCCCGGTCAAGTTGCTGATCGCCACCTACTTCGATGGCCTGAAGGACAACCTGTCCACCGTCCAGGCGCTGCCCGTGGCTGGCCTGCACGTGGACCTGGTCCGCGCGCCGGAGCAACTGGCCGACGTCGTGGGCGGCCTGCGCGCCGACCAGGTGCTGTCCGCCGGCATCATCAGCGGCCGCAACATCTGGCGCACCGACCTGGACGCCGCGATCGCCACGCTGGCGCCGGTCAAGCAACAACTGGGCGACCGCCTGTGGCTGGCCCCGTCGTGCTCGCTGCTGCACGTGCCGGTGGACCTGGCCAATGAAACGGAACTGGACGCCGAACTCAAGAGCTGGCTGTCGTTCGCCGCGCAGAAGCTGGAAGAACTGAGCTTGCTGGGCCGCGCGCTGGACAGCGCCACGGACCCCACGGTGCAGTCCGGTCTGGTCCAGCAACGCGCCGCACTGGCTGCGCGCCGTTCGTCGGCCCGCATCCATAATCCGGTCGTGGGTCAGCGCATGTCCGGCGCCGCCGGCGTGTCGCGCGATCGTGCGCCGTTCGCCGGCCGCATCGCCCGCCAGCAACAGCAACTGGGCCTGCCCGCCTACCCGACCACCACGATCGGTTCGTTCCCGCAGACCGCTGAGATCCGTGCGCTGCGCCGCGACTGGAAAGCCGGCGCGCTGACGGACGCAGGCTACGAGACGGCCATCCGCAAGGAAATCGAGGAAGTCATCCGCTTCCAGGAAAAGGTGGGCCTGGACGTGCTGGTGCACGGCGAACCCGAGCGCAACGACATGGTGGAGTACTTCGGCGAGTTGTTGGCAGGCTTCGCGTTCACCAAGAACGGCTGGGTGCAAAGCTACGGTTCGCGCTGCGTCAAGCCACCGATCATTTTTGGCGACGTGGCCCGTCCCGCGCCGATGACGGTTGGCTGGTCGTCCTACGCGCAGTCGCTGACGGACAAGCCGGTCAAAGGCATGCTGACCGGTCCGGTCACCATCCTGCAATGGTCGTTCGTGCGCGACGACCAGCCGCGTGAACAGACCTGCCGCCAATTGGCGCTGGCGCTGCGCGACGAAGTGGTGGACCTGGAAGCCGCCGGCATTAGCGTCATCCAGATCGACGAGCCCGCCATCCGCGAAGGCCTGCCGTTGCGTCGCGCCGACTGGAAGGCGTACCTGGACTGGGCGGTGGATTGCTTCCGCCTGTCGACCGCCGGCGTGCGCGATGAGACCCAGATTCACACCCACATGTGCTATTCGGAATTCAACGACATCATCGAATCGATCGCGGCGATGGACGCAGACGTGATCACGATCGAAACGTCGCGCTCCAACATGGATCTGCTCAAGGCGTTCGAAGACTTCGACTATCCGAACGATATCGGCCCCGGCGTGTACGACATCCATTCGCCCAACGTGCCCGACGTGGACTGGATGGTCGGCCTGATGGAGAAGGCGGCTGCTCGCCTGCCCAAGGAACGTCTGTGGGTGAATCCTGACTGCGGCCTGAAGACGCGCGCCTGGCCCGAAACCGAGGCCGCGCTGATCGGCATGGTGCAAGCGGCCCGCACGCTGCGCCAATCGGCCTGACGACCGGCGGTCCGAACGCCAGCCTTTCGGTTGGCGGCGCGGGCGAAAGCCCCTGGCGTGAATCCAGGGGCTTTTTTACGCAGGTTTTTTTCTGGATGGCTTGAACGAATTTCCGCGGCACGGGTCAATAAACAAAAAAATTCCCACAGCCGGATTGTTGCCGTCCCTATGATTCTCCAAGGCCCTTATCGGCCGGATCTGCTTGCCGCGGAAACGTTGCCCGATATTCTGGAAGCCACGATCCTGCGGCATCCCGCCTCCACTGCCATCCACTGGCTGGATCAAACCCTAACCTACGACATGCTGGGCCAGCGCGCCGACCTGGCCGCGCACCATCTGATCGAGGCCGGCGTGCGGCCTGGCCAGATCGTGGGCCTGTGCCTGCCGCGTGGCGCCGACCTGCTTGTGATGCAGGCGGCCATCGCTAAGGCCGGCGCGGCTTGGCTGCCGTTCGAGTCCGACACACCGCCCGACCGCATGCAGGCCTGTCTGCAGGACGCGGGCGCAGAGGGGTTGATTGCGGGCGCTGGCGTGCGCCTGGACGGCATCGCCACATGGACTACCTGGGCGCTGTCGATGCCCGTCGACGGCGTTTTGCGCAGGCGGGAAGGCCTGCTGCCCGGGCATCCGGCCTACGTGATCTACACGTCCGGCTCTACTGGCAAGCCGAAGGGCGTGCCGATCAGCCAGGCCGCCATTTGCCATTTCCTGCGCAGCGAAAACGCGGTGCTGGGCGTGCGGCACGGCGACAAGGTCTATCAGGGCTTTTCGGTGGCCTTCGACATGTCGTTCGAAGAAATCTGGATCAGTTATCTGGTCGGCGCCAGCCTGTGGGTGGCCCCCAAGATGCTGACCACCGACCCCGAAGGCCTGCCCGACGCGCTGGTGCGCGAAGGCGTGACCGTGCTGCATGCGGTGCCGACGCTGTTGGCCCTGTTCGCGCACGACGTGCCGGGCTTGCGCATCGTGAACCTGGGCGGCGAAGTGTGCCCGGACTTCCTGGTGCCGCGCTGGGCCACGCCCGGCCGGCGCCTGTTCAATACCTATGGTCCGACTGAAACCACCGTATCGGCCAGCCTGGCCGAATTGCTGCCCGGCCAACCGGTGACCATCGGCACGCCGTTGCCCAATTACGGCATGCTCATCCGCGGCGACGACGGGGCGGTGTTGCCGCAAGGGCAGGTGGGCGAGCTTTGCATTACCGGTCCCGGTGTGGCGGGCGGCTACCTCGGGCGTCCCGAGCTGACGGCCGAAAAATTCCTGGCCAACCCCCGGCCCGGCGGCGATCACGACACCCGCATGTACCGCAGCGGCGACCTGGCCCGCATCGACGAGCACGGGCAGATCCAATGCCTGGGCCGCAGCGACGATCAGGTCAAGGTGCGGGGCTTTCGCGTCGAACTGGGCGAAATCGAAGCGGCGCTGTATCGGCAACCCGGTGTGGGCGCGGCGGCGGTGGTGCTGCGCGACCTGGGAGGCATCGATCAACTGGTGGCTTTCCTGAAGCCCGAAGACGAGGCGTGCCTGGACCTGCATGCCTTGCGCGGCGCGCTGGCGCAGGACCTGCCCGCCTATATGATCCCGGCCCGCTTTGAGCGCGTCGCCGACGTGCCGCGCCTGACGTCCGGAAAAATCGACCGCAAGACGCTCAAGTCGCGTGAACTGGAAACCGTGTCCGAGCCCAGCGGCGAAGACGACGTGGCGGTCACGCCCGGCGAACAGGCGCTGTTTGACGCGCTGCGCCCTTTGTTCCCTGGCCAGCCGCTGCGCCTGGCCAGCGACTTCTTTCGCGATCTGGGCGGCCATTCGCTGCTGGCCGCGCGCCTGGTGTCGTCGCTGCGCAAGCATCCGCAGTTTTCCGCGCTGACGATGCACGAGCTTTATCAGCACCCCGGCCTGGGGGCGCTGTCGGCGCGCTTGGACGCGTTGGCGGTGGCCGAGCCACTCGCCGTGGAAGACGGCGACACCGCTGCGCCATTCCGCGACGCCGCAGGCCAGACGCCGGAGTGGCGGCGCTGGACCTGTGGCCTGGCCCAGCTTGCCGCGCTGCCGCTGCTGATCGGCGTGCGCATGCTGATCTGGCTGACGCCGTTCTTTACGTACCACTACTGGACGGGCGACGAGGGCGACTCGGTCTGGCGCGCGGTGGCGCTGTCCATCGCCAGCTATCTGCTTTGCAACCTGCTGAGCTTCGGCGTGGCCGTGGCCTGCAAATGGGGCATCCTGGGGCGTCTCAAACCGGGCTGCTATCCGCTGTACGGGTGGCGCTTTTACCGCTGGTGGCTGGTGGACCGGGTGCTGGACATCCCGCCGGCGCATTTGCTGGCCGGTTCTCCCTTGCAGGTCTGGTACTTGAGAGCGCTGGGTGCGCGTATTGGTCGTGACGCTGCCATCAGCCGCATTTCGGTCCGCGCGCCTGACCTGCTGACGATTGGCGATGGCGTCAGTATTGGCGCGGCCGTCAACCTGGAGAACTTCGCGGTGCGCGGAGGCGTCTGGGAAGTGGCGCCGATCACGTTGGCCGACAACGCCTACGTCGGATCGTACGCGGTGCTGCAAGGCGATGTGTCGATGGGCGAGGGCGCGCGGCTGGATGGTTTGTCGTCGCTGGCTTCGGGCGCACGCGTGCCGGCGGGGCAAGTCTGGACGGGCGCGCCTGCGCGGCACGACCCCCAGGCGCATGCCCCTGAACTGCCACCCAGACCGGTTCGGGCAGGGCGCTTGCGCCAACTGGATGTGGTGGCCTATGCCCTGGGCGGCACGTTGATCGCGGCGTTGTTCTTCATGCCGGTCTTCCCCAGCTTCGTGCTGATCGATTGGATCGACGCGCGCTGGCTGGACCTGATGGGCGACCGTGTGTCCTGGCCCTATGCCTTCCTTTGCTATCTGCTGCTGGCGTTGCCGGCCAGCGCCTTGCTGCTGTTCCTGACGGTGCTGGTGTCTGCCCTGTTGCGCTGGTTGCTGCTGCCTCGCTTGTCGGGCGGGCGGTGGCCGGTCTATGGCCAGATCTACCTGCGCCGGTGGCTGACCAACCAGATCCAGGAGTCCAGCCTGAGCGTGCTGCATGGTCTGTATGCCTCGATCTACGCCGGCACCTGGTACCGGCTGCTGGGCGCGAAGGTCGGTCGCGGCACCGAGATTTCCACCGCCATGGGCATCGTGCCCGACATGCTGACGCTGGGGCGCGACAGCTTCATCGCCGATGGTGTCATGCTGGGTGACGAGGAAATCGACCGTGGCTGGATGACGATGCGCCCCACCATCATCGGCAACCGCAGCTTTGTCGGTAACGGGGCGTACGTGCCCGATGGATCGGTGCTGCCCGACGACGTGCTGATCGGCGTGCAGAGCCGGGCGCCGGCCAACGGCCGCATGGCCAGCGGCCAGACCTGGCTGGGCAATCCGCCGCTGGCCTTGCCTGCCCGCGAGCAGACGGCGGGCTTCCCCGAGCATCTGACGTTCCGGCCCAGCCTGGGCCGCAAGGTCGCACGCGGCGCCGTCGAGGGCATGCGCATGATCCTGCCGCTGGCGGTCGTGATCGCGGTGGGCTATCTGACGGTCATGAAAATCATCCCGATCGCGGCGGCCCAGGGCTTTTTGGCCGCCTTCGACGAGCTGATGCTGGCCGGCGTGCTGTACGGCCTGGGCACGTTCCTGTTCCTGGTGCTGCTGAAGTGGACGCTGGTGGGCAGGTACCGGCCACGCGCCGAACCCATGTGGACGCCTTTCGTCTGGAAGAGCGAGGCGGTGACCAGCCTGTACGAGTCGATCGCCGTGCCCAATTTCTTCAACTTTCTGCGCGCGACGCCCTGGCTGCCCCTGGCGTTGCGCTGCATGGGCGCCCGCATCGGCAAGCGCGTATTCATGGACACGACCGACGTCACCGAGTACGACTGCGTCCTGATCGGCGACGACGCGGTGCTGCACGCCTGGTCCGGGCCGCAGACCCATCTGTTCGAGGACCGCGTCATGAAGATCGGGCCCGTGCGCATCGGGCGTGGCGTCAACGTCGGTCCGCGTACCACGATCCTGTACGACACCCACGTCGAAGAACGCGCCGTGTTGGGGCCGCTGACCCTGGTGCTCAAGGGCGAAACCATTCCCGCCGGGCAGGCCTGGATGGGCAGTCCGGCCACCCCGTGGACGCGGGGGCCGCGCGCTTGAACGTACCTGAGACCTTGTTCGCGGCGCCGCCGACCGTCACTCCCGCGTTGCGGTTGACCGGGGAGGGCGCGCCGGTCGAACTGTGGCTGCTGCGGCTGCCGACAGGCCGGGATGGCCAGCGCCAGGCGGCCCGCGCGTGGCTGGCGGCCGAACTGTCGCGCCGGGCGGGCGCGGCGGCGCGCTGGACGGAAACGCCCAAGGGGCTGGCCATGGAGCCCGGTTCCCCCTGGCACAGCTCCTTCTCTTATTGTGGCCCCTATATCTTGTGCGGCTTGTCCGGCCTGGGCGTGCCGGGCGTGGACTTGGCGGCCGCAGACGGCGGAGCAGGGGGCGGCGAGGGCGATATCGACGTCGCCCGGCTTTATTGCGGCCCGGAGGTCGCGGCCAGGCTGGCCGCCTGCGCCCCGGCCGGCCGGCCGGACGCCTTCGCCCGGGCCTGGAGCGCGCTGGAGGCCAGGTTGAAAGCCTGCCGCCGCGGGCTGGAGGAATACACGCCCCTGCGGGAGTGCCATCTGGCCGCTGCGCGCCTGACCGCCCAGGTCCGCCACGATGGTCTCTGGGCCTCCGCCGCGCTCTGTCCCCCAGCAGATGGGCCGCGCCAAGACGGTTGATGGCCGGCCGCCTGCGCTATACTTTGAAGGTTTTGTTGCCGCGCACCATGCGCAGGCCATCTTCGCCCCGCAGGCCCCCAGCATGCCCTTGCCACCGCCGGATTACCCTCGCCAACCGCTGCACACGCGTTCCATACGCGTGCAGTCGTACGCGCGCGAAGACGGCAACTGGGATCTGGAAGCCGAGCTGATCGACGTGAAGGCGTACGATTTTCCCAAGAGCGACGGCAAGATGTTCAAGGCCGGGCAGCCCATCCACCATATGCACCTGCGCATCACCATCGACGAGAATTTCTCGATCGTGGCGGCGCAGGCCGTCTATGACGCCGCCCCTTATGGCGGTCATTGCATGGCCATCGAGCCGGCTTACACTGATCTGATCGGCATGAATCTGCTCAAGGGATTCCGCCGCCAGGTCAAAGAGCGGTTCGGGCATGTGGAAGGCTGTACGCACATGACCGAGCTGTCGCAGGTGCTTCCCACCGCGGCGGTCCAGACCATGGCCAACCGCCGGCGGCAGGAAACCAACCCGAACCGGCGTCCATTCCAATTGGACGGCTGCCATGCGCTCAGCACGGGCGGCCCGGTGGTGGCTGAGCATTATCCCAAGTGGTACACCGGGGGTAGCGCTGAGGCATCGGCCGATTCGTCCTCCGATTCACCTTCTCTTTCTCATACGTCCTGACAGGTAACACATGAAAATCCACGAGTATCAAGGCAAGGAACTGCTGAAGCAATTTGGCATCCCGGTGCCGCGCGGGATCCCCGCTCTTTCCGTCGACGAGGCCGTGGCTGCCGCTGAAAAGCTGGGTGGACCGGTTTGGGTCGTCAAGGCACAAATCCACGCGGGCGGCCGCGGCAAGGGCGGCGGCGTGAAGCTGGCGCGCTCGCTGGACGACGTCCGCAAGCTGGCCTCGGAAATCCTGGGCATGCAACTGGTCACGCACCAGACCGGCCCGGAAGGCCAGAAGGTCCGCCGCCTGTACATCGAAGACGGCGCCGACATCCAGAAGGAATACTACGTGTCGCTGGTCACTGACCGCGCCACGCAGAAGGTCGCCTTCATCGCTTCCAGCGAAGGCGGCATGGACATCGAGGAAGTGGCCCACTCCACGCCCGAAAAGATCATCACCGAATACATCGACCCGCTGACCGGCCTGTCCGCCGAGCAAGCCACCAAGATCGCCAACGCGATCGGCCTGCCCGCCGACTCGACCGCCCAAGCCGTGGACGTGTTCCAGAAGCTCTACAAGTGCTACATGGACACCGATGCTTCGCTGGTCGAAATCAACCCGCTGAACCGCGACGGCAAGGGCAACATCATCGCCCTGGACGCCAAGTTCAACTTTGACCCGAACGCCCTGTTCCGCCACCCGGAAATCGTTGCCTACCGCGACCTGGACGAAGAAGATCCCGCCGAAATCGAAGCCAGCAAGTTCGACCTGGCCTACATCCAGCTCGACGGCAACATCGGCTGCCTGGTGAACGGCGCCGGTCTGGCCATGGCCACGATGGACACCATCAAGCTGTTCGGCGGCGAGCCGGCCAACTTCCTGGACGTCGGCGGCGGCGCCACGGCCGAGAAGGTCACCGAAGCGTTCAAGATCATGCTCGCCAACAAGAGCGTGAAGGCCATTCTGGTCAACATCTTCGGCGGCATCATGCGCTGCGACGTCATTGCCGAAGGCGTGATCGCTGCTTGCAAGGCCGTCAACCTGAACGTGCCGCTGGTCGTCCGCATGAAGGGCACCAACGAAGAACTCGGCAAGAAGATGCTGGCCGACTCGGGTCTGCCGATCATCAGCGCCGACACGATGGCTGAAGCCGCCACCCGCGTCGTAGCCGCCGTCAAGTAAAAAAATTCAAGGATTCACAAATGTCGATTCTGATCAACAAGGACACCAAAGTCATCACCCAGGGCATTACGGGCAAGACGGGCCAGTTCCACACCCGCATGTGCCGTGAGTACGCCAATGGTAAAGCTGCCTTCGTGGCCGGCGTGAACCCCAAAAAGGCGGGTGAAGACTTCGAAGGCGTGCCGATTTTCGCTTCGGTGAAAGACGCCAAGGCCGACACGGGCGCAACCGTGTCCGTCATCTACGTGCCGCCGGCCGGCGCCGCCGCCGCCATCTGGGAAGCTGTCGAAGCTGAACTGGATCTGGTGATCTGCATTACCGAAGGCATCCCGGTCCGCGACATGCTGGAAGTCAAGAACCGCATGAAGGCCAAGGGCAGCAAGACGCTGCTGCTGGGCCCGAACTGCCCGGGTCTGATCACGCCGGACGAAATCAAGATCGGCATCATGCCGGGTCACATCCACCGCAAGGGCCGCATCGGTATCGTCAGCCGTTCGGGCACCCTGACGTACGAAGCCGTGGCGCAAGTCACCGAGCTGGGCCTGGGTCAATCCAGCGCCGTCGGCATCGGTGGCGACCCCATCAACGGCCTGAAGCACGTCGACGTCCTGAAGCTGTTCAATGACGATCCCGACACCGACGCCGTCATCATGATCGGCGAAATCGGCGGTCCGGACGAAGTCAACGCCGCTGAGTGGGCCAAGGACAACATGAAGAAGCCGGTCGTCGGCTTCATCGCGGGTGTCACGGCTCCCGCCGGCAAGCGCATGGGCCACGCTGGCGCCCTGATCTCCGGTGGCGCCGACACGGCCGACGCCAAGCTGGAAGTCATGGAAGCTTGCGGCATCCGCACCACGCGCAACCCCTCCGAAATGGGCAAGCTGCTCAAGTCGGTGCTGTAAGTCTTCAGCATTGCGCCAAAAAGCCCGCTTCGGCGGGCTTTTTTTCGTTCTCGCGCAGTGAGCGCGCTGAAAATTCCGGGGCGGACCTAGGGAAATCCCGTGTCCATATCGCGGTCGCCCAAACATACGGAAAGCTGAACGAAACTATAATGAAAGAAATTTCGCACGTACCCAGCAAGAATGCCGTCGGGCTCGCACCAAGACGGTCAGTACGGTTTTCGTTTTTTTCATCCATTCATTTGGTTTGTCCTAGGGGGATCATCACCTGGGAAAGAGAGGCATGGAACTCAGTTCAGCGGCATTCTGGATAGCGTTGCTCCAGATCATTTGGGTCAACATCCTGCTATCAGGCGACAACGCCGTGGTTATTGCGCTGGCAGCGCGTTCGTTGCCGCCGGCGCAACAGAAGAAAGCGATCACGATCGGCTCGGCCGCCGCGATCATCATGCGTATCGTGCTGACCCTGGTCGCGGCCAAGTTGCTGCTGCTGCCGTATCTGAAGCTGATCGGCGCGCTGCTCCTGGTCTACATCGGCGTGACGCTGCTGTTGCCGGAAGGCGAAGATGACGGCGCGGGCAAGACGCAAGGTAATCTGCTGACCGCAATTCGCACTATCATGATTGCCGACCTGGTCATGAGCCTGGACAACGTGGTGGCGGTCGCTGCCGCCGCGATGGGCGACACGACCTTGCTGGTATTGGGCCTGGCCATCAGTATCCCCCTGGTCATCTTCGGCAGCACGCTGCTTCTGAAGGTCATCGAACGTTTCCCGGTCATTGTCTGGGTGGGGGCGGCACTGCTGGGCTTCATTGCAGGTGAATTGCTGGTGGGAGACCCCGCCCTGCAGGAACCGGTGGCGCGCATCGACGCGGCATTGGGCGTCACGCATCACAGCTTCGAGCTGATGATGGGCGCGCTGGGCGCGGTGCTGGTGCTGGCAATTGGTAAAGTTTTGCTGATGCGCCAGAAAGCTGACTGAAAGCTGAATTACAATAATTAGTTGTTTTGAATGATCCTGCCGTGCAAGGCGCGGCAGGATGGCCGGCTCGGGACCGGCCTTTCTTTTCATATAAATGCCTTCGGGGGTTCTATAGTGCTTGAGTTTTTCCAGACGCTGAGTTGGGCAGCGGTATTCCAGATCATCCTCATCGACATCCTGCTGGGCGGCGACAACGCCGTCGTGATCGCGCTGGCTTGTCGCAACCTGGCCCCCAAGCAGCGCATGCAGGGCATCCTGTGGGGCACCGCGGGCGCCATCATCCTGCGTGTCGTACTGATCGCTTTCGCCCTGACGCTCCTGTCGATTCCGTTCCTGAAAGTCGTGGGCGGCCTGCTGCTCGTCTGGATCGGCGTCAAGCTCCTGGTTCCTGAAGACGATGCGCATGGCAACGTGAAGGGCGGGACATCCATCGCCGCCGCCATCAAGACCATCATCATCGCCGACTTCGTGATGAGCCTGGACAACGTGATCGCCATTGCCGGCGCAGCCCAGAACGCGCATGCCGACCATCAGATCGGCCTGGTCGCCTTCGGCCTGATCGTCAGCGTGCCGATCATCATCTGGGGCAGCACGCTGGTTCTCAAGCTGATCGACAAGTACCCGTTGGTGGTTACGTTTGGCGCCGCCTTGCTGGGCTGGATCGCCGGCGGCATGCTGATTACCGACGTTATTGTCGAACGTCAATTCGGTGTTCAGCCCACTACGGTTAAAATCGCCGCTGAAATTATCGGCGCCTTGCTCGTTGTTGTCCTTGGACGGTGGCTGGCAAGCCGCAAAACCGCTTCCAAGGAATCCCATGAGTCTGCGTAGATCCGTTGATCCCCAGCAATCCGAATCGGGCCTGAGCCTCCTTCAGGGCCTTTTCGTGCTGGCCATCCTCGGGGTAATCGCGACGGTCATCGTCTCCAATTTCGTTTGATGACGTCACGTGTCTCTTCCGCAACGCCTGGTCATCGCGACCCGCGCCAGCCGGCTTGCCCTGTGGCAAGCCGAGCATGTGCGCGACCGGCTGCGCACGCTGTACCCGGCGTGCGCGGTTGAGCTTCTTACCCTGACGACCCGGGGCGACCAGATCCTCGACCGCACCCTGTCCAAAGTGGGCGGCAAAGGTCTGTTCGTCAAGGAACTCGAAAACGCGCTGCTCGACGGACGCGCCGATCTCGCCGTGCACTCCTTGAAGGACGTGCCGGTGGATCTGCAAGCCCCGTTCGAGCTTTGCGCCGTCCTTGATCGCGCAGATCCGCGCGATGCCTTCGTGTCCAACCGCTATGCGAGCCTGGCAGACCTGCCGGCGGGCGCGGTCGTGGGCACGTCCAGCCTGCGCCGCGAATCGCAGATCCGCGCGCGCTATCCGGCCCTCGTGGTCAAGCCGCTGCGCGGCAACCTGGACACGCGCCTGGGCAAACTGGACAAGGGCGAATACGACGCCATCGTGCTTGCGGCCGCCGGGCTGGAACGCCTGGGGCTAGGCGGGCGCATCAGCAGCCTGCTGGACCCGGCCGACAGCCTGCCGGCAGCCGGGCAGGGCGCGCTCGGCATCGAGATCCGCGACGACCGCGACGACATGCGCGCCTGGCTGGCGCCGCTGATCAGCTCGACGACCACGTCGTGCGTGCTCGCGGAACGGGCGGTGTCCCGCAAGCTCGGCGGCTCCTGTCAGGTGCCGCTGGCGGCATTCGCCGAGATCTCGGGCGACACGCTGTCGTTGCGCGCGCTGGTGGCATCGCCCGACGGCACGCGCATGGTCCACACGACCCGCAGCGGTCCGGTGGTCAACGCCGAGGCGCTGGGTGAAGCCGCCGCACAAGAGCTGCTGGATGCCGGCGCCGCCGCCATCCTCCAGGAACTGCTGCAAGACGACCCCCGGCCGGACTGATGTCCACGCCGCCGCGAGTCGCTGTCCTGACACGGCCCGCGGGCCGAAACGAGGCGCTGGCCGACCGTCTGAACGACGCCGGCTGGTCCGCCTGCATCCTGCCTGCCCTTGAAATCCACGCCCTGGATGTTGCCGCCGCGGACCTGCCGCGGCCGGCTGACTTCGACATGGTCGTGTTTGTCAGCGGCAATGCCGGCAAGCAATACCTGGACCAGTTGGCCCGCGCCGACGGCCCGGCTGTCTGGCCGGCTGGCACGATCGCTGCCACCGTCGGGCCCGCCAGTGCCCAGGGGCTGCGCGAGTCGCCCGGTTTTGGCGCGAATACAACAGTCCTGCATCCTGGCGAGAATGCGCCCAGCCACGACTCCGAAGCCTTGTGGGACGTGCTTGGTGGCCTGCCGCGGCTGCCGGCCCGCGTGCTGCTGGTGCGCGGCACCCAGGGCAGGGACTGGCTGGGCGACCGGCTTGAGGCGCACGGTGTGGCCGTGAGGCGCCATGCGGCCTATCTGCGCCGCCCTGCGAACTGGGACGCCGCGCAACTGGCGGCGCTGCGGGGCTGGGCGGATGCGGGCGTCAGCGCCACCTGGCTCATCACCAGTGGCGAAGGGGCGGATGCCGTGCGCGCCTGCCTGGATGCTGCTGGGCTGCTTGCCTGGTGGGGCGAGTGCCGCTTCGTGCTGACGCATCCCTCGCTGGCACGCCGCGTGCCGCCTGGCCGTCATGGCGCCGAGCCATCAGCAATGGTAAAAATCTGCTTGCCCAACGACGAGTCGATTTTCCAGGCTTTTGTTGCTGCTTGATTCGTTGCATCGGACAGACACCGAATACAATCGCGTCATGACAGATAAGACTCCCGCTACCGATCCGGTCGTTCCCTCGGCCGCCCCGGGCGCAAGCGCGCCCGCATCGGCCCCGGCCGATTCCGCCCGGGCCCGTCCGGCCAAGCGCGGCAGTGGCCCATTGGTCACCGCGCTGATAATCGTCATCCTGCTGGCCGTGGGCCTGGGGTACGCGCTGTGGAAGCAGCGCACGCAGTTCGTGTCCGCCGGGCGCGAGGTCGCGTCGCGCATCGACACGCTGACGGCCGACGTGGCGCAAGCCCGCAAGGACACGCGCGAGGCCCTGGCCCTGGCGCAAGCTCAGGCCGGCCGCGTGGGCGAGCTTGAAGACACGGTGCGCGAAACGCAAAGCCAATACAACGCGCTGCAACTGGCCTGGCAGAACTTCAACGACAGCGCCAGTGATGAACTGCTGGCCAACGACGTCGAACGCCTGCTGACCATCGCCAACCAGCAATTGCGCCTGGCCGGCAACGTGTCCAATGCGATCGTCGCGCTTGAAACCGCGCAATCGCGCCTGGCCCGCGCCGACCGTCCGCGCTTCTCCAGTCTGCAACAGGCCATCAACGGCGACCTGGACCGCTTGCGCGCCGTGTCCACCGTGGACATCCCGGCCCAATCGGCGCGCATCGAGCGCCTGGTGTCGCTGGTCGGCAAAGCCCCCTTGCTGGTGCCGGACGCCGTCGCCCCTGGCGTGGCTGCCGCCGGCGAAAGCCGCCCGGCCGTGGCGCCCGCGCCGGTGGTCGACCCCCAGGCTGGCTTGCCGGCCGATGCCCCGTGGTGGCAGCGCTGGCGCGCCGAAGTGGTCTCGTGGCCCGGCCGCGCGGGTTCCGCGCTGGCGCAGGAACTGGGCGGACTGATCACCATCCAGCGCGTGGACGAACCCGCCGCCTTGCTGCTGTCGCCCGAACAGGCCGACCAGGTGCGCGGCACGCTGCGCCAGCGCCTGCTGACCGTGCAACTGGCCATGCTGATGCGCCAGCCTGCCGTCTGGAAGAGTGAACTCGACAACGTTGGCGTCACGCTGGCCAAGTACTTCGACAACCGCTCCCCCGACACCGTCGCCGCCCAGACGCTGGCACGCGAACTGGCGCAGACCGACATCGCCGTGCGCATGCCGGAAGTGGCCGACAGCCTGAACGCCGTGGCCGCCCTGCGCGCCGCGGGTTTCAAGACTAGCGGGCAGGACTGAGCCTTATGCGTACCTGGTTCTGGACTCTGCTGCTTGCCGTCGTCGCCGTCGCCCTGGCGGTGGTGCTGCGTTCACATTCCGGCAACGTGCTGTTGCTGGTCTGGCCGTGGCGCATCGGGATGTCGCTGACGCTGGCCGTCCTGCTGATCATCGCGGCCTTCATCGTGCTGTATATCGGCCTGCGTCTGCTGGCGTGGCTGCTGGCCATTCCCGACCGCGTCCGCGTCTGGCGCGGCAAACGCGCGCAGGCGCGCGACCACGAATTGCTGGAGCGCGGCTGGATCGGCCTGCTGGAAGGCCGCTATACCCACGCCGAAAAGGATCTGACCAAACTGCTTGACCAGACCAAGGTCCAGAGCCGCCGCGTGCTGGCCGCCCTGTCCGCCGCGCGCGCCGCGCATGGCCTGGGCGAATTCGACCGCCGCGACCGCCTGCTGGCGACCGCGCAGGAACACGCGGGCACGGAACCTGGCCTGGTGGAAGCCACAGCCACGGTCTCGGCCGACATGCTGCTGGATCAAGGTCGCGCCGAGCGCGCGCTGGCGGTGCTGGCGCCGCTGGCCGATGGCGGGGCCCGCCACCTGCACACCATGCGCCTGCTGTTGCGCGCGCACACGGCGTTGCAGCACGACGAGCAGGTCTTCACGCTCGCCCGCGGCCTGGTGCGCCGCAATGCGCTGGCCCGCAGCGAAGCCGACCAACTGATCGACGCTTCCGGCGCGGCGCGTTTGCGCGCCGCCGCCAATAGCGACGCGTGGCGCGCCATCTGGAAAGACCTGAAGGCCGAAGAACGCCTGCTGCCCGACGTCGCGTTGGCTGGCGCGGCCGCCTTCGACGCCGCCGGCGAAGCCAACGAAGCGGCCCGTGTGCTGGAAGCCGCTGTTGCCGTGAAGTTCAATCCGACGCTGGT
Organism: Achromobacter sp. Bel; assembly: GCF_012928505.1. Classification (GTDB taxonomy): domain Bacteria; phylum Pseudomonadota; class Gammaproteobacteria; order Burkholderiales; family Burkholderiaceae_B; genus Achromobacter. Next base: position 124,286 of record NZ_JABBJN010000005.1, on the reverse strand, counting down.
GGCGGCCTATGCCCGCTGCGAAGCCGAGCAGGTGTCGCGTCGCCTGGCGAAGGCCGAAACCTGGCTGCAGCAGCGTCCTACGGATCCCGACCTGCTGACCGCGCTGGGCATGTTGTGCCTGAACGGCCAACTCTGGGGCCAGGCCGAACGCTATCTGCTGCGCAGCCTCAGCCGCCGCAGCGATGCGCGGACGCATGCGCTGCTGGGCAGCCTGTACGATCGCCTGGACCGTCCCGCCGATGCCGTGCGCCACTGGCGCCTGGCCACGGCGGCCAGCATGGCGCTGCCGGTGCTGGCGGCGGATGCGGCATTGCCGGCCGCGGATACCGGTTCGGACCCTTACCGCGTGGACGCCGAAGGCGGCTATGCGGTGGGCTTGTCGGACGCCGACGGCGATGCCGACATTGGCGGCGACTACCCGGCGCTGCCGCCTTCGGTGGCGGCATCGGCCTCCGACTACGTGCTGGATCCGGATGCGCGCGTCAACAAGGACCAGCGCGAGCGCGCGCTGGCGCCGGAAGATGCGCCGCTGGCCGGCGGCACGTCCGACATCGACGAGTACTTCGACAGCGCCCCGATTCCGGCGGCGGCTTTCGACGAGCCCGTGCCCACGTACTCGCCGGCCCCTCCCGCCAGCCCGAAGCCCGCGCCCGCCGCGGCGCCGGTGCCGGCCACCAAGCCGCCGTTCAAGGACGACGGCTCGCTTTGAACATTTCTTCAGACACTCAACAAGGTTGAATCATGAGTCTTGATCGCGTCTCCCCTGGCAAGAAGCTGCCGGAAGACTTCAATGTCATCATCGAAATCCCCATGAACGCCGACCCGGTCAAGTACGAGGTCGACAAAGAGACGGGTGCGATTTTCGTTGACCGCTTCATGCTGACGGCCATGCACTATCCGTGCAACTACGGCTATATCCCCCAGACCCTGTCCGACGACGGCGACCCCGCCGACGTGCTGGTGCTGACCCCGTTCCCGATCCAGATCGGCGCCGTCGTGCGCTGCCGCGCCATCGGCGTGCTGGAAATGGACGACGAGTCGGGCGGCGACGCCAAGCTGCTGGCCGTGCCGATCGAAAAGCTGTACCCCCCGTACCGCAACATCAAGTCCTATGAAGATCTGCCGACCGAAGATGTCGCGCGTATCCAGCACTTCTTCGAGCACTACAAAGACCTCGAGAAGGGCAAGTGGGTCAAGGTCAAGGGCTGGAAGGGTGTCGACGCTGCCCACGAAGAAATCGTGAACAGCGTGGAACGCTACAACAAGGCCTGATCAGGCCTTGGGCCGCGCCGGTGCTGCACCGGCCGGCGCTCTGATGCGGCGCGGCCGCGACGGCATGATGCCGATCGCCGCCGCGCCGTTGTTTTGCGGGGCCTGCAGATTCCGGGACACCTCGGCTGCCGCGACCTGGATCCGTGCCTGCAGGATGTCCAGGCGTTCTGCCGTGGTGTGCGCTTGCGAGGCGATGAACACCAGGCTGCCGACCACTTTCTGTTCCGCGCTGAAGATCGCCGCGCCGATTCCCATCAGGCCGCGGTCGACCTCGCCATGCGAGACGCACACGCCTGCGGTACGAAGCCGCTTCAGGTTTGCCCGGAACGCATCCCAGTCGTCGCCCAGCCCCGCTTCGCGGATTTCGGCCGCATGCCAAAGCATCAGGTTGCGCAGCTGATAGGGGGGCAGGTTGGCCAGAATGGGCTTGGCGGTGGCGCCGCGAAACATCGGGAAGGGGCGGCCGCGCGCATAGCTGGATTCGATGGAGTTGTCTGTCCAGTAGCGGTCCACGCACAGGACCTTGTCGCCGTAATAGCTGCACAACATCAGGTTGGCGTGAAGCTCGTCGCCGGTCGCGCGCATGACGTCGCGCGCCGCGCGCATCAGCGGATCGTGCTGGCGCAGGTGCCGGTCCAGTTCAATGATGCGCGATCCCAGCACATAGGCGCCGCCCGCGGTGGGCGCAAGCAGCCCGCTTTCGGTCAGCGATTTCAGGTACCGGTAGGCGGTTGCGCGCGAGCACTCCAGATGCGCCATGACGTCTTCCTGGAACGCGGCGGTGGTGCCGTCGCGAAAGAGGTCGAGGATGGACAGCATGCGGTCGGGAGTGCTCATTGCTTCTGGGAATGCCTAGTGAATGTGGAAGCCGCCATTGACGTCGACCACGATGCCGGTTGAGTAGGAGGACAGGTCCGAGGCCAGGAAAAGAATGGCTTGCGCGACGTCGGCGGGTAGGCCGAAGCGTTGCAGCGGAATGCCCTGTTTGAGTTCTTGCTCCCAATTTTCGCCGAATTTCCCCAGCGTCATGTCGGTTTCGATAATGCCCGGCGCCACGCAGTTGGCGCGCACGCCGCGCGGGCCGAGCTCGCGCGCCAGCGCCTTGGTGAAACTGATGACCCCGCCCTTGGAGGCCGCGTAGTGCGACCCGCCCAGCAGGCCGCCGCCGCGCAAGGCGGCGGTGGAACCCAGGTTCACGATCGCCGGGCGCCGCGTGCTTTCCAGCAAGGCCGGCAAGGCCGCGTGCGTGACGTTGTAGGTGCCGGTCAGGTTCACGTCGATCATGCGGCGGAATTCGTCTTCGGCCAGGTCCCAGATGCGGGTCGCGGCGACGATGCCCGCATTGTTGACCAGCACATCGACGCCGTCCAGCGCTTGCACTGCCTGCGCCAGCGCCGCTTCGCACGAGTCGGCCCGCGACACGTCGCAATGCAGGTCCACGCGGCCCCCGGCCAGCCTGGCGCCTGCGTGTTCGGGGTAGGCCTGGTCCAGCACCGCCACCGTCGCGCCTTGCGCCAGGAACAGTTCGACGACGGCCGCGCCGATGCCACGGGGGTTGGCGCCCCCCGTGACAACGGCGCGCTTGCCCGCCAAGAGGCCAAGCGCGCTGCCCATCACGACTTCACCAGCGTGCAGCCGCCGTCCTTCAATGGGCGGAAGGCTTGCTCGGCGGGGATCTTGCGCACCAGGTTGTAGTAGTCCCAGTCGCGCTTGGACTCCGACGGCTTCTTCACCTGGAACAGATACAGGTCGCGCATCACCCGGCCGTCTTCGCGGATGCGGCCGTTCTCGGTCATGAAGTCATTGATGGGCGTCTCGTGCATTTTCTTCAGCACGGGCTCGGACCCGTCGGTGCCGGCGGCCTTGACGGCGTTCAGGTAATGGATCGTGGCGCTGTAGTTGCTGGCCTGCACCATCGAGGGCATGCGGCCCGTGCGCTTGAAGTAGCGTTCGGACCATTGGCGCGCCTTGTCGTCCTGATTCCAGTAGAAGGGTTCGACCAGGTTCAGGCCTTGGGCGTATTCCAGCCCCACGCTGCGCACGTCCACGATGCTCATGAACAGCGCGGCCACGCGTTGCTTGCTGCCCATGATGCCGAACTCGAACGCCTGCTTGATGCTGTTGATGGTGTCGCCGCTGCCGTTGGCCAGACCGATCACCTGCGCCTTGGACGCTTGCGCCTGCAACAGGAACGACGAGAAGTCCGAACTGGCGATGGGGTGGCGCACGCTGCCGACGACCTGGCCTCCGTTGGCCTTCACCACCGCCATCGCATCGCGCTCCAGCGAATGGCCGAAGGCGTAGTCGGACGTAATGAAGTACCAGCTCTTGCCGCCGTCCTCCATCACGCCGTTGGCCACGCCGGTGGCATAGGCGTAGGTGTCGTACGTCCAGTGCATGCCGTTGGGCGAGCAGGCCTTGCCCGTCAGGTCCGCCGACCCCGCGCTGGTGAAGATCACGACGCGTTTCATCTGGCGGGTCAGGTCCTGCACCGCCAACGCGATGGCCGAGTTGGGCACGTCCAGGATCAGGTCCACCTTGTCGTTCTCGTACCAGCGGCGGGCGACCGACACACCGATGTCGACCTTGTTCTGGTGGTCGGCCGAGATCACTTCAATGGGCTTGCCCAGCACGGTGCCGCCGAAATCCTCGACGGCCATCTTCACGGCTTCGACGCCGAACTTGCCGGACAGGTCGGCCATCATGCCGGACTGGTCGCCCAGCACGCCGATCTTCACGACATCGTCCGACACCTGCGCCTGGGCGGACAGGGACAGGGTGCCCAGCACGCAGGCGGCAAGGCTGTTCTTGATTCGGGTCTTCATGGGGTTGTCTCCTCGGGGGCTTGGTTCTTTGCGCGCCGCCCTGTGTCGGACGGTCGCGCGGGGGCATGCGGGTCGGTCCGGCCTATTCCAGCGTCTGGCCGGCGTAGGCGTCGATGAACAGGTTGGGTTTCAGGAAAAAGCTCAGCACCAGCGCGCCGTTGGGCGCGCGCGCCACGTGCTGGTTGCCGCGTGGACGCCAGACGTAGTCGCCCGCGCACACTTCGCCTTCGGCATCCACGATGGATCCCTCCAGCACGAAGGTCTGCTCGACCTCCACATGTTCATGCAGCGGCAGTTCGGTGCCTGGCTGCCAGCGGAAGAGGGCGGTGAGCAGGCCGGACTCCTTGTCCTGCATCAGCACCTTCATGTCGATGCCTTCCACCTGGGTGGGTTTCCAGGGCAGATCGGCGACTTTCAGGAAGCGCGAGGCCAACGGCGGCAGCGCATTGGCCGCAGGGCAGCCGGGGGTTTCGAGGGCCATGGTTGTCTCCTAGCCGTAACTCGTTATTGAAGATATAGCAAAAATCTTGTTATTGAGTGTTTAAAAATAGTCGCGTATATTGAGATTGATGTCAACTTTGTTTTTGCATCCAGAAAACAAAGACGACACAGGCCGGACCCAGAGATCCGGTGCATATAAGACAAGGAGACAAGCTTGAAACACGACTATCTGGACCAGACGTTCGGTCTGGCGGGGCGCGTCGCGCTGGTGACGGGAGCGGCCAGGGGATTGGGCTTCGCCATCGCGCGGGGCCTGGGGATGGCCGGCGCGGAGGTCGTGGTGAACGACCTGTCGGTCGAGGCCTGCGAAGCCGCCTGCGCGCGGCTGGCGGAAGACGGGATCAAGGCGCGTGGCGCCGCCTTCGACGTGGCCGATGGCGCGGCGGTGGCCGCCGCCGTCGCCCGATTGGAGGCCGCCGGACTGGCCATTGACGTGCTGGTCAGCAATGCCGGCAACCAGAACCGCAAACCCGTGGTGGAGATGAGCCCCGCCGAGTGGCAGGCGCTGCAGAACGTGCATGTCAACGGGGCGTTCCATTGCGCCCGCGCCGTCCTGCCCGGCATGGGCAAGCGCGGTTTCGGCCGCATCATCCTGATGTCGTCGGTGGCGGGGCAGGCGACCATGCCGAATATCGCGGCCTACGCCACCGCCAAGGGCGCCATCGCCGCGTTTGCCCGTGCGCTGGCCGTGGAATACGGCGCCCACGGCGTGACCTGCAATGCACTCGCGCCGGGCTTTGTCCGCACGGATTTCACGCAAGGTCTGCAGGACAATCCGCAATTCCAGTCGTTCCTGTCCACCGCCGTGCCGACCGGGCGCTGGGCAGCGCCCGAGGACATTGCGCCCGCGGTGGTCTACCTGGCGTCGCCGGGCGCGTCGTTTGTCAACGGGCACGTCCTGGCGATCGACGGCGGCCTGTTGGCCCGCATGTAGGAGCGCCGCCATGAGCACCCAAGCGGTTCTGTCCGCCCAGGGGCTGGTCAAGCGGTTCGGCGGCTTCAATGCCGTGGACGGCGTGACCCTCGCCCTGCAAGAAGGCTCCATCCACGCGCTGATCGGCCCCAACGGCGCCGGCAAGACCACCTGCTTCAATCTATTGACCAAATTCCTGGCGCCGGACGCCGGCGTCATCCACTATCGCGGGCGCGACATCACCTCGTTGGCCCCGGAGCAGATCGCGCGGCTGGGCATCGTCCGTTCATTCCAGATTTCCGCTGTCTTCCTCGGCTTGACCGTGCTGCAGAACATGCGCGTTGCCCTGATGCGCCAGCATGGCGATGGCCTGCGCTTCTGGCGCAGCCGCCGCAGCGTCGACCGCCTGAACGGCCGTGCGATGGAATTGTTGGACGCGGTGGGTCTGGCGGCGATGGCGGATACGACCGCCGCGTCGCTGCCCTATGGCCGCAAGCGCGCGTTGGAAATCGCCATGACGCTGGCGCTGGAGCCCGAAATCATGCTGCTGGACGAGCCCATGGCGGGGCTGGGCCAGGAAGACGTCGCCCGCATCGCCGCGCTGATCCGGCGCGTGTCGGTGAACCGCAGCATCCTCATGGTCGAACACAACCTGTCGGTGGTGGCCGACCTGTCCGACACCATCACCGTCCTCGCGCGGGGCGCGGTGCTGGCGCAGGGCGACTACGCGTCCGTCTCCCGCGACGAGCGGGTCATTACCGCCTATATGGGCTCCGACGAGGAGGCGCACTGAGATGCTGGCGATCAAAGACCTCAATGCCTGGTACGGCGAATCCCACGTGCTGCATGGCGTGGACATCGATGTGAACCGGGGCGAACTCGTCACCATCCTGGGCCGCAACGGGGCGGGCAAGACGACGACGTTGCGCGCCGTCATGGGCATCCTGGACAAGCGGCGCGGTTCCATCCGGTTGAACGGGCAAGAAACGGTAGGCATGGCGCCCCACCGCATCCCCCGCCTGGGCGTGGTGTATTGCCCCGAGGAACGCGCGGTGTTCCGCAGCCTGAGCGTGACCGAAAACCTGATGCTGCCGCCGCGCCTTGCCGCGGGCGGCATGTCGCTGGACGAGATCTACACGCTGTTCCCCAACCTGCGCGAACGCAGCGCCAGCTCGGGCGGCAACCTGTCTGGCGGCGAGCAACAGATGCTGGCCATCGCGCGCATCCTGCGCACGGGCGCCCAGCTGATCCTGCTGGACGAACCCACCGAAGGGCTGGCACCGGTCATCGTGCAGCAGATCGGGCAGGCCATCCGCACCCTGAAGGAGCGGGGCTTCACCATCGTGCTGGTCGAGCAGAACTTCCGCTTCGCGACCAAGGTGGCCGACCGCCACTACGTCATGGAGCACGGCTGCGTGGTTGACCAGCTGTCGGCGGATGAGGCGCGCCGCGATCCCGCCCGGATCGCGCGCCGCCTGGGCGTCTGAGAGGAGAATGCCTGTGTTCGAAATTTTCGGTGTGCCGTCCACGGCGCTGTTCGGCCAGCTGTTGCTTGGCCTGATCAACGGGTCCTTCTACGCCTTGCTCTCGATCGGGCTGGCGGTGATCTTCGGCCTGTTGAACATCATCAACTTCGCCCATGGCGCGCAGTACACGGCGGGCGCGTTCCTGGCCTGGATGCTGCTGAACTACCTGGGCGTGAACTACTGGGCGGCGCTGGTGCTGGTGCCGCTCATCATGGCGGTATTCGCCATCGTGACCGAGCGCCTGCTGATCTCGCGCACCTACCGCATGGATCACCTGTACGGGCTGCTGCTGACCTTCGGCATCGCCCTGTTGATCGAAGGTGGCCTGCGCCAGGCCTACGGCGTGTCGGGCCTGCCCTACACCATTCCCAAGGCGCTGAGCGGCGGGGTCAACCTGGGCTTCATGTTCCTGCCCTGGTACCGCGGCTGGGCCGTGGCGGTGTCGCTGGTGCTGTGCCTGGCCGTGTGGGTGCTGATCGAAAAGACGCGCGTGGGCGCGATGCTGCGCGCCGCCACGGAGAACCCCACGATCGTCCGATCGTTCGGCATCAACGTGCCGCTGCTGATCACGCTGACGTATGCGCTGGGGGTGGCGCTGGCGTCGGTGGCGGGGGTGATCGCGGCGCCCATCTACCAGGTCAGCCCGATGATGGGATCGAACCTCGTGGTGGTCGTGTTCGCGGTGGTCGTGATCGGCGGCATGGGCTCCATCATGGGCGCCATCGTCAGCGGCTTCGGGCTGGGCATCATCGAAGGCCTGACCAAGGTGTTCTACCCCGAGGCCGCCAACCTGGCGATTTTCATCATCATGGTGCTGGTGCTGCTGTGCAAGCCGGCGGGGCTGTTCGGCAAGCCGCTGCAGGTGCAGAACGTGCTGGCCGCAGAAGCAACGCGCCAGCCCGTGCAGCTGAGCCGGCGCGCGATGCGCGTGTCGATGGCGGCGCTGGCAGTGGTGGCGCTGATCGCGCCCTGGTTCGTCTATCCCACGTTCCTGATGAAGGTGCTGTGCTTCGCCTTGTTCGCCGCGGCCTTCAACCTGCTGGTGGGCTATGTGGGCCTGCTGTCGTTCGGCCACGCGGCGTTCTTCGGCGCCGCGGCCTACGCCACCGGCATCGTCATGAAGCTGTTCGGCGCTACGCCGGAACTCGGCCTGCTGGCCGGCGTGGTGACGGGGGGGCTGCTGGGCCTGCTGTTCGGCGCCATCGCCATCCGCCGCCAGGGCATCTACTTCGCGATGATCACGCTGGCGCTGTCGCAACTGGTCTATTTCATCGCGGTGCAGGCGGGGTTCACGGGGGGCGAGGACGGGCTGCAGAGCGTGCCGCGCGGCAAGCTGTTCGGCGTGTTCGACCTGGAAAACGTGATGCCGATGTACTACTTCACGCTGGCCGTGTTCGCCCTGGGCTACGCCTTTGTGCTGCGCGTGCTGAATTCGCCGTTCGGCGAAGTGATCCGCTCGGTCCGCGACAACGAACAGCGCGCGCGGTCGCTCGGTTACTCCACGTCGCGCTACAAGCTGATCGCGTTCACGCTGTCGGCGTCCGTGGCGGGATTGGCGGGCGGCTTGAAGGTGCTGGTGTTCGGCGTGGCCTCGCTGACCGACGTCCATTGGCATGCGAACGGCGAGGTCGTGCTGATGGCGCTGCTGGGCGGCATCGGCACGGTGTTCGGACCGCTTGCCGGGGCGCTTACCTTCGTGTCGCTGCAGAACTACCTGGCGCCGCTGGGGTCCTGGGTGCTGATCGTCCAGGGCGCGATCTTCGTCTTGTGCGTGCTGCTGTTGCGAGACGGCATCATGGGGTTGGTGTCGCGCGCCTGGCTGGCCGCGACCCGCGTGAAAAAGGAGTCCTGATGTTCCTGCATGTCGTGATGTTGCAACTGTCGGCCGCGGCTGACGCGGATTTTCATGGGCGGGTAGAGGGGTATTGCGACCGGATCCTGGCGGAATGCGACGGGGTGGCGGGGTATGCGTTCCGGCCCAACCAGGCCGGCCGCGCAGACGGCCTCACCCATGCGGTCGTGGCCGCCTTCGCGGACGGCGCGGCGCATGACCGCTACCAGGTGTCGGCCGCGCACCAGGAAATGAAGGCCTACATGGCGGATTTCATCGAACGCCTGGTGGTGTTCGATGGGGATATCCCTACGTTTTCCTGAACGCGCAAGGGGCGCGCTTTGCGCCCGGGAAAGCGATAAACTCGCGGATGATTTTTTGATATCCGGGCCGCCCCAGGATAAGACTGCCCGCCTCACGTATTTGTCATAGGTTGATCGCTCATGGACTACGTACTACCTCCCCAGCCGCCCGTCGCGGTCCCTGTCGCCGGCAGCGCCGCGCTGTTCCCGGTCCGTCGCGTGTACTGCGTCGGCCGCAATTACGCCGAACACGCCAAGGAAATGGGTTTCACCGGCCGCGAAGACCCGTTCTTTTTTTGCAAGCCGGCCGATGCCGTGCTGAGCGTGGCCGACGGCGAAACCGGCAAAATGGCCTATCCGCCCAAGACCTCCAACCTGCACTACGAGATGGAACTGGTCGTGGTGCTGGGCAAAGGCGGCCGCGACATTCCGGTCGAAGAAGCCAATGACTACGTGTGGGGCTATGCGCTGGGCTTGGACATGACCCGTCGCGACCTGCAGGGCGAAATGAAGAAGCAGGGCCGCCCCTGGGAAATCGGCAAGGCGTTCGACGAATCCGCCCCGATGGGCCCGATCCACCCGCGCAGCGTCGTGGGCACGCTGGACAAGGGCGCGATCTGGCTGGACGTGAACGGCCAGCGCAAGCAGTCCAGCGACATTTCGCAGATGCTGTGGAACATCCCCGAAAGCATCTCGTACCTGTCGGGCCTGTTCGAATTGCAGCCGGGCGACATCATCTTCACGGGCACCCCCGAAGGCGTGGGCGCGGTCGTGCAGGGCGATGTGATCACCGGCGGCGTGGAAGGCCTGGGCGAACTGCGCGTGCAGATCGCCTGATTCGGCCACCCGGGCGAACTGCGCGTGCGGTTCGCCTGTTTCGGCACCTTTTTCTTTCTATTTGTTCAGGAGTTCCAGCATGCGCGGCAAGATCGTGCTGACCGCCTTTGTCGTGTTCGGGTTCGTGCTCGCCGGTTGCAATACCGTCGCTGGCATGGGCCGCGATATGTCCCGGGCCGGCAATGCCATCACCAACGCGGCCGACAAGTAACCGTCGCCGCCGTTGTTCAGGCATGAAAAAGCCCCTTGATCGCTCAAGGGGCTTTTTCTATCCCGGATCGTGGATGTCTTACAGCACATCCCCCGCGTAGTCGGCCAGGCGGGAACGTTCGCCGCGCTGCAGCGTGACGTGCCCCGAGTGCGGCCAGCCCTTGAAGCGGTCGACCACGAACGTCAGGCCCGAACTGCCTTCGGTCAGATACGGCGTATCGATCTGGGCGACGTTGCCCAGGCAGATCACCTTGGTGCCGGGACCCGCGCGCGTCACCAGCGTCTTCATCTGCTTGGGCGTCAGGTTCTGCGCTTCGTCGATGATCAGGTACTTGTTCAGGAACGTGCGGCCGCGCATGAAATTCAGCGACTTCACCTTGATGCGCGAACGGATCAGGTCCATGGTGGCGGCGCGCCCCCAGTCCCCGTTGCCCTCGCCGTCGCCCATGTTGAGCACGTCCAGGTTGTCTTCCAGCGCGCCCATCCACGGCAGCATCTTTTCTTCTTCCGTGCCGGGCAGGAAACCGATGTCTTCACCGACGGGCACCGTGACGCGCGTCATGATGATCTCGGTGTAGCGCTTGGTCTCCAGCACCTGCGTGATGCCCGCGGCCAGCGCCAGCAGCGTCTTGCCCGTGCCGGCCTGGCCCAGCAGCGACACGAAGTCGCATTCCGGGTTCATCAGCAGGTTCATGGCGAAATTCTGCTCGCGGTTGCGCGCCGTGATGCCCCAGACGTTGTTCTTGCCGTGGGTGTAGTCGCGCAGGGTCGCCAGCACCGCCATCTTGCCGCTGACTTCGCGCACCTGCGCGTACAGCGGCATCTGGCCTTCGAAGTAGACGAACTGGTTGACGACGAATTGCGAGCACAGCGGGCCGTGGATGCGGTAGAAGGTGGTGCCGCCTTGCTGCCAGGATTCCACGTCCTTGCCGTGCTTGTTCCAGAAGTCTTCGGGCAGCTGCATCACGCCCGAATACATCAGGTCCGAGTCTTCCAGGACATGGTCGTTGAAATAGTCCTCGGCGGCCATGCCCAGCGCGCGCGCCTTCAGGCGCATGTTGATGTCTTTGGACACCAGCACGACCTCGCGCTGCGGGTACTTTTCCTGCAAGGCCCGGACGACGCCCAGGATCTGGTTGTCGGCCTTGCCCATCGGCAGGTCGGAGGGCAGGGTGCTGTGGATGGCGGTCGTCTGGAACAACAGGCGGCCGGTGGCATCCTTGTTGCCCAGCTTGGCCAGCTCCAGCCCTTCGTCCAGCTGCGTGGTGTCCTGCACCAGCGCATCCAGCGAACGGCTGACCTGGCGCGCGTTGCGCGCCACTTCCGACATGCCCTTTTTCTGGTGGTCCAGCTCTTCCAGCGTCATCATCGGCAGGAAGATGTCGTGCTCTTCGAACCGGAACAGCGAACTGGGATCGTGCAGCAGCACATTGGTGTCCAGCACGAACAGCTTGCGCGGCTCGTTCTGGGCGCGCGGCTTGCCGCGCTTGGAAGGAGAGGGCTTGGCCGCGCGCGCTTCCGTTCGGGCGGGAACGGCGGCAGGAGGGGGGGGCGGTACCTGGCGGGCGGGCGCGGGGATCTGCGCCTTGCGTGCCGGAGACGCCATGCCGTCGAGTTCAGGCTGGACGAGCAGTTCGTCCTCGTCGTCGTCGGCAAGGACGGCTTGGGTGTTGGACCGCGCAGCGGCAGTCTTGGTGGTGCGGGCCTGCGCCCGGGCGGATTCGCCCGAGGGGAAGGTCAGGATGGCTGCGGGGCGGGTGGGCAACTTCGGAAGCGGCATATGCGTCACTCTCCAGGGTGGGCCGGCTATAGCGCCTGACGGGTATTCCTGTACGGCTAACCGATGCTTTTTGCGGCCTGCAGGACTTCCTTGGCGTGGCCCGGGACCTTCACCCCGCGCCACTCCTGCACCAGCACGCCATACGCATCGATCAAAAAGGTGCTGCGCTCAATGCCGCGCACCTGCTTGCCATACATGTTCTTCTGCTTGATGACGCCGAACAGATTGCACACGGTTTCGTCGGTGTCGGAGATGAGAGGGAAAGGAAGTTCGTACTTGGCCTTGAAATTCTCGTGCGATTTCAGTGAATCGCGCGAGATGCCGATGACCACCGCGCTGGCCGCCAGGAATTCGGCGTTCAGGTCGCGGAAATCCTGGCTTTCGGTCGTGCAGCCAGGCGTGTTGTCCTTGGGGTAGAAATACAGGATGACGGCACGGCCCTGGCATTGTTCAAGGCTGATCGGACCAATGGTGCTTTCAGCGGTGAACTGCGGGGCGGGCTTGCCGATACTGGGCGTCATTTCTGGGAATCTCCGTTGGGAGGGATGAGGGCGACCACCACGCGGCGGCCCTCCGCCATCAGGATGTTGTAGGTGCGCGAGGCGGCGTGCGTGTCCATGATCTCGACGCCGATGCCCATGGCCAACAGGGGACGCAACACTTCGGGGCGCAGGAACTGTTGCCGGGCGCCCGTGCCGACCAGGAGCACTTCGGGCGCATTGGCCGGGCGGCTTGGTGCGGCTTCCGGTTCGTCCAGGAATGCCATGGGATCGCGGACGGGCTCGGTCAAGCCGGCCGCCTGGTGCAACAGGGAGGAGGTGATGTCGGCCGGCGACTCAACGGGCCATTCGGTCACTTCGCCTTCGGGGCCAAAGGCGACCGACGAGGAAAAACGTACCTGGTTGACCTCGATATAACCCTCACCGTACGCGGTGACAGTGTTCAGAGCGGCCGTCGCAGGATCGGTATGCAGCTTCAATAAAAACTCCGGCTTTGTGGCTTGATAATAGCGCATCAGGATGTACAGATGTTGCACTGTATCCACTCGGGAAATGGGGGTTTTTCCGCTCCATTTGCCGCCTAGGCGTCCTTGCGCTAGATTACAGGGTTTTGCTGCACTGCAATCGTGTGCTGGCGCGGCTTTGCGCCCCTTTTCCCTTCGCGCGACCGCGCCCCGGTTTTTTCGCCTTTTCGCCCCTAAGGATTCCTGTCATGAGGAAGTTCTCCCGCATCGAGCGTTTGCCCCCGTACGTTTTCAACATTACAGGCGAGCTCAAGATGGCGGCGCGTCGGCGGGGCGAGGACATCATCGACATGTCGATGGGCAATCCGGACGGCGCGACCCCCAAGCACATCGTCGACAAGATGGTCGAGGCCACCACGCGCCCCACGACCCACGGCTACTCGGTGTCCAAGGGCATTCCGCGCCTGCGCAAGGCGATCTGCGACTGGTATCAGCGCCGCTACGCGGTCGAGCTCGATCCGGACTCCGAGGCCATCGTCACCATCGGTTCCAAAGAGGGCCTGGCCCACTTGATGCTGGCCACGCTGGACCGCGGCGACACGGTGCTGGTGCCCAATCCCAGCTACCCGATCCACATCTACGGCGCGGTCATCGCCGGCGCCAATATCCGCTCGGTGCGCATGACGCCGGGCGTGGATTTCTTCGAAGAACTGGAACGCGCCGTGCGCGAGTCCATCCCGAAGCCTAAAATGATGGTGCTGGGCTTTCCCAGCAACCCGACCGCCCAGTGCGTGGACCTGTCGTTCTTCGAACGGGTGGTGGCGCTGGCCAAGGAACACGACATCCTCGTGGTGCATGACCTGGCCTACGCCGACATCACTTTCGATGGCTACGTGGCGCCGTCGATCATGCAGGTGCCCGGCGCGCGCGATGTCGCGGTCGAGTTCTTCACGATGAGCAAAAGCTACAACATGGCGGGCTGGCGCATCGGCTACATGGTGGGCAACCGCGACCTCGTCAATGCGCTCGCGCGCATCAAGAGCTATCACGATTACGGTACGTTCACGCCGATCCAGGTGGCATCCATCGCTGCTCTGGACGGCCCGCAGGATTGCGTGAACGAGATCGTGGCGCAGTACCAAAGCCGCCGCGACGTGCTCGCGCGCGGCCTGCACGAAGCAGGTTGGAATGTGGAGATTCCGAAGGCGTCCATGTATATCTGGGCGCAGATCCCCGAGCCCTACCGGGCGATGGGCTCTTTGGAGTTTGCCAAGCGTGTCCTGTCGGATGCGAAAGTGGCCGTGTCCCCCGGGATCGGCTTCGGCGAGTATGGCGACGACTACGTCCGCTTCGCTCTTATCGAAAACGAGCAGCGCACCCGGCAGGCGGTGCGAGGCATCAAAGAGATGTTCCGCAAGGACGGCTTGCTGAAATGATGGGAGCCCACCCCCGCAGCGCTGCGCGCTTCCCCCTCAAGGGAGCATGCCTGCGGACCGGCGGAGCCGGATCCGCGGCATCCCGATAGGGCGGCAACTGTTTTTGCGTCACCGATGCTGCACAGCATCGCACAGCAATTTGGAGAACTGAAATGAATTCCCCTCAACGCCCGCCCGCAGAAGGCGGCGCGATGAATCCCATGAAGGTGGGCCTGCTGGGCCTTGGCGTAGTCGGCGGCGGCACGTGGACCGTGCTATCGCGCAACGCCGAGGAAATCGCGCGCCGCGCCGGCCGCCGCATTGAAGTCACCCGCGCCGCCGTGCGCGATGTGGCCAAGGCTCGCGCCCGCGTGGGCGACTCCATCAAGGTCGACACCGATGTGCACGCGCTGGTGCGCGATCCCGACATCGACATCGTCGTTGAACTCATCGGCGGCGACACGCTGGCGCGTGAATTGGTGATGGAAGCGATCGCCAACGGCAAGCACGTCGTCACCGCGAACAAGGCGCTGCTGGCCAAGCACGGCAACGAGATCTTCGCCGCCGCCCACGAGCGCGGCGTGATGGTCACGTTCGAAGCGGCGGTCGCTGGCGGCATTCCCATCATCAAGGCGATCCGCGAAGGCCTGACCGCCAACCGCATCCAGTGGGTGGCGGGCATCATCAACGGCACCACCAATTTCATTCTGTCGGAAATGCGTTCGCGCGGCTTGCCGTTCGCCGACGTGCTGGCCGAAGCCCAGCGCCTGGGCTACGCCGAAGCCGACCCCACCTTCGACGTGGAAGGGGTGGACGCCGCGCACAAGCTGACCTTGCTGGCTTCGCTGGCCTTTGGCGTGCCGGTGCAGTTCGACCGCGCCTACATCGAAGGCATCTCGCAGTTGGCCGCCGAAGACATCGAGCACGCCGAACGCCTGGGCTACCGCATCAAGCTGCTGGGCATCACCAAGCGCCGTCCCGACGGCATCGAAATGCGCGTGCATCCGGCATTGGTGCCGTCCGAGCGCCTCTTGGCCAACGTCGAAGGCGCGATGAACGCCGTGCTGGTCAAGGGCGACGCCGTCGGCCCCACGCTGTACTACGGGCAGGGCGCGGGCGAAGAGCCCACCGCCTCGGCCGTCGTCGCCGACCTGGTCGACGTGACCCGCCTGCATACCGCCGACCCGGGCAACCGCGTCCCGCACCTGGCGTTCCAGCCGGACGCCATGTCCGACACGCCGATCCTGCCGATCGAATTGGTCAGCACGTCGTATTACCTGCGCTTGCGGGTCGACGACCAGCCCGGCGTGTTGGCGGATATCGCCCGCATCCTGGCCGATCGCTCCATCTCGATCGGGTCGATGATCCAGCAGCCCTCGCACATCGGCGGCGCCGACATCATCTTCCTGACGCACGAGGCGGTCGAAGGCAACGTCAACCAAGCCATCGAGCGCATCGAGTCCTTGCCGTTCGTGCGGTCCAAGGTCACGCGGTTGCGCGTGGAGAACCTGACATGAAATACATATCCACCCGTGGCGGCATGAACGCCCTGGGATTCTCCGACATCCTGCTGGAGGGCCTGGCGCCCGACGGCGGCCTGGCCATGCCGGAGCAGCTGCCCCAAGTGTCCGAGCAGACGCTCGAATCCTGGCGCGGCCTGTCCTACGCGGACCTGGCGTTCGAAGTGCTGTCGCTGTTCGCCACCGACATCCCCGCGGACGACCTGCGCCGCTTGACGCGCGCCGCCTACACGCAAGAGATCTTCAATAGCGAAGACATCGTTCCGCTGCGTCCGCTGGGCGACAACGGCCTGTCGCTGCTGGGGCTGTCCGAAGGGCCGACACTGGCCTTCAAGGACATGGCCATGCAGTTCCTGGGCCAGGTCTTCGAATACGTGCTGGCCAAGCGCGGCACCACGCTGAACATCGTGGGCGCCACGTCGGGCGACACGGGGTCGGCGGCGGAGTACGCCCTGCGCGGCAAGCAGGGCGTGGCGGTCTTCATGCTGTCGCCGCATGGCCGCATGAGCGCCTTCCAGCGTGCACAGATGTATTCGCTGCAAGACGAGAACATCCACAACATCGCCGTGCGCGGCGTGTTCGACGAAGCCCAGGACATCGTCAAGGCCCTGGCCGGCGATCTGGCGTTCAAGACCAAGTACCGCCTGGGTGCCGTGAACTCCATCAACTGGGCGCGCATCGCGGCCCAGGTGGTGTATTACTTCCACGGCTGGTTGCGCGCGACCGACAAGCCGGGCCAACAGGTGTCGTTCGCCGTGCCGTCGGGCAATTTCGGCAACATCCTGTCGGGCCATATCGCACGCAGCATGGGCTTGCCGGTGCGCCGCCTGGTCCTGGCCACGAACGAGAACAACGTGTTGGAAGAATTCTTCCGCACGGGCGTCTACCGTCCGCGTCCGGCCGAACAGACCTACGCCACGTCGAGCCCGTCGATGGATATCTCGCGCGCCTCCAACTTCGAACGCTTCGTGTTCGAGCTGGTGGGCCGCGATCCGGCCCGTGTGAAGGCCTTGTGGGCGTCCTTGGCCAAAGACGGCTCGTTCGACCTGTCCGACCTCAAGCCACAGTTCGAATCGCGCTATGGCTTCGTATCGGGTGCCAGCTCGCACGAAGACCGCCTGGCCACCATCCGTTCTGTCTACGAAGAGACCGGCGTGCTGGTCGACCCGCATACGGCCGATGGCGTGAAGGTCGCGCGCGAATTCATCGAACCGGGCGTGCCGATGCTGGTTCTGGAAACCGCCTTGCCGGCGAAATTCTCCGAAACCATCGAAGAGGCGCTTGGCCGTCCGGCCACGCCGCCGGGCAACCTCGCCAACCTGGAATCCCTGCCGCAGCGCGTGGAAGTCATGGATTGCAGCGAAGCCGCCGTCCGCCGTTTCATCGAGGCGAACGCCAAGGTGTAACTGCTTGCGGTTTCTGTAAGCGCAAAACCCCTCGCAGGCCTGCCCGCGAGGGGTTTTTTTACGATGTGGGATAGCTGCATTACGTTCTTATGCATTTTGACCACAACCCGACACGGATTTGGGGCCAGGTTACCGATACAGTGAATCCACCTAATCACACTTGGAGAACACGCCCATGAACCTGAAGACCATGACGTTGGCCCTGGTGGTGACCGGAGTTGGGGTGCTGGCCGGATGCTCGTCGCCCTCGGTCATTCAGAATCGGGACGGAAGCTCGACCGTAACGCCCGACGCGCCGTCTTACGACAAGAAGTCCGGCATGTATGAATACGACAAGGACGGCAAGAAGGTCCAGATCAACAAGGACGACGTGAAGTCCATCGAAGAGGTCAAATGACCGCGACCGCGCGAGACGCGCAATGAAAAAAGCCCCTTGAGCGATCAAGGGGCTTTTCATTTGCGGGGAAGGTCTACTTCGCCGCTTCTTCCGCATGGTAGCGGCCCACGCGGTCGACTTCGTTCTTCGATCCCAGGATCACGCTGACGCGCTGGTGCAGCGTGTCGGGCTGGATCTCCATGATGCGCTGGGCGCCGTTGATCGACGCGCCGCCGGCCTGTTCGATCAGGAAGCTCATGGGGTTGGCTTCATACATCAGGCGCAGCTTGCCGGCCTTGCCGGGTTCGCGGGCATCCCAGGGGTACATGAAGATGCCGCCGCGGGTCAGGATGCGATGCACGTCCGCCACCATCGAGGCGATCCAGCGCATGTTGTAGTCCTTGCCCAGCGGGCCGGTGGAACCGGCCAGGCAGTCATCGACGTAGCGCTTGACCGGGGGAGCCCAGTGGCGCATGTTCGACATGTTGATCGCGAATTCCTTGGTGTCTTCCGGCACCTGGATGTTGTCGTGCGTCAACACCCACGAACCCATTTCGCGGTCCAGCGTGAAGCCCACCACGCCCTTGCCGATGGTCAGCACCAGCATGGTCTGCGGACCGTAGACGGCATAGCCAGCCACGACCTGCTTGTCGCCCGGTTGCAGGAAGTCCTGCTCGCAGACGGGGGCGCCCGACACATTGTGGGGGGCGTGCAGCACCGAGAAAATCGTGCCGATGGACACGTTCACGTCGATGTTCGACGAGCCGTCCAGGGGATCGAACAGCAGCAGGTATTCGCCCTTGGGGTAGCGGTTCGGAATCAGGTGGATGGTTTCCATCTCTTCCGAGGCCATGGCCGCCAGGTGGCCGCCCCATTCGTTGGCTTCCAGCAGGATCTCGTTGGACAGCACGTCCAGCTTCTTCTGCACTTCGCCCTGGACGTTCTCGCTTTCCAGGCTACCGAGCACGCCGCCCAAAGCGCCCTTGCTGACGGCATGGCTGATGGCCTTGCAGGCACGTGCGACCACTTCGATAAGCAGTCGCACTTCCGGTGCAAGGGCTTGGGCGGAGCGCTGTTGCTCCACCAGGTACTGAGTCAGAGTTTTACGTTTCAAAAAGGTCTCCCTATGCTGCGAATTCTAAAGCTTTGGATACGATTTCCTGCACGTTGCGCGACAGGCCCTCATGCGCGCGCACGCGCTGCAGGGCGGCCTGCATGGGCGTGCGCAGGGCGGGCACGAAGCGCGACCAGTTGTCCAGCGCGCGCGCCAGGCGTGCCGCGATTTCCGGATTCAGCGCGTCAAGCGCCAGCACTTGCTCGGCCCAGAACGCGTAGCCCGTGCCGTCCGGGTGGTGCATGCCGCGCGCGTTGTTCAGGCAGAACTGGAAAATCAGGGCGCGCGCCCGGTTCGGGGTGCGCAGGGTGAATGCGGGATGCGTCATGAGTTCGCGCGCGGTCTGCACCGTGGTCGAACGGGCGGCGGCCTGCAGGGCGAACCACTTGTCCACCACCAGCGGGTTGTCGCGCCACTTGTCGTAGAACGCCGCCAACGCTTCCTGGGGGAAGTCGCCCTGGCCGTAATTGATCAGGGCGGACAGCGCGGCCATGCTGTCGGTCATATTGCCGGCGCGTTCGTATTGCTGCTCGGCCAGGCGCTGGGCGTCGTGCTCGCCCGCCGCCAGCAGATGGCTCAGCGCCAGGTTCTTCAGCGCGCGCATGCCAGCGGGCACCGGAGCCGGGCTGTACTCACCCGGCGTCTGGTTCTGTTCGAACGCCTGGCGGAATTCGGCGGCAAGCTGGCGGCCGAGTTCGGCGCGCAGGAAGTCGCGCGCGACGGCCAGCGCCGGCGGGTCCACGGCCTGCATGCGCTCGGCCAGGGTCTTTTCGGACGGCAGCGCCAGCGCGCGGGCGCGGTAAGCAGCGTCGATCGCCGGGTCCGTCAGCAACGCGCGCCACGCGTCGATAAAGGCGGCGTCGGCATGCAGCGTGCGGCCCGCCTGGCGCGCCTCTGCCAGCGCCAGGATCTGGCGCGTCGCCAATTCCTGGCCGGCTTCCCAGCGCGCGAACGGGTTGCCGTCGTGCGCGGAAAGCAGGGCCAGCTCCTCGTCGGTCCAGTCGTAGTCCACGATGACGGGGGCCGAGAAGTCGCGCAGCAGCGAAGGCACGGGGCGTTCGGCAACGTCGTCGAACACCCATTGCTGGCTTTGCGTCGTCAATTCCAGCAGCGCCGTGTCGTGGACGGCGCCGTCAAGCCTCAAGGGCAGGGCGCGGCCGTCGCGGCCCAGCAGGCCGATGGCGAACGGGATGTGGTACGGCGCCTTGACATAGTCGGCACCGGCCTTTTTCTCGACGCCCACCGGCTGGCAGTCCTGGGTCAGCGTGATCGTGCAGCGGCGCGTGGCGGCATCGTGTTCCAGCTTGACGGCGACGCGCGGCGTGCCGGCCTGGCGATACCAGCGGCGGAACACGGACAGGTCGCGGCCCGGGTGCTGGCCCACATAGACCGATTCCATGGCCGCGACGAAGTCGTCGCAGGTCACGGCCTGGCCGTCGTGGCGGCGGAAGTACTCGTCCATGCCGGCGCGGAAACCTTCTTCGCCCAGCAAGGTGTGCTGCATGCGGATGACTTCGGCGCCTTTCTCGTACACGGTGGCCGTGTAGAAATTGCCGATCTCCTGGTAGCTCTCGGGCCGGATGGGGTGGGCCATGGGGCCCGCGTCTTCCGGGAACTGGGCGGCACGCAGCGCCACCACGTCGTCGATGCGCTTGACCGCGCGCGCGCTGGCCGCCGCCGTCGCGTCCATGCCGTGCGCCATCATGTCCGCGCTGAATTCCTGGTCGCGGAAGACCGTCAGGCCTTCTTTCAGGCTCAGCTGGAACCAGTCGCGGCAGGTGACGCGGTTGCCGGTCCAGTTGTGGAAGTATTCGTGTCCGATCACGGACTCGATGCCTTCATAGTTGGCGTCCGTGGCGGTGTCGGCGTCGGCCAGCACGTAAGCGGCGTTGAAGATGTTCAGGCCCTTGTTCTCCATCGCGCCCATGTTGAAGTCGTGGACGGCCACGATCATGAAGCGGTCCAGGTCCAGCTCCAGGCCGAAGCGGGTTTCGTCCCAACGCAGCGCGCGCACCAGCGAATCCAGCGCCCATTCCGTCTTGGTTTCCGAACCCGGGTCGCTGTAGACCTGCAGCAGCACGTCGCGGCCGCTGGCAGTCTTGACCGTGGTTTCACGGTGGGTCAGGTTGCCGGCCACCAGCGCGAACAGGTAGCAGGGCTTGGGGAACGGGTCTTCCCATTCGACCTCGTTGCGGCCATCGGGCAATTGGCGAGAAGCCATCAGGTTGCCGTTGGACAGCAGCACGGGATATTCGGGGGTGGCTCGCAGCGTCACGCGATAGCGCGACATCACATCGGGCCGGTCGGCGAACCAGGTGATGCGGCGGAAGCCTTCCGCTTCGCACTGCGTGAAGAAATTGCCGCCCGAGACATACAGGCCCATCAACGTGGAATTGGCGGACGGTTTGCAGCGGCTGACGATCTCGAGGGTGGCTTCTGCGGGCAAACCGTAGACCGCCAGGCTGTGATCCGACAGGTGATAGCCATCGGCGGCCAGCGCCGCCCCGTTGACGCCTACCGAGACAAGTTCCAGCTCTTCTCCATCCAGGATCAGGGCGGCGTCGGCGCTGGCGCCGGGTTTGCGTTGCACGCGCATGGTGCAGCGCACCTCGGTGGCGTCGGGCGCCAGATCGAAGGCCAGGGCGACTTCTGGAATGTCGTACGGGTAGGGCTGGTAATCCTTGCGATATACGGTAATGGGCGTGTCGGTGCGCATGGAGTGGCAGTCCTGATTGAACGAGGGTTCTATTGTAGTAGGTGGCCGCGGCAGTCCGCCTGACGCGTGCGGGCTACGGCAAACTTTTTGCCGTGGGCCCAGTCAAAGCTCAGTATGATGGCGCCGTCGCGCGCTAGAGGAGTCGCAAAATGTCCAGCTTGTCCCTGTTCAGTGTAGGCCGTTGGGCCGGGTTATTGGCCATTGCGGGAGTCCTGGCATTGACCGGATGCGCGGCGCCCTCGGTGTCGGCCCGGGTCACGTCATTCCAGCAGTGGCCGACGGGTGTCGAAGGCCAGACTTATCAGTTTGTCGCGTCCGATCCCAATCAGGTCAATAATCTGGAATACCAGTCTTACCAGGACATGGTGCGCGCCGGCATCGGCGCGACCGGCTTGGTCGAAGCTCCGCCGGGATCCAAGGGCCGCTTTGAGGTGTCATTCAACTACGGCATCAGCCAGACCCAGATCATGGTGCGACGCCCTTATGACCCGTACTTTTATGGCGGCTACGGGTATGGTGGCTATTACGGCCCGCGCCCCTGGGGCCCGGGCTACGGTTACTGGGGGCCGGACTGGGTCGATGTGCCCATGGCCGTCCAGCGCAATACGCTCAGCTTGAAGATCCGCGATACCCAGCGCAATGGCGCCGAGGTATATCGTTCCACCGCCTTCATACTCAGCCAGGGCGATGATTTCATGCGCACGATGCCTTATCTGGTCCGTGCAATATTTGACAATTTCCCCGGAAATAATGGGGCCGAACGCGAAATCGAATTCCCGCTTCGATGAAGTCCGTCGGTCTTTCCGACGGGTTCCTTAAATAAAATCGGCGCACCAGATTGGTGCGCCGATTTATTTCTTACTGCCGGATAGGTTTTATTCTTTGATAAGAAAACTGTCGCGTGTCGCGCCGGAGGCTTCCTCGGCGGCGAGCCAGCGCGGGGCTTTGCCGCGGCCGCTCCAGGTTTCACCGGTTTGGGGGTGGCGATACTTCGGCGCGACAGCCCGCTTGGCGGCGGTGGCAGGGCGCCCGGCCGCGCCAGTCTTGCGTCGGCCGCCTGCGGCAGCGCGCACAGGCTTGCCGGCGCCATAGGCGGCGACGATCTCTTCCGGCGTGATGTCGTATTCACGCATGGAGGTGATGATGGACGTGATCACGGGCTTGCGGCGCTTCGTTTGAAGGACTTCGGCCTTCTTCTGGAGCTTGTTGATTTCCTTTTCGATCTTTGCTTGCAGTGCTGCGTATGTTTCTCGGGCCATGGTTTATTCCTGATTATGGAACTGCTTTAATCGCCGGCGAAGTTATGTTTATTTGTTGTGCTTCGCATAATACAGAAATTGCGGCTTGACTTCTCTATTTTGGGACTAATTACTTTGTATCAAAAGGGTCGGAGAGCATTGAGGCTTGCGGATGTCCGTGAGCAACAAGTATTGGGAAGAATATTCCCAAATTTGGGACAACTTGAAACAAATGCCGCTTTGGTTCACAAGGCGGACGAATGGGCGCAGATCGCCCCTAGTTAGCCGATTTTTGTTTCATGTAACGAGCGGATCGGGCGGATTCGGCCATAGATGGAATGACGCATTTCCATTTAAAGCCTGGCATTTGTCGCAGGGCTTTCAATGCCCCGATCAGATGACCAAATCATCCCTGATCAGCGGTTTTGAGCCGTCGCCATGCATTTTGGCTTTCCCGGTCATTGAGAATGATATGGCCGCGAAACGAACCGAGCGCCTGCTCGGGCGGCATTTTTTCCCGAGGTTGTATGACGAGTCCGTGGTGTTTGCCTTCCTTGTACGCCAAGGGGCTGGGGCGTGCAGGCATTGGGGTAGGACGTTTGCGAAACTGTTATGTGGCTGAACAATGTTTGGTCGCAATTGCTTAACTTGATACTCAATATTGCGCCCCCATCTGATTCAGATGCGGATAATGTGCCGCCATTTCTCCGCGGCGGCGACCAGCCGGGCGCTTGCACCTCTTTTGGCGCGGAGCGGGACGCCGGCCCCTGGTCGGCGTTACGATACGATCTTGAGCGTCCCCGCAAGCGCGCGCGACCGTGCCGCGCCGGCGCCCCCTGAATAGAGCCTATGAAAATCACTGATCCCGCTATTGCATCCCTTGCCACCGCCAAATCGCTGCTGCTGGACCCCTGGGGCCTGACTGAAGCGGACATGGCGCGCGCGCTGGGTGAAATCTTCACCCACAAGGTCGACTACGCCGACCTGTACTTCCAGTACACGCGCAGCGAGGGGTGGAGCCTGGAAGAGGGCATCGTCAAGACCGGCAGTTTCTCGATCAGTCAGGGCGTGGGGGTGCGCGCTGTCAGTGGCGAGAAGACCGCCTTCGCTTATTCCGACTCGTTGTCGGCAGACGCTTTGCTGTCGTCGGCGCATGCGGTGCGCGGCATCGCGCGCCGTGGCGCGGGCAAGGTCAAGGTGGCGGCGCACGTCGAAGCCGAGATGGGCCGCAGCCTGTATGCGGACATCGACCCGGTGGCGACGCTGAGCGCCCCGGAAAAGGTCGCGCTGCTTGAACGCATCGAACGCATGGCGCGGGCGCGCGATCCCCACGTCATCCAGGTGATGGCGGGGCTGGGCGCCGAGTACGACGTGGTGCTGGTGGCGGGTAGCGATGGCCGTCTGGCCGCCGATGTGCGCCCGCTGGTGCGCCTGTCGCTGACCGTGATCGCCGAACGCAACGGCCGCCGCGAAATGGGTCATGCCGGCGGCGGCGGACGCCTGGGCCTGGCGTATTTCACCGACGAGATGCTGCAAAGCTACGTCGAGCGCGCCGTGCATGAAGCCATGGTGAACCTGGAAGCGCGTCCCGCGCCGGCCGGCGAAATGACGGTGGTGCTGGGTTCGGGCTGGCCGGGCATCCTGCTGCATGAAGCGGTGGGCCATGGGCTGGAAGGCGACTTCAACCGCAAGGGGTCCAGTGTGTTCTCGGGCCGCATCGGCGAACGCGTCGCCTCCAAGGGCGTGACCGTGGTGGACGACGGCACGCTGCCGGACCGCCGCGGTTCGCTCAATATCGACGATGAAGGCAACGCCACCCAGCGCAACGTGCTGATCGAAGACGGCATCCTGCGCGGCTACATGCAAGACACGCTGAACGCCCGCCTGATGAAGACGGCCGCGACCGGCAATGGTCGCCGCGAATCGTTCGCGCACCTGCCCATGCCCCGCATGACCAACACTTATATGCTGGCCGGCGACAAGCCTGCCGAGGAAATCGTGTCGTCCGTCAAGCGCGGGCTGTACGCCGTGAATTTCGGCGGCGGCCAGGTCGACATCACCAGCGGCAAGTTCGTGTTTTCGGCCTCCGAGGCCTACATGATCGAAGACGGCAAAGTGACCTATCCGGTCAAGGGCGCCACCCTGATCGGCAATGGCCCGGACGCCATGACCCGCGTCACGATGATCGGCAACGACCTGCAACTGGATTCGGGCGTCGGCACCTGCGGTAAAGACGGCCAAAGCGTGCCGGTCGGCGTGGGCATGCCGACCGTGCGCATGGAAGGCCTGACCGTCGGCGGCACGGCCTAGGCGTCATGGCCGGGCCGTCACGTCCCCCAAAAACGATGTGACGGCCCGAAAAAACTGTGCTAGAGTCAATCCCCATGAAATTCGCGTCCCCCGCCTTTTATTTTTATTTTTATGGTTTTCTGAAGCCGCTGGCGGAGGAAGGGATGCGCTCAATCTGAAGTTTGGAAAGAATCCCCCCCAAAAAAGCCGCCAGCGAACTGGCGGCTTTTTTTGTGCCGCCAGGATCGGGAAAACCGATCGGGATGGACCCCGTTGGCGGGCAACCCAGGAGCAGTACCGTGTCACACAATACCGACGACCTTCGTATCCGAGAAATCAAGGAATTGAACCCGCCCGCGCATGTGATGCGCGAGTTCGCGTGCACGAAGGAGGCGTCCGACACCGTATTCGCCGCCCGCCAGGGCATGCACCGCATCCTGCACGGCATGGACGACCGCATGATCGTCGTGATCGGGCCGTGTTCAATCCATGACACGCGTGCCGCCATCGAATATGCCAAGCGCCTGAAGCCGGTGCGTGACCGCTTGAGCGCCGACCTGGAAATCGTGATGCGCGTGTACTTCGAAAAGCCGCGCACGACGGTGGGCTGGAAGGGGCTGATCAACGATCCGGACCTGGACGGCAGCTTCGACATCAACAAGGGCGTGCGCGTGGCCCGCGAACTGCTGCTGGACATCAACAGCCTGGGGCTGCCGGCGGGTTGCGAGTTCCTGGACATGATTACGCCACAGTACATCGCGGATCTGGTCTCCTGGGGGGCGATCGGGGCTCGGACGACGGAAAGCCAGGTGCATCGCGAATTGGCGTCGGGCCTGTCGTGTCCGGTGGGATTCAAGAATGGCACGGACGGCAACGTGAAGATCGCGGTCGACGCCATCAAGGCCGCATCGCAGCCGCACCATTTCCTGTCGGTGACCAAGGGCGGGCATTCGGCGATCGTGTCTACGGCCGGCAACGAAGACTGCCACGTCATCCTGCGCGGCGGCAAAACACCGAACTATGACGCCGCCAGCGTCGACGCCGCCTGCCAGGACGTGTCCAAGGCCGGCCTGGCGCAACGCATCATGGTGGACGCCAGCCATGCCAACAGCAGCAAGGACCCTGAAAACCAGCCGCGGGTGATCGATGACGTGGCACGCCAGATGGAAGCGGGCGACGCGCGCCTGGTTGGCGTGATGGTGGAAAGCCACCTGCTGGGCGGACGCCAGGACATGGTGCCGGGCAAGCCGCTGGTCTACGGTCAGAGCATCACCGACGGCTGCATCGATTGGGACGCGTCGGTGGCTGTGCTGGAACGCCTGGCGCACGCGGTGCGCGAGCGCCGCCGGGTCGCGCTGACCTCCGGCAAATAACGCCCGTGCGCGCGCCGCGCATCGCCTGCCTGGGGCGGTGTGCGGCGCAGCACGCGCGGCGGCGTAGAATATTCGGTTACCGAACCCCGAGAACACGCTGATCATGAATGCTCCCCTGCACGCTGAAACGTTGCGCCGCCCGGTGCCGGCCGCCTGTCTGGATGCCTTGCGCGCGCGCTTCGGCGACCGCCTGTCCGAGTCTTCCGCCGTGCGCGAACACCATGGGCGCGACGAATCGCCGTATCCGCCCATGTTGCCCGACGCCGTCGTCTTCGCGCACACCACCGAAGAAGTGGCCGAGATCGCCAAGCTGTGCAACACGCATCATGTCCCGCTGATTCCCTACGGCGCGGGCTCCTCGCTCGAAGGCCACGTCCTGGCGATCCAGGGCGGCATCAGCCTGGACCTGTCGCAAATGAACAAGGTGCTGGCGATCAACGCCGAAGACCTGACGGCCACGGTGCAGGCCGGCGTGCTGCGCAAGCAGCTGAACGAGGAAATCCGCAGCACCGGACTGTTCTTCCCGATCGACCCGGGCGCCGACGCCAGCCTGGGCGGCATGGCCGCCACGCGCGCATCGGGCACCAACGCCGTGCGCTATGGCACCATGCGCGAAAACGTCATGTCGCTGACGGTCGTGACGGCCGACGGCCGCATCATTCGCACGGCGGGTCGCGCGCGCAAATCGTCGGCGGGCTACGACCTGACGCGCATTTTCATCGGCAGCGAAGGCACGCTTGGCATCATCACGGAAGTAACGGTGCGCCTGTATCCGCAACCCGAGGCCGTGTCCGCCGCAGTCTGCAATTTCCCCACCCTGGACGATGCGGTCCAGAGCGTGATCGAGATCATCCAGATGGGCGTGCCAATCGCGCGCGTCGAGTTCATGGACGCTGCCAGCGTGCGTTCGGTCAACCAGTACAGCAAGCTGACCTTGCGTGAAACGCCGTTGCTGGTGTTTGAGTTCCACGGCAGCCCGGCCGGCGTCCAGGAGCAGGCCGAAACGGTGCAGGCCATCACGGCCGAGCACGGCGGCATGGACTTCGAATGGGCCGAGCGTCCCGAAGACCGCAGCCGTCTCTGGACCGCCCGCCACAACGCCTACTTCGCCGGCCTGCAATTGCGGCCCGGCTGCCGCGCCAGCACCACCGACGTTTGCGTGCCGATCTCGCGCCTGGCCGACTGCGTGCGCGACACGGTCGAGGAACTGGACCGCGCAAGTTTTCCGTACACCATCGTCGGCCACGTCGGCGACGGCAATTTCCATGTGCTGATGCTGTTGGACGCGGAGAATCCGAAGGAATGGGAAGAGTCCGAAGCGATCAACCACAACTTGGTGCGCCGTGCGATCGCTGCGGATGGCACCTGCACGGGCGAGCACGGCGTGGGTCTGCACAAGATGCAGTTCATGGCGGAAGAACACGGCGAGGATGCGCTGGACCTGATGCGCAGCCTGAAGCATGCGTTTGATCCGCACAACATCCTGAACCCGGGCAAGATCGTGTCCTGGTAAACGCCGCGCGGCGGCTGCGCCGCCTGCATTCCCCCAAAAGCCGACGGCATGGCCCGTCGGTTTTTTTTGCCTGGAGCGGGGCGGGCCATCTCGATTTCCAGTGACACCTGTCGTCAAATCCTTTACGCTTATTTTTCGTAGACAAATGTCCATATTATGGATATTGAGAAAAACGTCTGCGGAAAATCCAAAAACGGACGATGCCTCGGTAGAAGGCGCGCCCTGAACCAAGGAGGCAAGGATGTTGAAGAGACAAGGTTTGATGGCGGCCGGCCTGATCGTGGTCGGCCTGACGGGGGCGCTGCCGGCGCATGCGCAGGCGGACAACTATCCGAACCAGCCGGTCACGCTGGTGGTGCCCTTCCAGCCGGGGGGCGGCACCGACGCCGTCGCGCGCACCTTCGCCAAGGTGTCGGCACAGTATTTCCCCAAAGGGATGGTGGTGTTGAACAAGGCCGGCGCGGGCGGCGCGGTGGGCTGGAAGTACGTGGCAAACAGCAAGAACGACGGCCACACGCTGACCGTCGTGACGGCGGAGTTCGTGATCCTGCCGTTGCTGGGCCTGTTCGACCATACCTACAAGGATTACACGCCGCTGGTGCAGCTGAACGCCGATCCCGCCGCGATCGTCGTGCCGGTCAATTCGCCCTACAAGACGCTTGAGGAATTCATGGCCGCGGCCAAGAAGGCGCCGGCCACGATGAACGTCGGCACCTCGGGTACGGGCTCCATCTATGACGTGGCGCTGAGCGCCTTCGAGGTCAAGTCCGATACCCGCTTCACGCACATCCCGTTTCCAGGTTCCGGGCCCGCCCTGTTGAATCTGTTGGGCGGACAGCTGGACGCGGTCGCGACGAGTCCCGCCGAAGCATCCGAGTACGTGCGTGCCGGCAAGCTGCGCCTGCTGGTCCTGATGAGTGACAAACGCGTGCCGGAATTCCCGGACGTGCCCACGGCCAAGGAGAAGGGCCTGGACGTGACGTACGGCACCTGGCGCGGCATCGCCGGTCCGAAAGGCATGCCGCCGGCGACCGTGGCCAAGCTGAAGGAAGTCTTCGAGAAAGTGGGGCAGGACCCGCAGCTGATCTCGGCGATCAAGGCCCAGAACCTGGGCTACGTCTACGCCGACGGCGATACCTTCGAAAAGAAGATGGCGGCCGAGACCGCCGACTACGCGCAAGTCCTGAAAACCTTGAGCATCAAGTAAGCCCTATGAGCCAAACGACCGCTGTGCCTACCCCCTATCGTTACCCCAACCCCAAGGAAGCGCTGCCCGACATCGTCGTGCCGCAAGTGATTCCCGACGACGAGCGCGTCTGGGTGCCCCAGGCCGAAAACGTGTGGTTCCGGCCGCTCTGTCTGAACGTGTCGCAGGGCTACTGGATGAACCTGCTGCGTGTGCGCAAGTCGGGCGTGCTGAGCTGCCACCGCCATCCGCAGGCGGTGCATGGCTATGTCATCAAGGGATCGTGGCGTTATCTGGAGCATGACTGGATCGCCCGCGAAGGCAGCTACGTTTTTGAGCCCCCGGGCGAAACGCACACCTTGTACGTCCCGGAAGACGTGGAGGAAATGATCACGATGTTCCAGGTCAACGGCGTCATGTACTACTGCGACAGCGAAGGCCGCCACACGGGCTATGAAGACGTGTTCACCAAGCTGGACATGTGCCGCAAGCACTACGAAAGCGTGGGACTGGGGACGGACTATGTCGACCAGTTCATCCGCTGAGGAAGTCGCCATGAGCTTTCAAGCAGGGCTGTTCAAGGGAAAGACCGCGGTGGTCACGGGGGGCACCCAGGGGCTGGGCCGGGGCGTGGCCGAAGCGCTGGCGCAACTGGGCGCGCGCGTGATCGCGGTGGGGCTGCCATCGGCCGAAGCGCCGCCGGCCGGCGTGGAGGTGGCGACGCTGGACGTCACGCAAGCGGAAGACGTTGGGGCGTTTGCCGCCACGCTGGAACGCTTGGAC
Organism: Achromobacter sp. Bel; assembly: GCF_012928505.1. GTDB lineage: Bacteria > Pseudomonadota > Gammaproteobacteria > Burkholderiales > Burkholderiaceae_B > Achromobacter. Next base: position 94,396 of record NZ_JABBJN010000005.1, on the reverse strand, counting down.
ATCCTGGTCAATTGCGCCGGGGTGATCTTCCGGCAAGAGGAGTTCAAGCTGCCGGTGTTCGAGCGCGTGCTGGACATCAATCTGACCGGCACCATGCGCGTGTGCGAAGCGTTGCGGCCGCAGCTGGCGCGCGCCAAGGGGTGCATCGTGAACACGGCGTCGATGCTGAGCTTCTTTGGCGGCGGCCTGGTGCCGGCTTATAGCGCGAGCAAGGGCGGGGTGGCGCAACTGACGAAGTCGCTTGCCATTGCTTATGCCGATGCAGATATCCGGGTCAATGCGGTGGCGCCGGGGTGGATCGCCACGCCGCTGACAGAGGCCTTGCAGAAGGATCCGGCGCGCGCCTCGCGCATCCTGGAACGCACGCCGCTCAAGCGCTGGGGCACGCCGGATGATGTGGCGCAGGCGGTCATGTTCCTGTGTTCGCCGGCATCGGCGTTCATGACGGGCGTGGTGATGCCGGTGGATGGCGGCTACATGGTAACCTGACCCGCGCGCCGGCCCGCCGGCGTGCTTTGTCACGGAAACCGTCAATGAAAGTCCCCCGCGTGAAGCCCCCCCGCGCCGCCGCAGAGGCCGCGCCGACTGCATCGGTTGCAGCGCCGGCCGTCGCCGGCACCGCCTCTTTCTCCAAGTTCATGCGCGTGCTCGACGCCATCGCGCTGGGTGGCGATACTGCCTGGACGGTGAACGAGCTGAGCGCCCGGCTGGGCTATCCGCGCCCGACGATCTACCGCATTGTCGAGGCGCTGATAGCCGAACAAATGCTGGTGCCCAAACGCAATGGCCAGTCGTTCGGACTGGGGCCGCGGCTGGTCAGCCTGGCCAGCCGCGCGCTGGAAAGCTCCGACATCCGGCAGCTGTGCAAAGACCACCTGTTCGATCTGCGGGCATTGACGCAGGAGACTGTGCATCTGGCTGTGCCCGACCGGTTCGAAATGACCTATATCGACAAACTGGAAAGCCCCAAGGCCGTGCGCATGAATTCGCGGTTGGGCAGCCGTGTCACCCTGTATTCCAGTTCGGTTGGCAAGGCCTACCTGGCGCTGCTGCCTCTGCCTGAGCGCGACGCCGTGATCCAGGCGCTGGATTTCAAGGTGTTCACCGACGCCACGCTACGCACGCCGCAGGCCTTGCGCCACGAGCTGGAACAGGTGCGCCGGCAGGGCTACGCGGAAGACCGCGAAGAGAACGAGAAGGACATCTTCTGCTTCGGTTGCGCCATCACTGACAAGCAGGGCGCGCCGGTCGCGTGTGCCAGCTTGAGCATTCCGGCGTTCCGCATGAGCGCCAATCGCACCGACAGCTATATCAAGCCGCTGGTCGACACCTGCGCGGCCATCTCAAGAAAGCTGGCGTTGCTGGATTTCTCGGGCTGAACGGCTGCGGCTTTTCCACGACAAACACTGTCGGGATTACCGCTGGTTACGTGTGCGCAACGGGGATAGTCCATTGGATGCGGGTAAATCCCGGCCTGTTTTAAGGGACTGGTCGCGCTATTGTTGCGCTCATGAATTCACTGGTCGAAACCGGCCTGGCACAAGTGCAGGCGCCTTATTCGTTGCAGCAGCTCATCGAGGCGTTGTCGGCCGCGTTGCCCGCGCACTGCGTATTATTCCGCGAAGAAGACACGCGTCCCTACGAGTGCGACGGCCTGTCGCTGTATCGCGCGTTGCCTGCCGTTGTTGCACTGCCCGAAACCGAAGAGCAGGTGCAGGCCGTCATGCGCATCTGCAAGCGCTTGAATGCGCCCATCGTCGCGCGCGGCGCCGGCACCGGCCTGTCGGGCGGCGCCATGCCACATAGCCAGGGCGTGCTGCTTGGCTTGTCGAAGTTCAACCGCATCAAGCATATCGATCTGGCCAGCGCCACGGCGATCGTGCAGCCCGGGGTGCGTAATCTGGCTATTTCGGAAGCGGCCTCGCCTTACGGGCTGTACTACGCGCCCGATCCCTCCAGCCAGATCGCCTGTTCGATCGGCGGCAACGTCGCTGAGAATTCCGGCGGCGTGCATTGCCTGAAGTACGGCCTGACCGTGCACAACGTGCTGCGGGTGCGCGTGGTCACGATCGACGGCGAGGTCGTCGAACTGGGTTCCGAAGCGCCGGACGCGCCGGGCCTGGATCTGCTGTCGGTCTTCATCGGATCGGAAGGCATGCTGGGCGTGGTTACCGAAGTCACGGTCAAACTGATTCCCAAGCCGGCATGCGCGCAGGTCGTGATGGCCAGCTTTTCCAGCGTCGAGGCGGCCGGCAACGCCGTCACGCAAGTGATCGCCGCGGGCATGATCCCGGCCGGGCTGGAAATGATGGACCGCCGCGCCACGCACATGGTCGAGCCCTTCGTGCGCGCCGGTTACGACATGGACGCGCAAGCGATCCTGCTGTGCGAGTCCGACGGCACGCCCGAAGAGGTCGCGCACGAAATCGCCCGGATGGAAGCGGTGTTCCGCGCCGCCGGCGCCACGCGCTGCCAGGTGTCCACCTCCGAGGCCGAACGGCTCAAGTTCTGGGCCGGCCGCAAGAACGCATTCCCGGCCGCGGGTCGCGTGTCGCCGGATTACTACTGCATGGACGGCACGATTCCGCGCCGCCATCTGGCGCGCGTGCTGGGCGCCATTGAACAGATGGAAGATGAATTCGGCTTGCGTTGCGCCAACGTGTTCCACGCGGGCGACGGCAATCTGCATCCGCTGATTCTGTTCGATTCGAACAAGCCGGACGAGGTGGAGCGGGCCGAGAAGTTCGGCGCGGCCATTCTCGAACTGTGCGTGCAAGTCGGAGGGACCGTGACCGGAGAGCACGGTGTGGGTATGGAGAAGATAAATCAAATGTGCGTGCAATTCTCTCGCGAAGAACTCGACGCGTTCCTGGCGGTCAAGCGGGCATTCGACCCGCCGTGCCTGCTGAATCCTGAAAAAGTCATTCCCACGCTGGCCCGCTGCGCCGAGTACGGCAAGATGCATGTCCATGCGGGCGAGCTGCGTTTTCCCGATCTCGCCCGTTTCTAGGACGTATCCCCCATGGATTTTGTCCTGTCGGAATTGTGCGACCAGGTCATGACGGCCCGTGCCGGTCACAAGCCGCTGTTTGTGATGGGTGGAGGCAGCAAGGCGTTTTATGGCAATTACCGCCCGGTAAGGCCGCAAGACGGCCACTGTCTGCTGGACATGACACCGTATCGTGGCATCGTCAGCTACCACCCGTCCGAACTGGTGGTGACGGTGCGCGCGGGCACGCCGCTGGCCGAGCTGGAAGCGGCGCTGGCCGACAACGACCAGATGCTGGCGTTCGAGCCGCCGCATTTCGCGGCTTCGGCCACTGTCGGCGGCTGTGTGGCCGCAGGCCTGTCCGGTCCACGGCGCATGAGCGCGGGCGCCTTGCGCGACTTCGTGCTGGGGACGCGCCTGCTGGATTCGGAGGGACGCATCCTGTCGTTCGGCGGAGAAGTCATGAAGAACGTGGCGGGGTACGACGTGTCGCGCCTGCTGGCCGGTTCGCACGGCATCTTCGGCGCGCTGCTGGAGATTTCGATGAAGGTCGTGCCGCGGCCGATAGAAGAGTTGACGCTGGTCTTGCCCGCCACCCAGGCCCAAGCGCTGGCCAGCTTCGCGCTGTGGCGCGGTAAGCCCCTGCCGATCTCGGCCACCAGTTGGACGGGCGGCGACGAGCACGCCGAGGGCGCGATGCACGTGCGCCTGTCGGGGGCGCCGCCGGCCATCGCCAGCGCGCGCCAGGTGATCGGTGGGGATGCCTTGGATCCCGATGCCGCAGCGCTCTGGTGGCGCGCATTGCGCGAGCAGACGCACGCCTTCTTTACGCCTGGTCAGCCGTTATGGCGACTGGCCTTGCCGCCCACGGCCGCCGTGCTGGGCATGGGCCCGACGTTGATCGAATGGGGCGGCGGGCAACGCTGGCTGTCCGGCGCGCGCGATGCCACTGAACTGCGCGATGCCGTGGCGCGGCTGGGCGGGCATGTCACCTTGTTCCGCGCGGGCGGCGGCAAACCGCCTGCAGACGGCGTGTTCCATCCGTTGGCCCCCGGCATCGCATCGATCACCCGCCGCCTCAAGCAAGAGCTTGACCCGGCGGGCCTGTTCAACCCGGGCCGCCTGGTCCTGGAGCTATAGCGCATCATGCAAACCAACCTGGCATCCTGGGCGCGCGATACCGACCTGGGCAAAGAGGCCGACGCCATCCTGAGGCGTTGCGTGCATTGTGGTTTTTGCACGGCCACCTGTCCGACGTATCAGGTCCTGGGCGACGAGCTGGACAGCCCGCGGGGCCGCATCTACCTGATCAAGCAAGTGCTGGAGGGTGCCGAACCCACGAAGTCCACGCAACAGCACCTGGACCGTTGCCTGACTTGCCGCAATTGCGAAACCACATGCCCGTCCGGCGTCGAGTACGGCCATCTGATCGATATCGGCCGCAAGATCGTCGACGAACGCGTGCCGCGTTCCTGGGCCGAAAAGGCCAAGCGCAATTTCCTGCGCCGGGCCATGTTGTCGCCGATGTTCGCGCCGGCGATGCGGGCGGGTCAGGCCGTGCGCGGCTTGTTGCCCGCCGCCCTCAAGCGCAAGGTGCCTGAACGCCGCGACGCGGGCGCGCTGCCTGAAGTGGCCGGGCACGCCCGGCAAGTGCTGATGCTGGCCGGTTGCGTGCAGCCTGCCATGATGCCCACCATCGACGCGGCCACCATCCGCGTGCTGGACGCCGTGGGTATCGGTGCGCGCATCGCGCCTGGCGCCGGCTGCTGCGGCGCAGTCAGCTTCCACCTGGACGCGCAGGATGCGGCGCTGGCGCAGATGCGTGCCAACGTTGACGCCTGGTGGCCGCTGGTCCAGGACGGGGGTGTCGAGGCCATCGTCATGAACGCGTCGGGGTGCGGCGCGATGGTGAAGGAATATGCGCACCACCTGAAGCACGACCCGGCGTACGCCCAGAAGGCCGCGGACATCGTCGCGCTGGTCAAGGATGTGGCCGAGATCGTGGCGCCGCACGCCGACCAGTTGCGCGCGCGCTTACCCGCCGGCACGCGCGCGGCCTTCCATCCGCCCTGCACCTTGCAGCACTGGCAGGGCCTGCGGCCGTTGTCGGAACAACTGCTGGCGGACCTGGGGTTCGAATTGTTGCCGTTCGCCGACAAGCACCTGTGCTGCGGCTCGGCGGGCGCTTATTCGGTGCTGAATCCGGAGATCGCGCTGGAACTGCGCGACCGCAAGCTGGGCGCCATCTCGGCGGGCGGACCGGATGTGATCCTGTCGGCCAACATCGGCTGCATCGGCCATTTGCAAAGCGGCACCGATACGCCGGTGCGGCATTGGGTGGAAGTCGTCGACGAACAGTTGCAAAAGGCGGTTGCCGCATAGCGGCAGGGACGCCCACGAACGCCCAGAGGGGGGCGTTCGTGGGCCGGCGGCTACTCCACCGCCTTGACCATGTCTTCCAGCACTTTCTTCGCGTCGCCGAACACCATCATCGTGCGGTCCATGTAGAACAGCTCGTTGTCCAGGCCCGCGTAGCCCGAAGCCATCGAACGCTTGTTCACGATCACGGTGCGCGCCTTATAGGCTTCCAGGATGGGCATGCCGGCGATCGGGGACTTGGGGTCGTTCTTGGCGGCCGGGTTGACCACGTCGTTCGCGCCCAGCACCAGCACCACATCGGTCTGGGCGAACTCGCTGTTGATGTCTTCCATTTCGAAGACCTGGTCGTAGGGCACTTCGGCCTCGGCCAGCAGCACGTTCATGTGACCCGGCATGCGGCCGGCGACCGGATGGATGGCGTACTTGACCGTCACGCCACGTTCGGTGAGTTTGGTCGCCAGCTCTTTCAGCGCGTGCTGCGCGCGCGCCACCGCCAGGCCGTAGCCTGGCACGATGGTCACGCTTTCGGCGTTGGTCATCAGGAAGGCGGCATCGTCCGCGCTGCCTGATTTGACGCTGCGCTGCTGGCCGGCGCCGGCATCCGCGCCGCCGCCCGCCTGGCCGCCGAAGCCGCCCAGGATCACGTTGAAGAACGACCGGTTCATCGCCTTGCACATGATGTAGGACAGGATCGCCCCTGAAGACCCCACCAGCGAGCCGGCGATGATCAGCATCGGATTGTTCAGCGAAAACCCGATGCCGGCCGCCGCCCAGCCGGAGTAGCTGTTCAGCATGGACACCACGACCGGCATGTCCGCGCCACCGATCGGGATGATGATCAGCACGCCCAGCACGAAGGCGACCAGCGTCATGATGACGAAGGGCGTCCAGTCCTGCGTCAGCATGAACCACACGCCGCAGCCCAGCATCACCAGCGCCAGCGCCAGGTTCAGCATGTGCTGCCCAGGGAATACGACCGGCGCACCCTGGAACAGCCGGAACTTGTACTTGCCCGACAGCTTGCCGAAGGCAATGACCGAACCCGAGAACGTGATGGCGCCCACGAAGGTGCCGATGAACAGCTCGAAGCGGTTGCCGGTGGGGATCATCGACCCCGCGGCGACAATGCCGAAGGCATGCGGTTCTGCCACCACCGCGACGGCAATGGCGACGGCCGCCAGGCCGATCATGCTGTGCATGAAGGCGACCAGCTCCGGCATCTTCGTCATTTCGACGCGGCGTGCCATCAGCGTGCCGACCGTGCCGCCCACCAACAGGCCCAGCAGGACCCAGCCCAGGCCGATGGTGGCGGTGCCTTCGCGCGCCAGGCCGACGATGAGCGCCGCCGTGGTCAGCACGGCGATCGCCATGCCAGCCATGCCGAAGGCGTTGCCCAGCCGCGACGTGGTGGGGTGCGACAGGCCCTTGAGCGCCTGGATGAAGCAGACCGAGGCGATCAGGTACAGCAGGGTGACGAGGTTGAGCGAGATCATTTCGCTTCCTCCTTGCCCGGCTTGCGATCCTTTTTCTTGAACATCTCAAGCATGCGCCGGGTCACCAGGAAGCCGCCGAAGACGTTCACCGCGGCCAGCGCCACGGCGAACACGCCCATGCCGCGGGCCAGGCCGCCTTCGGTCAATGCGGCCGCCAGCATGGCGCCCACGATGATGATGGCCGAGATGGCATTGGTGACCGCCATCAGCGGCGTGTGCAGGGCGGGGGTGACGTTCCACACGACGTGGTAGCCGACATAGATGGCCAGCACGAAGATGATGAGGTTCATCAGGGTGGGGTTGATCGCTTCCATGTTCAGGTCCTCCGCGTCACATTGCCGCCTTCGCACACCAGGCAGGCCGCCACGATTTCATCGTCGCGCTGGATCGCCAGCGCGCCGTCCGCATTGATGATGAGCTTCAGGAAGTCCTGGATGTTGCGCGCATACAGCGCGGATGCATCCGTGGCCACCAGGCCGGGCAGGTTGGTCAGCCCGATGATCGTCACGCCGTGCTTTTCCACGACAAGGCCTTTTTCGGACAGGGGGCAATTGCCGCCGCGTTCGACAGCCAGGTCGACGATCACCGAGCCGGGCTTCATGGCCGCCACGGTTTCGGCGGACACCAGCGTGGGGGCGGGACGGCCGGGGATCAGGGCGGTGGTGATGACGAGGTCCGCCTGCTTGCAGCGCTCGGACACCAGCGCCGCCTGCCGCGCCATCCAGCTGGGCGGCATGGCGCGCGCGTAGCCGCCCGTGCCTTGGGCGATCTCGCGCTCCTCGTCTGTCTCGAACGGCACGTCGATGAACTTGGCGCCCAGCGATTCCACCTGTTCGCGCGCGGCGGGGCGCACGTCGGATGCTTCGACCACCGCGCCCAGGCGCTTGGCCGTGGCGATGGCCTGCAAGCCGGCGACCCCCGTGCCCAGCACGACGGCACGCGCGGCTTTCAAGGTGCCTGCCGCGGTCATCATCATGGGGATCAGGCGGCCGTAGTGGTGCGCGGCCAGCAGCACGGCCTTGTAGCCCGCCAGGTTGGCCTGGGACGACAACACGTCCAGGCTTTGGGCGCGCGTGATGCGCGGCGCGGCCTCAAGCGCGAACCCGATCAGTCCCGCGCCGGCCATCTGCGCCAGGCCTTCGGCGTCGAACGGATCGAGCATGCCGACCACGACCGTGCCGGGCTTCATGTGGGGCAATTCGGAGGTAGAGGGGGCGCGAACCTTCATGACCAATTCGGCGCCCAGGGCATCCTGGGCGGAACCGAGCGTCGCGCCCGCGGCCTCGTAGGCGTCATCCAGATAGCGGGCGGCAGTGCCTGCGCCACGCTCCACGACGACGGTGTGTTTGCCGCCCACGTACTTCTTGACGGTTTCTGGTGTTGCTGCGACACGGGTTTCCCCGTCTCGGGTTTCTCTTGGTATCCCGATGTGCATCGACGCCTCTCCTCGAAGGTTCGCCGTAGTATAGGCCCCCACGCGACTCTCGTTTCACTCGTTTGCTGCCACCCGAGGGGGCTGGCCCGCCTTGGGGCGGCCCGGCGGCGGGCCGGCAATTCTTCTGCGGACCGGCGGGGGCGGAGATCGCTTCTTTTGGCTGGCGTAATCGTCCGCTCAAAAAAAAGCCCCATGGCGAACCATGGGGCTCGGGTCTCTCAACCCACTTGCTCCGGCCAGTCTTACCACGCCGCTGGCCGGCACTTGCTCGCAAACGTCCGGCGTCAGGCCGTTTGCGCGCGAGTCCAGTTGATCAGCGCGGCGGTGAGCTCGCGCAGATCGGCCTTCAGGCGGCCATAGTTTTCCGTCGGACGCAGCGTGACTTCGTCCATATACAGCTTGCGGTTGATTTCGATCTGCAAGCTGTGGCGGTCTTCTTCCGGGCGGCCGAAGGCGCGCACCAGTTCCACGCCCTTGTAGGGATCGTTCACCGTCACGTTGTAGCCGCGCTCGCGCAGCCACGCCGCGATGAATTCGCGGAAGGCCGGGTCGCTGGTGCTGCCGTCGCGGTCGCCCAGCACGAAGTCGGGGTGGACCAGGCCGGGGCGGTCGGTGGCAAAGGCGCCGGCGACGCTGGGCATCGAGTGGCAGTTGATGTGCCAGACTTTGCCGAACTTCTTGTGGGCGGCGTCCAGCACCTGGCCCAGCGCGGCGTGATAGGGCTTCCAGCAGGCGTCGATGCGGTGCCGGACTTCTTCGACCGTCAGCTTGCGGTTGTAGAGCGGGGTGCCGTCGTCCAGCATGCGCCAGATCAGGCCCTTGCCCAGCTTGACCTTGGGCGAAGCGTTGATGGCGTCGGGCCAGGCCGTGTCCAGCAGCAGTTCGTCGATCTCGTCGGGCGCGCGGTTGGCGTCGATGTAGGCGCGCGGAAAGCCGGCGGCGATCATCGGCACGCCCATTTCCATGGCGTCGCCCCACAGGTCGTCAACCCAGGTGTCCTCGGCAGTGCGCAGTGCGCCAAAGTCCACCGCGGCCGCGAAATCGGGAGGGTAGGCGGTGCCGCTGTGCGGGGAGTCCAGCACAAGCGGGGCCGAGGTTTCCGAATCCGGATATTGCTGCGGAAGGTCGAGCCGGTAAGACAGGGGTTGGGTAATTCGCATAGTGGGGTATTGCGTTCGTGAATCGGAGGCCCCCGGCCGCGCGAGCTTGCGCGGCCGGGGGCCGAAGACCGCTTAGTCGATCTTCACGTTGGCTTCTTTGGCGATGCGCTTGTTCTTGGCGATTTCCGCCGAGATCTGCTTGGCAAAGTCGGCCGAGCTGTTGGCGGCCGGTTCGGCGCCCAGCGCTTCCAGGCGCGTCTTGACGTCGGCTTCGGCGCTGACCTTCTGCACCGCTGCGTTCAGCTTGGCCAGAATGGGTTCCGGCAGCTTGGCCGGGGCGACCAGGCCGAACCAGGACGCGTCGTTCACGGCCGGCAGGCCGGCTTCGGCGAACGTGGGCACGTCGGGCAGGCTGGCGACGCGCTTGGGCGCGGCAACCGCCATGGCGATCAGGCGGCCGGACTGCACGTGCGGCAGGGTCGAGGGCAGGTTGTCATACATGACGTCAACCTGGCCGGCCAGCGCGTCGTTCAGCGCCGGGCCCACGCCACGGTAAGGCACGTGCATCAAATCGGTGCCCGAGGCCATCTTGAACAGCTCGCCCATCATGTGCGAGACCGAACCGTTGCCGGCCGACGCGTAGGTCAGTTTGCCCGGCTGACTCTTGGCCAGCTTGATGAAGTCGGCGATGTTCTTGGCCGGCACCTTCGGATTGATCGTCATGATGTTCGGCACGGCGGCCAGGTTCGAGATGGGCGTGAAGTCGCGCTCACCATCGAACGGCAGGTTCGGGTAGATGGCCGGGTTGATGCCGTGCGTGCTGACGGTGGCGATGCCCAGGACATAGCCGTCCGGCGCGCTGCTGGCGACGAAGGCGCTGCCGATCGAGCCGCCGGCGCCGCCGCGGTTTTCCACCACGACGGTCTGGCCCAGTTCCTTGCCCAGCTTGTCCGCGAACAGGCGGCCGACGATGTCGGTGGTGCCGCCGGGCGGGAAGGGGACGATCAGGCGGATGGGCTTGCTCGGATACGCGTCTTCAGCGTGCGCGATGCCCGAGGTCAGCGGCATGGCCAGGGTCGCGGCAGCGACACACAGGCCCAGTACTACATTACGGCGTTGCATGGATTCCCCTAATAAATGGAAAGCGGATGCGCAAAGGCAGACGCAAACGCAACGATTCTTTCCTGGCGAGGCGGTTTGCGCAAACGAAAGTTTCTCCGTAAGCTATGACTTTTTTTCATGCCTCTCTTGGGCCAGCATCGTTGGAACGTTACTTTTATGTAACTTTCTTGTTGCTTTTCAATGGGCCGGAGGCAGCGGGGATCATCCCCGGTCAAGCCCCGCTGGGGCAGGAGCCCCACGCTTCGTGGGGGCTACACATGCGACGTTTCTGTCCCTCATTAACGGATCTACAGGCATTCGAGGTCGCGGCGCGCCATAGCAGCTTCACGCGTGCGGCCCAGGAATTGTGCGTGACGCAGGGCGCGGTCAGTAAACAGGTGAAACATCTGGAAGAGTTCGTCGGCGTCGAGCTATTCCTGCGGATCAGGCAAGGCCTGGTCCTGACCGAAGCCGGCCGCAGCTATCTGACCAAGATCCAGGCGGGCCTGGGCCAGATCGAAGCCGCCACGGTGGAGCTGATCGCGCACCAGGGCCAGGGCGGCACGCTGAATCTGACCTGTATGCCGACCTTCGGCGCACGCTGGCTGATCCCGCGCCTGACGGCCTTCATGCGCCTGCGTCCGGACATCCATGTGGAGTTCCTGCCGCACCGCCAGGGCTACGACTTTTCGACGCCTGAACTGGATGCCGCCGTGCGCTTCGGCGAAGGCCTGTGGCCCGGCAGCGGCTCGGATTACATCGTCGGCCGCGAAATCGTGCCCGTCTGCAGTCCGCGGCTGATCCCGGGCGGCTGTCCATCGCCCGAAGCCTTGTTGGCGTATCCGCTGCTGCACCATACGTCGGCGCTGGAAGGCTGGCGCGACTGGTTCGAGCAGGCCGGCTGTGACACGCGGCGCAGCCTGGAAGGGGCCCGCTTTGATCAATACGCGCTGCTGTCCCAGGCGGCCGCCGCCGGCTTCGGCGTGGCGCTGATCCCGCGTTGCCTGATCGAAGACGAATTGCGCGACGGCAAGCTGGCCGTCGCCATCCAATTGCCCATCCGCGCGCGCATGGGCTATTACCTGTGCTATCCCGAGCAGAAGGCCAACCTGCCCACCTTGCAGGCTTTCCGGGCCTGGCTGATGGAAGTGTCGCGAGCGGCGGAGCCGCAGCCGCGGGAAGACGCGCTGTCCGAACTAAAATGATTGCATCATGAGTCAAATATCCACCAAGAAGAACCGTGTCGTGGTCGGCATGTCGGGCGGGGTCGATTCGTCGGTCACCGCGTGGCTGCTGAAGCAGCAGGGCTATGACGTCGTCGGCCTGTTCATGAAGAACTGGGAAGACGACGACGATTCCGAATACTGTTCGACCCGCCAGGATCTGCTGGACGCGGCCAGCGTGGCCGACCTGGTTGGCGTGGACTTCGAGTTCGTCAACTTCGCTGCCGAATACAAGGACCGCGTGTTCGCGGAGTTCCTGCGCGAGTATTCCGCCGGTCGCACGCCTAACCCGGACGTGCTGTGCAATGCCGAGATCAAGTTCAAGGCCTTCCTGGACCACGCGATGGCACTCGGCGCCGAGCATATCGCCACCGGCCACTACGCGCGGGTGCGCGAGGTGCCGGCCGAGGGCGGCGGCACGCAGTTCCAGTTGCTCAAGGCGCTGGATGCGTCCAAGGACCAGAGCTACTTCCTGCACCGGCTGAACCAGGCGCAGCTGTCGCGCACCCTGTTCCCGCTGGGCGAGATCCACAAGACCGAAGTCCGGCGCATCGCGCACGAGATCGGCCTGCACAACGCCGCCAAGAAGGATTCCACGGGGATCTGCTTCATCGGTGAGCGTCCGTTCCGCGAATTCCTGAATCGCTACCTGCCCACCGAACCCGGTCCGATCCTGACGCCGGAAGGGCAGAAGGTGGGGCGCCACGAAGGCTTGTCTTTCTACACGCTGGGCCAGCGCAAGGGCTTGGGCGTGGGCGGCGTGAAGGGGCGCCAGCGCGAGGACGGCACGGCCGAAGCCTGGTACGTGGCGCGCAAGGACCTGGAGCGCAACATCCTGTACGTGGTGCAGGGGCACGACCACCCCTGGCTGTTGTCTGGCCAGTTGCAGGCACAGGACGCCAGTTGGGTGGCGGGGCATCCGCCGGCCATCGCCGGTTACGGCGCCAAGACTCGCTATCGCCAGGCCGACGCGGCCTGTCGTTTGGACCGGGCCGAAGGCGACACCTTCGCGCTGGATTTCGCCGAGCCGCAATGGGCTGTCACGCCCGGCCAGTCGGCCGTGCTTTACGATGGCGAGGTTTGCCTGGGCGGCGGGATCATCCTGTAATGCACGCGGGTCCGTCCTGATCGGACCCCGACAAGGCCCCGCGGGCGCGACGCCGGCGGGGCCTTCGCTCATGACAAGCAAGAAGCCGAACAATAAAAGAGGAGACGGTTGTGGATGTGACGATGGTGATGTGCCTGCTGGTGCTGGGCGCGGTGGTGGGGTTTGCGGCGGGGCTGCTGGGCATCGGTGGCGGGATGTTGCTGGTGCCCTTCCTGACGATGCTGTTTGCCTGGCAGGGCATGCCGCCCGAACTGGTCGTGCACGCCGCGATCGCGACGTCAATGACGTCCATCCTGTTCACCTCCGTATCCAGCGTCAGGGCGCACCAGCAGAAGGGCACGATCAAGTGGCCCATCGTGTGGGCGATGGCGCCGGGCATCATCCTGGGCGGGCTGCTGTCGGGCGGGGCCGTCTTCGCGGCGCTCAGCACGCTGTGGCTGTCGCTGTTCTTCGCGCTGTTCGTGGGCTATTCCGGCTGGAGCATGTTGCGCAACAAGAAGCCCAAGCCGGCGCGACAGATGCCCGGCGTGGTCGGCACCAGCGCGGCGGGGGCGGGCATCGGCTTCCTGTCCGGCCTGGTCGGCGCAGGCGGCGGGTTCCTGTCGGTGCCCTTCATGGTCTGGTGCAACGTGGCCCTGCACAACGCGGTGTCGACCTCGGCGGCTCTGGGCTTTCCCATCGCGCTGGCCAACAGCGTCGGCTATGTGGTGTCCGGCCTGAACGAAGGGACGTCGCGCCCGGGCATGCTGGGCTACATCTATTGGCCCGCCCTGGTGGCGCTGGTATGCACCAGCGTGCTCACGGCGCCGCTGGGTGCGCGCATGGCGCACCGTCTGCCTGTGCAGACCTTGAAGCGCGTGTTTGCCTGCCTGCTGTTCGCGCTGGCCGCCTACATGCTGTTCAAGGCCTGGCAGACGTTCGCCGCGCAATAAGGCGGCGTTTTCGGACACGGAAATGCAAACCGGCCGCATTGGCGGCCGGTATTCAGACGCCCCTGCTGGATGGGGCGTGTGCGACGGCCCGTGGGAACGGGCCGTCCGGGACCGCCCTCAGGCGGTCTTGGGGATCGTATCGATGAACGATTGCCGCTGCGACAGCTTGTCGTACAGGCGGGCAAGGTTCAGGTGGTTGACGCGCCAATCGAGCGAGGCGAAGCGCAGATCCAAGTAGCCCAGCGCACAGCCGACGGCGATATCCGCCAGGCTGTAGTTGATGCCCATGCAGTGGGCGTTGTCGCCCAGGCTCTTGTTCATGGCATCCAGGCTTGCGTGGATTTTGCTGTACTGGCGCTCGATCCATTCGGGGCTGCGTTGCGCCTCGGGACGCTGGTTTTCCTTCACGATGGCCACGCAAGCGTCCAGGAGGCCATCAGCGATGGCTTCCCAGCATTTGACGGCTGCACGGTCGCGGCCCGGCTGCGGAATCAGGCGGGCGACAGGAGACAAGGTGTCCAGGTATTCGACGATGACGCGCGAATCAAACAGCGCGCCGCCGTCTTCCATGACCAGGCAGGGCACCTTGCCGAGCGGGTTGTACGTTTGGATCTGCGTGTCGGCGGACCAGACGTTTTCGAGTTCAAGCCGGTAGTCCAGCTTTTTCTCGGCCATGACGATACGCACCTTGCGTACGTATGGACTGGTAAGCGAGCCGATCAGTTTCATGGAGTCACAAGCGGAGTCGAAAAGCGGCCGAAGTATAGCAGGCCGGATGAGCGCCCAACCGTCCGCTGGCCGGAATCTTCGCCAGTTTGCCACAATGTTGCATTCCCCCGGATGATAAAATCGTCGGGTTTTCCCATCCGTAGCCATTTCTTCTTCAGACCATGCAAATCGCCGATCAATTGAGCCAACTTAATGCCCTTTCGCCATTGGATGGCCGTTACGCTTCCCGGGGCGACGCGCTGCGCGGTCTGCTGTCCGAGGCCGGCTTCATGGCGCACCGCGTCGAAGTCGAGGTGGCGTGGCTGGTCGCCCTGTCCGACGCGGGCCTGCCCGAGCTGCCCGCATTCTCCGCGGCCGCCCGCCAGCGCCTGCAGCAGCTGGTGCAGGATTTCTCGGAATCCGACGCTGCCCGCATCAAGGACATCGAGCGCGTCACCAACCATGACGTGAAGGCCGTCGAGTACTGGCTGAAGGAAAAAGTGGCCGATGACGCCGAACTGGCCGCCGCCGCCGAGTTCATCCACTTCGCCTGCACGTCCGAAGATATCAACAACACCTCGCACGCGCTGATGCTGTCGCGTGCCCGCGACCAGGTCGTGGTGCCGCGCCTGCGCGAGCTGGCCGCCAAGCTGAACGATTTGGCCGTGGCCCAGGCCGACCAGCCGATGCTGTCGCGCACGCACGGCCAGCCGGCCAGCCCGACGACGCTGGGCAAGGAATTCGCCAACGTCGCCGCGCGCCTGAACCGAGCCATCGCTGCCGTCGAGGCGGTCGAGCCCCTGGCCAAGTTGAACGGCGCCACCGGCAACTACAACGCCCACCTGTCGGCGTACCCGGAAATCGACTGGCCCGCCTTCAGCCAGCGCGTGTTGGCCGGCCTGGGCCTGACCCAGAACCGCCACACCATCCAGATCGAGCCGCATGACTGGATGTCCGCCCTGTTCGACGCCATCACGCGCGCCAACATCATCGTGCTGGACCTGGACCGCGACGTCTGGGGCTACGTGGCGCTGGGCTATTTCAAGCAGCGCCTGAAGGACGGCGAGGTCGGTTCGTCGACCATGCCGCACAAGGTCAACCCGATCGACTTCGAAAACTCCGAAGGCAACCTGGGCCTGGCGAACGCCGTGCTGCGCCATCTGGCCGACAAGCTGCCGATCTCCCGTTGGCAGCGCGACCTGACCGACTCCACCGTCTTGCGCAATCTGGGTGTGGGCCTGGGCTACTGCCTGGTCGCATGGGACGCGTGCATGCGCGGCTTGGGCAAGCTGGAAGTCAATACGGCCGCGATCGATGCCGATATCGATGCGTGCTGGGAAGTGCTGGCCGAGCCGGTGCAGACCGTCATGCGCCGCTATGGCCTGCCGCAGCCCTACGAACAGCTCAAAGCTTTGACGCGGGGCAAGGGCATTACCGAGGAAGCGCTGCGAGAATTCATCCAGGGTCTGGCGCTGCCGGATGAGCCCAAGGCCCGCTTGCTGGCGATGACCCCGCGTTCGTACATCGGACTGGCTGCAGAGTTGGCCCGGGCGGTATAGTCGCCATGCCGCGCGCGCCATGCGCGCGGCACTGTTGTTGTCCTTACGGGAGATTGCAATGAAGAAGTTGTCCACGCTTGTCGCGTTGGCCTGTATGACGGTGGGGCCGTTGTTGGCGACCTCCGCCTCGGCGCAGTTCGCCAAGCCGGAAGACGCGGTCAAGTACCGCCAGTCGGCATTGACGCTGATGGCTTCGCACTTCGGCCGCATGACGCCGGTGGTCAAAGGCCAGGCGCCATACGACGCCGCGCAGATCAAGGCCAACGTCGAAGTGCTGAAGACGCTGTCCGGGCTGCCGTGGGCGGCTTTCGGTCCGGGAACGGAAGGCGGCGACGCCCGCCCTGAAATCTGGAGCGATGCGGCCGGCTTCAAGCAGAAGCAGCAAGCCTTCCAGGACAATATCGTGAAGCTGTCGGCCGCGGCCGATGCGGGCGACCTGGACAAGCTGCGTGCGGCCTTCGGCGACGTGGGCGCAAGCTGCAAGGCTTGCCACGATTCCTACCGCAAGAAGAAGTAAGGCGAGGGTTGTCTGCGGACGGCCGGATCGCTGAGTGAAAAAGCCCTTCGGCTATGTCGAAGGGCTTTTTTTTGGTTCATCCCGGGGCTGCGGGCGGGTCAGGAAAAGGACATGTCCGCGACCACTTCCAGCGATTGGATCCACAGCACGAGGGCCGTCACGCAGGCTCCCAGCAGCAGCGCGCGCAGCCACACGGCCAGGCCGTCCTGGGCGGGCGGCGTGCCGGCGGGCAGGTCCTTGGCATCGACATCCCCGGTGATGATGGCGCGCACCATGCGCTTGCGGTGCACCGCGGCGTACCACGCGACGGCCAGCAGGTGCAGCGCGATCAGGCCGATGATGACCCATTCGTTGAGCTTGTGCCACGACGTCATGAGGGCGGCGGTGGCTTCGCTGACATGGCCGAACAGGGGCCCTTGCGTCATGATGTCGTCGGTGGTGAACAGGCCGCTGGTGGCCTGAAAGCCGATGACCAGCAGCAGCGCCAGCACCGATAGCGCGCCCAGCGGGTTATGGCCGGCGGGGGCGGCGGCGCCCTTCAGGTAGCGGGCCACGGCGGCGGGTCCGCGCACGAACTGGCTGAAGCGGGCGTAGCGCGGGCCGATGATGCCCCAAAGCACCCGGAAGAGAATCAAGCCCAGCGCCGTACAGCCGAAGCGCACGTGCCAGTCCATGTACAGGCCGCCCAGCTTCACGCTGACGAACGCACCGACGATACAGGCGACAAGCGCCCAGTGGAAGAGGCGGGTGGGAAGATCCCAGATGCGGATCGCTTGCCGGTTGTTCTGCATGGTTTTGCTGTCTGGACGGATTGCTTGCGAATTTATCACGCGCAAAAAGCAATCGCCGCGCATGACGCGCGGCGATTTTGGCCTGGATCAGTGCGTGGTGCGACGCACGGGTTCGATGCGGTGCACGTGCTCGTGGCGGAAGCGGATGCGCTGGCCGGGTACCTTCT
This sequence comes from Achromobacter sp. Bel, assembly GCF_012928505.1. GTDB lineage: Bacteria > Pseudomonadota > Gammaproteobacteria > Burkholderiales > Burkholderiaceae_B > Achromobacter. The sequence goes on along the minus strand of NZ_JABBJN010000005.1, from coordinate 76,894 downwards.
GCGTGGACGAGCCGCAAGGCACGACTTCCGTCGTGTAGGTGGTCGTGCCGTCGATCGGCGCGTTGAAAATGACCGTCGCGCGGATGGCGGGGCCGTTGGTCGGCTGCAGGTAGACGATGTCGCCGATATGGATCGGGGTGTTGTCCAGCGTCGTGTGAGCCGGGCGTCGGATCAGGTCCGAAGTCGTGAAGCGAGTATTCATGGTGTTTGTTCTCTTAGGTTCTAGTTATTAGAAAGCTGCGGGTTGTCATGCCGCGCATGATGTGGACGTAACAAAAGCGCCTCGCATCGTGGTCGTTCGCCATGTCCGGCCGGGTTGATTCGGACAGGCATGCATGACATTACCGCATTAGTGTTGCCGTCCCTTTGCGCATTCTCATATTTTTGCGTGCGCGGGTAACGGTTTAATGCCGCTGTTTGATGCCGCCCGTCAGTCCAGAACGGCATCGGTTCGGGCCAGGTGGCGTGCATGTTCGGTGCATGCGCTCTTTAGGCCTGAGGGGCCGCGCAGAGTGGGTTGGCTCTGGCGGTTGCTGTGCGGTTTCCGTCGTTGGGTCGACGTGCGCCGCAGCGTGAGTTTGGTGCTTCTGGCCAATCCGGACTGCCGGTTTGGCGAAGGTGCTATCGGCGGCTTCGAGGCTGCTTGCGTCGGTTCCCGCCCATCAGGTGCAGTACCTGGGCGTTGATCGATTCAGCACGGTGGCCGCAATGGCCGTCGCTGCATTCGGAGCTGCTTTGATTGTGGAAGTTGCGCGGGTATGGCGCGACTTTCGGGGGCGGAACCGGGATTTGCGTTTTGGCGTTGTGGGTTTTCGCAAATCGGATCGGAATCCGAGTGGCCCATCAGTAGTGAATGACAGCGGTCAATGACGTTTGGTCATCAGTGCTGATTTGGTCATCCGTGCTGAGGCAGGCCGGTAATTCTTGTAGTGATCTTCTTGCAGTGATCTTTATCTTGCCACGTTTGGCGGCTATAGAAAGACCTCAACCATCGATATTATCGCGGGCAGATCAGTTTTGCAAGTCTTTTTTGAAAAGGGGCGCATGGCCCCGGGCCTCGTCAGTGCTGGGCGGGGCGGGCCTGGCGCTGGGCTTCGATGATCAGGCCCTCCAGGCGCGCAGACATGCGCAGTGCCACCTGCGCGCCCATCGTGCCGTCCGGCTGGCGTTCCGTTTCCAGCGCCAGGCCGATGCGTTCGCCATCGAACGCTTCAGGGGCCGCTTTGATGTCGACATAGCGCGAAAGCAGCGCGTCGACGGCTTTCTGGGCATCCGCCAGGGCTTCATCCGACAACTGGCCGTGTCCCAGGTATTGATTCACGAGGCGTGCCAGATCGTCCATGAAGAACAGCAGGGCGGCCGCGCCGCGGCAATCGGGCTGGGTGAACCCCCAGGAGGCGGAAGTAGCGTTGTGAGTCATTGTTGAGGCAAAGCCAGTGTTGCGGGCGGCCGATAGCACGGCCGGAAGTCGCATTTTAAGGGATCGGGCAGGCGGGCGCCCATGCGTTCACATGGTGCATACTTGCCTCCCTCATGATCCGACTCGCCCGACCCTCCGATCTGGCCAGCCTGGCCGATATTGAACGCTCCGCCGCAGCGCGGTTCCGTGGCACCGCCGTGGCGTGGGCCGCCGACGGCGATACGCTGCCCTGGGACGAACTGGCGGTGGCGCAGTCGGCCGGCCTGCTGTGGGTGGCGCAACCCGATGCCGAGGTGCGCGGATTTGCATTGGCGCAGCCGATGGGTGGAGATTTGTTCCTGGCCGAGATGTCCGTGACATTGGCCTGGCAGGGGCAGGGTCTGGGCCGCGCCCTGTTGGGGGCGGTGTTGGCACATGCGCGGGCGGCGGGCGGATACGGGGCGGTGCTGCTGACCACCGACCGGGAACTGCCATGGAATGCGCCGTTTTACCGGCGGCAGGGCTTCGTGGCGCTGACGCCGCCATTTTCCCCTCTGCTGCACGCGCGGCTCCAGGCGGAGGCGGATGCCGGTTTCGATACCGCGCGGCGGTGCGCGATGGCTTGTTGGCTGGGCGCATGACAGCCCGAACGGATCCGCGCCCGGCGCGGCCTGTGTCAACTCGCTTCGATCGCAACAAAATCCGCTCGCGGGTGGTGGCTGGACGACGCTTCGGGATAATCTGCCCACGTGCGCCGGCCGTCGCCGGGGCGGCTGCTTCAATCCGGGGCCTTCAATCCCGCAACATCAACCCCTGATAGCAAGGAGGATACGCATGTCACCATGGCGAGCCTGCCTGACGGGCCTGGCGATGGCTTCAATGCTGATCACGACGGCCTGCGTCAATAAAGAGCCCCAGGAGCGCGTGGCGTTCATCCAATTGCTGCAAGCTCGGGTGAGCAGCGACGCGCTGTTGCCGATCGGCGCGCTTGGCGAGTCCGAGAAAGCCGCGATTGGCGACTACGCCGATGCGTACGAGGTCATTACCGGCTTTCAGAAAGAGATGGCCGAGGCCGCCGCCCCGTTGCGCGAAGTGCTGGCGGTGGAGGCGATCCGCTCGGTGGGCGAGATCGTCGACCGCAAGGCCGGCTTCGAGGCGGCCCGCAAAACCTTGGCGGACAGCGCCGGCAAGCTTCACGATGCGCGCGCCAAGGCCGACCGCGCTCGGGCCGCGATGACGTTGCCGCCGGACCTGGCACCGGTCTATGGCGGCGTCTACGACGAAGCCGTGACGGCGCCCGCCGCCGAATTGATGCAGGCGGCGACGCGCATGGATTCCGTGGCGCGCGATGCCGTGGGCGTGGCGGATTTCGTGGCCGCCAACGCCGCGGACATCCAACTGGTGGACGGCCAGGCGCGCGTGGCGACGCTGACGCTTCAGCAGCAATTGAATCTGCGCTTGCAGGGGCTGAATGCGCAGTCGGATGGTTTGGCGCAGGCGCGCGAGACTGTCCTGCGGGCCGTGGGGCTTGGGGCCTGAATCCACCGCGAGGCTGGCGCTTTGTACAATGCGGGTCTCGCGGCGTTCGCCGTGCCTGGAACGGAATATGAGCCAATCATCCAGCTTGCACTACAGAACCTTTCTGCTCCTGCTCGTGGTGGTCACCATCGCGTTCGGCTGGCTCCTGTGGCCTTTCTACGGCGCTGTTTTCTGGGGCGCCATCCTTGCCATCATCTTCGCGCCCCTGCAGCGCCGGCTGGTCGCGCGCATTGGCGGACGGCGCAATCTGGGCGCGCTGATCACTTTGCTGCTGGTCCTGCTGCTGGTCATCCTGCCGCTGGTCGCCATCAGCGGTTCGCTGGTGAACGAAGGCGCGAACCTGTACCAGAGCATCAAGTCGGGCGAGCTGAACTTTGGCGCTTACTTCCAGCAGGCGATGGCCGCGTTGCCGCCGACGGTGCATGACATGCTGGCGCGTTTCGATCTGGCCGACATCCCCAGCCTGCAGCAAAAACTCAGCGCGGGCGCGATGCAGGCGAGCCAGTTCCTGGCGACCCAGGCGCTGAACATCGGGCAGGACACCTTCCAGTTCGTGATCAGCTTCGGCATCATGCTCTACCTGCTGTTCTTCCTGTTGCGCGACGGGCCGCAACTGACGGCACGCCTGAAGCGCGCGATGCCGCTGAGCAACGCGCACAAGCAGCACCTGTTCCGCAAGTTCACCACCGTCGTGCGCGCCACCGTCAAGGGCAATATCGCGGTGGCGGCGGCGCAAGGCGCGCTGGGCGGAATCATCTTTTCTATCCTGTCGATCCAGGGCGCGCTGCTGTGGGGCGTGATCATGGGCTTCCTGTCGCTGCTGCCCGCGATCGGCGCCGGCCTGATCTGGGCGCCGGTCGCGATCTACTTCCTGCTGACGGGAGCCGTGGTCAAGGGGGCAGTGCTGATCGCGTTCGGCGTCCTAGTCATCGGCATGGTGGACAACGTGCTGCGTCCGATCCTGGTGGGCAAGGACACCAAGATGCCCGACTACGTGGTGCTGATCTCCACGTTGGGCGGCATGGCCTTGTTCGGCCTGAACGGCTTTGTGATCGGCCCGCTGATTGCCGCGTTGTTCATGGCGTGCTGGGACCTTTTTTCTCCCGCTTCCGAAGAGCTGCTGGGCAATGCGCCAGAGGGTCTGCCACCCGGGGAGTAAGACGCACGGGCGCCGCGCAAGGTTGGCCGCAAGCCATCCGCGCGCGCCGCGCCGGGTGTATGGTGTAGCAGCGTCGGCCTTTCCCGGCCGGCCTTTCGTGTCGACTTCGCCAATCAGGAGCGTGTTGCATATGGAATGGAAACTGCATCGATCGGGCTGGATCGAAGAGCGCAATTTCGATATCGAGTTCGCCGAAACCCCCGAAGGCTTTCACGTCCGGGTCCGCATTTTCGGATTTCCGGTGCTGGAAGACACCAAGCATGTGTTCCCCAACGAGGCGTTGGCGGAGAAGGGCGCGCTGACGCTGCTGAAGAGTCAGTTTTCGGGCACCCCCGATTTGGAAGAACGGTAGCTCAGCGCAGCCGCAACAGGTTGTCGCCGATCATCAGGTCGCGTTCCGGCCGGGGCCGGGTGCGCACGAGGCCCAGTTCCAACGCTTGCCGGATATCCACGACGCCGGTCGCGTCCTCCATGGGCTGCTCAAAGCTCTCCGCCTGCAGCCGGCCCACCTGGCTCCACGCCTGCCCTTCGAAGGCGTAGACGATCAACCGCTCCCTGCGGTCGGGTGCGTCGTTTTTCGGCGCGAGGTACAGGATGATCTCGTCCTGGCCGTCTCCGGTCAGGTCGGCGAAGACCAACCGGCACGGCTGGCCGGCCGCCTCGTCCAGGATGGCAGGAGCCGCCGGGGGCGCACACCTCCTTGCCAGCACCGGAGACGTCGCGCGCAGCGCGTGCCACCACGCTCCGGGGACCTCGCGTCCAATCGGGGTGGTGCCGAATGCGGGTACGGCGACGGGCGGGGGATCGGTCGCCGGCGGCTGGCTGGCGGCGGGTCCGGCATCATTCCAGCTGAAGTAGCTGCCTTTCAGGGCGTCGGCGGCGGCCAGGGCAATGCGCGGGTCCCGCGCATTGGCCGCGCCGTCTGCCAGCTGTTGCAAGGCGTCGCGGCCCCAACGGCCGTATTCCCGGCCCATGGCGTAGAAGCTGAACCTTTCCGGATCCAGCCGTCCGTCGATCATGCGCCGCAGTTGGCTTTCCGCCGTCAGCCGCAGGGGATTGGCGACCGGCGTATTGACCGCCATCAGTACCCCCAGGGTGGCGAAGGCCGCGATCAGATTGGTGGCGCCCAGCACGAAGCCGTCTCGCCCGGGCCGCAGCGCAGCCCAGGCGTAGCCCGCCCCATACAGCACCAGCACCATGCTGCTGACGACACCCCAGACCCGCAAGACCGTCCACCCGTATTGCTCTACCCGCACAACGGCGCCGTACAGGGCCACGGCGGCCAGCGGCAACAGGCACGCCATCGCCACGCGCAGCAACGTCGACAGGCGCGGACCGAAGGGGGCGGCCTCGGGGCTGTCTTGCCAAGCGGCGTTGATGAACTTGATCCACACCAGGCAGAACGCGATCAGCGCGCCCGCCGAAAGCTGGACGGCCTGCAGTCCCAGCGCCATCCGCGCAGCCAGCGCCAGCGTGAACGCCAGCCCCACCAGCGTGACCAGCGGCAGCAGCCAGGCGTTCAGCGTCAGCCAGGAGCGTTGCAGCGTGTCGGTCAATTGCGGGCGGCGGCGCACCCCTACCAGGCAGGCGGCCAGCACCATCGGCCAGACGGCAAGCCGGAAGCAGGCGTCATCGACGATGGCGCGGACGGCCTTGATGCCGATCATGGCGAACATGGCGCCCGCCGCGGTCAGCAACAGGCAGACCGCCGAGGCCAGGCACACGGCCAGCGTCAGATGAACCGCATTGCGCCACGCGGCGCGGAACACGGCGGGGTAGTCCCATTGCGGCTTCCCGGCATCCAATGCCTGAATCAGCGGCAACAGGATGAAGCCCGCGGTGCCGGTCAACAAGAGCGCCAGGGCCAGGTCATTGCCCGGCGGCCATCCGCCCAGTTCGTTGGGCGCCGTACCGTTCGCGGACGTCAGGCCGTAGGCCGTCAGGGCGGGCAGGATCAGTCCATATGCCATCAACGCCGCCAGCCAGCGCCTGCCGCCGCGCATGCCCGACAGCAGGGCACCTGCCACCGGCGCCAGCACCACCCATTGCAGCCAGAAAGCCAGGGCGAACGGATGGCCCCATGGCCAGGCGCGGGCCGCCATCAACGCGTAGAGGGCCAGGCCGGACAGGGCGGCGATGGCGCCGTAGGTCAGCACAGTTTTGTCGGATGCCGCCAGCGCATTGGGGGCGACGGGTTTGGGGGACGGTTTGGTCATGGCGGCGATAGTAGCAATCTGTCGTCAACGCGGATGACCAGGCGTATCCATCTGTCAGGAAGTCGTCGCGTGGCCGAAAATTTCGGAGTAAATTGGGGACGCGGAGCACATCGCGCCTGAAGGCGCGGCAGCGCCGTGGAAGACATATTCAAGGGGGGGCGCATGAGACCAAGGGGGGGAGGCGATGGCTGACGGCGAAAGCCTGGCTGGCGCGAAGGCTCGCCCGAAGCACCGGTATTCCATGCGAACCGGCTTGCTTGCACTTGTCTTCACCTGTATTTCGCCGGCGCTGGTCGTGGCGTCGGTGGCAGTGTATGAAAGCTATGTCATCCAGAAAGAGCGCATCTTTCGCGACACGATCTTCCTGGCCCGCAACCTGACCGCGATCCTCGATCGCGAATTGACCGGCGTCGAGGCGGGCGTGCAGATGCTGGCCTCTTCGCCCGATCTGATCAGCGGCGACCTGGCGAGTTTCCATCAGCGCGCGCGGGAATCGGTGCGATTCCAGATCGTGGACAGCTATGTCCTGACCGACCGCGACGGCAGGCAGATCATCAATACGCTGGTGCCGTATGGCACCCCCTTGCCGCTTAGCGGCGCGCCGCAGGACTTGAACCGGGTGTTCGAGACGCGCGCGCCAGTGTTGAGCAGCCTGTTCACGGGCGGCGTCAGCAAAAGGCCGATGATCGCGCTGGGCGTGCCGGTGGTGCGCGGCGATACGGTCGTCTACAGCCTGAACGTGGGTCTGTCGCCCAGCCGCATCGGCAGCGCATTGGGCCGCCGGGCGCTTCCGGACGGTTGGGTGGCGGCGGTGCTGGACAGCTCGGGGACCATCGTCGCCCGCACGCGCGACGCCACCAAGTTCGTCGGGCAGAAGGCGGTGTCTTCGCTTGCACAAGCGGTGATGCAGGAAAGCGAGGGCGCGCTGGAGACCACCACCAAGGAAGGCACGCCTGTCTACACCGCGTTCAGCCGGTCGGCGCTATCGGGTTGGACAGTCGCCGCCGGCGCGCCCATGACCCTGCTGACGACGGACCTGTACCGTTCCATCGCTTGGCTGGCGCTGGGCTCCTTGTTCGCGTTTGGCCTCGGGTTGTGGCTGGCCTTGCGCCTGGCCAGCCGCCTGACCTCGGCGGTGCAGGGCCTGGTTGGCCCGGCGCTGGCGTTGGGCGAAGGCCGAACCGTCGAGTTGCCGGCCACCCGCGTGAAAGAGGCGCAGGAAGTCGGTACGGCATTGTTGCAGGCCTCGCGGATGTTGGCGCATGCCCAGCACCTGGCGCATTACGACCCGTTGACGGGGCTGTGCAACCGGGTGCTGTTCGGCGAATTGATCCTGCGTGAATTGGCGGTGGCCCAGCGCAGCGGAGAGTCCTTTGCGATCCTGGCGATTGACCTGGATGGCTTCAAAGCCGTCAACGACCTGCACGGCCACGCCGCCGGCGATACGGTGCTGAAAGAAGCCGCTGACCGCATGGCGCGCGCGATCCGGGTGTCCGACGTGGCGGCCCGCTTGGGCGGAGACGAATTCGCCGTGCTGCTGATGGGCGTGGGCAAGGAAAACGCCCAGATCGTGGCCGAGGCGCTGGTCGAGAGCCTGTCCTTGCCCTACCCGAGTATCCGTGTCGCGGTGTCGGCCAGCGTGGGCATCGCCGTTTATCCCCAGTCGGGGATCACCATGTTGCAACTGCTGGAACGTGCCGATGTGGCGCTGTACAAGGCCAAGGGGCAGGGCAAACGGCGGGTCGCATCCGATCTGTGAGGTGGCGCGGCTCCAGGGGGCACAAGCCCGGTCAGGCCGGGGGCGGCGCCTGCTGGGGCGCCAGGGCCGTCAGCACTTCCCCTGATTTCAGGCGATACCGCTTATCGCCCAAGGCGATGACGCGTTCCCCTTCCGACGTTCGCAGGATGTAGCGTGTGGAGAAGGGCGGCGGGTTCATGGTTCCCGGGTCATCCGCCTGCAAGAAGACTTCAATCCGATAAAGCCTGCCCGACTCCGTGCTGGCAAGCACATCGCTCAATCTACGTATGGAAATGGCCATGCGGGTGCTACTCCCTCTTATTCATTGTTTCAGTGGGTGTATCGCTTGTTGGCATGGATATTCCCCCATGCCGGCCGATTACTACGTTTAACGCCTGGTATTCGCTACACTTGCCCGCCTGACGCCGCGCCTGGCCCGCAGGCAAGGCGGCGCGCAGCAAAGAGCAAGCGGAACGGTAATGCAAATTTCCCCCGGCCGGAATACGGCCACTATCCTAGGTTTACTGGCGATCCTGCTGTGGGGCACGGTTGTCGGCCTGATTCGCAGCGTCAGCGAGAGCTTCGGCGCCATCGGCGGCGCCGCGCTTATTTATACGGTCGGTTCGATTTTCCTGGTGTGCTTGCTGGGTTTACCGAAATTACGCAGTTTCCCCCGGCGTTATCTTGTCGTGGGCAGTCTGTTGTTCGTCGCCTACGAAATTTGCCTGTCGCTGTCCCTGGGCTTTGCCCTGGATCGCGGACAGGCCATCGAGCTTGGCATCGTCAACTATCTCTGGCCCTGCCTGACGGTGGTGCTGGCGATGATCATCAACGGTCAGCGTGCCAACGCGTGGGTCGTGCCGGGGATTGTGCTGTCGGTATGTGGCATCGTCTGGGTCGTGGGCGGGGCGGGCGGTCTGTCATGGGAACGCACCCTGGCCAACGTGTCGAGCAACCCCCTGAGTTATGGATTGGCGTTCAGTGGCGCCATTATCTGGGCCGTTTATTGCAACGTGACAAAGCGGTACGCCGACGGCAAGAATGGCGTCGCGCTATTTTTCATGCTGACTGCGGCTGCGTTGTGGACCCAGTACGGCTTCAGTGCCGAGCCGGCGCTGACATTCACTGGGGCCGCCACGGTCGAACTCTGCGTGACGGGCGGCGCGATGGCGGCCGGCTACGCGTTGTGGAACGTGGGAATACTGAAAGGCAACCTGACCTTGCTGGCCACGGCGTCCTACTTCACACCCGTGCTTTCCACCTTCTTCGCAGCCGTGTGGCTGTCGACCCGCCTGTCCCCCCCGTTCTGGCAGGGCGTGGCGATGGTCACCGCCGGTTCATTGTTGTGCTGGGCGGCGACACGAGGCAAACCGGCGCGGGGCGGGTAGCCCTGGCGGAACGCCACGAAAGCGGTGGCGTCAGTCGATCAGCATGGTCTGGGCGACGGCGTAGCCCAGCGGGATCAACAAGAGCGAAGCAAAGGTGGAACTGACAATCGCCGCCGAAATCTTCAGCCAGGGCTCAGGCCCTGCGCTTTGAATCGTTTGAATCACCAACGCGACGATACCCATAACCATCAAACAGCTGATAACTACTGCTACATAAGTCATGTTGTCTCCGTCCTCGCCTGATTAAAGGGGTGCGGCGCCGCTTGTGCGGTCTATATGTTTGTACTGATTGTGCGCCTGTATTGGCGGCATGCACCCTAGGGTTTTCCTGGCAGAAACCGCGCGATGTGGCGTTTTTGCCGCGGGGTGTGCAGCATGAAATCATGTGCATCCGCAGCATTTCGAACGGCGTTCGGTGCATTGCCGGTGATCGGCGGCTTTGCGCTACGATGAGGGCACCCCATTACTGAAAAGGCTGCCAGATGCCGCATAGATTGCGTCCCGGCACGCGTGCCACGCTGCAGGTCAGGCAACTGATGCCCGGCGAATTCGCGTGGATCATCACCTTGCTTGATCCCGCGTCCGGCAATGTGCATAGCACCAATTATTCCGAGAGACGCTATGGGAGCCAGGACGAAGCGTCCGCCGCCGGCAAGGTGGCCGTGATGGCATTTCTTGGGAGCGATGGCAGTAATGGCGTGGAACTGCCGAAGGAGAGCAAGGCCCAACCTTGAGCCCGCGCTGCCGGATACCGTTAAAAAGCCCTCGCAAGAGGGCTTTTTTACGTCAAGCGTCGTGTCCGCCACGCAGCGGGAACGCCAATTGCTGTCAGGGGGGCGGCGCGATTGGCGCCGGAGGAGCACACCATGACCCCAACCCCGCATCGAGAACCCGGCCTGCCCGACGACCTGCCGCCCGACGACCCCTCGCTACCCGGCAACCTGCCGCCCGACGATCCGCTGCCGGATCCGAACCAGCCGCCCGACGACCCGCCCGTGCCCGATCCGCGCATGCCGGGCGCCATCGACCTGGCCTGAGCGCCCGCGTCGACGTAATGCAATGACAACCATGAGGAGTCCGATATGCGTTCCATCCTGCTGTGGCTGATAGGTGTGCCCATTCCCATCATCATCCTGCTGGCGCTTTTCTGGCATTGACGTGCCTGCGGTTTTCCGCAACGGAAACGGTCCGGGCGTGGCCTGCGGCCGCCGGGACAAAACAATCAACAAGGAATCACCATGGAAAACGCATCTTCATTGAGCCAGCCCTACGGCGGCGCCGTGCCTCCCCATGAATCGGCCCTCTCGGCGGTATCCTGGGCTGCCGTGTTCGCGGGCGCGGTGATCGCCGCCGCGCTGTCGCTGGCGTTGTTCGCCGGTGGCACCGGGCTGGGCTTCCTGTCGGTGTCGCCTTGGGCCGACGAAGGGATGTCGGCGCCAGCGGTCGGCATCGGCATCATCGGGTGGATGCTGTTCACGCAGATCGTGTCCTACGGCATCGGCGGTTATGTGGCCGGGCGCCTGCGCACGAAATGGGTGGACGTGCATTCGGACGAGGTCTATTTCCGCGACACGGCACACGGCTTCCTGGTGTGGGCGCTGAGTGCGGTGGTCAGCGCCGCGTTGCTGGGATCCGCGATCGCCACGGTGGTGTCCGGCGCGGCCAAGACCGGTGCGACGGTGGCGGCCGGGGCGGGGGCAGCGGTGACGGCAACAGCTGCGGCCGGCGCAAGCGGCGGCGGCATGGGTCAGGCCACGGAATACCTGACCGACACGCTGCTGCGCTCGGACCGGCCAGAGGCAGTAAGCGGCGACCGCAACGCCGCCCGCGCGGAAGTGGGCCGCATCGTGGCGGTGAGCCTGAGCCGTGGCGACATGGCGCCTGAAGACCGGGACTATGTGGTGAAGGTGGTGGCCGCCCAAACCGGCACGGAACCCGCCGTGGCCCAGCGCCGCGTCGAGCAGGCGATCGCCAATGCCAAGAAAGCGGCGGAAGACGCCAAGCAAAAGGCCAAGGAAGCTGCCGACAAGGCCCGCAAGGCCGCGGCCGCCTTTGCGCTGTGGGGCTTCGCATCCATGCTGATCGGCGCCTTTGTCGCGAGCCTGTCGGCAACCTGGGGCGGCAAGCGCCGCGACATGCCGCGCCGGGTGTAATGCCGGCGCCATCGGCTACGGCGGCTCGCCGTGGCCGATGGCGCCCCGCCCCGGCTTGGATGTTGTTGTGCGGAGTGGGCAGCCGGGAATGGCCAGGTCGGTTGCCCGGCCGGCCCTTTGATATCCCTGCTGATGACGAGGGATCAGAGACGGCCGGCCGTTGTTATCACGATTTCCACGCGCCGGTTCTTGGCCCTTCCGTCGGGTGTCGAGTTGCTGGCCACTGGCCGGGCCTCGCCAAACCCCTGCGCTGAGATCGTGTTGGACGGCACACCCTTGGAAGTCAGGTAGCGCGCCACATTGTCGGCACGGGCCGAGGACAGCTCGAGATTGGAGGGAAAGTGTGCCCTCAACGCCGAACCGATAGGCTCGTCATCGGTGAAGCCCTGAACGATGACCTGCTTGCCCGGCAGGTTCGAGAGCGCGGGAGCGATCTTGGCCAGCGTTTGCTCGCCTTTCGGACTAAGCGTCCAACCGCCTTCGGGGAACAGGATCTCGTTCACCATCGTCACTTTCAATTCGTTCTGGAGTTGCGTGATCTCCGCACGGTCACCGCTCAGTTCGGTCGAGAGCTTTTTATTGAGGGCGGCGTATTCGGCCGCCATCTGCGCTTCTTTGTCGTAGGTCTGCTTCGTTACACAACCCGAGACCACCAACACCGCCCAGAGCACCAAAGAAATTTTGTGAAGCTTCATTTTTGTCCTCCGCCAGGGTGTAAGCCATCAGAACGAGATCTCGCCTCGTTCTGCCATGTGTAATATCAAAAAGGTATGTCACACCTCACTCTGCGAGGCGGCAGGCGCCTGCAGATTCTCGCAACTACAGGCGCAGAATAGGCACAAGTGAATAACGTCACCACTCATATGACGCCAATGCCGGGGTGGTCGGAAAGAAATTCCGGCCTGCATGTTCCTCCGGTGAAATCAGTCATGGCATTGGCGGGGGTGTCCCGACTGGTCAGGGATGCTTTTGGGGACCGAATCCTGCGGCAGGCTAAGCAGGCGGTGATGCTGGACATCGAGATGATCGAGCACCGGGAGTGCTTCATCCCTCAGATCCTTGTGACCGAATTCCTTTGGGAAATCGAAAGGCGCGCCAAGGACGCCAATCTGGGATTGCTGGCGGCACCGCACCTTTCAATGAAGAGCTACGGCCGTTGGGGCGCGTACGTCTTGGCCGCCGATAGCCTGGGCGAGGCGCTGGCCCGGGCCGCGTCATCCCTGAGCTGCCACAGCACGGGCGACCGGATGCAGATGACGATCGAGGGGCTTGTCGCAAGGATCAGCTTTATCACTGCCACGCGGGGCAGGCGCGGCTACTTGCATGTCGCCATCGGCACTGCGGCTGTCGTGCTCAGCGTCTTGCGCGCATACCTGGGGGCGGGCTTTCTTCCCTACCGAATCGAACTGGATGTTTCCCGCCCACCGTCCGGTACTCCCTTCGAGGATACGTTCCTCTGTCCGGTCGTGTTCGACGCTCCGGCCGTATCGGTCTGCATCGACGTCGGTCTGCTAACGCACGCCGCGCGCGCGTCCGCTCCATCCTCGCTCATCACGATCGAAGACGTGACGCGAGCACAGTCGGATCCGCTCGGCGTGAGCAGCTACCTGGGTGTCGTTGTCTCGCATATCCGCGCCCAGGTCGAGGCCGGTGGGCTGTCTATTGACAGCACCGCCAGAGCGATGGGCACCAGCGTGCGAACGCTGCAGCGGTCGTTGCGGCGCGACAACGGCGTCGATTTTCGCGAGCTTGCGAACGTGGTGCGCCTGCGACGAGCCGAAGAGCTGCTACGCGGGACTAGCGTGTCGATTACACAGATCGCCATGGACTTTGGCTACTCGTCGCCGGCGAACTTCTCGCGTGCTTTCAGGAAAGGGTGCGGGCTGGCGCCGCATGAGTATCGGCAGAAACTGCTTACGAAATAGCGTTGTTGCGAGCGGTGCATCGGACCGGCAGTGAACGGGCCTCGGTGTCGGACCATCAGAACCTTATCGTCAAGCCCGCCATCGGCCCTTGCAGCACCGCATCGAACTTGAAGTCTCCCCGGCTGTAATCCACTCCCACCGCACGATAGCCGATAGCCGCCGAGACGCTCTTGCTGAAGTTGTAGCCCAGGCCCAGCCCCACGTCCCAATCTGCCTCGGCCCCCCCGGCGCCGACGAGCCCCCAGCCGGTTATATAGACCTTCGGACTCAGATTGTAGTTGCCCCGTACTCCCACCAGCGCATCCACCCACGTGGCGCCATCGCTGCGCTTGCGGCCATCCAGGAACGCGCCCTTCAAGGTGACTCCCGTATCCACCGACCAGACGCGTAGTCCTGCCACGACGTCCAACTGGTGCGGTGAATTCTCCAGCACGGAGTAGCCCACGCCAAGCAGCCCCGCAAAAGTCGAAGTCGTCACGTCCGCGCTGGTGGCCAGGAGGCCGCGCGGCGTGTCGCCCTGAGAGCCGATCTTGGTATAGATCATGTCCCCAAATATGCTGTAGCGACCCTTGCGCGCGTCGCCGATGAGCATGGCGCCGAAGTCGAGATCGTCGAACAGCTTGTCAAAGCCCGCGTGGATGTCGATGACCGGAGTTCGGGCCTGAGACAGCTTGCCGGACAGTCCGGCCGCCCAGAAATAGGGCGTTATCGAGAACGCCCATTCCTCTTGGGGGGACGCCGACGTGGCAAGCGTCGGGGTACGAGTGCTGGCACCCGTAGAGGTCCCTTCGCCATCGCCCGCCGCGCTGGGCCCAGCGTAAGCGATCCCGCAGATCAGGCAGCTCAAGATCTTCTTTTTCATTCGCGGTCATCTGTCGTTTGGATTAGGTGACCCGCCTTACCGGCGGTACGGTCCATGATCCGTTGATGATTGAAGGATCGCTCTCATTGGGCCAGTAAAGCCGCATCATCAGAATGAACTTGCCCTTGGGCGCGGGCAGCCAGTTCGACTCCAAATCGGGGCCGGGCGATTCATTTTGTATGAGCAGGTCGATCGACCCATCCCCCTTCGCCTTCAGGGGCTGGCGGGCGCTGAGGGAATAGCGGTTCAGCGGGTTATCGACGAAGAAGTAGTCGGCGTCGTACATGGTCAGGGACCAGAACCCTGAAACGGGAGGCGTCAGCCCCTTCCTGAACGTCAGTACGTACTTCTCCCCCCCGTCGTATGCACGCTTGATCGGACCATTGTCGGACCGGAGCGAGGTCGGGTAGACGGCGTCCTGGGGGCGGTTGGCACCCAGCCCGATGGCGGTGATCAGGGCACGCTGGATGTAGTTGGTGCCGTAGATTCCTGTTTTGGTGGTGAAGCCCCAACCGTCGGTCTCCTGGATATCGCCATCGCTGTCCTTGAAGTGGCCCATGATCCGTCCGAACGCGGCCGGCGGAACGCGCTTGGCAAGGTCGGCATCGAATTTTTGCTTGTCGAAGTCCTTGCCGGGCACGATGCCAATTGATGCCAGCCGCTCCAGCATGGGCGCATCGGCCGCCGGCGGCGGGTTGCGCTTGAGCAGATCGGAGAAAAGCGCGAAATACTCCACCGCGTCCATCCGGTTGACCTGCTCGCGCACGGACATCTTCATATCGATGGCCGGGTCGACCTTGCCTTTGGGCGGCTGCCATTCCTTACCCCAGGCGCTCAGCGGGCACAGTTTCACTTCATCCTGAAGCTTGTGAACCCTCGCGTAGTCTTCCTGGGTGCCCGAGCAGTAAATGCGGCCCAGTAGCCAGACGATGCTGGTGGGCGATTTGTACTGAACCATGCCCTGCGGCACCGTACCTTCCCAGTGCGGCCCGGTCACGACGAATGTCTGCGCACCTGTGCCGGTGGTGCGCTTGCCGGGCACGTCGAACACGGTGGTCCACCCGTCCAGCATCGGAAACAGCGCATACCGGTCCTGCATGTCCGGCAGACTCACCACCCAAGGCTCGTCCCCCACGTCGAAGAATGCGGTGGTGTACAGGGTGTCGGCATTAGGCGCTGTCACGTCGCGGAACTTGGCGTCCGGATATTGCCGCAGTTTGATCAGGTGTCCCATGGGCGCCCGAGTGCCTTGTGGCGCCTCGACGTTGGTGATGACTCTTCTGGTCATCTCCATTGTGACGAGGGGATAGGCGTAAACATAGGCATCTATCGCCGACGTGTACTGGTCTTCCGCCTCGGGAAAATCCGCGACGAGACCATCGGCGGCGCGCGCCGCCGCGGGCAGCGAGCCGGCCGCCAGCAAGGCGATCCCCGCTGTGTTGAACTTTCGACGTGATAGCTTCATTCGAATGCTCCGATGGATATGGGGGTAACGCGGATCGGGATAAGTTTCGGAAGGCTGTTCGGTCAAAAGACTAATGACGCGCAATCTTCGGCGCCACTCATTTTGCGCCATGCTTCATCGGCGCAGATCTCGCTGGATCTTGACGTTTCTCCCTATCCGCCCTGGCGGGAAATGAGTGGCGCCGCGGGAGGCCTGCCCACTACGCTTTCCGGGACGGTTCGCCGGCTGTCCCAATCGGTGGTCCCGGCCTAAAAATTCTGGTTCTCGTGCAAAGAGGGGTGAACGCCATGCGTTTCAGAACACTGTTTGTTTCGATGATGGTCCTGGGTGGCGTTGGCTTCGCGGCGACGGGCGTGAGTTACGCGGACGCTATCGCATCGCCTGCCGCCAAGCAGATCGGTGTGGGCGAGCCCCGGATCGAACCGGCGCTCATCGTGCTCAACGCACGCGGCGCGCAATTGGCCGATGGCAAGCTTGTACTGTCCGGCGTGTCGCCGAACTCCATCATGTTCGCGGACAGGCCCGTGCGCGCGGCCGGCCATGTGCTTACCAAGCATCTGCTAGAGGAATGGGCCCTTGGATCGAACAGCTTTGCTGTTGATCCGCCCAACGCCACCGTCTCCGTCCTGCGGAACGGGGCTGCCGTGGTGGACGCGGTCGTCACGCTGAAGTCCCCAACGCTCGAGGGCGACAACTTGAGCTTCGCCGTGGAGGTGCTCGAAGGCGACCTGAATGGCGCGGAAGGGCCAGCTTCGATTTTCATCGACATAATCGGCCTGCCTTTCACGCCTTTATCCTTTGCGGGCGTGGCGCGGCGTACCGCCTACCGCAGCGCGTGGTACGCCGGAGCGGCCGCCGCTCCCTACCACGCGCGTCCTCGTTGTGGGTACTACCCGCTACCCCCTTGCTATTGAATAGAATCGGCACAAAGGCGACGTTGCTGGGCTCTGTCTCCAATTGACCTGACCGGACATGCGCTACCGAGCGGTGCAGCTTGCGGGAATTGCGACGCGAGCCTTGTCGATTCACTCCGATTGCGGGGCAGGCCCATGTTTGCGGAGCAATGCAAAAGGCCCTCACCGAAGTGAGGGCCTTTTTGAATTCTTTGGTGGCGCATCCCTGATTCGAACAGGGGACCTGCGGATTATGATTCCTCGACAAATGTTTTGTAAATCAACACGTTAGATTGTATTTTGCTCCGCAAGCCCGGCCAAATGGGGCGCTTGTAGACTGCTTCAATGCTCGGCCCGCTTTTGGTTGCGGAGCGGTCTAGCGGGTGGGTTCTACCTTGTCGCCTCGCCTTGCCCGGACGTAGTGTTCGGTCATCTGGATCGAGCTATGGCCGAGCTGACGCTGGGCTTGGCGGATGTCGCCGGACTCGGTTGTGTCCGTGCCGGCCTTGGCTCGAAGGTCGCGGAACTGGAACGCGTCGGGGTCCAGGCCGGCGGCCGCCCGGGCCTTGTGGAAGCGCTGCCTCAGCGCATCATAGGTGAGACGTTGGCCGCCTTCATTCACCACCAGAGCGGTGGACGATACCTTGTATCCAGCCTTGCGGGTTCGAATCCGGTTGATGACCTTGGCCAGCTCGCCCGTCACGGCGATGCGCAGCTTCTTACCGGTCTTGTTCTGGCCAACGTTGAGCAGCTCGTCGCGGATGTCGCGCTCGTCGAACTTCAGGACGTCTGCAGGGCGCTGGCCAGACAGGTAGATCAGGTCCATGGCGTCCCGCGTTGGCTGATCTGCCTTGGTGTAGACGGACTGGAACATATCGTCTTCGACGTAGACGTCGCGCCCGTCTTCCCGGTTCTTTTTCACTCCGGCGCAAGGGTTGGGCGCGTCCGTGATTCCGTTCTCGCGGGCATAGTTGAATATGTGGGAGAAGAGTGCGATCTCCCGATTGGCGCGCACGTGCCCAGGGTTGGGCGGCACCTCCCGTTCCATCTTGGCATACCAGGCGCGGGCCTTGTCGGCGCGCCACCGGAAATACAGCTTGATGTGCTGCGGCCGGATCTGGTCCAGCGGCGCTGGCGGGTTGTCAAAGTACTCGTAGAGGACCGCCAATTCTTTCAGGTTGTCGACCTGTGTCCGCGGCGCCTTGGTGGGCACGACCTCGCGCACATATTCCTGGGCGGCATACCGGAAGGTGGCGCGCGGAGTCCCGGCGGGCGAAGCGGCGCGCTCGAGGTCTGCCCACTTTCGAACGGCCTCGACCATATCCGGACCAAGCGGGATTTCTTTCCGCGGCTTGCCGCCGGCATCGTAGTAGTAGAACGTTCGGCCGCTTTTCTGGCGGCGTGCCCGCATTCGCGGCGGCAGGTTGAGGTTCTTGTGTGGCTTACGGCCCATGGCTCTATGTGTTGCGAATTACTCGGGGTTGCCAAGCCGGCGCGGTTTGTTGAGCTGCGATAGCGTGCCCGGCGCCGATGACGTTGGCGCGCAGGATTACAGGCCGCCCGCGCGCGCTTACGACGAACGGAATGCCGGTGGTGCGCAGCCATTCGATCTGTAGCTGTTCCCTGGTGAACTTTCGACCTTTGATTGTGCAGCCGGTCCGAATGTCGGACATGTCGGCCACTTCATCTGCAGATAGGAAGGTCTCTTGTTTCATCTGTTATTGCTCCCTGTATCCCCGGCGAGGGGGCATGGCAAGGGCGAAGTAGGCATGCGCCAAAAGGCTGGAGTACCATATGTGTCTTCTAGTAACTAGCTCACAGCCGATGCGCCACTTTGCATGGTGGGAAAAAGTCTTTTGGGTCTGGCTCTGCGTGCTAATCGCAGGAGTGCTATTGCACGTCCATCCCGTGGGATCTTGGATTAAATCTGCTGACGCAGCGTGGGTGCAAGCTGCTGGTATATTCGTGGGCTTGCTCATCGCAGTGGCGGTCCCCGCTTGGCAGCAATGGCATGCGGCGAAAAAAGAGGAATCTCGGGCGAAGGACACCGCACGACACCTTGCTGCTATTGCGACAGAACTGGCAAACTCCGCGGTTTTTGCGGTCGAAACGTACTGCAACGAGGCTTTGAGTTGGAAGCCAGGGACCGCATTCTTTCCTCGAACGAGTTTGTTAGAGCAATGCAACCGGCAGATGGAGCGGCTAAATGCGAAGCTCTTGCATGAGCCGTCATTGACGCGGGTGTCAATGCTATTGGGTTTAGTTTGGAGGCCAGTTTCTTTCTGCTTCGATACCTCGAGGCAGTGGGCACAGCCCAATTGGCAGCCCTCACCGAAAGATATGCGGGTGCTGAATACGAGGCTAGTTAACGTCCAGAAAGCGCGCGATAACTTGTGTAGCGAGGTTGCCCGGTATCTTGCGAAATGAGGCGCGACCGCGAGCGAAATTATGCTGTTCATTTGAGACCTAACAGGATGGGGCATTTCGATATTTCCAAATGACTGCGTAGGCATTGACAACCGCGTTGTCCAGCTCCTTCAAACCGTCAATTTGCCCCTCGTAATTCAGCCCAATCGCCTCTGCGCAGAGGCAAACGTCATATAGCGCCCCGACCAGTTGAGTGTTCGTCGATAGTCCTTCAGCGCGATCGCAATTCGGCACTCGACTAACCTGCCTTTCGTGCGTCGTATGGGGCCAATCCTTGTCGGGCGACAAAAATCCGGGGCCGGCACCCACTTCTGCTGCTTCAGCAGCGAATGGGGTGACCGGGAGGTGCTTCGACTTCCCTTGTGCAAACTCTTCTCTCAAGCGATCCTTGCGCTCCACCGCACAGATGCAATCCATTAGGCAGTCGACGAGCTGGCGCATGGCGTCGACAGACAGGGCGGCGTCAATCGAACTTCCGCTTACGCGATGGCCCACGGTGATGGATAGGCGCGCCTTGTTCCCGCACTGATCGTCGTGGCGCAGCTGTACCGCGCCGGAAGTGCCCACGGCGGCCATGAAGGGCAGCGTGACGCAGATCGGATTACGCATCCCCGCCTCCGTCCTTGCTGGGCTGGGTGGTACCGATATCGGCGGCCGCAAGAACGATGGCGCGGCGTGTCGCACTTGCGGGGTCATCCCCGTTTGGTATTCGGCCGGTCCCAATGCATCCATCCCAGGCGATGGCCGCTTCTTCTTCATGCTCGATGCCGATTCGAAGCTTCACCGCCAGCCGCAGCGCGTCGCCGTCGTCAGTGAGCGGATCCCATGAGTGATATGTCTTCCCCTCGTAGTACATGGGTTGCCAGGCGTCCGGGTGCCCATCCCATTCAAGGCGCATCCCAGCCGCCTTCGCCGCCAGCTCCAGCAATTCGCGATCACTCTGCATCGCTGCCTCCCTTCTGCGCGCCCGGTTGCGCGGACAGGGCGGCGCTATGTGACTTGAGGGCGCGAATTTCGTAGGCGGCTCTGACCGAGACCCATGTCTTGCGGTTGCGTTCCAGGAGAGATGCGGCTTCCTCCAGCGCCGCATCGCGCACCGCCTCGCTGGCCTGGGGCGCGGCATAGAGCGGCACTTCGTCAGGCTCGGCCGCATGACCCGTCCCGCGCCAGTACACCCAGGCGTCATCGCCTTCGTCTCGCACGTTTTCCAATTGCGCCCGCTCGATCCAGCAAACCGGTTGCGCCTCCCCGGCTACAGGGGCGCTTGCCTGAAGGTCCTTCGTCGCGGGACATTCGAGTTGTTTGTCGTGCAGGTAGGTATTTCCACCGGCTTGTGGTACCTGCAGCGAGATGTAACCCTTAACATGCGAAGGGACAGAAGTCCTCCAAATGGAGAAGGACAAATTATGTTGGACGGTACTATTGTCGTGAATGGAGTTCGTTCCATTTATCGCATCGCACGCTCTGGAACTGGTAATGGCTACATCGTCCATCTGAGCGTCGGGGGAGCCGCATGGCATCTCGTGGCGCGACCACACATGGTCTATCCGGATGTCGAGGCCGCACGATGTGCGGCTAGAAAACATGTTGCTGAATCGCGTGGTCGGAAGATCGCCGTGATTTGAATTCCGGTTGATGCTAGGGACGTCACAATCAACGTGATTTTTCTGCATCGACGGGGCGGTGCAGCGCGCAACTTCCGAATGCCCGGCAGCCTTAACCGCCTGCACGCCCTCCGTGCGCAGCTTGGATAGCATCGCACGCAAGGCTGTTCTCTCACGTTCGGCCGTTTCAAGGCCTGAACCGTTGTCGAAAGGCCCACCAAGGAAAGACCAAGCCGAGGCGAATACCTGGGCCTGCTCCATGATGGCGTCGATTTCTTGCTCTGCCGCCTGGGCGGCGTTGTTCTGGTCGGTCATGCTGCTTTCCTCAATAGAAGCTCGTGCGGAGCGTTGGCCTGGATCAGCGCAACCGCTGGCGGCGGGCTTACGCTGTTGCCGACCATGTGGACCTGCTGGGATTTCGTGAACACGCGGCCGTCGTGACCGTGCGTGATGATGTATTCCGGCGGGAACCCTTGCAGGTCATACAGTTCGGCCGGCGTGAGCATGCGCAGGCGGATGTCCACGATCACGTGAGGCGTGCCCTGGATGTGGACGGTGACGAGCGCCAGTCTGTCGCGGGTGGTCAGCGTGCTGGCCGGTTCGCGCAGGTCGCCCCACTGGCCGCCCTCGCCGTAGTAGCGCATCAAGAACGCCGCTACCTGGAGGGCGCCGGCCTCGTCTTCAGGTGCCAAGTCGTACTGCACCAGGCCGAAGCGCGCAGCGCCCGCCAGGACGGTCTGCGCGGGTTCGCGCATGTCAGATCCAATGACGTTTTGGCTCATCGCTGTCAGATGCGCGGCAACTAGGCCATGGTGTTGGCCGCGTGCCGCTATCCCTGCCACCGGCTCGGTGGCTTCGGTACCGGTGCTGTGCCGGCGAAGCGTAGTCAGGTGTGCCGTGATGAGTTGCTGCTGACTGCCAGTGTTCGTGATGGTCGATGCGGAACGCCGTAGATCGTGCGCGGGCGTGGCGTTGTATCCCCCGTTCGCCTGCACCATGAACGCAGTAGCAGCAGAGAAGCCGCCGTTGCTCGCGGTCAGCGTGCCTACGGGGTCCGCCGGGTCGTTGCAGCCATAGGACCAGCGTCGGGCTCCGGCTTTCCCCTCGCCGTGTCCAGCTTGCACTAGGTAACCAGACGCCACGGCGTGCTTGATGCCGCCGGCCGTGACTGTTCCCAGAGGCTGGTGCATATCCAGCGCGCGGGGCGCTTGGCCTTCGCGCTCGCCGTAGCCAGCCTGGATAAGCACCGGAGTGGAAAGCATGAACTCGCCACGGTGGGCGGCGGTGATCGTCTTAGCTGGATCGCGCAGGTCGTAGACGCGGTCTGCGCCATGATGCGTCGCTGGCACCAGCGCCGGCGCTACTACAGCATGCGCGCCACCGCGGGGCTTTGCGGTGATGGTGCTGATCGGCTGTCGCGCCGAGTGCGACCCGTCGCGGCTCCAGTTGGCGATGGGCACGATGAACGGATCGGCGCTGTCCAAGACATAGCGCTTCATGCCGCGCGCGATGCGGCGCATTGTGGCATCCACCAGCGGCTTCTTTCGGCCGAAGATCGTCTTGCCCTCGTTGCTCCAATCAATGCCGCCCGCAGCTGGGCGCCAGCCGATCTGGCCCTTGGCGGGCTTCTTGTGGTGGGTGGCCTGCGGCCAGATGATCGGCAGGCCGTCGCGACGCGCCATCATGAAAAGGCGCGTTCGCGTCGTGCCGGCACCGTAGTCGGCGGCGTTGAGCTCGCGCCATTCCACGGTGTATCCAATGGCTCGCAGGATCGCCACCAGACGATGCCAGTGCTTTCCCTGTTGCTTGGGGTCGGGGACCAGGTACTGGCGATCCACCGGCACGCGCTCGCCAGGATCCGCCACGCGGTTCACCATTCGACCGCCGGCGTCAGGCACCATGTCCAGCGTGACGACCCGGCCGGTGGCCGAGCAGCGCTTGGCGACCAGGCGGCCCCACTTCAGGATCTGGACCACATTCTCCAGGCTGATGATGTCGGGTGTGACGGTTCCGGCCCAACGGACGGTTACCCATGCCAAAGCGCGGATGTTCTTGCGGCGTGGTTGCCCGCCTTTGGCTTGGCTGTGATCGGTGCAGTCCGGCGACAGGTGCAGCCAGCCCACCGGCATGCCGTCGGTCGCCTGGCGCGGGCAAACCTCCCATACATCAGCGATGTAGTGCCGGGCTTGCGGGTGGTTCACCTCATGCATGCTCAGGGCATCGGGATTGTGGTTGATTGCGATGTGTACGTGCTGGCCGGTGGCCTGCTCATAGGCGGTAGACCAGCCACCGCCGCCGGCAAAAATATCGACCACGATCTTGGTGGAGAGTCCGAGGACAAGCTGGGGGGTCAGCATGCGTGCCCCTCCTGCTGGGTGGCTTCGATCTTGGCATAGACGGATGCGACGGAATCGCGCACCGAATGCGTGGTGCCGTCATTGGTGCGAATATTGGCCTGGTTGCCGTTATAGCTGGACCGTGCCGTAGTGACGGAGACGATGTACGCCGGGTTCAGGACGAGGGTATGGCCGTCGTAGTCGGTGAGTTGGACGAAGGCCATCACGCGGCTCCCTTGCCCTGCTCGGTGGCGATCGCGGCGTCGATGCCCGCGTTGATTTCATACGCGAGGTCGCGCTCGTCTTGATCAAGGTCGATCTCGCCACCCTCTGGGCCAAGCAGTCGGGCACCGCCGTAACCGGCCTCTAAGAACAATTCGATGCTGTAGCCGAACGGCAGCTCGGCGCACGCGCGTCCGATCGCTGCGCCCACTGCTGCATCCCGGGTAGGAGCGCCGTCGGTCGGGGTACCCACAGGCGGGCCAAAGCACGCGGTCAGCATGATGTTGTGCATTTTCTCGGTTTCGCATGTCGAGCAGAGGTTGGGGCCGCCGCACTTCGCGCGGGCGCCGTCGGCGCGCGGCTTGACCCAGCCGTGGGAGGTATCGCAAGTCATGGCTGTGTCCTCAGTCGCGGATTGACCTTCACTGCGGCGACGTAGGCATGCTCCGCAGCGCACAGCGTTTCGAGATCCAGCAGGCCAAGAATGGTGTCGATGACGCTGCCTGCGTGCGAGAGCACATGCCGAGCGTCGTCGCCGAGAGGCGCGGGGGCTTGGTAGGGGTCAAGGACTGCCGCCGCTTGGTTCAGGACAGCCATCTCTTCGACGAACCGCCGATCACCTTGGATTGCCAAGCCGATCACGTTCAACGTGTCGGCCAAGTCGTCGCGAGCGGCGCTGGTGGGCGCACTGAAAAGCCGGGCCAATGCCAAGTGCATGTCCAAGCTGATGCGATCGCAGCTTCGGCCCATCATGGGCGTGCGCGGTTGCCAACGACCGGACCGTTTGCCGTTCCGGGCTTTACGATGACGATTGCTCATGCGAGCCTCCCTTTTGTGTCGTCGCCTGGTGGTAGGCAAGCAGGACGTCGTAGGCCAGGCCTGCCGCGGTGAGAGCGCTGTTATTGATGACGCGATCTGCGTGGATAGCCTCGACTTCCTGCTCAGATTGGTGATATGCGGGCTGGGCATCAGCGCTGGGGCGGCGAACGCGCCAAATCTCGCCGTCGAGGGTTCGGACAAGCGCGGCCTCGTTCAAGAATCGAACGTCCGTGATCGCGATTCGGCGATAGCCTTCGCGGTGAAGCGCTTCAACGCGCTCATGAGCGCGCAGGAGCCAGTAGTCAGGCCCGCAAAAGCCGCGACGGTATTCGGTGCCCCAAAGGCGCATAGCTGTCCTGGGGCTGATCGCCTTGTCATAGTTCACGCCAAGCCCGAGGGACATGACCAGGTCAACGAACCGCAGATCTGAGCAGCGGCGCAAGGCCAGCTCGAGGGTCGGTGCTTCCTTCAGCGAGCGATCAGTAAAAAGCCGCAGATCGACCCCAAACGACGCAGCCAATTCCGAGCGCACCGCATCGGCAAATGCAAGACGCGCGAAGTTGTGCGCGCTGCCCAGGATGTCGGCGCACGTGTCCTTGCCCGCGCCGGCGTGTCCGGCCAGGCCGACCAAAAAGTAGGGGCCGCTGCGGCTATTCATTACACGATGCTCCCGAAGATGGGCTTGATGGTCGTGCTGGTTTCGATCTGCGCGAGCATTTCTTCGACGGCGTGATCCACGACGCGGTCCGGGCGAACCAGGTCGAACCAGAGCGTCAGCCCGCCGCCGGTGTTGCGATAGCGGAGCTTGGCTTCCAGCGGGTACGAGTCGCCGCGCCAGAAAGGTGCAAGGCCCAGACGGAAGCGGTCGAACGCTTGCATTCGGCTGACGGTGGCTGCGTCGTCGGTGTCGACGTGTTCAATCTGGACGCCGCCGGATTGCAGGCGAACTGCCGACCGGATGCGCTTCTCGGACGAGGCTTCGAACGCCAGCGCCATCTGCAGCATTTCGCCGCCGGCGGGGAACCCTTTGCCGCCCTCTACGTCGTTCCCTGCGAAGCAATGGATGTTGTCTTCGATGAACGTGGCGAATTCCATCTGCGACATTTTCTGGCCGTTGGCGCCGATCCAGGTCTTCCACTCCGGGCTGGAGTCGGGCGCCAGGATCGCTTTGAAATCGCACCAACCCGGCGGCGTGGTCAGGGTGCCGTGCGCGTGATCGTTCAGCACGGCCGTCACGACAAGGGGCGTATCCGCGCTCTTGGCATTGACGCTGGCGTACAGCTGCGATTCTGGTTGCTTGTGCTGATTGACGTACTGCACGAACGAATCCTGCGTTTTCAGCCTGACAGTGCCGGCCTTGCGGGCCGGAGTCGGCTGCAGCTTTTGGAGCGTGGCATCAGTTTCGAGGGAATAACCTTCCGGGACCGCGAAGAGGCGACCGTTTCCCGTATTCACAAGCTCAACGGGGTGCGGGGCGATGCGGGCGATGGTCTCGGCAAAATTGCCTTGGTCGCCCTGGTGATTGGTGGGTGCGGGCATGCTTATTGGTCTCCAATAGCGCGCAGGTTGGTGAGGGTGCTGGCCGTGTTCGGCAGCGACTTGAGGTCAAGAGCTTGTTGGCGTGGATCGCTGGGCGCCAGGCGGCCCTCGGGGGTGGGGTACATCAGGGTCGTCAACGGGGCTTCCTCGGGCGCGGCCGCGGTGACCTTGTCGAGGATTTCCAGCGCGCCGGAGCGGCTGACCTTCTTCACGGTCAGTGCGAGAGTCAACTTCCCGGCCTTGCCGGTGACGTCTACGGCCTGAACCACTTTGGCGAGTTGTTCCTGGAGGTCGGCCAGCAGGTGGCCGCCTCGCAAGTGCCGAAGGGTGTCTTCGATCGAGTTGGTGGACATGGCACTCCTATGTGGTGGGGGGGAATCAGTCGGTGTCGCCGGCGGCGCGTGCGCGCCAGTCGTGCTTGGGCCGTGGCAGATGCACGACGCGGCTTTGCGGCGGTGCTTCGGCAGAATTCAGGATTGAGATGCACAGAGCCCGGTTGCGCATGAGTACGTCGATGTCGCGAACTCGTCGGCCAAGCTTCGCAACTGCGGCCAGCACCTGCTCTCGAGTGATTTCGCGGGCCATGGCGGGCCTCTTAGCGCTGAACGACTAGCAGCGGGACGTCGGCGATCGCGTGAAGCAGGGCTTCGCCGTCGGGGTTCACATAGAGGCAGGAGTATTGGCGGCTCAGCGGGTCTTGCATGAGCTGGCCACGCGTGCCGCAGCTACGCGCAAGCATGCGGGTGCGCTTCTCGTCGTCCGCCTGGAGTAGGAGGTGATCGTTGCGCGTGACAACTTGGGCCCAGCCGAATAGAGCGGCGATCGTGGCGGCCGTGGCGATCGCGACGGCGGTAAAACGAACGGCGGTTTTCATGTTGGTTCTCCCTTCCACACTTGTCGTGTATTTGCCGCAGGGGCTGCGGATGGGAGAAATATAAGGCATGCCTAATTATTTAACAATAGGCATACCTAATTTGATTCATCATAGACGACAAAAAAGCCACCCTAGGTGGCTCTTGGATATTGATGCGCGGCTTGTCTGGCTACATCCTGAGGCACGGATTCTTGGGTTCGGGCGATGCTGCCATTCGCATGGCCTGGGGCTCACCCTGGGAGTGGACAGGTGGTTTCACCCGAGGGGCCTCATATGGTGGCTCGGGCCGGCATTGCTTAGACACGGCGACGGTTTGAAGTTGGCAAAGCCGCTTATTGGCCGACTTGATTGCGGCCTTTTTTTCCATCGAGTTGCCGATGCCGAAGTCACCCATAATGGCCAAGGCGTCGCGCCCATCGAATTCGCTTTCCTGGTTCACCTGATCCACCCAACCCTGAACCTTGGCCTCTTCCAGTTCGATATCTGCGCAAGCCATGCGTGAGCTTTCGTAGGCTGTCAAACTTCCTTGGCGACCGTAGTTCTTTGT
Source organism: Achromobacter sp. Bel (assembly GCF_012928505.1). Classification (GTDB taxonomy): domain Bacteria; phylum Pseudomonadota; class Gammaproteobacteria; order Burkholderiales; family Burkholderiaceae_B; genus Achromobacter. The sequence continues at coordinate 49,789 of NZ_JABBJN010000005.1, read as the reverse complement.
GGAGCATCCAGTAAGCACTGCGATCATCGCAACACTCAGAACGAAAAATCTCATTTAGTTACACCCATCCAAATATTTTCCACAACGAATGACAAGCGTGAGGTGCCGCGTTTTAGGCGGCTTGTTCGGTCTTGCCGCTTTTGACGGTCGGAGGGTCCCCGTACGCGTCAACTTGACGGGAAACCCATTCTTCGATCCCGGCGCGTTGCGCTTCGGATAACGCGTAATAGCGTTCCTTGGGAATTTTTGGGAAGGGCCAATCGGAATCAAGCTTGCGTTCGCGGGGCAGAGTCCCGTCAGCTAACCACGCCTCGCTAACGTTCAGGAACTGGGCAACGCTGACTAGATTGGCGCCGCGAATGTTCTTCGTTTTGCCATTTAACCAATCAGCAACAGAGGGCGGTTTGATTCCCGCCGCGCGCGCAACGTCTACCTGCTTCACGCCGGCTGCGGTCATCGCCTCTCTGAAACGCTCTGCAAGATTGCTCATTCGGCAATCCTAATGGCAACACGGTTAGGCATGCCTGTATGGAAAATTAGGCGCAGCTTGACTGAAAATAAGGCATGCCTAATAATTGGTGCATGGATACCAAACACCCCGACTCCGAAATTATTGATGGCCTGGGCGGCACCGCCGCCGTTGCGCGGTTGTGCAAGGTCAAGGACCCGTCCGTTTCGGAATGGCGGAAGAACGGCATCCCATCCGCGCGGCGTATGTATCTCGAAACGATCCAGCCGGATGCCTTCAGGGCGGCCGAATCTGCGAAAGCGGCGAGGGCAGCGTGACTTCAATGCACCGTCGCGGCTTCGCGCCCATCGGTGGCCCAGGTGGCTCGGTCTCTTTCAGCCCGCAGCTCATCAAAGATATCCATCACGGCCCGTTCGCTCGGGCTGGTGAACCGGCGCGCGGCGATTTCCTGTGCATTGATCAGAAGCTGCTCGGTTTCGGTCAGGTGGTTGCTCATCGTGCTGCGTCTCCAGGTAGGGCGAGAACGCATCGTATGCGTCAGGTGCGCCTGCATCTACGAGAATCGCGCGCCATTTTCGGGAGAACTGTATGAGCCGTTGGCGGAGCCCCAAGACGTGGCATGGTCGTCGTTGGACCTCCAAGCCCTTGAGTGTCGACCCGTCGGCTCGGGCTGAGTTTTATCGAGCGAAGGTGAGGCGCGGAGAGGCCGCATCCTGGGGTGGCCTGCGCTATAGCCACCTGGCCTTCATCCTGTGGTGCTTCTTTCTTGTGATGTTGTTTCGCGATGTGGCCGAGGAAGCGCGGCTACGCGGCGAAAGAACGGGAATGCGCTGCGCAACTGAATCAGCCCAAGTATCAGGATCCCCCCGATGAAGCCAGCATCCCCGCGGCCATCGTCCCACGTGGCCATTGAGAAGATCATCAGGAACACAGCGCCGAAGAGCGCTCCAGGTATCCACCTGGACAACACATCGTCGATTTCGCAGTACAGGGGCGGGTCTTCGCGGGCAATCTTGGTCAGCCAGACGAACGCTGCGCCGACGGCCGGGATCATCAGCCCGAGAAAGAATTTCCAGTCCATGCCTTGCTCCTCCCGTGAGGGTTTCGTGTGTGAGAGCCGAAAGCATAGCCCGCAGGAGCGGGGCGCCAAGTTGTGCCCGCAGGTGGCGCCATGACCAAGCACTATTCCGAGACCCATTGGCGCGGGGCGATCTATACCGCCTTGCGGCAGTCGCCGGACGGCGTCGCGGGCTTTTGTGCCTGGGCGGCTGAGTTCCGCGACCGGCGCATCGCACCGAAGACCCTGTACAAGAAGCTCGACGGCTCCGATCCGGGCGAGCGCTTGTCCGTCGACGACGCCGAATTGATCACCGAGTACCTGCTCCGCATGTCGCCGTGTCAAGGTGGCGCGCGCAGTTGGATCATGGCCCTTGCCGCGCGATTTGACCTTGCTGCCATCGAGCTTGATGCGCCGCCGCCTGGCGGCCGCTGGCCGTGCGAGATCGCCGCGATTGTGGAGAAGGGGTTCACGCTGCAGGAGCAGGGCGGAATCTTGTCCGGATTGCTGGCCGGCGCTTTGCGTGACCGTCGCATTACCGACCGAGAGGCAGATGCGATCGAGGCCCAGGCCTATGACGAAATCCGCATGCTCTTGCGATTGATTCGGAACGTGCAGCGCGTGGCGGCTGAGGGGGTGACCCTTGGAACCCTAGGGGCGGACGAATGACGCCCGGTCGTAGCCGACGAGGGCGCCCCGTAGGCGCGCTCGGACCTGCCGCTCAGCGGGTTTGCGAACTCCTGTCCGATCGCTCCATGACGGCTGCGCAAATCGCGCAGGAACTGAAGCTCTCGATTGTGGCGGCGCGCCACATTTGCAGCCGACTCAGCGCATCAGGCAGCCTGGAAGTTGTGGGCAGGATTCGGGTGGCCGGCTCGCATCGTCCTGTCCATGTGTACTCAGTCGCGCGGCAGGTCGAAGGCATCGCTGGGATGCCTGGCTGTTTTCCGTTCCATGGTGTCACGCCGACATGACGCGAGATCTGTTCGGTCATGCGCCTGTTCAGGCGACCTATCGTCGCCCGCGGGCTGGTGATGCGCCTGAAGAGCGCATTGCGGCACCTGATGCGTGGCAGCCAACGTCTCGCGCCAAGGTCTTTCTTTTCGGACAGGGGCGCAGCTTCACGCGCCCCGAGTTGCTGCGTTCCAGCGGCTTCTACGGGGCGGAAAAGGCCTATCCCGAGCATGAAATTCTGGTGGTGTTCGATACATCCAGCCCCAGGCCATACACCTATTTGATCCAGGTGCCGCGCAACCATCCGGCTCGCCTGGATGCCCGTGGGCGCCCCGATCCTGCCCGTCAGCCGTTCTGGCGGCACGGCGAAATCATCCATGTCCACGGAGGCAGAGCGCCGCCCTGAGACATCAAGGGGAGGGGGGAAGAGGCTGAATACGCGGTTACCCCTCCGACATGGCTCCAAACCGATTCCAGGGAGCAGCGTGGGTGCGAAAGGCTAGAGCGCGGAAGGGGTGTCTGTACGGACGCCAACAGTCTGGCCGATCACAGGGGCGTACATCCGCCTGTGGGCCCTGATGCATACGGTCGGCTCCGGTTCGGCAATGCAGAGGTTTGAGCGCGATTGGGTAGGGGGAGCTCTGCCCATCGCTCCGATCCCACCTATTCAGCAATGTCCTTCAACAGCCAGCAGGTGTCATAGGTAAAGGTGCCACATGAATGTACTAAAGCTCGTCCCTACAGAAAATTCCGCGCGATCGCCGCGACCTTCCCAGGATTTCGCCGACTTCTGGGCGGGATGGCCGCGAAGGGTCGCGAAGCGTGACGCTGAGAAGGCGTGGTCCAAGCTCCGTCCGCAAGAAAAGGCCGCGGCCCTGGAGGCGTTGCCGAAACATGTGGAGTACTGGAACGCATCCGGGCGCGAACGCGAGCACATCCCGCATCCCGCGACGTGGCTGAACGGCGCGCGGTGGGATGATGAAATAGAACTGCCCAAGCCCAAGGCGGCACGCGCTAATCAGGACGCGCAGACCGCGGCCCCCGGCTGGATGGCGAGCTGGGCCGGCATGGACGCGATGGCGCGGCAGTTGCAGATCGACACCGCCCGTCTGGGCGAAAGCCCCCAGGCCTACAAGGCGCGAATCCTGCAGGCGATCCATGATCGCGACCGCGTTCGCAAGGTGGGCTGATGGAGCGCATCCAATGGGTACACAAGCGGTTCGAAGGCTGGGCGGTCTGGACGATGAGCGGGACAGGTGGTGGCCTCCCCAGGACGTACGACCCGAACCGCGTCGACCAAACCGATGATGTGCGCGCAGGGTGGCGGAATTCCGACCCGGCGTTCGATGCGAGCGCCCTGGAGATTGACCGCGCGATCGCGCAGCTTCCTGCCGAACTGAAGCGAACCGTCATGGCTGCCTACAGATGGGAAGGCGGTATGCAGGAGATCGCCGCTGCTCTGGGATGCACGCGTGCAACTCTGCATAACCGGCTGTGCAATGCCGACCGGCGCGTCCGTGACTGGTTGGAGGCGCGGCAAGCCCGATCTGATGTAATCAAGCAAAGGGGAATTTTCGCGATTTATACATGAGGGGGCATAATCCGCTACATTCCTGCGGAGCCCGCAACCTAAGAGCTCGCTGTAGTTCGAAACGAGCGCACTCCTGGAGCCGTGATGAGCGATCTGTTGGATTGGGCCGAAAAGGCCGGTGTCGAAAATTTGAAGGACCGAAGGGAAAATGCCGAGCACCTGCTTAAGGAAGGTGTGACGACTTTCACGATACTTATCGCCGCTGCCACAGGCGCGTTGGCCTACGTAATTAAAGGCCTTGAAGCAAAAACATGGTGGTTGGTTGGCGGCGCTAGTACGTTTTCAACCTACATGTATGTTCTTTGTGCTGTCTTGGTCCTTCGCGTTCTGCAAGCGAAAGATCTACCCGCCCTCTATAACGAGCCAATGAACTTGTATCAGAAGCAGTATTCGCTCGAGACCCTTCGGGAAGGAGAGCTGAAGAACGTCCAGGAGCGGATTGACAAGACTACGGCGCGGAACAATGCAACTGCCAAGAGCCTTAATAGAATCCGGCTCTGGGCAGTTGCGAGCCCTCTGGCGTTTTTGATTGGCGTCACTTTGGCCGCGGTGCTTCCTTGCGTTCTGGTTGCGGTTGCGGGATAAATGGTTGCTCTGGGCTGGTTACCTGCATAGCATTTCTCTTGTGTAGTTACGTTTCAAAGATCAGGTGCCGCTTTGCACACGGTTAAGCCGCGTGTAACGGCGAATGTAGCATCCGAAATCAACGTTTTAATTGGCCCTGGCCGGGTATCCGTCCAGGGTCTTTCATTTGTTGGCATCCGTAGTCGGGATCGGACGGCGTGGACATCGCCGCTACTCCTCGGCGTGGCCCGCGCCGTAATCCCGATAGGGCACCCCTTATGCCGAAAGCAAGACCGCGACCTTGTTTGCAGCCAGGCTGCCCGGCTCTCGTCCACGGTGGGGGCTACTGCGATGCGCATCGCCCCGCCCAGATTGAGCAAGGCCGGGAGCGGGATAGGCTGCGTGGCAGCGCGGCCAAGCGTGGGTACGGCGGTCGATGGCGCAAGGCGCGGGATACGTTCCTTGCGCGCCATCCGCTGTGTGCGGCTTGTTCGACGGATGAGAGGCCGGTGGCGGCGCGTGACGTTGACCACATCGTGCCGCACCGATTGTCTGAAGCGTTGGACAGTGGTGATCAAGACCGCATCGCGCTGGCGCAATCGTTGTTCTGGAATTCTGGGAACTGGCAAGGACTTTGCCAGCGGTGCCACTCCAAGAAAACGGCCCGTGAAGATGGCGGCTTCGGCAACAAGGCCCTACGGCACAAGGCGGATATGTGATGGCCAAGACGGCGACGGTTCAGCTGCGTTGGCGCTGGTGGTTGCGCTGGTATTTGTACGGCGTGGTGACCATGCATGCTTTGACAGGTCTTCGGCCTGATATGGATCGCGTCACCTGGTGGATCCGGCGTGGGTTGGTCGCGAAAGTGGTCAAAAACTGATCGCATTTCCCGGGTTTGCTCAAAAATTGCGCATTTTCTAGGGTTGGTCAAAAAATGACCAAAAAGGGGACGGGGTAGGGGGGCAAAGTCGGGCGGTATCGCCCTGAGACCGCGCCCCAAGTTGGAAATTTATGGCAACCGATTTTTGAAGGGGGGGGGGTCAAAGGTGACCTCTCCACCTCACGCGCCGACGGTTTCAGTTCGGCAGCATCGAGGTGTGAGCATGGATCAGGAACGACCGAAACTCGAGGTGATCGCCGGCGGTGCGCAAAAAGTTGTCGCCCTTGCGACGACTGGCAAAGCGGTTTCGCCGGAGCGGCCGCCGGGTCTGACGGCGCCGCGAGAAATCGAAATCTGGAATTACATCTGCGAGCAGCTGCGGACCGCTGGCATTGAGCACCGCATCTTCGGCCTTGCTGGCGCGCTGGTGTGCAACGCGTACGCGGAGTGGCTGGAAGCCCGCGAGACGCTTGAGGAATTCAAGTCCCGCAACAACGGCTCGTACTACGTGAAGACGCCCAACGGCTACGAGCAACCTCATCAATCGTTCTATGTCGCGGAAAAGCTGCGGCGCGAACTCCTGCAATACCTCCCGGAATGCTGTCTGACGATCCCATCCTTCGCGAACGTCCGAAGCAAGCTGGGCGACGACGGGCAGCAAGATCTGCAGTTCGGCGACCTGGTGGGCCACGCGAACGAGGATCGAAAAAACTACTCGCGCAGATAGAGGCGCTGGAGCTTCATGAATGGGACCTCGCGTACGGCTTGCCCGTGCTGCGGGGGCAGGAGGTGGTTGGCCGCCTGACATATCTGGCGGTGGCCCGCCATTATCAGGATCTGCTCGATGGGCACGAGCGCGGGTTGGAGTTCAGCCCAGGGCATGCCTGGCACGTGATCGATTACATCGAGCAGAACTTCGTGCATATCCGTGGGCCGCTGGCAAGGCAGCCCATCCTGCTGGATCCCTGGCAGAAGTTTTGGACTGCCGTCCTGTACGGCTGGCTGCGGCTCGATGGCCGGCGCCGGTTCAGAACAGGATACGAGGAAGTCGCACGCAAGAACGGCAAAAGCACGTGGAAGGGGCCCCAGGGCGCGTACCTCTTCATGATGGATGGAGAGATTGGGGCGGAGGTGTACACCATCGCCACGACGCGAGAGCAGGCTATGGCCATCTTCCGGCCGGCGCTGGACAACTTCCGGCGCTGGGCCCGGCGGTCCCGCGGCGTGGAACGTAGCTTCAAGATCCACGATGGAAAGAACCAGGAACAGATTTCGTACGACAGCTCGGTTTTTAAGCCGCTGCCCGCGAACGCAGAATCGCTGGACGGCCTGAATCCGCATGCGGTCCTTGTGGACGAGCTGCACGCGCACAGGTCGCCCGAGGTCTGGGAAGTGATGTCGAGCGCATTGGGCGCACGGCTCCAGCCGCTGCAATCGGCGATCACGACTGCCGGCTTCATCCTGGACGGTGTGTGCATGACGGTCAGGAACTACCTGGTCAGCGTGTTAGAGGGAACGCGGGAAGACGATTCGTTCTTCGGGTATGTGTACACCCTGGACGAAGGCGATGACCCGCTGAATGAGCGGGTATGGCCGAAGGCGAATCCCGGGTTGGGGCGGTCCAAGACGCTGGAGTACATGCGGTCGCGTGCGAAAGCGGCGGCGGCATTGCCCAGTGAAATGGCGAACTTCAAGACCAAGGATTTGAATATCTGGTGTAACGGCGCTGACGGGTGGTTTGACGTCGACGTCTGGGACAAGGGAAAAAGGCCATTTGATCCGCTGGCCCTGCGTGGGCGCCGTTGCTTCGGTGGTATCGACCTTTCGCAAACGACGGACCTTACGGCCTTCGCCCTGGTGTTTCCGCCCGTGGAGGACGATCCAAATTGGTATTTGCTGGTGTGGACGTATTGCCCGCGCACGAAGGTCGACGCTCAGAAAGATGATGCGGCGCCCTATGCGCGCTGGGAGCGCTCGGGCCACCTGACAGTGACCGAGGGCGACATCGTCGATTACGAGCCTATGCATCGCCAGATCACGTCGGCCTCGCAGCTTTATGACCTGGTGGAAGTGGCCTACGACAAGTGGAACTCCACGCACCTGGTCAACGAGCTAGCCGAGGAAGGCGTGCCGATGGTGGAGGTGCCGCAAAACACGGGCGGCATGTATCCGGGGTCGAAGCTGCTGGAACTGTGCGCATACGGAAAGCGCCTGCGGCACGGCGGCAACCCGGTCGTTCGATGGGCAGCAATGAACGTGGCCCTGCTCTTTGACAGCAATGGCAATTTCCGCCCGGACAAAAAGAAGTCGTCCACCAAAGGGCGGATCGACCCGATCGTCGCGACAGTGCTTGCGATGAGTCGGGCGGCAGTGCATTCGCCGGCTGAACTGGCCGACTTTATCAACGATCCGATTGTCTTCTGATGAAACTACTTACCAAAGCGTCCGCTGGCATCGCCCAGTGGCTGGGGCGCACGCTCAGCCTGGGCGATAGCGGATTCTGGCGCTGGTACTACGGATCCGATAACTACTCGGGCAAGACCGTGACAGCCCAAACCGCTTTGCAGCTCTCTGCGGTTTGGGCATGCGTTCGGCTGCTGTCACAGGTGCTTGGAACGTTGCCGGTGTTCCTGTATTACCGCGACGGCAAGGGGAAAAGGACACTTGCAACGGACCATCCGCTGTACACGGTTCTGCACGACCAGCCGAATGCCAACATGACACCGGCCGACTTCTGGCAGTGCCTCATTGCGGCGGTAGCGCTTTGGGGAAATGGGTATGCGTTGATCCACCGGGCGGGTGGTCGCATTGTGGCCCTGGAGCCGTTGCGCCCCGAACTGATGGTCGTGAAGGTCGATAAATCCGGTGCGCTGGAGTTTCGATATACGGACCTGAAAGGCGTGCTGACGATCTACAGCGAGGCCGAGATTTTCCATATCAAGGGCTTTTCCCTTGATGGGTTGATTGGGTTGTCGCCCATTGCCTTTGCGCGCAACACCCTGGGCGCCGCCATGGCGCAAGAGGAAACGTCCAGCCGGATCTTCGCCAACGGGCTGCGGCCCAGTGGGGTGGTGTCGACTGAACAGATCCTGACCAAAGGCAACCGCGAAGACATACGCAAGAGCGTCATCTCGCAGGTGGGCACGGCATCGCAGTCGGGCAGCACGCTCGTGCTCGAGGCGGGGATGAAGTACCAGCCGGTGACGATGAACCCAGAGGACGCGCAGCTGCTCCAAAGCCGCGCCTTCTCCATAGAGGAAATCTGCCGCTGGTTCTTCAACACTCCACCCATCCTAATCGGCCATTCGCCCCAGGGACAAACGATGTGGGGCAGCGGTGTCGAGCAGGTAATCATGGGTTGGCGCGTGATGGGCATGGGGCCGCTTGTCATCGGGATCGAACAGGCAATCAAGCGGCAACTTTTGCGACCGGAAGAGCGGCGCTCGTATTACTCGAAGTTCTCCCTCGAGGGGTTGATGCGCGCGGATTCCGTGGGCCGGGCCCAACTGTATTCGTCGAAAGTGCAGAACGGGCTGGCGAACCGAAATTCGATTCGCGAGCTCGAGGACGAAGAACCCTACGAAGGTGGCGACATTTACACCGTGCAATCCAATTTGATACCGGTCGACCAACTGGGGCAGCAGTCGTCCGGCGAACAGGCGAAAGCGTCTATGCGGTCCTGGCTGGATCTCCCCACCTTCGAGGAAAAGAAATGAAACGAAAGAGCGCTGTGATGCAGATCCGGTCGTTCGACTACGACATCAAGGCCGTCAGCGATGACGGCCTTTTTTCTGGCTACGGCTCGGTTTTCGGGGTCGTGGATAGCTACAACGAAATCGTCGCCCCGGGCGCATTCATTGAGAGCTTGGACGATACCCGCGCCAAAGGCCGGACGCTTCCCGTCCTCTGGCATCACCGCGGCTCGGAACCCATCGGCGACTGGGACATCAACCAGCTCAAGGAAGACGCCCACGGGTTGTATGGCGTGGGCCAGCTGTGGCTGCAGGATGCGCCCTATGCCAAGACCGCCTATCGCGGAATGAAGACCCGGGCGATCACGGGGCTGTCCATCGGCTACTTCGTCCGCGATGCCGTCTACGACGAAAAGACCAAGATCCGCACGCTGAAAAAGCTGGACCTGGCCGAGATCTCGATCGTCACGGCGCCCGCGAACGACGAGGCGCGGGTCGACGCAATCAAGGCCCGCATCGCACACGGTGCGGTCCCTGAACTTCCCGACTTTGAGCGGTTCCTGCGCGAGGCAGGCTTCTCGAAGTCACAGGCCGCGGTGATCGCGAATCGCGGCCTGAAACACCTGCTCCGGAGTGAGTCCGAGGGCGATGCCGCGATTACCAACGAATTGGCCAGCCTGGCACGCCACGCCTCGGCCTTCACCCTCCCCAAGTTTTAAGGACACATCATGCGTATCAGTCAATTCGAACAATCAGCCCTGGCCATCGCTGTTGCCTCGGGTCTCCAGCGTAAGGCCGCCCAGGGCGGTAATGACGGTGGCGACACCCTGGAAGTGAAGGAACTCGTTAAAGCGCTGACCGAACGCGACAACGAAATCAAGCAGTTCGCCGAAAAGGCCTCCGAAGAAATCAAGACCTTGGGCAAGGTCTCGGAAGAGACCAAGACCGCGCTGGAAAAGATCTCCAGCGAAGGCATCAAGATGAACGACCGCCTGCTCGAGCTCGAGCAGAAGCTGGCGCGTCGCCAGACCAATGACGGCGATCGCATCAAGTCGGTGGGCGAGACCTTCACCGATACGGACGACTACAAGTCCTTGTCCAGCAAGGGGCGTGGCACGGCGCGCATGCGCCTGAAGGCAGTCACCAATATCACCAGCACCACCTCGGGCACCGGCGGCGTCGGTGCAGCCATCGAGCCCACGCGCGTACCGGGCATCATCAGCCGCCCGGATCGTCCGATGACTATCCGCGACCTGCTGATGCCGGGTCGCACGTCGTCGGACTCGATCGAGTTCGTGCAGGAGAGCGGCTTCCAGAACATGGCAGCGCCCGTCGCCGAAGGCGCTGACAAGCCCCAGTCCGACCTGTCGTTCGAGCTGAAGACGACGCCCGTTCGCACGATCGCGCACTGGATGCGCGCTTCCAAGCAGGTGTTGGCCGACATCCCGCTGCTGCAAAGCTACATCGACGGGCGCCTGCGCTACGGCCTGCAGTACGTGGAAGAGCAGCAGATCCTGGCCGGCGATGGCACGGCGCAGAATCTGCTGGGTCTGATCCCGCAGGCCACGGACTTCGACGACGACTTGCGCGAGGCCGGCGACACGAAGATCAAGACACTGCGTCGGGCCATCCTGCAGGTACGCCTGGCCGAGTACCGCGCCAGCGGCATCGTACTCAACCCGATCGACTGGGCCGACATCGAACTGGAAACCGACTCCAACGGCCGCTACATCTGGGTCAATGTCGTCGAAGGCGGCCAGCCGCGCATGTGGCGCCTGCCGGTGGTCGAGACCACGGCAATGCCCTCCGGATCGTTCCTCGTCGGGGCGTTCGATATGGCCGCCCAGGTCTTCGACCGCGAAGACGCCGCCGTCGAGGTGTCGACGGAAGACGGTGACAACTTCCGCAAGAACATGGTGACGATCCGCGGCGAAGAGCGAGTCGCGCTCGCCGTCTACCGGCCGGAGTCGTTCGTGTTCGGCGCGTTCGAAGCGCCGACGCCGTAAACCGCGCCCAGGGGCGTTAACTAGGGCGGACCGGGGAAACCCGGTCCGCGAAAGCATGAAAGTCACTGTTATCAAAGCATTCCTTAATGGCGGCAACTGGGCGATGCCTAATCAGACACTGAACGTTCCGGACGGCCGCGCGAAGGATCTGGCGGCGAATGGGCTGGTGGCATTGCCGTCCAAGGGCGCTGAAGGAACCCAGATGCAGAGCAAGCCCGAACGTCACCCCTCAACGAAGCCGGCGCGTGCGCCCAGCACGAAGCCAAGCCCGGCGCCCGAAACGGCCAAGTCTCCGCCGGTCCAGACGCAGGGTGGAACCAATGCCAACCCCAACGCTTGAGCAAGCGAAGCTGCATCTGCGCGTCGATTTTGACGCCGATGACACGCTGATCACTTCCTTGCTGGCCGCCGCCGTTGAGTCCGCATCGAACTATCTCGGTCGGCCTATTCCCTGGCCGCGCCTGGACAGCGACGGTGAACCCGTGCTGGACCAAGATGGCGAGCCGATCGAAGAGCCGGTGCCCGAATCGGTGAATGCGGCGATCAAGCTGGAGCTGGGCGCGCTGTACGCGAACCGCGAGCCAGGCGCACCGGTGTCATCGTCTGCCTTTCGGGCATTGCTGATGCCGTATCGAATCGGGATAGGTGTATGAAGGCCGGCCCTCTGAACAAGCGGATCCGCATCGAGCGGCGCCAAGTTGAACGTACGCCGAGCGGCGCAGAAAGGCTCCTTGGCTGGGTCCCCGCCGGCACGCCATCGAATCCCCAGGGCGAGTACTGGGCATCTGTGGAGCCATTGCGGGGCCGCGAGTACTACGCGGCCGGCGCCCAGGTGCGGGCCGACATGGACACCAAGATCGTCATGCGGGTGCAACCTGGCCTCCCGCTTGATCCAACGATGCGCGTGGTGTTTGTCTCAACGGTGCTGGGCATTGTGTCGGTGGCCAATGTGAAAGAGGCCGGCGACATGTGGGAAATCATGGCGAAGTCGGGCGGGGTAAGTGATGGTCGATAAGGTGAAGATGACCGGCCTTCGGGAAATGGGCTTGGCCTTTAAAGAGCTCAACAACCGCCTGCAGAAGCGGATCGGACGCAGTGCGGTATCCGCCGGCGGCCGGGTCTTGCAGAAGGAAGCCAAGGCTCAGGCCCCTGTTCTCAAAGAACCTCATCCGCACCGCAAGCCCGGGACTGTCCGGGCGGCCACGCGCGTGAAGGCGATAGCCAAGCGCAGCGGGTCATTCGAGGCAGTTGTCTGGGTGAAAGGCATCGGCACCAAGAAGATCGCGGCATTCAAGCAGGCGACGGGCCGCAACAGCAGTCAGAACCCGGACGACCCGTTTTACTGGTGGATGGTTCATTTCGGCACCGCGAAGATCCCGGCCAATCCGTGGATGTCCCGGGCCTTCGATTCGAAAAAGCTTGAGGCCGCGAAGAAGACCGCGGACCAGCTCGGAACGCGCTTGGAGGCGGAAGCTTCCGGCGTGGGCCGTACACACGGAAAGGTGAAGTAATGGGCGTCGCAGAAGTCCTTGGGCCCGTCCTGGGCGCGCTGGTGGACGACCGGGCGTACCCGGTCGTCCTGCCCCAAGACCTGAAATCGTGGCCGGCGATACGGTTCAGTTCATACGCGGTTCCGGCCTCGACGAATTGCGGCGATTCGGATCTGGATGACCATCGGATCCAGGTCGATGTCTACGGCTCGGAATTCGACGAGGTTGCTGCACTCGGCGCGAAGGATGGCCCCGTTTGTGGGGCGATTGAAACGGCTTTCGAGAGCTGGGAACGGATCTCGATCGAGCACAGTTTCGAAGAGGATGGCCGGCTGTTCCGGTGCCTAGTCGTATATCAGGTGGCAGCGCCCTAATAGCGGCGCCGCTTCAAACCAAATTTCTCCGCCCGCTGGGCAATCAAAACTGAGGTGCATGAAATGTCTAAGGGTAAAACCACGCGATTCAACGGCTCGCGATACGCCGTACAGACCTCCCTGGAGGCCTCGAAGGTCATCACGAACGCAACCCAGGCAAAGCCGATCGTTGTTACCGTCGTCGGCCACGGCTATGCGTCGGGGGACGTGGTAAAGGTTTCTGGCCTGCATGAAAGCGTGGACGCCACCTACGCGGTCAAAAGCCTCTCCGTTGACACGTTTGAACTCGTCGGCAGCAACGGCGAGGATTACGTCCTTTCCCTGGCTGACACCACGGCAAGCCGCGGCGTGTTTACCAACATTTGCGAATTGACCAATTACAGCGAGGCGGGCGACACGCGTGCGGAAATGCCGACGACCACGATGTGCTCGGACGACGAGGAAGAATCTGAGCCTGGCATGCGTACGCCTGGCGCGCTGACGCTCCAGTTCAATTCGGCACCGGCAACCACGGGCCAGCAGACCCTGCAGAAGCTGGACGACGAAACGACGCTCTTTTGGTCCCGCCTGCGCTTGACGAATGGTCAGGGAACGGTGCTGGTTCATGGCTACATCCAGACGGGCATCGGGATGGACGGCTCCACGGGCGCGTTTTTCACGGGCGGCGTGACGATCAAGAAGACGCCGCCGGTCAGCGGCGCGCGTTCCAAGGTTTGGTTCCCGGCAGTCACGGGCGCGTAAGGAGGGACTATGGCAGAAAACGAATTTACCGCCCAGGAGCTCCGCGACCTGATTCTGAAACAGCGGCCCACGTTCAAGCCGACGAAGGTGTTGGGCGAACGGGCCTATCTGCGTACGGATATGAGTGTGGGTGAGGCCAACGCCTATTTCCAGGACGCCCGCCGACGCAAAGTCAGAATCGCCCAGAAGCTCGGAATAGACCTCAACCACGACGAGCCCATGGAGGTGCAGCTCCAGCTTGAACAGATCACGGATCCGTACGCGATGGCGTCGCGGATCGCGCACCGCCTGTGCGATGCGGGCGGCAATCGGGTCTTCGACCCCTCCGACGAGGCTGATCTCGAGTTCATCAACAGCTTGGGCAAAGAGTTCTTGTCCACGGCCAGCGATGAGGAAGAGGAACCGTCGGAAAAAAACTGACGCCCCGGCGCGAGTTTCAGCTGCTGCTGTGCCTTGCGCTGGGAAAGCTCCCATCCGAGATCGAGGCCATGCCCGAAAGGCACCTGATGGAGTTTGAGCAGTACTACGAAAAGCAGCCGTTCGGTCTGTGGCGCGATGACTATCGCATTGCTCAGCTTGCGGTGGTAATTGCCCGCAGTTCTGGCAACAAGTTGTTCGGCGTGAACGACGTTATGCAGTTCTGGTCCGCTGGTGGCGGCGGGGCTGGGGATGTCGACGCGTTGGTGATGGATGCCGACGTCGTGATGTAGCGAAGCAATTAAACGCGGGGGCTGTCCCGCAGGGGAATGACATGGCAGGCGGCGCGATCGGCAAGCTGAACATGCTGCTGGGTCTGGACACGACCGAATTTAGCTCGGGCCTGAGCCGGTCGGAATACGCGGCTCAGCGCACGATGGAGAACATCCGCCGGAGCATGGCGGCCGATGTCGGGCGGATTGCGGGTATCTGGGCCGGCATCACCGAGGGAATCGTCGGTCAGTTGCAGGAGATCCCGCGGCAGGCGCTGGCGGCCGTGAAGGGTGCGATCGATGAGATGGACTCCGTCTCTGATCGCACCCAGCGGCTTGGCATCGGTGCGGAAACCTTGCAGGAACTCTCCTACTACGCGGAGTTTTCCAGCGTGTCGGTGGAAGGTCTGGACGGTGCAATCCGCACGCTGTCCAAAAATATGGAAGCTGCCAATACGGGCAGCAAAGCCCAGGTCGCGCTTTTCAAGGCGTTGGGTGTAGAAGTCGCGGACAGCTCGGGAAAGCTGCGGTCGGCCGACGCCGTGATGCGGGATGTGGCTGACAGGTTTGCCCGAATGGAGGATGGGGCCAACAAGACGGCGATCGCGCAGGAAGTGTTCGGCAAGACGGGCGCAGACATGATCGTCATGCTCAATGGCGGCGCCAAGGGTTTCGATGACGCCGCGGCGAAAGCGCGAGACTTCGGCATTGTTGTCGGCGAGGACGTGGTCGATGCGGCCGCGCAGTTCAACGACTCGTTGGACGATCTGCAGCGGTTGGCGAAAGGCGCGTTCAACGAGCTCGCGGCCGCTTCGCTGCCGGTGCTGAACACGTACATCGAACGTCTGATGACGGCCCGGAAGTCGTTGGGCGATTTTCTTGGGGCAATCCAGGGTACGGCGTATGACTCGCTCTTTGGCAGCAGCGACCCATTCGAAGCGCTCACGAAGTACGACGCGCAGCGCCGGTCGATCCAGGGCGAGATAGATGCGCTGAAGCGCGGAGATACGGGTGCAAAAGCTAAGTCGCTGATTTTCGGCGTCGGGGAAAAGGAACTCGGCGAGCAGTTGCGAAATGCGGAACGCGTGATTGCGGCCGCCCAGGCCCGCATTGACCAGGAAATGAAGGGCTGGGGCATCGACATTCTCGGGGCGGGCGACGTTCCTGTGACCGCGCCTGTGGTTGTTACGGGGGAAACTAAGAGCGGAGCTCAAAAGCTCGACGAGGGCGCGCGCTACATCGCCCAAATGAAAGTGCGGTTGGCCCTGATTGGTCGTGAGACCGAAGCGGAAAAGCTGTTTGCCAGCATTGCCTCGGGCACCTTGACGTTCCGGACCGAGCGCGAAAAGCAGCAAGCCATCGGCCTGGCTGAGGCAACCGACGCATTCAATGAGCAGCAGGACGCCATCAAGGGCGCGCAAAAGCAGCTGGAGGAATACGGTCGGCTCATGGACACCCTGTACCCGGAGCGGGCGAAGTCCAGGAAGATCGCCGACGGTGCGGCGCTGCTGGGCCAGTACTTGCAAGTCGGTACACCGGAGTATGAAGACGCCTACAAAAAGATGGTCAAGCAGTTTGGCGCGGCCACCGATGAAATGGACGAATTCGCCAAGCAGGGCGCGCGGAACATTCAGTCGACGTTTGGCGACGGGATCTATTCCGTTTTGACTGGAAAGTTCGACAACATCGGTCTGAAGTTCGCGGACATGCTTGCAAGGATGGGATCGGACCTGCTGGCGTCTAAGCTGGGCAAGCTGCTGTTTGGTAGCTACGGCGGGAAGGGCGGCGAAGTGGGGGGGCTGCTGGGCGGGCTGTTCAATGGAATCGCCGGGTGGCTCGGTGGCGGCATGTCCGTTTCGCCGTCGTATACCTCGGGCGGCACTGCGGTCGGTAATGTCAGCGGGATGACTGGTTCGTGGGGTGGGTTGCGGGCGTCTGGCGGTCCGACGATGCCTGGGTCTTTCTACCAGGTGAACGAGCGCGGCCCGGAGCTTTACACAAAAGGGCGGGACACCTTTCTTATGGAAGGCGGGAGCGGCGGGTATGTGACGCCCCTCGGCTCCGGATTTTCTGGCGGCTGGGGAGAGCCTCGGGTCACGGTCAATAACTATGGCGGCAGGGACGTTGATGTGCAGCGGATGAGCGACGGGGAACTGCTGATCGAGGTTGATCGGCGCATCGAATCGAAGACCCCGCGCATCATGCAAAGGCAGTTCGGTCAGGCGAACTCGCGGGCGTCGAAGTCCCTTACTTCAAATTTTGAAACGTCGAGGAAGAGATCATGAGGCCGTTGTTACCGTTCTGCCCACTGATGGCAGGATATTCGGCCGACATCGGTGACGGCACGATCCGCACGCCACTGGACGGCGGGCCCGGGCGATATCGGGCCGACCTTTCGGGTAGCCCCCATATGGTGTCGGCGTTGTGGCGACTGCGTGATGAGCGGTACTCGATGTTCATGGGGTTCGTGCGGAACTATCGACGCAACGGGGCGGAGGCCTTCGAGATCGACCTGCGGCTGGATACCCATAAAACTGAACGCTACGTCGCGAACTTCATCCCTGGGTCGGTCAGGCTCGTTTCGAAGGAAGGGCGGTTCTATACGGTTTCGGCCACCTTAGAAGTGCAGCCCATGCCCGATCTGCAGGTGGGCGAGCTGGACTACTGGGGATCGCTAATCATGATGCTCACGATCTATGGAAGCTTCGCCGCGGCGAGGGAAATCCTGGATCTTCTTGGCAAGCTCGTAAACGAGGATCTGCCCCATGCCTGAATCCAATGACGACCAGTGGGTCAACTTCTTTTTCGGGGCGCCGTCGAGTACCGCAGAGGTTCCCACCCTGGAGATCAGCCAGCCGGATTTCTCCCAGGTGTGGCGCGTGCAGGCGAAGTATCGCGAAGGTTTCTGGGCGCGCCTGGAGTCCGGCGAGCAGGTGTTTTTTCAGTACGTTCCCCTGGGCCTCAAGCTGTTGGAGGATCGTGGGAATCTCGATTTTGGCATGACCGTTACCTTTGGCGACCTGGGTGAAATCCTGCCTGATGAGGTTCAGCGGGGGCGTGCGGCTGGCTCGTTGCGGACATCTCCACCCAGGGTGGTTTACAGGTCGTATCGGTCCGACGGCATGGAAAGGCCGATGTTTGGTCCGGTAGTCTTGCAGGCCCGCACGATCACGCGGTCGCCGGAGGGTTCGCAGTTCGATGCCGCTGCTCCGCAGGTCAATGTCAGCAAGACCGGGCGAGTGTATCGGTCGGACGAGTTTCCGATGCTGCGGGGGTTCTTATGAGTATCGACTTTCTTTTGTCCAGGGAATACGACCGCAAGACGTACAACTGCCTGCACTTTGCGGCTGATGCCTGGGAACACTTGACGGGGGACGCACGGCTGCACCAGGTCGAGGAATGGGATTTTCAGGCCGGTCGGCTGTCCGCGTTGTTTCGAGATCTGCGACGCCAGCGTGGCCCGACGGTTGAGCCGTCGTTGGTGCTTATGGAGGCGTTGGGCGGAGGATCCCATATCGGCGTGTGTTTGCGTGGGCGGCTGCTCCACCTAACCGAGGGCGGAGCCCAGTTTCTCCTGATTGAGGCTTTGGCAGCCAGTTACATAAACATGAGGTTTTATCTGTGATCACTGTCCTCTTGTACCGAGCTCCCGATAGAGCCATGGAAACGCACCAAGTCAATGACTTGCTTTCGTTTTTGAAGGCGGAATTGGGGCCGCGTTTCCCGCCGGGTGCGCGTATCACCGATATGGCTACGAAAACTGTGGTTACGCCCAAGGACCCGCTTGAGGTCTCCGCACTGCGGGGAATGCCTGGACCGTTTGTCGTTGAAGTCTTTCCGCGAGAGGGATTGACGTGGACGGCGATAGCTGTCGCATTGGCGGCGTCAACTGCCTCGATGATCCTGACGTCAATCTTGACGCCCGATCCGCCCAACGCCACCGCACGAAACGTGCAGCAGGAATCGCCGAACAATGGGCTTTCGGAGCGCACGAATCAGGCGCGGGTGAATGGGCGGGTGCCGGATATTCTGGGCAAAGTACGGTCGACGGCTGATCTGCTGGCCCAGCCGTACAAGATCTTCGAGAACCACGTTGAAAAGGAAATCGCCTTCATGTGTATCGGGCGTGGCGCCTACGCGATCCACGATGCACGGGACGACACGACGCCCATCTCGCAGATCGCCGGGGCGTCCGTTGAGGTATATGCGCCGTTCACGTCGCCAAACAGCGGGCACGCGCCGCAGCTGCGCATCGGCAACGCAATCAACCAGCCTGTCATTTCCAGCAAGCGGATCAACAGCGTCAATGGCCAGGTGCTGCAGCCGCAGGACGTGGGCAGTGCGATCCGCCGCGGTATGGTGTTTCGATCGCCTAACGAAGTTGTCTCGCAGGATAGTGAACTCGATTTCACCGAGCTGTTCATTGCGGGAGAGGTAATTTCGATTCAGGGTGCTGCGCAGACGCAGGGGACATATTCGTTTAGCCCGCCGGAAGGGGCAACGTTCCGGACAGATAGCGCGATGCGTCCTGCGTGGGGTGAAGTGACTTTCGAAGGCAATCATGCTGCCGAGTGGTCAGCTGGTCAGGTGGTGACGCTTTCGAATGGTGCGGTTTCCTGGACTGATCATACCGGCGGCGACGGTGATTTCGACTACACGGCGACCGGGAACGTGACGGGGATTTATGGAGTCATTTCCGCCAGCTTTGCCGCCGGTGAAACTACGGTCCGGCTGGACACAACGCAGAATTCAGCAGCATGGGCGGCCTTTCGAACGGCGCCGAATGTCGTCTCGGGCACGCCTACGCTGACCAGGCCGTCTGACATTGTGCAGTTCGACCTGTCGGGCATGTACACGATCAATACCCTGACCTCATCGTTGCTGACGCTTGACAACCCGAGCGCGGTAAACCCGGCCTGGGACACCTTGCAGAACGACTATGGTGGAGTCTCGGTGGTCATGAACCCCACTATCTCCACGACGGGAGAGCGTTGGGTAGGATGGTTCACGGTGGAGAGCGTGCAGCCCATTACGCGGGTGATCGCCAATGTCATTGCGCTCAATGGCCTATACAAGGACAACGGGCGGCAGCAGTATCGACGCGATGTGGTCTATAGGTTTGAGGCTCAGCGCGTCGATGGAAACGGCAACCCGTACGGACCCGTGCTGGCGTTTAATCGGGAGATCCGGGGCTCGGCAGTCACGAAGGTGGTGCGGGCGGACACGCTTGACGTGGAGCTGGGCGGAGAACCCAGTAAGCGCTGGCAGATGCGCGCGCGTCGCCTGACGAATTCGGACACGGATTTTGAGGGCAGCGTCGTGGACGAAATCCAATGGCGCGACCTGTACGCTTGCTCTGCCGTTGATCGCACGCATTTCGGGGATGTGACTACGGTGCAGTCGGTGACGTTTGCGACGGACGGCGCCTTAGCCGTCAAGGAACGAAAGCTGAATCTGCTGGTGACCCGCAAGCTGCCGCGCAGGGTGTCAGGGTCGACGTTCACGACGGAGCTGTATCCGACCACCGATGTCGCGGACATCATTTCGGCCGTGTGCCTGGATCCCCTTATCGGGAATAGGGCGCCGGCGGAAGTGGACTTCGACAACATCTATGCCACGGCTCAGGCGATCCGCGATTACTTCGGTGTCGACGTGGCGCAGTTCAACTACACGATCGATAGCGATAACCTGTCGTTCGAGGAAACGCTGGACATGATCGCGCAGGCGGTGTTCTGTCGCGCATATCGTCGCGGAAGCGTGATCAAGCTGTTTTTCGAGCGCGCCTCCGAAGATGCCTCTTTGCAGTTCAACCATCGCAACAAGTTGCCCGGTTCCGAAACGCGGACCGAAGGCAGCGCGATGGAGAACGACGGTATCGAGTATCCGTGGATTGACCCCGACGACGATTCCCAGGTGACGATTTACCTGCCGGAGGACCGGTCGGCAGTGAATCCGAAACGGTACGACTCGGTGGGTGTGCGTGTCAGGGAGCAAGCCTACATCCATGCGTACCGCGCATGGAACAAATTGCAGTTTCAGGATGTAGTGACGGAGTTCGACGCATTGCCGGAGGCCAATCTGCTTGCGGTGTCCGAACGGATCCGGGTCGCAGATAACACGCGGGCGCAGGGAAGCGACGGTGAGATTGTGGATGTGGCAGAGGACGACGGCAGGCTCGTCGCCTTGTCGCAGCCCTATGACTGGAAGCCGGGCGGCACCTACCGCATTTTTCTTCAGAGCAGCGACGCCACCATTGAGACGATGGCGGTGCAATCTGGGGGAAGTGCTCGGCTTGCCCTGTTGGAACGTGAGCCGCGGACACCAATCATCCTGCGGGGTGAGGGCTACAACCCGACGACTTACATCATTGGGGAGGGAACCAGCCCCCGGGAGGCAATGCCGTTTTTGGTCGACGAGAAGGGCGCACCGAACGACGACGGGACTATCCCGCTAAAGGCGATCAACTACGACGCCAGGTATTACCAGAACGATCTCGATTTTCACGCTTAGATTTCACCAAACCCAATGAGCCCCGCCCCGTGCGGGGCTTTTTTTTGCGAGTTCCAAATGGCTGGATACCTCACCGCACAGCAATTGATCAACGGCAGCCTGGATGCCGAAACGCTCGATAGGTATGCCACGGGAAGCGTCGGGCAGCCGAACGTCAATCGGGTTGGCAATGATGTCCAGAACCTGGCCACACTGACGCAGCAAGTGCTGGAAGTGGCCTCGGGTGCCGCCAACTTACGCACTTACCTGACTGCGGCTGCGATGAATAGCGATACGAGCTCGCCCGCGGGTACGACTGGGCAGGTCACGAACGATTCGGACGCGTCCAAGAACGGCTATTACGTTTTCAATGGGGCGGATTGGCTGTGGTCGGGAATTCAGCCAGCGAGCGTGCCGCGCGTCAACAGTCTGTTGCGGGTCGTGCAGGCTTGCCCGTGGCTGGATCCATCCGTGCTCAATCTCAGCGGCTCTGGTCAAACCGATTGGTTCTTGCCGACACAAAAGCGTATCGAGGCGGCGCTGGCTATCAAGTCGGTCCGCATCGAAAACGGCGACCCCAACGAGCGATACCTGATCTCGGTTATCTGCAACCAGGATCCGACAAATAAGGATCGGATCGCCATCGCAAAGTTGAGCGACGGTGCGACGGTCCTCAATACTGGTGCCGTGGATATCGCCCGCAACGCCAGCGGATTGACGCGCGTCGTCATCGGGTCTGTGGCGAATGACGCCTCGCTGCGGGCATACCTGGATATCGACTACCGCGAAATCACCAGCACGGGCGTCCTCAACTCTGCGTCGCTCGGCCTTTTCCGGATCGCTCGGACGCGTGAGCTGGATGCGATTCGACAGATCGTCGACCGGGGCATGTTGCCATCCTGGCTCCGCGCGGACTATCGAAATCTGGTGCTGGCTGGCAATGAGCGCTGGCGTGCTGCGACGAGCGCTATCCGGGGCATCTGGCTGGATGGCGTCGATAGCGCCAAGAACTACCGGGTGAGCGTCGTCGCCAAGGATCAGTCCTATGGAAACCGAATCCTGATCCATGACGGGGCGGGCACCGTAGCGGGGTATGACGATCCGGGGATCGCTCCCACTGGTATTCAGACCGTTCCTCTTTCCGAGCGAAACGGCAGCGGCGTGTCTGGCTCTGTGACTATCAATTGGTCGCTTTTGACGGGCCCGTTTGTCGTTACCAGCGTTGTGTCGAATCTGGTGATTGATCCGAGCTATCCGGACCCCGAGCGCGCAGCGCAACTGGTTTACCGCGGTGGGGGTGGGGCGAATGCCCAAGCCTCAATGCGTCCGCTTGCGCGGGCGATTAGGGTAGCTACGGCGGGATCCAGTATCAACTGGGGGCAGGGATACCTGGGCGAATTGAGCTACGTGGGAGGTATCGAACTTTACTTGCGTACGCGCGCCGCAACGTCTATCCACGCTTCTTTGCTCGCGCCTTCGGCCGCATCGATCGTGGCTCCGAATCTGTGGCTGGGATCGGCGCGTCGGATGCAAGGTATCAATGCGTCCGCTGAATTCGACTTGTGGGGCGATGAGCTGACGGTGAACCTGTGCCGTGAACGTGGTAACGACGGGGCAGCCCTGGTCGACCTCTATGTTGATGATGCGCTGTTCGGCACTTTTAGCACATACAACGACGGGCCGTTCGGCACCGATACTGAGAACTTTTCTGGCAACGGTGCGGACCTGAAATATCCGCTCGCGCGCGGCTTCACGTTCGACCACGTAGTTACGGTCAACGGTTCCGAACTCGTCGGCGGCATGAACACACAGGGCAGCGGAGCTGCAATCCCTCCGGGTTGGGATTACATGATCACGCGAGCCTACAGCGTGCCGCTGAATGCCGTGGTGCATCAGGTTTGGTTCCGGAACGCGCCGAGCGGCCCGATCGTCTGCACCTACAGCTATGGCGAGTCGATCAGCTATATGCGCGGGACGCTGGGCAACACCGGAAAGGGTCTGAGCACACCGCTCGAGTCGCCGTTTGGCGACGGAGCCGTGTCGGAAGACACAACGCAGCCTGCCAGTGTGAGCAGTGGCCTGGGTTTTCGAGACAGCGATCCGCGCGCGTGCGTGACATATATGTTGGGTGAGGCCAAGCAGCGCCATTTTCGCCTGGTCGTGCGCGCCCTTGATCCGCGCGCCACGGGCGGCACGCCTCGGCTGGACCTGAACTTCGTCACGAACCGTATGCACCACATCATGAATGCGGGCATCGGCGGTTGGTCGGCAGAACTGTTCCTGACTAGCGATGTGCTCCTCAACCGTATCGAACGTGTGGCGGAATGGGGATCGGACGTTTTCCTGATGGAATCCAGTACCAACGACGATTGGCTTACGCACGTCACGAAGGGATGGGTTACGCGCACGGGTGTCACAGCGCAGCAGTTGAAGGACGATGAGAGCAGCAACTACTTCAGCTCGATCACGGGAACGTCCCCGAACAAGACGGTGCTGGACGACCGGATCCCCATCGCTGCGGCCGCGGCGAAGTCCATCACGTTGAACACCGCCGGCGCCACCATTTCGGCGGCTGCCGGGGATGCGTTGATCATCGGCTCCTTCCATGGCGACCATCGCCGCGTCGCGGTACGGCTGATCGATACCTACGCAGCCGGCGTGGCGACGTTCAAACGTCCGATCAGCGCCGATGACTTTGCGCAAGCCGACAGCCTCGCCGGCCTGGTTGGCGACTGGGCAATGGTCAAGGCGGCGCCGACGTGGGTTTCCCAGGTCGAGCAGTGCGTGCAGATTGTCCAGGACGAGAATCCGGATTGCCGCGTGCACATCGCCACCTGCGGCGCTCCGAACTATCACCACCGCCGCCTGTTCGGGTATCGCGAGCTGGGCATGGATCTGGCGCGGACCAAGGGCTGGGGCTTCGTGGATTTCTACGACGCAACGAACCGCTTCCAATACAACCAGCCCCAGACTGGCCGGCTGTATATCACGACGAGCCAAGGGACCGCATCGACGGGAGCCGCCAGCTACCCGCTGTACATGCCCAATGGCAGCGTGCCGACGGCGCGGATGATCCACATGCCGCAGATCCTGGTGGACGGTGTCGACCGCACCAACCAGGGCGTGCACATCGAAGGGGGCTACGCCTATTCCTGGGCCTCGGGGGTCGCGGAACCGTCGCTTAGCAACGACACCCTGCAGCAGAAGCCGTATCGCTTGGTATTCACGTCCGATGTTCCGGCTGCCGGCGCGGTGATCGAGGTTTCGTACGCCACGCGGATCTGGTCCACGGACGACACGCACCCCGGCCGGCTGGATCTTGGGGCCTACGGCATCCCGGTATTCGGAAACATTGGGCAGCAGATCGTTGATGCCCAGACTATCCGAATTCTCTAACCAATCGGCCGAATGCCACTGCCCGCTGTCGCGGGCTTTTTTTCGTCTATAGGGGACGCGATTGAACATCCAAGATTTCGACGCCATCGCGGCAAAGCTGGCCGGTGTTATCGGCGCGATGGTGTCCATGCGGTTCCTGCAAGGATCCCGTACCGCCAAAGCCAGCATGGCGGCCACCGGCGCGGTGTTGGCCTACTACGGGTCTCCGTGGCTGGCGCAGGGACTTGGTATTCCGGAGGGCCTGTCAGGCTTCCTCTGCGGATTTCTGGGTATGGCGATCATGTCGCGGATGTGGCAGGCCGTGCAGGAAGCGCCCATCGGTGCCCTGTGGCAAGCCGTTCTCGATCGCGTACGCGGAAAAGGGGCCTGACATGGATACCAAGATCTACATCACCTTGTGGGCGGTCCTGGCCTTCGTCTGCTGGCTTGTTGTCGCCGGTGGTGCTGTGCTGGCGGTTTTCGCTAGGTCGGTCAAGGACACCACTCTGGAGCGCATAGGGCTGGCCGCCATCTGCCTGACTGCGACGGGTGCGGCCTGCCGGATCTTCGTTGCCGGCTGGGCAAGCGCCGGCGACGCCGCCCTTGCAGCTTCGGCTGCCTTCTACGTGGCCGCGGTGACGGCCAAGCACATCAGGAACCCTAAACAATGACTCTATCCGAGATTATCAAGACGGGTATCGACCCCGCTTTGGTGCTGCTCCCCGCCCAGATGGATACGCAGGCGGCGCGCTTGATGCTGCTGGCCATCGGGTTGCAAGAAAGTCGATTCATCCATCGGCGCCAAGTACGCGGGCCGGCGCGTGGTTTTTGGCAGTTCGAGAAGGGCGGCGGCGTGCGTGGTGTGCTGACGCATTCGGCGAGCCGCGACCATGCGTACGGGATCTGTGCCGCCCGTGGCGTCGAACCCGTGGCGACGTCTGTATATGCCGCTCTCGAGTTCGATGATGTGCTGGCGGCTGTGTTCGCGCGATTGCTGATGTGGACAGACGGCTGGCGTTTGCCCGACGTTGGTGACGTTCAGGGCGGCTGGGAGCTGTATATCCGAACTTGGCGGCCTGGGAAGCCACATGCGAAGACTTGGCCCGCACTGTACGCGCAGGCCGTTGCGGAGTTGGGGGGTAATCGTGCAAGCATGGCTTGAACGCGCCAAAGGAGGGCTGCTGCTACTCGGCCTGGCGCTGGTTGCGCTCGTCGGTATCTTCTACCGGGGGCGGGCGACCGGCCGCGAGGTCGAGCGGCAAGAGCGGGCACGAAAGATCAACGAACAGGCGGCACAGGCCCGCCGAGAGGTGCGTGATGTGCAACACGAGACGGCGAGCATGGATGACTCCGCTATTGCTGATGAGCTTAAGCGTGAGTGGGTGCGTGGCGCCGGCCCGGGTCGGTATTGAATACTGCGACCATGCAAGACCGGTCTATTTCGCAGATGCGGGACAAGTCGACGCCACGCCCACTGAAATCCGTCGGCAGATCCGGGATGGGAATGCCACTTGGCGCGCGCTCTGCGGCCCCTGAATGTGTAAGGTATAGTAGCCGCGCCAGAATCAAGGAGCGTAGGTTTATGCGTAAGGGAATCGCAGTCTTGCTATTGTCAGCCGTATCCGGCTGTGCTTCGACTCCGGCGGACGTTGATACCGCTCCAAGAGAGAATGCGTCATCGATTCTCGACCCTTCGTTGCTCATTCCTGGCCCGGACAAAGGGAGTATTCGGATCGTTCGGGACCGCGGCGTAGTTGGCGCGGGCATATTTGTGCTTATTTATATTGACGGGCGTCATGTCGCTAACGTCGACGCAAATCGTGTCCTTGAGCTGCAGGTTCCGGCAGGGACAAAAAAGCTCGGGCTGCAGGTAAACCGCGTCACAGATCCCGTTGCCTATCAAGAGATCGTCGTTCGACCTGGATCGGTTTACGACTATCGGGTTAGCGTAAGGGGGAACGGCTGGACTGCTGACTGGCGTTTAGATCGATTGAACTGACGAATCATGGTATAGCTCGCTTATCAGCAACGGCCAAGTGCTACCGCAGCACCATGCAGGTCCGTAGCTTTTCACGGGCAACAAAAAGCGCCCCGATTCGGGGCGCTGATCCATCTTCAGTTGCGGTGTCGCGCGGTAGCGCGTGGCACATAGCGAATATGGCCTCCCGGAGGTGGGCGCCAAGACTTGGTTTCGTTCATCCATCCGGCTTCCCAGGCCTCAACCTTTTCACGCCACTCCACTATCGATTCGCCCGTATGGCCGGGCATTTCTGCTGCTCGATAGTAGGGGCAGTCCCACAAGGTCAATCCGTCGCGGGCGGCACTTGCGCCCAGCTTTTGGATGTCTTCGCGATGCATTGCCGTACCCTCCAAAAGTAGATGATCGGGGGAACAATTATTGCGCTTTCGACTAGGCGACTGCAATAGTGTTACAGCATCCCCGGGCCTGGTTTCATTGACTGACCCACTGCATCCACCACCCCTGGTAGTAGCGCCGACCGTCAATTTCCTCGAAACCGCAGACCATCATGCCGCGGTCAGAGGAGAAGGTCAGAAGCTCGGGCTGCAACAGGTCCGGAATCGCGCCCTTTTCGGTCGCACCGAACTTCTGAAGGCCGTCCATGGTCATGACGCGGATGTACCGCTTCATATCTTCTCGCATGATCGAGTACATGCGGACGGTTCCGGTGATGGTCGGGCTGGGGTCTCGGTCGTGGCGTTTCTCGCCGAGGTAGTGGCTTCGGGTGACGGTGCAGAGCATGATCTTCTGTCGCAAATACTGTATGGACATACAGTATAAACAGGCCTAGAATTCGCGCAACTCGGCCCTATTTCCGGGCCGGAGGGGGACGGAACATGGCAGACGAGGAATGGACCCAACAAGACTATTACTACTGGCAAGGACCATCCGGTTGGACAATCTGCCGCGTGTTCGTTGACGGCATGTGGCGGTACGAACTCTGGTTCAGCCGCGGGAGTGGCGGGACAATCTACGGCATGCGCGCCTCGCTGGCGGCGGCGCAAGAGCTGTATCGGCAAAAGCTGGGGTAGCGCTATTGGCTCTGCGGTTCTGCTACCAAACGATCGGCAGGGAAGGGCACCAGGAAATCGCGGCTGGCCTCGGCCGGCGCGATCAGCCATTCGCCATAGGAGGCTTCGGGCAAGATGACGACCATCCGTTTTTCCTTGCCCGCCTGATGGTAGTCCCTGAATAGGGGATCCTCGTCCGCATTGATGGTCAGCATGGTGTAGCTCTCCTGCCATTGACCGGCTGCGTCACGGTAGCGGTCCCAAAGCCCGGCGATGCCCAGCGGCGCGCCGTCGGCCCGCGTGAAGCACGTTGGCACAGACTTGGTGGTGCCGAACTTGGCCTTTGTTTCGTCGCGGTGGTCGGGTTCGAAGATTGCATCAGCCGGGATGATGCAGTGCTGGGCTCGGCGCCAGGCCAAGCGGAACGTCCACAGCTTGTGGGCTGTCTCGCTTTTGGCGTTGAACGTCGAAATCTTATCTGCCTGGGCCAGCTTCTCGGGTGGCGTGCCGGGTGCGATCATGCCCCAGCGACCTACCACCGCTTCCCGTTCCGGCACTGCCTCATCGCCCGCGTCATGCTCCACCGGCCGGCGCACGAACAGCCCCTGACGCCTGGGCCACATATCGTAGCTGCCGAGCGATGCCGGCTTCTCGCGCACGCCGAATTTCTTCAGCAGCAACTCGGCGTCCTTCAGGCTCTGGTAATGGCTGCACATGGAACCCCCAAGATAGAGGTTATGTAAACAAGCACTCGTCAGTCTGTGCGAGGACAGACTTCGGCCTGCGACTTTACTAGCATGAATTTCGCATGCCTAGGGGGCAGTATTGAAGCGAGGTTGCGCGTCTGGGTTGCGCGAAGAGTGGAAATAACAGATCTTGATTTTAAGCTGGGGGCTGTTTTGCCGCATTTACGTCGATGTGCCAGTAAAATGGTGGTTACTTCGAATAACTAAAAGCGAGAGAACATGTCCGGAGTAGTTCCTGAGTCTGATGCCGCAGCGCAAGTGCCTGTGGATCATCCGTTGAAGCCGGAGGGTAAGCCAGCCGAGAATCGTCCGCAGCAACCGGCAGGCCGGAAGTCTTGGCTGGATACTGCCTGGGGAAGATTGGTTAGATGGTTTTTAACCTACGGTCTGCCGATGTACTTAATTGTCTTGGCACTTATCTACATGGGCGTGCACGGACTGTTCGGCGAGAAGCCTTCCAGTTCTGTGGGTTCCGCGTCGAGAGCCGAATCTTCTGTGGGCTACACCGGCCAGTACTTCCTGTTTCGTAGGGAAGGGTATGACCAACAGGTTCCGCCTATGACGGCACCTCAGTCTCTCCCCACGCAGGCGCCAATGGCAGACACAACTGCAATTGCGATTGCTAAGTTTGCAGTAGATAGCACGAAAGACAGGATAGACGCCCTCCGAGAGTCCTATGAAAAGTTGTTCGGCGTCATTGCAACGTTGGGCGCACTGCTCGCATTTCTTGGTTTCAAAGGCGTAGAGTCCTTCATGACAGCCCGCGCTAAGGCGCAGGAGACAGTGGAGAAAGCGTCAGCTGCAGTCGCTAGCGCCCAGGATGCCAAGATTCAGGCGGAAACTGCGATCGAACGCTTACGGGTGTTTCTTGAAGAGGACTATCCGCGGGACAATCGATCCGAAGTCAATGTCGTGCATGGTATTGTCATGCGGGAAATCGCGGAGATCTACGGAAAGTTGTCTGAGGCGCAAGGCAATGACAAGCAATGCCCTGAGTACATTGATGCGTTGGAGCAAAGCCTACGCTACCTGCAGAAAGTGCCGTATGGGGCAGATGGAATCGATCCAAAGATTGCGTGCCGTGCTTTGGTGTCGATTGGGAATGTGAAACGCCGGCTGGGCGATATCCGAGGGGCTTTAGAAGCTTGTCAAATGGTATTGGACAAGTATGGCAAAGATGATGATTCAGCGCACTATAACCTCGCGTGCTACAGCTGTTTGCTTGCAGCGGAGGCCACGAAGAATCATCGCCACTCGACCGCCATGGGGCACGGTTCAACTGCCATTGCAGGGCTAAAGAGGTCCATCGAGTTGGATCCGCGTTGTCGAGAGGCTGCGCGCAACGATCCCGACTTCGCTTGGTTCCGAGAGCGCGGCGATCCCGCATTCCTCCAACTACTGCAGGTGGGAAGTGTGGCCTGATCTAAGGTCCAAAAAAGCAAAAGGCCTACCAAAGTGGTAGGCCTTTCTGCCTTGCTCACTAACTTATGCGTTAGGCGCTGGGTCGGATATCCATTGCGATCAATTGAGTCTTGGTCATATTCATCTCCAGGGGTAATGAGGCGATAAGTAGTAGCAGGGGTAGACCTACAATTCCACGCTGTATCGCAGCTTCAATTGACTCACCTTCCGTTTTGAGGTATGCCAACTTTCAGCGATAAGTTCGGCAAGGTTGCTGAACAAACCGAAGATTATACGCACAAAATTTCGGCAAAGTCAAGGCGCTGGTCTACGAAGCGTGTTCACGTAATCTACTAGCCGAAGTTCAAATAGGCAATCACTTTTTTCTCGCTTGCTAATAGCCCAAAGTTCCGTATCCTTTTCGCAAAAATTTGCAGGGAAATTTTGGCGTAATGGTTACGTCACAAATTGGACGTTTGCTCGCAGCGAAAGTTCCTAAAATTTAGCGGCCCCTGGAGCGGAGGGGCGAAGTGACGTCCGGCGGGGGGGCATTGGGCACATAAAAAAAGCCCCTCCGCGCTTGGACTCGGTGTCTCGTAGACTTGGGTGGGCGGAAACGTGTCCGGGCATGCGGATTGCGGAGCAGCCTACAATTTGCGGAGCAAAGCAAAGGGCCCGCAATTGCTCGCGGGCCCTTTAGATTCTTGGTGGCGCATCCCTGATTCGAACAGGGGACCTGCGGATTATGATTCCGTCGCTCTAACCGGCTGAGCTAATGCGCCAACTTGTCTTGCGTTTTGTCTTGCGTTTTTCCTGATTTTTCTCCGCCGTTCAGTGCGTGTTTTGTAGCGCTGAGCAACGAAGAAAGAAATTCTAGCACGAAACTTTTTTGCCATGCAAGCGGCGGGAAGGCAAAAATTTAAAGGGGGGTATCACGCATCCCGGGCAAGCCGGATGCCCGAGAATTGCCAACGGGCTTCGGGCGGGAAAAAATTGCGATAGCTGGCGCGCACGTGGTCGCGCGGCGTGGCGCAGGAGCCGCCGCGCAGCACATATTGATTGCACATGAACTTGCCGTTGTACTCGCCGACCGCGCCGGCGTCCGGCTTGAAGCCAGGGTAGGCGTCGTAGGCGCTTGCGGTCCATTCCCAGGCGTCGCCGAACAGCTGCACCGGGCCGCCCGAGCCGTTGCGGGCGGGTGCGGGGCGCGGGTCCAGGTGGCCGTTTTCCAGCATGTTCGCGCGGCCCGGAAAGGCCGGGTCGGCCAGTTGGCGGGCAGCGTGTTCCCACTCGGCTTCGCGCGGCAGGCGCACGCGGGCCCAGCGGGCATACGCGTCGGCTTCGAAGTAGCTGACGTGGGTGACGGGCGCCTGCAATTCCAGTTCCTGCATGCCGCGCAGCGTGAACACGCGCCAGTCGTCGCGCTGGCCCTCCCAGTACAGCGGGGCGCGCCAGCCTTCCGCGCAGACGCGATCCCAACCGGCCGACAGCCAGAGTTCGGGCCGCTTGTAGCCGCCGTCGCGGATGAACGCCAGGAACTCGTGCTGCGTGACCAGACGGTCTGCCAAGTGGAACGGCGCCAGCAGCACCTCGTGGGCCGGACTCTCGTTGTCGAAGCCGAAACCGCGCCCATCGTGGCCGATGCGAGTGATGCCACCGCCGTAGCGGGTCCAGCCAGCCGGTGTTCCGGGAGGCAGCGCCGGAGAGCCGCCGGCCACGTAGGCGGGCTTCAGCGGATTGGCTGACAACATGTGCTTCACGTCGGTCAGGATCAGTTCCTGGTGTTGCTGCTCGTGGTTCAGGCCCAGCTCCAGCAGGGCGTCGAAGTCTTCGTCGTTGCCGCCCAGGCGCGAGATCAGGTCATGCATGGCGCTGTCCACGTGCTGTCGATAGTGCAGCACGTCGGCAAGCGACGGGCGCGACAGCAGGCCGCGTTGCGGGCGCGGATGCTTGGCGCCGATCGCGTTGTAATAGGAATTGAACAGCACCCGGTATTGCGGATGGAACGTCGTGTAGGGGGGATGGAATTGCGTCAGCAGAAAAGTCTCGAAGAACCAGGTGGTATGCGCAAGATGCCATTTGACGGGGCTGCAATCGGGCATCGATTGCACCTGGCAATCCTCGGGGCTGAGCGGCGCCGCCAGCGCCGTGCTGGTGGTTCGCACGGCGTCATAGCGGTCGTGCTGGCCGGCCTGTCCGCTGGCATACGGTCCGGTGGCGGGGTGAGTCAGCAGGCAGGCAGGTTCCATGGCGATCCTCCAGTGGCGTTGATGGGTTGCCCGCGTCAGGCGCGGGCGCTGAAAACCGAAAACCAGCCGCGCGAATCCGACCAGTGCGCCACGTCGCGAAAGCCGGCGCTTTGCAGCAGATCGGAAAAGGCCTGGGGGGTGAACTTGTAGGAATTCTCGGTATGGATGCGTTCGCCGGCGCTGAAACTGCGTTCGCCGCCAGGCCAGGCGACGCGCAGCGCGCGTTGCGCTTCCAGGTGCATTTCGATGCGGGAGCTGGCGGTGTTGAACAGCGCCACGTGGCGCCAGTCTTCCACGTTGAAATCGGTATCCAGTACCTGGTTCACGTGGCGCAGCAAGTTCAGGTTGAAGGCGGCGGTCAGGTGCAGCGCGTCGTCGTACGCGGGTTCCAGGACCTGCCTGGGTTTCACGCGGTCCACGCCCACCAGCAGGCCGCCGCCATGGCATTGGGCGCGGATGCGCTGCAGCATGGCGTGCGCCTCGTCCGGGCTCAGGTTGCCGATGCTGGAGCCCGGGTAGAAGAACAGCCGCTGTTCGGTGGGAATGCCCGTGGGCAAGTCCAGCGCTTGAGAGAAGTCTTGACCGACCGCGGTCACGTGCAGGTCGGGATAGGACAATTGCAAGCGCCGCACGGCCGCCTGGAGGTAGTCGGCGGAGATATCGATCGGGACATAGTGCCGAGGCCGTAGGCTGGCGAAGAGCCGCTCGGCTTTGACGCAATCGCCCGCACCCAGATCGATCATGGATTGCACGGGGCCGATGTGCCTCGCGATGTCTTGCCCATAGCGTTGGAAAATCTCGGCTTCGCAGCGCGTGGGGTAGTACTCGGGAAGTTGGGTGATGGCGGTGAAAAGCGATGAGCCCAGCGCGTCGTACAGGAACTTGGGGTCGATGTGCGCCGGATGGTCCAGCAGGCCGTCGCGCAGCTCGGCCTGTTCGGCGCTGAGGGCCGGGGAGGGGGGCGCTTGATACTCCTGCGCGGCGTGGGCAAGCACTGCTGAAGGGGACACCATGCGTTCACTTCCTTTTTTGAGGCGATTGAAGCGCATTGCAAAGGGCTATTGTTGCGGTGGGTAGGGTTCTGCTGTCAAGCGCTAAGCCGCTGAATGCAATGGACTTTTACGAAATCGGGTCGGCCGCGGGGCAATGGGGGCGGCGGTTCCCGGCAAACGCCCAGCAAGTTTCGGTCCGCTGAAATATCGGATTACGGCTGGTTGCGAAAGCTCGGGCGGCGCCGGCGAATGATCGGCACAATGGGGGCATGGTCGACCGCGTGGCGCTGCAGAGGCGCAACCGCGTCAGGACACCGGCACGCCGGCAGGCCCAATACCTTTACAAGGAGCGACTATGAATCGAAAGCACCAACGCGCCGAGATGGCTTTGCACCGCGACCGGGTCAACGACAGCTTCCACGAGCTGCTTGCCGGAACGGAAGACCTCCTGCGTTCGACGGCTTCCTATACCGGCTCCGAAATCGAATCGGCCCGCGCCCGCCTGAAGCAGCAATTGGCAGAAGCCCGCGGTCATGCGGGCGATTGGGAGGGCGCCGCGCGTGAACGTGCCCGCCGCGCCACGGCCTATGCCGACGAATATGTGCACGAAAACGCCTGGAAGTCCGTTGGGGTGGCCGCTTTGGTCGGCGCGCTGCTGGGCTGCCTGGTAGCGGGCGGCAGGCGTTAAGCCGACTTCGCCATGAGGCCGCCAGCGCTGCCTCCGCCGCCGGCCGTGTGCCGGCGCGGGGGGCGCTCGGGCAGGGCGTCATGGCTGCCCGGCGCGTGCCGCCGGGTGGAAACCTTATTGCTGGCTTGCGTCGTCGCCATGCTGGCCGCATGCGCCAGCGTACCCGATGCGCAGGAGCGGCAGGCGCGCAAGGCGCAAGCGGGCTTGTCTGCGGATGCGGCCCGCGACAGCTATCGCCGCGGACAAGGCATCGCGGCCGATCCCAAGACCCCTAAAGACGACTTCCTGGCGCGCCATCTGGCCGTCGAACAAGCTGTCAGCGGCGCGCCGCTGGTGGCCGGCAACCGCGTCCGGTTGCTGGCCGACGGCCCCAGCACGTACCAGGCCATGCTGCAGTCCATCGGGCAAGCGCGCCGGTACGTGCACATGGAAACCTATATTTTTGACGATGACGCCGAAGGGGCGCGGTTTGCCGAAGCCCTGATCGCGGCGCGCAACCGCGGCGCCGACGTGGCATTGATGGTGGACGCGGTGGGCACGATCAAGACCCCGGATGCGCTATTCCAGCGCCTGCGGGACGCGGGTGTGCAGGTCGCGGTGTTCAATCCCGTCAATCCGGCCAGCGCGCGGGCAGGGTGGTCGCCGAACCAGCGCAACCACCGCAAAGTGCTGGTGGTGGACGGCAAGGTCGGCTATCTGGGCGGCATCAATGTCAGCAGCGTGTACGAGTCTTCGCCCGGGGCCGGGTCCGGATCCGGGGCGGGCGCGGGGGCAAGGTCAGGGTCGGGCCCCACAGGGGGGGAAGGCGCGGGGAAGGCCGACGGCGAAACGCCGGGCGACGCGAAGGCGGCGCCGTGGCGCGATACCCACCTGCGCATCGAAGGCCCGGCGGTGGCGCAGTTGGAACAGGTCATCCAGGCCGGCTGGGCGTCGCAGGCCGACGAGCCGCTGGCCGGCGGCGGCGAGCATGTCGCGCCGCCTGCGGGCGCCACCCGCGTGCGCATCCTGGCCAATCAGCCCGACCGCAGCGACGGCTATACGGTTTACCTGACGCTGATGTCCGCGTTTGAAAGCGCGCAGAAATCCATCCACATCACGATGGCGTACTTCGTGCCCGATCCGGCTTTCATCGACGTGCTGTCCGATGCCGCCCGCCGCGGCGTGGATGTGGTGCTGGTGTTGCCGGGCTTTAGCGATTCGTCGTTGGTGTTCAATGCGGGGCGATCCCACTACACGGACTTGCTGCGTGCCGGCGTGAAGCTCTACGAGCGGCGCGATGCGCTGCTGCACGCCAAGACGGCGGTCGTCGACGGAGTATGGTCCACCGTGGGTTCCAGCAATATGGACTGGCGCAGTTTTGCGCTGAACTACGAAATCAACGCGGTGGTGCTGGGACCGGAATTCGCGAGTGAAATGGAGGCGCTGTTTCAGCGCGATGTCGCCGACTCGGTGCCGATCACGCCGGAAGACTGGCGCAACCGTGGCGCCGACGACCGTTTCATGGAGTTCTTTTCGCGGATGTTCGAACGCTGGCTGTAGCGTCCGCGCATCCGCGTGGGGCCGGGCTAGACGTGTTGTTCGGCCAGCGCCGTGGTGATGTCGCGCGTGGGTTGGAACGACTGTGCCTGCGCCATCGCCCAGCCCACCCGGAACACCTGGTGGCGGAATTCGCCGCGCAGCAGTTCACCGGGCGCCAATTCGGGGAACAGCGCCGACAGCAGCCGGATTTCACTGGAAGAGATGCGGCGCGCGATATGGTGCGGGCGCAGCTGGTTGGGGTGCGTCAGGCCTGCGGCGGCCAGCAGTTCGGCCAACGCGTGCAGTGTGTTGCTGTGGAAATACGCTACGCGCTGCGCCTTGTCGGGCACGACCAGCGCGCGTTGGCGCATGGGGTCCTGCGTGGTGACGCCGGTGGGGCATTTGCCTGTATGGCACGCTTGCGCCTGGATGCAGCCGATGGCGAACATGAAGCCGCGCGCGGCGTTGCACCAGTCGGCGCCCATGGCCATGACGCGCGCCATGTCGAATGCGGTGATGATCTTGCCTGACGCACCCAGCTTGATGCGGTCGCGCAGGTTCACGCCGATCAGCGTGTTGTGCACCAGGCGCAGCGCTTCGCGCAACGGGGTGCCGACGTGGTCGACGAACTCCACGGGGGCTGCGCCGGTGCCGCCTTCGGCGCCGTCCACCACGATGAAGTCCGGGGTGATGCCGGTTTCCAGCATGGCCTTGACGATGGCGAACCACTCCCATGGGTGGCCGACGCAGAACTTGAAGCCCACCGGCTTGCCGCCGGACAGCTCACGCAAGCGCGCCACGAATTTCATCAGCCCGATGGGCGTGTCGAAGGCCGAATGGCTGGCCGGCGAATTGCAGTCCTGCCAGGCGGCCACGCCGCGGGCTTCCGCGATCTCGGGCGTGACCTTGCCCGCGGGCAGGATGCCGCCGTGCCCCGGCTTGGCGCCTTGGGACAGCTTGATCTCGATCATCTTGACCTGCGGCGTACAGGCGTTCTTGACGAAGGCTTCCTCCGAGAACGCGCCATGCTCGTCACGGCATCCGAAGTAGCCCGAACCAATGTTCCACACCAGGCTGCCGCCCGGTTGGCGATGGTAGCGGCTGATACCGCCTTCGCCCGTGTCGTGTGCGAAGTCACCCTGGCGAGCGCCTTCGTTCAACGCCAGGATGGCGTTGGCCGACAGGGCGCCGAAGCTCATGGCCGACACGTTGAACGCCGACATGGAGTACGGCTGCTTGCAGTCGGGGCCGCCCACGGTGACGCGGAAATCCGTGTCGTTGATGTGCGAGGGCGACATGGAATGGTTGATCCATTCGTAGCGGTCGCCGTAAACGTCTTCCTGCGTGCCGAAGGGGCGCTTGTCGATCTCGCGCTTGGCGCGCTGGTACACGATGGAGCGCTGCGCGCGGGAGAACGGCGCGGCCTGGGTGTCGTCTTCCAGGAAGTACTGGCGGATCTCGGGGCGGATGAATTCGAACAGGAAGCGCAGGTTGCCGATCACGGGGTAATTGCGCCGGATGGCGTGGCGGGTCTGGATCAGGTCATAGACGCCCAGGGCGCCCAGCAGCGCAAGCGGGATGGCGGCGCCCAGCCACCAGGGCGAACTCGCGAACGCCAGCACGGCGGTGACCGCCGCGCCCGCCAGGGTCAGAATAAAGGCCGTGTAACGGCCGGCAATCCAGCTCATAGTCCTCTCCGTATTGCGGAATGGAGCAACCATACACCAGCTGAACCGCCGGAAAAAAAGAAAGCCCCCTAAATTCGGGGGGCGTTCCTGGAACACTGTTTTCCGGTAATGGATGTCAGCAACTGGAGGGCGGCGGGGTCTTTTCCACCGCCAGGCCGAAGGCGGGGCGCAGGCGCACGCCCAACGCGCTGCCCGCAAACGCGGCCGGCAGCCATACCCACGCGTGCAGGCTGCCCGACAGGATGCCGCTGAAGTAGGCGCCGATGTTGCAGCCGAAGGCCAGGCGTGCGCCATAGCCCAGCAGCAGGCCGCCGATGACCGCGCCGGCCAGCGAACGCGCCGGCACCTTCCAGATGGGGGCGAACTTGCCAGCGGCGCTGGCGGCGGCAAGCGCGCCCAGCATCAGGCCGATGTCCATGATCGTCGTGACGTCCTGGCGCAGGGGCGCGGCCAGCGCCGGCTGCTTGCTCCAATAGGTCCAGGTCGCCACGTCGCCGGCGACCGCGTTCCAGGCCTTGGCGCCCCACAGCGCGAAGGCCGAGGTGATGCCCCACGGGCGGCCGGCCAGCGCCAGCGTCGCGAAGTTCAACACCACCAGCGCCACGCCGCCCCAGATCAGCGGCCACGGGCCTTGCAGCAGCGAGACCGGCCGGGCAGTGCGCGACGCGAACGAGATCACGTGGCCGTGGCGGCGGCGCTCAAGCGCGGTGGCGCCCCAGGCAATCAGCGCGAACACGGCCAGGTTGGCGATCAGTGCGGGCGCGAGGCCCCAGGTCTTGATCAGCGAGGTCGGCGCCAACGCGGGCAGGGTGGACCACCAGCCGAAATGGGCGGTGGCGATGACCGATCCAATGATGAAGAACAGCAGGGTGACCAGCATGCGGGTGTTGCCGCCGCCCACCGCGAACAGCGTGCCCGACGCGCAGCCGCCGCCCAGTTGCATGCCGATGCCGAACAGGAACGCGCCCAGCACGACTGACACGCCCGGAGGCGAAACCAGTCCGGTCACGGGTTGGCCGAAGAGCGAACCCGAGGCCAGGAAGGGGAAGAACAGCAGCACGCCGACACCCAGCATCAACATCTGCGCACGCAGGCCCGCGCCGCGGCGGTCGGACACGAAGACGCGCCAAGCTTGCGTGAAGCCGAAGGAGGCGTGATACAGCGTGACGCCCAGCAGCGCGCCGACCACCCACAACGCCCCCTGGCGCCAGCTGACGGTCTGGTTCAAATACAGGGCTCCGGCCAGGAGCAACAGCAGCGCGATCCAGAGCGGCGCGCGGTTGATCTGGATGGGCGGCAGGGCCGAGGGCAAGGGCAGGGTAGAGGCGTTGGAGCTCATGGGGGTCCCGGTGGGATCTGGATCGTCAATGCAAACGGGCGCATAAAGGGCGCCCGTCGGAATATTGAAAGTGTAAGGCCAGGCCTTAACTCCTTCAAACTATTGATTCATGCTTCATTAATAACTTTGGGTTATATAAAGTGATGCCGCCTGCGGTCTCGCCATTGGGCCTGCCCGGGCACGATGAAACGCCGGCGCCAAGCGACAAGAACGGTCAAGAAATGGGGTGGGCGTTGATCCAGGCGACCAACAGACTGACGGTCAGCACCGATGCCACGGTTGAGACGAGGATGGCGCGCGACGTCACGCGGGCGTCGCGGCCATACATTTTCGCCAGCATGAAGGGGCCGGTGCCGATTGGCAGCGCGCTCATCAGCACGGCAGTCCAGGCCCACAGCGGGGGCATGGAAAAAACATAAAAGGCCAGCACCGCCGTGACGGCCGGCTGCAGCAGCAGCTTGCCCGTCACCAGGCGCAGCACGCCAGGGCCCGCGGTCGACGTTTCGGTCTGCGCCAGGAACAGGCCGATCGTGACCAGCGCGCAGGGGCTGGCCGATGCGCCCAGCAACGCGACGTAGCGGTCCACGCCTTCCGGCAGCGCCACGCCGGTCGACGCCCACGCCAGGCCCAGCACCGGGGCGGCCAGCAAGGGGTTGCGCATCAGCGCGCGACCGACCTTAAGCAGGGTAGCCGCCACATTGGGCGTTTGCTGGCGGTCGAATTCGATCATCGCGATGGCGAAGCCGAACAGGACGCTGGCGGTCAGCAGCGTGGTGAAGGCGGCGGGCGCCAGGCTTTCGGCGCCGAACAGCGCCAGGCAGAGGGGGATGCCCATATACCCGGCATTGGCGTAGGACGCGGCCAGGCCTTCAATGCTGCGGTCGGTCAGCGCGCGCCGGCCGCCGCGCCCGGGCAGGAACGACACCAGGAACGTGACGGCGATCCCGCCTGCGAACGCGCCGACAAAGCCCCAGTGCGCCATGTGCGCCAGGTCCACCTGCGTCATGGCGCGGAACAGCAAGGCGGGCAAGGACAGGTAGACCACGTAGCGGTTCAACGCATCGGTGGCCCCGGGGCCCAGCAGGTTGCGGCGGGCGGCCAGCCAGCCGGTCAGGATCAGCGCAAAGACCGGCAGGGCGGCGGTAACGACGGCATTCATGGGCGACGGTGCGGGCAGGCCAGAGGCGCAAGAAGGCGCCTATTCTACTTGCGGCGCCCGCGCACTGCGGGTGACAAGCAGAATGCCGATGGCGGCCAGTGCCATGCCGGGCCAGGCCAGCAGCGGGATGGGCTCGCCCAACGCCATCAGGGCGAAGACAGCGGTGCAGGGCGGCACCAGGAAGAACAGCGCCGATACCCGCGAAGCTTCGCCATGCCGGATCATGGTCAGCAGTAGGGTGATGGCGACCAGCGAATTTCCCACGACCAGATAGGCCAGCGACGCCAGCAGCGGGCCGGTCCATTCGATGCGCATGGGTTCCAGCCAGAAGGCCAGCGGCGCCGATACGGCCAGCCCGACCGCGTATTGCACCAGATTGGACGTGACGGGGTGCGTCTGCGCGCCATAGCGCTTTTCATAGAGAGTGCCGCCGGTGATGCAAAGCAGCGCCGCCACGGCGAACAGCAGTCCTAGTGGCGCCAGCACGTCGATGGATGCCTTGGCAACGATGACGAGCGCGGCGCCCGCCACCCCCAGGCCCAGGCCGGCCCAGCGCCGGGCATCGACGCGTTCGTGCGCGATCAGCGGTGCCAGCAGTCCGATCAGGATCGGCTGCAGCGAGGCGATCAGCGCCATCCCGCCCGCCGACATGCCCAGTTTCAACGAGAGATAGGTGAAACAGAAGTAGCCGGCCTGCAACAGCAGTCCGACCATCGCCAGGTGGCCCCATGCGCTGGCGCCGCGAGGCAGGGGCGGGCGCAGGATCAACATGAAGGGCAGCACGATGAGGACGACGCAGGCGTACCGGACGGCCAGGAAGGTCATCGGATCCGCGTAGGCCAGCCCGATCTTGAGCACGACGAATCCGCTGGACCACAACAAGAGGAAAAGCGCGGGTGCTGCTTTCAGCCAAGCCGGTGGGGCGGAGGGCGTCATGTCGTGCCTAGGCAACGTGGGCAAGCCGCGATCGTACCCCTTTTCGTCCGGTCGTCATCCCTGAGAGAATGCGGCGTAGGATATTTGTTATTGATGCGCTGCACGCGAGGGAATGGAGATGTCGACCAACAAGCAATCAACGGTGCGTATCGCTTTGGGTACGTGGGATCGGCTGCGCGAAGACGCGTATTCGGTCCGCTACGAGGTATTCGTCGTCGAACAGCGAGTCCCGCCCGAGATAGAGCTGGACGACGACGACGCCGTATCAGTGCATGCCGTGGCTTACGGGCCGGACGGCACGCCGATGGGCACGGGCCGCCTGCTGCCCGATGGCCACATCGGCCGCATGGCCGTGCATAAGAAGGCGCGCGGCATGGGCGTCGGCGGTCAGTTGCTGGACGCCCTGATCGGGCAGGGCCATGGCGACGGCCACCGCATGCTGGTGCTGCACGCGCAGACCCACGCTGCCGGATTCTACGAGGCGCACGGCTTTACCGTGGAAGGCGAGGAATTCGTCGAAGCGGGGATTCCGCATGTGGTGATGACGCGCGTACTGAAGTAGAGAAGCAGGGGAGAGCGCCGGGCCCGGCGCAGCGGAAGCCGGAAAAGAAAAAACCCCGGTCGTTTTCACGAACGGGGTTTTTCTTGGCGCATCACGACAGGTACCTCGTGATGTAATAATTGGTGCCCAGGAGAGGACTCGAACCTCCACACCTTGCGGCACACGGACCTGAACCGTGCGCGTCTACCAATTCCGCCACCTGGGCGCTGGTGCTTCACTTGTTGCGTCGCTTTCGCTTCGTTTCTTGTTCAGCAGCAGAGGAACGGGATTATGCATACTTTTTTTGCGGCGTGCAAGTAATGGCGGCTATTTTTCATTTTTTTCGCTTTTTTTAAAGCGGGCCAGTTTCGCTATAGTGTCGCCCCATGTCCCGTTCCCTTTGCACGCGTTGCCTGCGTCCTGAATCGCACTGCCTGTGCGCGCTGATTCCTTCCCTGTCATGCCGCACCCGCGTCGTGGTCCTGCAGCATCCCAGTGAATCGCGCCATGCGCTGAACACGGCCAGGCTGGCCGTGCTGGGGCTGGCTGGCGCTAGGCGCGTGGTGGGCGAACGTTTTTCGCCCGCCGATTGGGTTGAGCCCGGCTACGCGCCGCGCCTGCTATTTCCGGGGCCCGCAGCCGAGATCCTGGGGCCGGGGTATGGCCAGGATCTGGCCGAGCCGATCCTGTTGATCGTGCCGGACGGGACATGGGGGCATGCGCGCAAGCTGTTGCATATCAATCCTGAGCTCGCGGCGCTGCCGCGCGTCATGCTGCCCGAGGGGCTGACGACGCGTTACCGCGTGCGCCATGCGGACATCCCGGGCGCCTTGTCCACGATCGAGGCGGTGACGCACGCTTTAAATGCGATCGAGGCGCCGATGCGCACCGACGCCTTGCTGCGGCCTTTCGAGGCCCTGATCGACGGGCAGATCGAAGGCATGGGCGAAGACCTTTATGCGCGCCATCATTTGCAGCGCAAAGTGCCTTGGCGTTGAAGCCGTCGGAAGGGCGGGCAAAACCGCCATTAATAATAATATCGGTGCGCACGAATACCCGGGCGCATAAGGCATGCGCGAGGCGCACAAAGCAAAAACCCCGAACATCTTTCGATTTTCGGGGCTTTCAGCTTTGCTATCAAACCAGCCTGATGCTGATCCAACTTATATGCGGGTGGTGCCCAGGAGAGGACTCGAACCTCCACACCTTGCGGCACACGGACCTGAACCGTGCGCGTCTACCAATTCCGCCACCTGGGCACTGGGAAGTACTTTCGCACTTCTCTTCTTTCACTAACTTTACTGCCTTGCTTATCAGGCCAGCCCGAAAGCTGATCCGATTTGAATTCCGTGGTGCCCAGGAGAGGACTCGAACCTCCACACCTTGCGGCACACGGACCTGAACCGTGCGCGTCTACCAATTCCGCCACCTGGGCACTGAAAGATACTGTCAGAACTATGTGATACGCTGCCGCTCTAGTTGCTTTGTTTTTATTAAGGCCTGTACGTTGTTTCCAGCGTACTGACTTAACTAAAACATGCGTCCCGAGCGCAGTTGGTCTTACAATGTTCTGACCATTTCTGCTTCAGTGTTCAGCCTTGGGCGAACCACAGAAGCTGCGCATTATATACGGAAATTTCAGCTTTGGCAAAACGATCGAATAACGAATCGAAAAACAACAGATCAACACCCTTGCCCGAAGCGCCGCCGGACTTCGATCCCGATGTCCCGTCCCGTGAAGCCATTTTGACCGCGCTCCGAGCTGCGGGTTCGCCGTTGTCTCCGGTGGAATTGGCAGAACGCATGGGCGTCGAGCGTGCCGCGACGATGGTCGGGTTCGAGCGCCGTCTGGGCGCCATGGAACGCGACGGGCAATTGATGCCCAATCGCAAGGGCGTGTTGCTGCTCGCCACCAAATTGGACTTCGTCGCCGGCAAGGTGCTGGGTCACCGCGACGGTTTCGGCTTCCTGCTGCGTGACGACGGCGGCCCCGACCTGTTCCTGTCGCCGCGCGAAATGCTCAAGGTGCTGCATGGCGACCGCGTGCTGGTCAAGCCGTCGGGCGAATACCGCGGCAAGCCGGAAGGCACCATCGTCGAGGTCATCGAGCGCCGCACCAATAAGCTGGTGGGCCGTTTCCTGCACGAGCATGGCCTGTCCATCGTCGTGCCCGAAGACCAGCGCATCAAGCACGACATCCTGATTCCGCCCAGCGACACCAACGGCGCCCAGCACGGGCAGGTGGTCGCGGTCGAGATCATGGAGCAGCCGACCCGTCATACGCAGCCGCTGGGCCGCGTGGCCGAGGTGCTGGGCGAAATCGACGACCCCGGCATGGAAATCGAGATCGCGGTGCGCAAGTTCGACGTGCCCGTCGAATTCTCGGAAGCCGCCCGCAAGCAGGCCGCGCGCCTGCCGGACGTGGTGCGCAAGAGCGACCTGAAAGACCGCGTGGACTTGCGCGACGTGCCGTTGATCACGATCGACGGCGAAGATGCGCGCGACT
Organism: Achromobacter sp. Bel; assembly: GCF_012928505.1. Taxonomy (GTDB): domain Bacteria; phylum Pseudomonadota; class Gammaproteobacteria; order Burkholderiales; family Burkholderiaceae_B; genus Achromobacter. The sequence continues at coordinate 6,625 of NZ_JABBJN010000005.1, read as the reverse complement.
TCGACGACGCCGTCTATTGCGAACCCGTCGAACTGGGCACGGGCCAGCGCAAGCGCCCGGGCTGGCGCCTGTTGGTGGCCATCGCCGACGTCAGCCACTATGTGCGCCCGGGCGACGCGCTGGACGACGACGCGATCGAGCGGGGCACCAGCGTGTACTTCCCGCGTCGCGTCATTCCGATGCTGCCCGAGACGCTGTCCAACGGCTTGTGTTCGCTGAACCCCGACGTGGACCGCCTGGTGCTGGTCTGCGACATGGTAATTCCCGCTACCGGCGCCAAGGCCGGTACCGTCACGGCCTACCAGTTCTACAACGCGGTGATGCACTCGCATGCCCGCACCACCTATACGAACATCTGGGCGGCGTTGCAGCAGCCCGGCGGCCCGGCCGCCGCGGCGATGCGCGCCGTCATGCCGCAGGTCCAGCATCTGTACGAGCTGTTCCAACTGCTGGTGCAGGGCCGCAAGAAGCGTGGCGCCATCGATTTCGACACGGTCGAGACCAAGATCGTCTGCAACGAACTGGGCCGCATCGAACAGATCGTGCCGTCGGTGCGTAACGACGCCCACAAGCTGATCGAAGAATGCATGCTGGCCGCGAACACGTGCGCGGCCGACTTCATGACGCGCAGCAAGCATCCTGGCCTGTACCGCATCCACGAAGGCCCCACGCCGGAGCGCCTGCAGTCGCTGCGCGAATTCCTGCGAACGATGGGCCTGTCGATGGGTGGCGGCGAAACGCCCACCGCCAAGGATTACGGCGATTTCCTGGATACCGTGCGCGGCCGTCCCGACTACCAGCTGCTGCAGACCATGTGCCTGCGTTCCATGCAGCAGGCCGTCTACAGCCCCGACAACATGGGCCACTTCGGCCTGTCGTACCCCGGCTACAGCCACTTCACGTCGCCCATCCGCCGCTATCCCGACTTGTTGACGCACCGGGTGATCAAGGCCTTGCTGGCCGGGCAGCGCTATGTGCCCAGCCTGGACGACCATGCGGTGGTCATCGGCCGCACGCAGAAAGAGCACGAGCAGGCCATCTGGGAAAAGATGGGCCTGGTGCTGTCGGCCAGCGAGCGTCGCGCCGACGAAGCGTCGCGCGATGTCGAGGCCTGGCTCAAGTGCTGGTTCGTCAAGGAGCGCGTGGGCGAGGACTTCAGCGGCACCGTCACCGGCGTGGCCAGCTTCGGCATCTTCGTCACGCTGGATACGCTGCACGTCGAAGGGCTGGTGCACGTCTCCGAGCTGGGCGGCGAGTACTTCCAGTTCAACGACGCCCTGCACGAATTGCGCGGAGAGCGCACGGGCATGCGGTATCGCCTGACCGACAAGGTGCAGGTGCAGGTGGCGCGCGTTGACCTCGAAGCGCGCCGCATCGAATTCCGCCTGGTGCAGGGCACCAGTTTCGACGCGCTGCGCAAGGCGGCGGCCCGCGGGCCGGAAGAGCCGATGCGCCGCGTGAAGAAGGCGGCGGCGCCCAAGCCCGCCGCGCTGAAGGGACAGACCGCCAAGGAGCGGCGCGCCGACGCCAAGAAGGCGGGCAAGCCGCCCAGGGCGGCCAAACGCGCCGCGCCGGCCAAGAAGGCGACGCACAAGCGGCACTGACCCCGCTAATGGACCCCTTTATGGTCGGCATGTCTCAGGGCGTCGCGGCCATGGGGCGGGGCCATAAGGGGTAACATTGCGCTGATGGCCGGCTTGGTCCGGTGGCCCGCCCCCTTTGGGGCGGGTATTCGTTTATCTAAAGGTATTGCATTTATGGCGTCGACCCAAGTTCTGGCCGGGTTTCACGCGGTTGTCGCGCGGCTGCGCCACGCGCCCGAGTCGATCAAGGAAATCTATGTAGAGGCGTCGCGCCGCGACAAGCGGATGCAGACGTTCATCGAGCAGGCCGAGAAGGCGGGTTGCCGCCTGCATCCGGTTCCGACGGAGCGCCTGGACGGCCTGTCGCGCGGCACCCGCCATCAAGGCGTCGTAGCCCTGGCCGACGAGCGCCAGTTGGCGGTGGATGTGGACGAGGTGCTCGACGTGATCGAGGGGCCGCCGCTGCTGCTGATCCTGGACGGCGTGACCGATCCCCACAATCTGGGCGCCTGCTTGCGCACGGCGGACGCCGCCGGCGTGCATGCGGTGATCGCGCCGCGCGACCGCGCCGTTGGCTTGAACGCCACGGTGCAGCGCGTGGCTTGCGGCGCGGCCGATACCGTGCCGTACCTGATGGTCACCAATCTGGCGCGCACGATGCGCGGCCTGAAGGACCGCGGTGTCTGGCTGGTCGGCACTGACGACCAGGCGACCGACAGCATGCACAAGATCGATGCGCGCCAGCCGATGGCGTGGGTCATGGGCGCGGAAGGCGAGGGCATGCGCCGCCTTACGCGTGAGACCTGCGACCAACTGGTCAATATCCCCATGCTGGGTTCGGTGGAAAGCCTGAACGTCAGCGTGGCCAGCGCGGTCTGTTTGTACGAGACCGTGCGCCAGCGCCAATCCTGATCCCGCCCGACCCGACCTATCCGTAGCTCTTCCCTTTACGCGTCAGCCCACCATGCACCAGAACGGCTTTACCACCACGATCCTCCATTCCGACCGCCAACAATCCGTCGAGCACGGAGCGGTGCACAAGCCGATGCATCCGTCGTCGGAATTCGCCTACGACGATGCCCGCGAGCTGGCCGCGGTGTTCCAGGGCAAGGCAGGCTTTACGTACGCCCGCCAGGGCACGCCTACGACCACCGCGCTGGAGGCGAAGGTCAACCATATGGAAGGCGGCAAAGGCACGGTCAGCTTCGCCACGGGAATGGCGGCGCTGTCGGCCATCTTCACGACGCTGCTGCGTCGGGGCGACCATCTGGTGTCCAGCCAGTTCGTGTTCGGCAATACGAACAGCCTGCTGGGCACGTTGCTTGAGCTGGGCGTGGAGATCACCTTCGTGGACGCCACGGATGCGGCGCAGGTGCGCGCCGCCATCCAGCCCAATACGCGCATGGTCTTTACCGAGACGATCGCCAACCCGGGTACGCAGGTTGCCGACCTGGCCGTGATCGGCGAGATCTGCCGCGAGAAGAACCTGGTCTATGTCGTGGACAACACCCTGACCTCGCCGTGGATGTTCCGTCCTTCGGGCGTGGGCGCATCGCTGGTGATGAATTCCCTGTCCAAGTACATCGGCGGCCATGGCAATGCGCTGGGTGGCGCGGTGACCGATACCGGGCTGTACGACTGGTCCGGCTACGGCAACATCTATGAGGCCTACCGCAAGGGCCCGTCCACGGGCTGGGGGCTGACCCAGATCAAGAAGAAGGGCTTGCGCGACATGGGCGGCACGTTGGCCGCCGAACCCGCGCACCGCATCGCCGTGGGGGCCGAGACGCTGGCCCTGCGCATGGCCAAGCACTGCGCCAACGCGCTGGCGCTGGCCCGCTTCCTGGAGTCGCATCCTGGCGTGGCCAAGGTGCACTATCCGGGCCTGGCTGGCCATCCGCAGCATGCGCGCGCGGCGGCGCTGTTCGGCGCGCGCTTCGGCGGGTTGCTCGGCGTCGAGCTGGCTGACGGCGTGGATTGCTTCGATTTCCTGAATCGCCTGCGGATCGTGCTGATGGCCACCCACCTGGGCGACACACGCAGCCTGGCACTGCCCGCGGCGCACACCATCTATTACGAAATGGGTGCCGAGCGCCGCAAGCAGATGGGCATTGCGGACAGCCTCATCCGGGTGTCGGTGGGCATCGAAGACGAGGCCGATCTGCTGTTTGATTTCGATCAGGCGCTGACCGGTTGCCTGAAGGGATAATCCGGCAAGCGCAAGCCGGGCGCGCGGATGCGCGGGCTTTGCCCTCGGGACGACTCACATGCTTATACAGATCGCAGAAGTTTTCACGCCGGACGAAGCCGCGGACATCCGCCGCAGGCTGGACGCCGCCGACTGGGTAGACGGCAAGGTCACAGCCGGCTACCAATCGGCCGAGGTCAAGCGCAACCGCCAACTGTCCGAGCAGCATCCGTTGGCGCAAGAGCTCGGCAACCTGATCCTGCAGCGCCTGGCCGCGAACAACCTGTTCATGTCGGCCGCATTGCCGCGCAAGATCTTCCCGCCGCTTTTTAATCGCTACGAGGGGGGCGAGGCCTTCGGCTATCACGTGGACAATGCGGTGCGCGGCATTGCCGGCACCGCCGAACGCGTGCGCACGGACCTGTCCGCCACGTTGTTCTTCTCCGAACCCGATACGTATGACGGCGGCGAGCTCGTCATTGACGACACCTACGGGCCGCGTGCGGTCAAGCTGCCGGCAGGGCATATGGTGCTGTACCCCGGCACGAGCCTGCATAAGGTGAATCCCGTCACGCGCGGGGCGCGCGTGAGTTCGTTCTTCTGGATGCAGAGCCTGGTGCGCGAAGACAGCCAGCGCGCGTTGCTGCTGGACATGGACGTGGCCATACAGCGCTTGAATCAGGATGCCGCGGGGCATCCTTCCATCGTGCAGTTGACGGGCATTTATCACAATTTGCTTCGTCGTTGGGTCGATGTTTGATTCAAGCTTGAAGTGATGTCAGGACGGTGTCGCGCAAACACCAAAATGCGCGTTTTTGTATATTGCGAAATCAGCTAAAAGCTAGTATTGGCGCGGGTTGTGGTGAGGTTTTCGCTTGACAGCCGCGCCACGCCAAGGCCTAATACATGTCTGCGTCGCTGACGGTTTGAAGGCATCAAAGCCATCAAATCCTAAGCGGCGCAGCAGTTTAAAAGTTGTGCTTTGCAGCGCAAGAAAAAAGTTTATCCACTGTCTGTTCGTCGTTTGTCGGGCCATGCGTTGGTTAGTGGCGTCCCATCATGACAGCCATGAACCGCACGGCCTCGCCAGACTCAATACCTTGTGAGGGGTACACCTGAATGAACAAAACCGAACTCATCGATCACATCGCCAGCAAGGCCGATATCTCCAAGGCTGCCGCCGGTCGTTCGCTCGACGCCTTGATCGGTGCCGTCAAGACCACCCTGAAGAAGGGCGGTACGGTCACGCTGGTTGGCTTTGGCACGTTTGCCGTGTCGGCTCGCGCTGCTCGCACTGGCCGCAACCCGCGTACCGGCGAAACCATCAAGATCAAGAAGGCCAAAGTGCCGAAGTTCCGTCCGGGCAAGGCCCTGAAGGACGCCGTCAACTAAAGACGGCATGGCGATCGCCGGGCCCGGCCCCAGGCGATTTGCCGACAATTACGCGGTCCGGTATACTCCGGCCCGCGTATTGCTTTTGAGTACCCCGAGTTGGCAGTTGCTTCGCATGAATCGTCACATTGACGGTTATTGTGATGCCGCAGCAAGCAGTCAGGATCGGGTGCTTAGCTCAGTTGGTAGAGCGGCGCCCTTACAAGGCGTAGGTCACAGGTTCGACCCCTGTAGCACCCACCAGAAGCCCACGCAGGCGGTTCGGATCCCACGGGGTTCGCTCCACGCCGCACACAAAACCCGCACACGTCGCCGTGGCGGGTTTTTTGTTTTTCCGGCGCGGCTGCTGCGGCCGCCGGCCTTCCTGCCTCGTGCGGCAGGGGCGGCTTTTTCGTAAACGTTTTATGCAGCTGGAGTGGATGCGCGTCAAGGGTGCTACGCTAGCCCAGACGAAATAGAACGTGCGAATCATTCGCATTTGAGATACTATATTCGGCTTGTACCGGCCAGTCGGCGTCACCTTTTCGTGCGCGTCATTTCCCTGGCTGGCCGGATAAGTCAATGCACCCTGGCTGATTCATGCCTAGTTTTCAACGCGGTTGGAATTCATCTTCGCCGTCTTCATTTGGTATACGTGCAGGCGCTGGCCTGGCGGTTGTCGCGCTTCATGCGGCAGTAATCGGTGCCATTTTCATGGCTCCTGCGACTCGACCTGAACTTGAGGAACCCGAGGCCGTCATGGTCAGTCTGGTGGATGCGCCCGTTCCGGAGATCGCCAAGGCCGAACCCACGCCGGAAGTGCCGCAGCCGGTGGTTGAACCGCCGCCCGAGCCGCAACCCGAGGTGGAGCCGGAACCCGAGCCTGAACCCGAGTTGAAGCCCGAGCCCGAACCGGAACCCGAACCGGTGGTCGAGAAGCCTCCGGTGCCGGCGCCCAAGCCCAAACCCAAACCGAAACCGAAACCCAAGCCCCAGCCGAAGCAGGAAGTCAAACCCGAGCCCAAGCCGGAAACGCCGCCTCCGCAGACGCCGCCCGCCGGCGCGACGGATGGCGCCCAGGCCTCGCAGAGCCCGCAGCAAGGGCCTCCGCCGGACCAGCCGGTCCTGGTGTCGAGCATTGAGTTCCAGGGCGCGCGCCCCATGCCTGTCTACCCGCGGATGTCGCGCAGCATGCGGGAAGAGGGGCGGGTGCTGGTGCTGGTGGAAATCAATACGCAGGGCCTGGTGGACCGCGCTTCGATCGACACGTCGTCGGGTTTTCCGAGACTGGACGAATCGGCGCTGACCGCCGCCCGCAAGGCCAAGTTCAAGCCCTATACCCGTAACGGCGTGGCCTATCCCGCCAAAGCCAAAATTCCGTTCGATTTCGTAATGAGGAACTGAGATGTCCAACGCACTGCATAGCGCCACCCTGGTGGCGCAGGCGACCACCAGCCCGGCAGCGCCGGCTAGATCGGAAGAG
>NZ_JABBJN010000049.1 GCF_012928505.1 Achromobacter sp. Bel | reverse complement strand
CTAGCGCACACGCCATGCGGATGCGCCTCATCAAAAAGTACTTCATCACCGGCCTGTTGATCTGGGTTCCCCTGGTCATCACGGTGTGGGTGCTGGGTCTGCTGGTCGCCACCCTCGAAGGGTTCGTGCCTGGCTTCCTGTCGTCTGAATCGCTATTCGGCATCGACATCCCCGGCTTCCGCTTCGTCCTGGTCATCGTGGTGGTGCTGATGACGGGCGTGTTTGCGGCAAACCTGATCGGCCGTACCATGGTGGACCAGTGGGAAAACCTGCTGGGCCGCATTCCGCTGGTGCGCTCGATCTACAACTCGGTCAAGCAGGTCAGCGATACGGTGCTTGCCCCGAACGGCCAGGCGTTCCGCCGCGCGGTGCTCGTGCAATATCCGCGGGCGGGCTCCTGGACCATTGCGTTTGTCACCGGCACGCCCAGCGGTGAAGTGGCCAGCCTGTTGCCCGGCGACCACATCAGCGTGTATGTGCCGACGACGCCGAACCCCACGTCCGGCTTCTTCCTGATGGTGCCTCGCGCTGACGCGATCGACCTTCAGATGAGTGTGGACGCGGCATTGAAGTACATCGTTTCCATGGGCGTTGTCGCCCCGGCCCAGGCGTCCGCGCCCGGGGACCGGCCGGCCCCGCTCTCTCCGGTGCATGGCGTGCAAGACGCGCCTCGCGCCGATTCGTAACCCTTACGCTCAAACTAAGCACACAACGGAGTCATCCCGCATGCGTACCTGCTACACCGGCCAGGTTTGCCGTGACCATCTCGGCCAGACTGTCACCCTGTACGGCTGGGTGAACCGCCGCCGCGACCACGGCGGGGTCATCTTCATCGACTTGCGCGACCGCGCGGGCCTGGCCCAGATCGTGTTCGATCCGGACAACGCCGCCTTCGCCACCGCCGAGCGCCTGCGCAACGAATTCTGCGTCCGCGTCACCGGCCTGGTGCGCGAGCGTCCGGCCGGCACCGCCAACAGCGAGCTGGCTTCGGGCGAAATCGAAGTGCTCTGCAAGGAAGTCGAGATCCTGAACGCGTCGGTCACGCCACCGTTCCAGCTGGACGACGACAACCTGTCGGAAACGACCCGCCTGACGCACCGCGTGCTGGACCTGCGCCGGCCGCAGATGCAGCGCAACCTGATGCTGCGCTACCGCGTGTCGATCGAAACGCGCAAGTTCCTGGACCAGTTGGGCTTCATCGACATCGAAACCCCGATGCTGGCCAAGAGCACGCCCGAAGGCGCGCGCGACTACCTGGTGCCCTCGCGCGTGAACGCCGGCCACTTCTTCGCGCTGCCGCAGTCGCCGCAGCTGTTCAAGCAGATGCTGATGGTGTCGGGCTTCGACCGCTACTACCAGATCACCAAGTGCTTCCGCGATGAAGACCTGCGCGCCGACCGCCAGCCGGAATTCACCCAGATCGACTGCGAAACCTCGTTCCTGAACGAGTTCGAGATCCGTGAAATCTTCGAAAACCTGATCCGCCACGTGTTCAAGGTGGTGCAGGGCGTCGACCTGGCCCAGCCGTTCCCGATCATGCCGTGGACGGAAGCGATGCGCCGCTACGGTTCGGACAAGCCGGACCTGCGCGTGAAGCTCGAATTCACCGACATCACCGACGTGATGCGCGATGTGGACTTCAAGGTGTTCGCCGCCGCCGCCACGGCGCCCGGCAGCCGCGTGGTCGCCCTGCGCGTGCCCGGTGGCGCGGAAATGTCGCGTAGCGAAATCGACGGCTATACGCAGTTCGTCGGCATCTACGGCGCCAAGGGCCTGGCCTACATCAAGGTCAACGAAGTGGCCAAGGGCCGCGACGGCCTGCAATCGCCCATCGTCAAGAACCTGCACGACGCCGCGCTGGCCGAACTGGTCAAGCGCACCGGCGCGCAAGACGGCGACATCATTTTCTTCGGCGCGGATCGCGAGAAGGTCGTCAACGACGCCATCGGCGCGCTGCGCGTGAAGATCGGCCACAGCGAATTCGGCAAGAAGACCGGCCTGTTCGAAGCCGGTTGGCAGCCGCTGTGGGTGGTCGACTTCCCGATGTTCGAATACGACGAGGAAGACGGCCGCTACACCGCCGCCCACCACCCGTTCACCAGCCCGAAGGATGGTCACGAAGACTTCCTGGAAACCGATCCCAGCAAGGCATTCGCCAAGGCCTACGACATGGTGCTGAACGGTTGGGAAATCGGCGGCGGCTCGGTCCGTATCCACCGCGAAGAAGTGCAGAGCAAGGTGTTCCGCGCGCTGAAGATCGGCGCCGAGGAAGCCCGTGAGAAGTTCGGCTACCTGCTGGACGCGCTGCAGTACGGCGCGCCTCCGCATGGCGGCATCGCCTTCGGCCTGGACCGCATCGTCACGATGATGACCGGCGCCGAATCGATCCGCGACGTGATCGCCTTCCCGAAGACGCAGCGCGCGCAGGATCTGCTGACGCAAGCGCCGTCGGAAGTCGATGAAAAGCAACTGCGCGAATTGCACATCCGGTTGCGTAACGTCGAAACTAAGTGAGTCCCCCCCCCGAGGCGCCGGGGGCGCCTCCCCCCCAGGGGGGCGCCTCGCGGGACCGGCGGAGCCGGATCCTCGGCGGCCCGGCTCGGCAGGGTATTTGCTTGCGGGTGTTGAGTTCTTGAGTGCCAACCTTTGCGGTGGGTGTTTTGTTGCGGCAAGGGTTTGCTGAATTGGAGTAATCTGGCAAACGCCGCTTTCCGGCGGTGCTTGCCAGGGTTGTTTGGGCCTGGCTCGTGGTTCCTCTGCTTTCAAAGGCGCCATCGCTTTTATGTCGCTCATCCGTGTCGTCAGCTACAACATTCACAAGGGCCGTTCGGCGTTAGGCCGGCGCGATTCCCTGAATGAACTGCGCTTAGGGCTCTACGGCCTGCGCCCCGACCTGGTCTTCCTGCAGGAAGTCCAAGGCCGCAACGAGCAGAAATCCCTGCTCGACGCCCAACACGAATCCCTTGCTGCCGCCTTGCGGCTGGATGTGGCCTATGGCCGCAACGCCATCCGTCATGCGACGGACCACGGCAACGCGCTGCTGTCGCGCTATCCCATTCTTGACCACGAAAACCTGGACATCTCCGACCATCGGCTGGAGCAACGCGGCCTGCTGCATGCGCGCGTCGAACTCGACGGCCGGGCGGTGCATTGCTTCGTGGTGCACTTGGGCCTGTTCGCCGGCAGCCGCACCCGCCAGGTCCTGGCGTTGACCGAACGTATCCGGCGCATGGTGCCGGATGGCGAGCCTATCCTGATCGCGGGCGACTTCAACGACTGGAACGACCGCCTGGCGCCGCTGTTCGTGCAGCAGTTGGGGCTGTATGAAGTGTTCTCGCATGCGCCGCGCAGCCATGGCGGCGAACTGCCGCGCCTGCGCGACTCGGTCAAACGGCTGAGCAATGCGCTCAGGGGGCTGCCCAACAGCGGCCTGTCCGTCATGGAGCGCAACAATCAACTGGGCATGGAAGGCAGCTCACGCCTGCTGCTGCCGCCGCCCCGGACCTTTCCGGCCGTGTTCCCCTGGTTCCGCCTGGACCGCATTTACCAGCGCGGCTTTGCCGTGCGCAGCGCACGCGTGCTGCGCGGCCGCGAATGGGCGCGGCTATCCGATCACTCTCCGTTGCTGGCCGAACTGGAACTTCCGTGAAGGTCGAGCAGGTCAAGCTGGAATGGACCGACGGCAACAGCATTCGCCTGTTGCAGAACGGCGCCGACTTTTTTCCCGCGCTATGCGCGGCCATCGATGCCGCCCAGTTCAGCGTGCATCTGGAAACCTATATCTTCATGCTGGACCGCACCGGGCTGCGGGTGCTGGAATGCCTGGCCGCGGCGGCCCGGCGTGGGGTAAAGGTGCGTGTCGTGCTGGATGGTTTCGGCAGCGCGATGCACGTCGACGCGGTACGCGCAAGGCTGCTTGAAGCCGGCGCGCAATGCCGCATATTCCGGCCCGAGCCGCGCTGGTTTGCGCGCTTTATCCCCTCGCGCAGCCGCTTGCGGCGGCTGCACCGCAAGGTGACGGTGGTGGATGGGCGCGTTGCGTTCATCGGCGGCATCAACGTCATCGACGACTACGACGACCTGGACCCCACGGACGGCATTTCGGCGCCGCGCTTCGATTTTGCCGTGCAGGTGGAAGGCCCGCTGGTCACCGATGCGGCCTATGCGCAGGACCTGTTGTGGGTGCGCCTGAACTGGGCGCGCCTGCGACGCCATCCGCGCGACTGGAGCCGCATGCGGCTGACCAAGCCGCACCATGCGCCGGTGGCCCCGTGCGGCACGCTGCGCGCGGCGCTGGTGCTGCGCGACAACGTGCGCTACCGGCAGACGTTTGAACGCGCCTACCTGTACGGCATCACGCAGGCGCGCCGCGACATCCTCATCGCCAACGCGTACTTCTTTCCGGGTCGCCAGTTCCGCCGCGCGCTGGCAAAAGCCGCCGCGCGCGGCGTGCGGGTACGGCTGCTGCTGCAAGGCAAGGTCGAATACCGCATGCAGTACCACGCCACCCGGTCGCTGTACGACCAGTTGCTGCGCGACGGCATCGAGATCTATGAGTACATGCCCAGCTACCTGCACGCCAAGGTCGCGGTGATCGACAACGTGGCCACGGTGGGCTCGTCCAACCTGGATCCCTTCAGTCTGCTGCTGGCGCGCGAGGCCAATGTGGTCGTGGACGACCAGCCGTTCGCGTGGGACTTGCAGGAGCGCCTGGAAACGGCCATCCGCGAGGGCGGCCGCTTCATCCGTCCGCTGGAATACCAGCGCCGGGGATGGGTACGGCGCTGGGTGGACGCGGCGTCCTATACGTTGCTGCGCATCGGTGTGGCGCTGACGGGCACGTCGGATAAGTACTAAGCGCGCGGCTCTGGCGCGACGTTCACACGCGCCGCTTGATCAGCCCCAGCGCTAGCGCGGTGCCCACCAGAATGATGGCGGCGCCCACCGCGATGGACGGCGTGATGCGCTCGTCCAGGAACCACGCACCCCACACCACGCCGAAGATAGGCACCAGGAAGGTTACGCTGACGGCGCCGGTAGGGCCGACGTTGGCGATCAGGCGGAAGAAGATGATGTAGGCCGCGCCAGTGCACACGACGGCCAGCAGGATGGTGGAGATCCACGCCGCCATCGAGGCGGGTGTTTCCGGCCAGGCGGAGATCGCCAGGGGCAGCAGCACGAGCGACGCGGCGATCATGCTGCCGGTGGCGCTGGCCAGGGCGTCCACGCCGGTGAGAAAGCGTTTGGTCCAGTTTGCGGCGATGCCGTAGAAGATGGGGGCCGACACGGCGGCCAGCACCGCCGGCCCCGTGCCGCCGGCCTGGAAGTTCAGCTTGTCCCACACCAGCACGATGATGCCCAGGAACCCGATCATCAGGCCCAGCGAACGCATCCATGGCAGCCTGTCCTTCAGCCACAGCCACCCGACGACCGCGCCCCATACGGGAGTGACCGCGTTGGCCACCGAAAGGAAGCCGGCGCCCAGGGATTGGGCCGCGTAGGCATACAGCAGGAAGGGGATGGCGGCGTTCAGGGTGCCGACCACCAGCAGCGCCTTCCAGTGCCGGGCGATCACCGGCAGCTTGCCGCGCCACAGGGCGGCCGGCAGCAGGAACAGCGCGGCCAGGCCGACGCGAAGCTCGATCAGTGCGATCGGGCCGAAATCGCCGACCGCGACACGCATGAACAGGAAGGAGCCGCCCCAGACCGCCGCAAGCAGCAGCAGGTCCAGCAGATTGCGTTGACGCATGGTTTGTCTCGGGTTCGCCTTGGGGGGCGCTCTTGGGTGATGCCTGGGGTATGACCCTGGGGTGAAGCCTATTTCCGGGCGGTGACCAGATTCTTCATCTTGACCCGATACGCCAGTAGCGCACAGGCCAGCGACAGCACAATACACAGGACCAGACCGGCCCGCACTCCGTTTAGTACCGTGCTGTGTGAAATGATGATGCCAACCACCGCCGTGCCCAGCGCGCTGCCGATGGCGCGCGTGGTCTGCACCAGCGCCGAGGCCACGCCGACGTCTCGGCGCTCGCTCAGCATCTGCATGAAAAGCGTCAGGTTGGGCAGCAGGAAGCCCAGCGCGCAGCCGTTGACGAAGAACGCGGCAAGAATCCACCAGGCCGATGTGCCCGGGGAAATCAGCAGCACCATCAGCGTGCCGGCCGCCAGCAGCAGGGCGCCGAACACCATCAGGCGCTGCGGTTCGGTCTGCTTGGGGAACAGCCGTCCGTTGACGATGCTGCCGACCGAGATCGCCGCGACCAGCGGGGTCAGCAGCAGGCCGGCCTCGCTGGGCGTGTAGCCCAGCACCTGCTGCAGCAGCAGCGGGCTGTAGAAGATCAGCACGAACATCACCGCGCCGACCATCATGGCGGCCAGGTTCAGCAGGCGGGAATCGAGGCCTGCCAGGACGCGTAGCGGAAAGATGGGCGATTTCACGCGGCGTTCGGTGGGGATCAAGATGGCGATGGCGGCCACGCCGACGAGCGCCAACATGCCCCCCAGGAGCGGACGCGCGTGCTCGCCGCTGGCAAAGGCCAGTTCCAGCGCCGCCAGCGGCGCGCCCACGGCCAGCACCAGGAGGATGGCGCCCACCCAGTCAATCTTGCGGCTGCCGTCATGGATGGGGCGGATACGCGGGAAATAGCGCGCCAGCAGGAAAAAGGCGCCGGCCGCCGCGATGGGCGAGATGAAGAACGCCGCGCGCCAGCCGAGTGCCTGCGTGGCCGCGCCGCCCAGGACGGGGCCGATGCCGCTGGCCATGGCGAAGGCGGCGGACACCAGCGCCATCCATCGCACGCGCTGCTTGGCGTCGGGGAACAAGTCGGCGGGCGCCGCGAAGGCGGTCGCGATCATCATGCCGCCGCCCACCCCCTGCAGGGTGCGGAACACGATCAGCTGCGTCATGGACTGCGCCAGGCCACAGGCGATGGACCCCAGCGCGATGATCAGGACCGAGACCAGCATCAGGGGCTTGCGCCCGAACATGTCGCCCAGCCGGCCAAAGATCAGGATGGAGGCCGCGGTGGCCAGCAGGTAGCCGGTACCGACCCAGGCGTAGAGGGCCATGCCGTTCAGCGCTTCGGCCACGCGGGGCAGCGTGGTGCTGATGATGGTGGAATCCAGCGCCGCCAGCACCACCGTCGCCGATACGCCTGCCATCGCCATCAGGAGGTCCCTGCGGGAGCGGGCGGGGTCGGCGGCTGGCGGGGTCGGTGATGGCGGCGGATTCATGCCGCCTAGGATATCACCGGCCCACTAGGGTTTTCACTTGTAGAACGAGTGGTATCCCCAGAACACCGCGACCACCAGCAGCACCAGTACCCATGACCAGCGCGAATTGGACAGTCCGCGGGGTTCGGGTTCGGGAGGCGGGGGCGGCGGCGCCAGGCGGGGTTGCTTGGCCATGTGGTCGATAAAGGCCGCGAAGAACTTCTGGATGATCTTGTCGCCCGCTTTCAACAGCAGGCCTTCGCCGCATTCGGCCAACTTGCCCCCCGCCATGCCGGCCACGGTGTAGGCCACGCGGGTGCCCTGGTCTTTGGTGCTGAGGTTGACCTGGGCGGTGCCGATGGCCAGGCAGGCAGCGCGGCCCTTGCCTTCGAACACCAGGGTGCAGCTATCGGGGGCGTTGACATCGGAGAGCAGGATCTCGCCTTCGTAGTCGGTGTCGATCCCGGCGATGTTGGCCCGCAACGTGACGGCATACTCGGTGGGGCTGCGCATCGCGACTTCCACGCAGCCCGGTATGCATTTTTGCAACACTCTCGGGTCGGTCAACGCATCCCAGGTCTGGTGCTGCGTCGAAGGAATCCATTGGGCATCGGCAATGCGCATGGCAGTCTCCTTGTGGGTCTTTGGCCTATTGTGGACCTAAGCGGCCCCAAGGGAAAGCCTGGCGCCCAGGCGCCAGGGCGGGCGCGCCGCCGGACTGGCCGTGACCGGTGTGACGGGCAGTCGCCGGAGTTATCTATTTGGAACAGCGCGGACGCGGATTGCCCAGTGGAATCAGTATATTGAATCGCATTTACTTTCACGGATTCTTGTAGCGTGGATCAGAGGACTGGGGGATAATATGCGCCGACCGAAGAAAGGCTGCCCCGCATTTGATTATTGCGTTTCGCGCAACGGAACTTTTTATTATCTTTCCCTACTTTTTGGCACGTATGGAAAATGATCGTGAAAATATAAATGGTGCATGGCGGGTTGGGCATGTCGCCGTATTCTCCGCAACGGAATTCCAGGCGGCCAGGTTGCTGGTGGAGGGTATCGCCGTTCCATGAATAAATTATAGGGTTATTGATGAAAATTCTCGTGGTCACGCAATATTTTTGGCCCGAATCTTTTGTTGTTGTTAATGACCTGATCCATGAATTGGCAGAGCAAGGCCACGAAGTCCATGTATTGACGGGTAAGCCGAATTATCCCGACGGGAAAATATTCCCGGGGTATTCGTCCGGTGGCTATCAGCGCGAAATGTACGGCGACAAGATTACCGTCAGCCGGGTGCCGCTGCGGGCGCGCGGCAGTGGCGGCGGAAAGAACATGGTCTTGAATTATCTGTCGTTTCTTTTCAATGCCATCTGGCATTCCGGAAAGGTGGTCAAAGGCGAGAAATACGATGTGATTTTCGCGGTGGCATTGTCGCCCATCACCGCGGTGATCCCGGCGGTTTTCCTGAAGCGGCGGTTGAAAGCGCCCCTGGTGGTGTGGGTCCAGGACTTGTGGCCCGAAAGCCTGAGCGCGACCGGATTCATCAAGAACAAGCATGTGCTTGGCGCGGTCGGCGCGATGGTCCGATGGATTTATTCATCGTGCGACCGTATTCTGGTGCAATCGAGAGGGTTTTTTGCGCCGATATCGCGTTTCGCTGATCCCGCGAAGCTTGAATATTATCCAAATTCATACCGGGAACCAGAAGCTGCGCCAGAGGATGAATCCCGCATTCCTCCGGAAATACTGCGCATGATGGATAGCAATTTCTGTGTTTTGTTCGCCGGCAATATCGGCACGGCGCAAGCCGTCGAGACGATTGTGGAAGCCGCCCGGAAACTGGTACACCTTCCTGACTGCAAGCTGGTGATGGTGGGCAGCGGAAGCATGCTCGGCTGGGTCGAGAATCAGAAGAAATTGCACAATCTCGACAATCTTGTTCTGGCCGGACGCTACCCCGCCAGCGAGATGCCGAATTTCTTCCGCAGGGCCCAGGCCTTGCTGGTCTCGTTGAAGCGTGAAGAGATTTTCGGGTACACGGTTCCGAGTAAAATTCAGGCCTATTTCGCCGCCGGCCGCCCGATCATCGCCGCCTTGGACGGCGAGGGGGCCCAGGTGGTCCGCGAAGCGGGGGCGGGACTCGTGTGCGACGCGGAAGACGTGCCCGGGCTTTGCGGATGCATCGAGCAGTTGTATCGCATGGATGCGGGTGCCCGACAGGAGCTGGCCGTTGCGGGGCGCCGCTATTACCTGGAGCACTTCGAAATGCGGAAACAGGCTACGGAACTGTCGCGCCTTTTGGCGGCGGCGACTGAAATTTATAATGCGAGGCACTGAGTATGAAAGTTCTGATCCTGGGCGCCAGCGGCATGCTGGGCAGCGCGACCTTCCGCGAGTTCTCCTCCGACGCCCGCTACGAGGCCTGGGGGACGTTGCGCAGCGGCGCGTTGCGCGAGCGGTTTTCGCCTGAATCCCGCGCGCGCCTGATCACCGGCGTCGACGCGACCGACCAGGACGCCCTGGTGTCGCTGCTTGCGCGCGTCCGCCCCGACGCGGTCATCAACTGCGTGGGCGTGATCAAACAAGCATCCACGGCGAAAGATCCGCTGGTAACCTTGCCGCTCAATTCGCTGCTGCCGCATCGGTTGGCGCACTTGTGCGGCCTCGTGGGCGCCCGTCTGGTGCATATCAGCACCGACTGCGTGTTTTCCGGCAAGAAGGGCATGTACGTCGAGTCCGACGTGTCGGATGCGGAAGACCTGTACGGCAAATCGAAGTACATGGGGGAACTGCACGATTTCCCGCATGCGATCACCTTGCGCACGTCGATCATCGGCCACGAATTGGGCACGAATCTGGCCCTGGTGGATTGGTTCCTGTCGCAGACGGGACCGGTCAAGGGCTTTACCAAGGCTATTTTTTCCGGGCTGCCGACCGTTGAGCTGGCTCGCGTGATCAAGGACCTGGTGCTGCCCAAGCCGGAGCCCAGCGGCCTTTACCATGTGTCGGTGGACCCCATCGACAAGTTCCGCCTGCTGTCCCTGGTGGCCAAGGTCTACGGCAAACAGATCGATATCGAGCCGGACGACAAGCTGCATATCGACCGCTCTCTCGATTCCTCCCGTTTCCGTGCGGCCTTCAATTATCAACCGCCGTCTTGGGATCGTTTGATCGCCACGATGTACGAAACGCGCGCGTAACCCTGACTACTGTGGTGAATTATGTTTGAAAATAAAGTCCTGATGATTACCGGTGGTACGGGTTCCTTCGGCCACACGGTGTTGAAACGTTTCCTGGATACGGATGTCCGAGAAATCCGGGTATTCAGCCGCGACGAGAAAAAGCAAGAAGACATGCGCATCGAACTTGCCAACGACAAGGTCAAGTTCTATATCGGCGATGTGCGCGATTACAGCAGCGTGTCGCAAGCCATGATCGGCGTTGATTATGTGTTCCATGCGGCGGCATTGAAGCAAGTGCCGTCCTGCGAGTTCTATCCGATGGAGGCGGTTAAAACCAACGTCCTCGGAACGGAAAACGTGCTGAACGCCGCCATCGCGAACCACGTCAAGCGCGTGATCGTGCTGAGCACGGACAAGGCGGTTTATCCGATCAACGCCATGGGCATTTCGAAAGCCATGGCAGAAAAGCTGGTGGTCGCGAAATCCCGCGCCATTCCCGAAGGCGGCCCGGTGGTCTGTTCGACCCGTTACGGCAACGTGATGGCGTCGCGCGGCTCGGTGATTCCGCTGTTCGTCCAGCAGATCAAGGCCGGCGAGTCGCTCACCATCACCGACCCGAGCATGACGCGCTTTCTCATGTCGCTCGAAGACTCCGTTGACCTGGTCCTGCACGCGTTCGAACATGCCGAGCAGGGCGACATCTTTGTGCAGAAGGCGCCTGCCTCGACGGTCGGCGACCTGGCGGAAGCCTTGAAGAATATTTTCAAGAGCGCCGCGCCGGTCAAGGTGATCGGCACGCGCCACGGTGAAAAGCTGTACGAATCCCTGATTTCCCGCGAGGAAATGGCGAAGGCCGTGGACATGGGGCGGTATTACCGGATCCCGATGGACAACCGCGACCTGAACTACAAGAAGTATTTCGTCGAGGGCGAAAAGGAAGTGTCCGAACTGGACGACTACACGTCGCACAACACGACGCGGCTGGACGTTCCTGGCGTTGAGAAGATTTTGCTCGGCCTTGCGTATCTGCAGGAGCAATTGAATGACTAAAGTCATGACGCTGGTCGGCACTCGCCCTGAGCTCATCAAGATGAGCCGGGTGATTGCGGAACTGGACAAGCAGGTCGATCACGTCCTGGTGCATTCCGGCCAGAACTACGACTACGAGCTGAACCAGGTCTTTTTCGACGAGCTGGGCATCCGCAAGCCCGACCATTTCCTGGGCGTGGCGGCCGATACGCCCGCCAAGACAATCGCTGAGGTCATCGCCAAGTCCGACGAGATTTTCGCGCAGGAAAAGCCCGACGCGCTGTTGCTGTACGGGGACACGAATACCTGCCTGGCGGTGATTTCCGCCAAGCGCCGGAAGATCCCCGTTTTCCATATGGAAGCGGGCAACCGGTGTTTCGACCAGCGGGTGCCGGAAGAGCTGAACCGCAAGGTCCTGGACCATCTGAGCGACATCAACCTGGTGCTGACCGAGCATGCGCGCCGGTACTTGATCGCCGAAGGCGTGCGGCCCGAGACCATCATCAAGACCGGCTCGCACATGGAAGAGGTGATTGCGCACTACAAGCCGCAGATCGACGCCTCGACGGTGCTGGAGCGCGAAGGCCTGACCCCGCGTGAGTACTTCCTGGTGAGCATCCACCGTGAAGAAAACGTGGATTCGGTCCAGAACCTGCACGATCTGCTGGATACGCTGTTCGCCGTCGCGGAGTCGTATTCCATGCCGGTCGTCGTCTCCACGCATCCGCGCACGCGCGCCAGGCTGGAGGCCTTGGGCCGTTCCATTGAGCATCCGCTGGTGCGTTTCGTGAAGCCGTTCGGGTTCCTGGACTACATGAAGCTCCAGATGGGCGCCAAGTGTGTCCTGTCCGACAGCGGTACGATCACCGAGGAAGCATCCCTGCTGAATCTCTCCGCAGTGACCGTGCGCACGGCGCACGAACGTCCGGAAGGCATGGACGAAGGCACCTTGATCATGAGCGGGTTGAAGGCGGAGGGGGTGCTTGAGGCCATCCGCGTCGTCACCGCCCAGAACGAGGAATCGGCCCGCGTGAAGACGGTGGATGACTACCGCGGCGGAGCGGTGTCGGTCAAGATCGTCCGGATCGTCTTGAGTTATGTGCCGTACGTGAACCGCACCGTCTGGTCGGTCACCCCGTAGAAAGCGCACCGGCCGCCACGCGCGACGTTGGCTGTGGTTGAGAAGACAGGCTATGAGTCATACAGACAGAGTAACGGTGGGCGTGCTGGGCGCAACCTCGCCAGTCGGGCGCCAGGTGCTGGCCCAGTTGGCGGGCGCCGGGCATTCCGTGGTGGCGTTTTCGCGGCGGCCGCAGCAAAGCGACGACGCGCGGGTGCGTTGGGCCACGCTGCCGGGCACCGTGGAAGACGGCGGCCAGCCGATCCCCCACTGGATCGCCCTGTGCGGCATCTGGAACCTGCCGGAGCATTTCGACCTGATGCTCAGGCATGGCGTGCGCCGCGTGGTCTGCCTGTCTTCCACCAGCCGCTTTACGAAAACGACGTCTTCGAATCCACAGGAGGAGGAGATCGTCCGCCGCCTCGTGGAAGGCGAGCGCCAGATCGCTGAATGGGCGCAGGCGCATGGCGTGGAATGGACGATCCTGCGGCCGACGTTGATTTATGGCCGGGGTACCGACCGCAATCTTGCCGAGATCGTCAAATTGATCCGCAAGCTGGGGCGGTTCCCCCTGTTCGGCCGCTCGGAAGGCCTGCGGCAACCCGTCTATGTGGACGATGTTGCCAAGGCGGCGGTTCTGTCAGTATTTTCCGCTGATGCCGGGTGCAAGAGCTACAACATTTCGGGCGCCGAAGTGCTGACCTACCGCGAAATGGTTTCGCGGATTTTCAAGGCGATGGGACGCGAGCCCCGATTCCTGAGCGTGCCGATCTGGTTGTTCAATGTTGCCTTGTTCTTTCTGCGCCTTATCCCGCGCTACCGCAAATGGAACGCGGACATGGTCCAGCGGATGAACCGCGACATGGTGTTCGACCATGACGACGCCCGTCGCGATTTTGCGTATGACCCGCAGCGGTTCGTGCTGCGCGAGATCGACGTCAGTGCCTGATCCGGCAGCGCGCTGTCCGATCTTTTCGATAAACCGTATTTTTTGATGCACCCAATGATTGCACCGTGGTGGCTGTTCGGCCTTGTCCTTGCGCTTGCGTGGCTCCTGACTGGCGCATTGCGCCGGTACGCGTTGGCGCGCAATGTGATTGATGTGCCCAATGCGCGCAGTTCGCACAAGACGCCCACGCCGCGAGGCGGCGGGATCTCTTTCGTCGTGGCCTTCGTGGCGGGCATGCTCGTGATGGGGGCGGGCGGCTTTGTCGCCTGGCCCGTCGTATGCGGGGTGGCCGTGGCGGGCGCGTGGATCGCCCTGATCGGGTTTTTGGACGATCACGGTCATATCCAGGCGCGTTGGCGGTTGCTGGCGCATTTCATCGGCGCCGCGTGGGGCCTGTACTGGATGGGCGGAGCGCCGGCGCTGTCGATAGCCGGCCTGCCGCTGGCGGCGGGATGGCTGCTGAATATTGCCGCGGCCTTTTATCTGGTGTGGCTGCTGAACCTGTACAACTTCATGGATGGCATCGACGGCCTTGCCAGCGTCGAGGCGATCTGCGTGACGGTCGGCGCAAGCGTGCTTTACGTCCTGACGGGCGCGGGCGACGCCAGCCTTGCGCCGATGCTGCTGGCGGCTGCCGTTTTCGGTTTCCTGATCTGGAATTTCCCCCCCGCGAAGATTTTCATGGGCGACGGGGGAAGCGGCTTCCTGGGGCTGACGCTCGGCATCCTGTCGCTGAAGGCGGGGTGGCAGGCTCCCGAACTGTTCTGGGCATGGACCATTCTGCTTGGCGTGTTCATCGTGGATGCGACCGTGACCTTGCTGCGGCGGTTGATCCGCGGCGAGAAGGTCTACGAGGCGCATCGTACGCATGCCTATCAATATGCATCGCGCCAATGGGGCAGCCACGTGCGCGTGACCTTGACCGTGCTGGCGATAAACGTGGTGTGGCTGTTCCCCATGGCCTGTCTGGTGGCGCTGGGCAAGATCGACGGCTCGGTGGGAACGGTGGTGGCGTATGCGCCGCTGGTTTTCGCGGCCCTGCGCTTGAAAGCGGGCGTTCGGGAGCCTGCAAGCGCCTGATGGTCGCTCAAGGGGGGAATCGGGAAATTTGACTGGGCCGGATCAATGGCTCTTCTGGATGTTATGGAAACTAAACGCAATCTTGTCATCGTGGGTGCAGGCGGGCACGGACGCGCCGTCGCGGAAGCTGCGGAGCTGGACGGTTCCTGGTCGGAAATCGTCTTTGTCGATGACAACTACCCCGGACAATCCACCTCAGGCCCCTGGAAGATCGTCGGCCATCCCAGTCAGCTGGGCTCGTTGGCGACGCCCGGCGACGCCGTCATCGTGGCGATCGGCAACCAGGCGGCGCGCGAGCGCCTGATGCTTGCGCAGGAAGCGCTGGGCCTGCCCTTTGCCACCGTCATCCACCCCAAGGCCTACGTGAGCCCGTACGCAACCGTTGGCGCAGGCTGTGCCATCATGGCCGGTGCCATTGTCGGCACGGCCGCGCGGTTGGGGCGTGGCGTCATCGTCAACGCCAACGCCACGGTGGACCATGATGCGGTGGTCGGGGATTTTTCCCATTTGGGCGTGGGAGTGCAACTTGCGGGAGGCGTCGTTGTCGCAGAGCGGGTGTGGCTGCAGGCGGGCACGTGCGCCGGGTATCGCGTGCGCGTTCCGCCAGACACGATTGTTGAGCCCGGGACGAGCCTGGTCGCAGACTAATTCACACCATTCGATCCATGATCATTCCAACTCGATTCCGCACCGTCCTGGTTTTCCTGTTCGACCTGGGGGCGATTATTGTCGCTTGGCTCGGCGCGTTCCTCCTGCGCTTCAATTTTGAATGGCCCGCCGGCTGGGAGCGCACGATCTGGATGGCGCTGCTGGTTTTGCTGCCCGTGCAGGCGGTCGCCTGTCGTGCTGCGGGCCTGTACCGGGGGATGTGGATTTTCGCCAGCATTTCAGACCTTAAGCGGGTGCTGAAGGTCGTGCTCGCCTCGGCGGTCGCGTTGCTGGTCTTCGCATTCCTGGTGCGCAATGAAGCCGCGCTGCCGCGCTCGATCCTGCTGCTGTACCCCCTGCTGTTGCTGCTGGCGATGGGGGGCGGGCGCGCCGCCTGGCGCATGTGGAAAGAATATCGCCTGTACGGCCGGGTCAGCGGTCACGGGACGCCGGTCGTCGTGGTGGGCGCCGGCACGGCGGGCGCGATGCTGGTGCGCGAACTGAGTCGAAGCACGGAATGGCATGTCGTCGCGCTGGTCGACGACAATCCCGCCAAATGGGGACTGGAGCTGTCGGGATGCCGGGTGGTGGGCGGCACCGACAGGCTGGGCGAAGTCCTGGCGGAATTCGACGCGTCACGGGTCATCCTGGCCATTCCGTCGGCGAAGGCGTCCTCGGTGCGGCGTGTCATGGAAATTGCCACCAACGCGGGCGCTGCGCTGTTCACGGTGCCGGGCCTGAGCGAACTGATGAGCGGCCGGGTGGCGATCAACATGATGCGTCCGGTGAACATCGAAGACCTGCTCGGCCGCGAAGCGGTGCGGATCAACAACCTGAATGTCCAGGAGATGATCGCGGGCAAGCCCATCCTGGTGACCGGGGCGGGCGGATCCATCGGCAGCGAGCTGTGCCGGCAACTGGCGCGCTTCGGACCCAGCTGTCTGATCCTCTTCGAGGCAAGCGAGTTTGCGCTGTACACCATCGAGCAGTGGTTTACCGAGCACCATCCTGGCGTCCGCATCATCCCGCTGGCGGGTGACGTGAAAGACGCCGCGCGCCTGGAAGAGATATTTGAAACGTGGAAGCCGGAGGTCGTGTTTCACGCGGCCGCCTATAAGCACGTGCCCCTGATGGAAGTCGGCAATGCCTGGCAAGCCGTGCGCAATAACGTGCTGGGCACGCTCAATGTCGCGGAATGCGCACGGCGTTTCGGCGCCAAGCGCTTCGTGCTGATTTCGACCGACAAGGCCGTCAACCCCACGAATGTGATGGGCGCGACCAAGCGCATGGCGGAAATGATCTGTGAAGTGCTGCATTGCCGCGGCGGCAAGACCTGTTTCCAGATGGTGCGGTTCGGGAACGTCCTGGGCAGCACTGGCAGCGTCATTCCGAAATTCCAGGCGCAGATCGCCCGCGGGGGGCCGATTACCGTGACCCACCCTGACATCACGCGCTATTTCATGTCGATCCCCGAGGCCGCGCAGCTGGTCCTTCAGGCGGCATCGATGGGGCAAGGCGGCGAAGTCTTTGTCCTGGACATGGGGGAACCCGTGCGCATCGCCGATCTTGCACGCAATATGATCCGCTTGTCGGGCTATACCGAGGACGAGATCCATATCGAATACTCGGGCCTGCGCCCCGGCGAAAAGCTGTACGAGGAACTGTTGGCCGATTCCGAGGAAACCCGCGAGACGCCCCACGAGAAGCTGAGAATCGCGCGCTCCCGCTCGGTGCCGGAAGGGTTCTATGAGGAAAGCCTGGCCTGGATGTCGAAAAAAGGGCCGGTTTCAGATGACGAAGTGCGTGCGCAGTTGAAGCACTGGATGCCGGAATACGTCCCTTCGCGCCTCTGAGCGGGACGGATCCGGAACTGGCGGCCCCGGTCTTTGCGCCGGGATGCCAGCTTGTATCGATCGCCTAGGGGGTTGTGTTGTACATTCCCTTCTCCAACGTACCCCCTTCGACTTGATGCCGACTCGCATTCTCATCGTCCGCACTTCTTCCCTAGGTGATCTGGTGCACATGTTGCCGGCTATATCCGACATCGCTCGCCATGTCCCGGACGCCGAAATCGACTGGATCGCCGAAGAAGCTTTCGCGGATATCCCTGCCTGGCATCCTGCTGTCAATCAGGTCATCAAAGTCGCCCATCGCCGCTGGCGCAAGGCGTGGTGGTCGTCGCAGGTCAGGGCGGAGCGCAAGGCGCTCAAGGAGCGGCTGCGTTCGGTGCAATACGACATCGTCCTGGACATGCAGGCCCTGCTGAAGTCCGCATGGCTGGTGCGCCAGGCGCGTGGCGTGCGGCACGGATTGGATTGGCGTTCGGCGCGCGAGCCGCTGGCCTCGCTGTTCTACAACGTGCGCCATCGCGTGGAATTCTGGCAGCCGGCAGTCATACGCCAGCGCAAGCTGGCGGGCCTGACCTTCGGCTACCAGCACGCGGGCTTGCCTGATTTCGGCCTGCAGTCCTTCGTGCGCCAAGCCGGCCAAGCGGCCACCCCGGTGCATGAAGTGGGCAGCGACGGCCTGAACACCGCCGAATTGCCGCGCCTGCATCACCTGGATACCGATCGCGG
Organism: Achromobacter sp. Bel; assembly: GCF_012928505.1. Lineage (GTDB taxonomy): Bacteria > Pseudomonadota > Gammaproteobacteria > Burkholderiales > Burkholderiaceae_B > Achromobacter. Next base: position 28,931 of record NZ_JABBJN010000049.1, on the reverse strand, counting down.
CTACGCCGTGATCATGCCGTCGGCCAGCCGCGACGACAAATTGTGGCCTGAAGAGGACTGGCGTGCGGTTTTCCGCCGTTTGCGCGAAGCCGGCTGCACCCTGAAACTGTTGGCGGGCAATGAGTCGGAAGCCCAGCGCGCCGGCCTGCTGGTGGCCGGCATGGACGGGGCCGAGGTGATGCCCCGCATGGATCTGACCTCGGTCGCGCGCTTGCTGGCGGGTTCGCGCCTGATGGTGGGCCTGGACAGCGGCTTGACCCATTTGTCCGCCGCCCTGGGCCGCCCGACGATCGGCATCTACCGCGCCTCCACGCCAGTGCGCACGCCGCTGGTCGGTTCGAACTACACCGCCAGCCTGGGCGACCGGGGCGCATCGCCGTCGCGCGAGGCCGTGATGGCGGCGGTGGAGCAGGCATTGGCCGCCCAGTGACATGAACCGCGGCGTCTACTCTCTGGCGCTACGGGCATTGTCACCGCTGGTCTGGCTGTGGATGGCCCATCGCGCCAGGCGCGCGGGCGGCCAGTGGGAAATCTTCTCCCGGGAACGGTTCGGCGGCGCCGCGGCGCCGTCTCCCGCGCCCTCCCCGTCTTTCCCGTCCTGGACGCGGCCCGTCTGGGTGCATGCCGTCAGCTTGGGCGAGACCCGCGCCGCGCAACCGCTGCTGCGGGCGTTGCTGGACCGCGGCCTGCCCGTCTTGCTGACCCATATGACGGCGACCGGCCGCGCCGAGGGCCAGCGCCTGTTCCCGGAGGCCATCGGCCGCGGGCAATTGCGCCAAGCCTGGCTGCCCTACGACTTTCCTGGCGCGACGCGCCGTTTCATGAATCGCCACCAGCCCCGTTGCGGCCTGTTGATTGAACGCGAGATCTGGCCCAACCTGTTGGCCGCCGCCCGGCGCGCGCGGGTGCCCATGGCGCTGGTCAGCGCCCGGTATTCGGCGTCGTCGCTGCGCCAGGCCGGCAGGATGGGCAGCGTGATGCGCGAAGCGCTGGCCGGTCTGGACCGGGTGCTGGCGCAAACCTCCGAAGATGCGGCCAGGCTGGTGCAGGCGGGGGCGCCTCAGCCGATCGTGACGGGTAATCTGAAATTCGATCTGGTCTTGCCGGCGCCGCAGGTGCAGGCGGGGCGGGCCTGGCGGGCGCAGCGGGGCAGGCCGGTGGTGGCCGTGGCCAGTACCCGCGAAGGGGAAGATAGCGGTTTCATCGCTGCCATCAAGCGGCATGCCGCCGCGCGCCAAGGGTCGGACGCGCCGCTGTTTCTGTTGATCCCCCGACATCCCCAGCGTTTTGACGAGGCGGCCCGCCAACTGGCCGAGGCCGGGCTGTCGTTCGTGCGGCGCGCCGAAGGCGTCGAGCCGGGGCCGGATACAACGGTGGTGCTGGGCGATACGCTGGGCGAGATGGCGTTCTATTACGCGGCATCGGACGTGGCCGTCGTGGCCGGCAGCTTCGCGCCCCTGGGCGGCCAGAACCTGATCGAGGCCTGCGCGGCCGGCGTGCCCGTCATCGTCGGGCCGCACACGTTCAATTTCAAGCAAGCGGCTGAAGACGCGATCGCAGCAGGCGCGGCCTGGCGCGTGGCGGATGCGGGGCAGGCCGTGGACAGCGCGATGGCATTGCTTGCCGACGCGCCGCGCCGGCAAGCCGCCAGCCAGGCGGCGCGGGCCTGGTTCGACACGCATGCGGGGGCGACGCGGCGGACCCTGGACGCGCTGGCGCCCTGGCTGGATTGAGCGGGCGGCACGCCGAACGGGCGTGGCGCGGGGGTGCGGCTAAGGCGTTTTCCGGGGAACCAGCGTTACCGCGCCCGGGTTCAATTCCTGGCTGAACCGGCGGGTATCGCGGCCCTCGTCTTCGGGCCGCACGCCGATCCAGCCCTGGCCCAGCGCCAGTATCCACAGATTGGCCAACAAGATCAGGATGAAGAGCACTCGCATGGCGGGCCTCGTTCAGGCGTTGGCGTCCAGGGTGGCGCGCGCCACTGCGGCCAAGCCGTCCAGGACAGGGTGATCCAGGTAGACCGGCACCGGCGCGACGCCGAAGGCGCCGCCGGCATCCGCCAGCAGCCGCTCGATCTCTTGGTGAACTTCGGGCCAGCCGCCGCCCGCCGCGTAGATCTGCGGGGTCTGGCCATAGCGCTGGCGGCCGGCCAGCCATTGGCGCACCACGGCGCCGGCCTGGGCCGCGGCGATGCCCGAGGCGATGGCTTCGTGCGTATCCACGGGGTAGGGCACGACCTGGCCATTGGCGATGGGCAGGTTGGCGGTGCCGTGCGCCAACGATGTGCGCATCATGGCCGGGCCGGGCAGGATCAGGCCGCCAGCGAAGACGTTGTCGGGGCCGACGGTGTCGATCGTCGTGGCGGTGCCGAAGCTGGCCAGCACGAAGGGTGGGTGCGCGCCGGGCAGGCGCGACAGCACGCCCAGCAGCGAAGCCCAGCGGTCCGCGCCCAACTGCGTCGGCACGCGGTAGCTGTTGACGAGCCCCAGCGTGCTGGCTTGCGAGGGCGACCAGGCGACCGCGCAGCCGTGCTTTTGCAGGATGGCGGCAATGGCCGCGCCGCGGGCGTCGCCCGCCACGTTCACGCCCAAGGCGCGCAGCGGTCGGCGCGGCAGGGTGGCCAGCCACCGGTCCAGCGCATCCAGATCCAGGCCGTCGAACGCGACCGCCGCCGGTTCGCGCGGCATGTCGGGGTTGCTGGCGTCCAGCCAACCCACTTTGAGACGGCTGTTGCCGGAGTCGATGAGAATGATCATGCTTGGCGTCGAATCGAAATTTCGCCGACCGAAATCGGTGTGGCGCCCTCGGGCGTGCGCACTAGCAGGCGGCCTTGCTCGTCCACGCCGCAGGCGGCGCCGCTAAGCAGGATATCGCCTTTCTCCAGCACGTTGACCATGCGGCCCGCCAGGGCGTCCACCTGGTCGAAACGTTGCTTGAACGCCGCGAAACCCCCGCGCTCCAGCGCCTGGACGGCCTCGTGCCAGGCCGTGGCGCTGGCGCAGACCAGATCGGCGGCGGTCGCCAGGCGGCGCGACCGGGCCTGCACCTGGGTCCAGTCGGCGACCTCGCGGCCCAGCGCCAGGGACAGTTCCGCCGCGTCGATCAGGTTCACGCCCATGCCGATGACGACGGTGTAGCCGGCCTCGCGGCCGCCGGGGTTGCGGGTGGTTTCCACCAGCACGCCGGCCAGCTTGGCGTCATGCCATTGAACGTCGTTGGGCCATTTCATGCACAGGCTGCGGGCGTCAGGGCCCGCGACGGCGCGCAGGGCCTCGCAGGCGGCCACGCCGGCCAGCGGCGACAGCGCGGGCAGTTGCGCGGCCGGCAGGTGGACGTCGAACGCACACGAGAACATCAGCGTGGAACCCGAACGGTTCTGCCAGGGGCGCCCCGCGCGGCCGCGGCCGGTTTCCTGCAGGTGGGTGCCCAGCAGCCAGGGCTTGCCGGCGCCGGCGCCCGAGCGGGCGCGGGCCAGCAGGTCGGCGTTGGTCGACCCGGTGCTGCCTGTCCAGGCTATGTCTTGGAATACGGGCAGGCGCGTGCCTAGCTCCCGGGCCAGGGCTTCCGGCGCGGGCAGGTCGATAGGGCGGACGTGATCGGACATGGCGGCGATTGTAGGGCACGTGGCCCGCCCTCGCGGCCTTTCGGCCTTGTAGCGTTTATGATTGGCGATACATTTTGCATCCGTCCCCCGCCTACATGCCGCAAACCGCTTCATCCGCGTCGACTGCCGCGCCGTTCCGCCAGGACGGGAACGCCTGCCACGTGGCGGGCGACTGGAGCGTCCTGGCCTTGGCCGAGGCGGGCGAAGTCGACCGCCGGCGCTCGGCGTTGGCCCGCGCGGTCCAGGACGGCGTGCGCTGGGATTTGCACGGCATCAGCCGGCTGGACACCATCGGCGCCTTGCTCATCTGGCAGGCCTGGGGCGAAAAACTGCCCGAACGGGTGCGCTGGTCGGCCGGCCAGCAAGACGTTTTCAACGCGCTGGCCATGAACAAGGGCGGGGCCCGCGCGCCAGAGCCCAAAGCCGAATCCTGGGGCTGGGTGCGCGCGCTGGGCGGCGCGATCTTCCAGGGCGCCGAAAACGGCCGGGCGCTGCTGGTCATGCTGGGCCAGTTGGTGCTGGATTTCGGCGGCATGCTGCGCCGCCCGCGGCTGGGCCCCTGGCGCGAGATCTCGGCGCAGGTGTACCGCACGGGCGCGCAGGCGCTGGGCATCACGGCGCTGGTCGGTTTCCTGATCGGGGTGGTGCTCTCGTACCTGTCGGCGCAGCAGCTCCAGATGATCGGGGCCGACCGCTTCATCGTGCGTCTGCTGGGCGTGTCCATCGTGCGCGAGCTCGGGCCCGTCCTGGCGGCCATCCTGGTGGCGGGCCGATCCGGATCGGCCATCACGGCGCAGATTGGCGTCATGCGGGTCACGCAGGAACTGGACGCGATGCTGGTCATGGGTATTTCTCACGGACAGCGGTTGATCCTGCCGCGCGTGATCGCGCTGGCCGTGACGATGCCGCTGCTGGTGCTGTGGACAGACGCCATGGCGATCCTGGGCGGCATGCTGGCCGCGCAGATGCAGCTTGGCGTATCGGCGCAGTGGTTCCTGACGTCGCTGCCTGACGCCATCTCCTTGACCAATTACTGGATCGGGATCCTGAAGGGCGTGACCTTCGGCATCCTGATTGCACTGATCGCGTGCCATTTCGGCCTGCGCATCCAGCCCAACACGGAAAGCCTGGGCCGCGGCACCACGACGTCGGTCGTGACGTCGATCACGGGCGTGATCCTGCTGGACGCGCTGTACGCCATCATCTTCAGTTCGGTGGGTATCTGATGCACGGCGGCGCCCAGCACCGGTTGTTCACCGATGACAGCGTCACGGTCGAACCCGTCATCTCGGTGCGCGGGTTGCGCACCGCTTTCGGCGACCACGTGGTCCACGACAACCTGGACCTGACCGTCTTCCCGGGTGAAATCCTGGTGCTGGTGGGCGGGTCGGGCACGGGCAAGACGGTGCTGCTGCGCCAGATCATCGGCCTGGACCAGCCCGCCGCCGGCATCGTGAAAGTGCTGGGGCATTCGCTGTTCGAACTGTCGCCCGGAGAACGCAGGCGCTTGTCCTACCGCTGGGGCATGCTGTTCCAGGCGGGGGCGCTGTTCTCGGCGCTGTCGGTGTTCGACAACGTGGCTTTGCCGCTGCGCGAGCTGCGCACGGTGCCGGAAGACCTGGTGCGCGATGTCGTCATGTGCCGGCTGGCGATGGTGGGCCTGTCGGCGCAGGACGCCGGCAAGCGGCCATCGGACTTGTCCGGCGGGATGGTCAAGCGCGTGGCGCTGGCGCGCGCGCTGTCGCTGGACCCCGAACTGGTGTTCCTGGACGAGCCCACGGCCGGCCTGGATCCGTTGCGGTCGGACGAATTCGTGGACCTGGTGCGCAGCCTGCACCGACAGTTGGGTTTTACCGTCGTCATGGTGACGCACGATCTGGACACGCTGCTGGCGTTGGCCACGCGTGTCGCCGTGCTGGCGGACAAGCGGGTGATCGTGTGCGACACGGTGCCGGAAGTCCTGAAGGTCGATCACCCGTTCATTCACACATTCTTCCTGGGCGAGCGCGGTCTGCGCGCGCTTGGGGATCTGGCGCCGAAGGGATTGCATCATGGAAAACCGTAGTCATGCGCTCATGGCCGGTATCTTTACGCTGGTCTTGCTGGCCGCCGCCGCGTTGGTGGCCGTCTGGATCGGCCGCGACCGGACCAAGCTGCAAACATATGAAATCGTGTCGGCCACGGCGGTCAGCGGGCTGAATCCGCAGTCGGCCGTGCGCTACCAGGGGGTGCCGGTCGGCAAGGTGCAGTCGCTGGCGCTGAATCCGAACAAGCCGGGCCAGGTGCGCATCCGCATCGGCGTGGCGCCGAATACGCCGATCACCGAATCGACGTGGGCCGAACTGGGCGTGCAGGGCGTGACGGGCATGGCCAACGTGGAACTGCGCGACGATGGCACGTCGCTCAAGCGCCTGGCGTCGTCGGCCGAGCATCCCGCGGCCATCCCGTTGCGTCCGGGCTTCCTTGACCGCATCGAGCAGCGCGGCGGCAAGTTGATTTCCAACGTGGAAGAAGCCACCGAGCAGTTGCGCCGCGTCCTGAGCGAACAGAACGTGCAGGCGTTGACCGCCAGCCTGCAGAACGCGACCGACATCACGCATTCGCTGAAGGAGGCCAGCCGCGAGCTGGCGCCCACGATGGCCAAGCTGGGCCCGCTGATGGATTCGCTGGGCAATACCTCGCGCCAGGCGGACCGCGCCGCGCGCGAGATCGCCGATCTGGCGCAGCAGTCGCGACAGGCGCTGGCACGGTTGAATGCGCCTGACGGCCCCTTGTCGGTGGCCACGCGCAGCCTGAACGACATCGCCCTGGCTGCGGCACGGCTGGACGGCGAGACCTTGCCCGCCGTGACCAACATGGCCGCCAACGTCAGCGCGGCCGCGCGTGGCGCGGCCATTACCCTGCGCCGTGTGGACAGCACGCCGCAATCGTTCTTGTTCGGTCCGGCGCCTGTTGCGCCCGGACCCGGCGAGGCCGGATTCGCCGGCTTCGGGAGACAGCCCAAATGAAGATGCGTCGCGCCGTTTTGATCCTGACATTGACCGTCGCCACGACCCTGGCGGGTTGCGGCATCGGCCGCGTGGGGGCGCCGCCCTCGGTGTTCGACCTGGGCCTGGACACGAAGCCGGTGCCGACCTTGCCGGCGCGCGCCCCGATCGCGTTGAGCTTGCAGGCCGTGCCGGTGCTGTCGGACACCAGCGTGATCTGGCGGGTGGGAGACAGCGCCGCGCCCAAGGCCTACGCAACGTACCGCTGGGCCTCGTCGCCGTCGGAACTGGTGCGCCAGCGCATCACGGATCGCCTGTCGCGCCAAGGGCCGGTGCTGGCTGATCGGGTCAATCTCCAGATGCCGCAGCTGCAACTGTCATTGATGCAGTTCGAGCAGGTGTACGCCGAAGACGGGCAGTCCAGCGAGGGCCGCGTCCTGTTGCAGGCGGTGCTGCTCAATGGCCGCGCCGTGGTGGACCAGCAGCGCATCCAGGTGCGGATGCCTGCGGCCACGCAGGATGCCGCAGGCGGTGTCGCGGCCTTGCGGCAAGCCACCGACCAGGCCGCCGACCAGTTGGCGCAATGGCTGGCCCGCGCCGCATCCGCGCCGGCCGCCACGCCCCGGCCGGGCGGTTAACATCAATCCCTTTTCCGCACGCTGAGTCCTGCCATGTCCGCACGTACTGATACCCACGCCTTTGCCGGGGCCGCCGGCCGCATCGATTGCGCCGTCGACTGGCCTGCCGGCACGCCGCGAGGCTGGGCCCTTGTCCTGCATCCGCACCCGTTGCAAGGTGGCGCGCGCGAGAACAAGGTGGTCACGACCCTGTCGCGCGCCTGCGTGCAGCATGGGCTGGTGGCGGTGCGCCCCAACTTCCGCGGCGTGGGCCTGTCGGAAGGCGCATTCGACAAATCGGTCGGTGAAACGCAGGACATGCTGGCGGTCGTGGCGCAGATGCGCGAACTGCACCCTGAATTGGCCGAGGCGCCCTGGGTGCTGGCCGGGTTTTCTTTCGGCACTGCGGTGGCCGCGCAGACCTATGCGGCGCTGGCCGAGGCCGGCGACGCGGTGTTGCCGGCGGCGCTGATGCTGATGGGGCCGGCCGTGAACCGCTTCCAGTCGCATGAAGTGCAGGTTCCCGACGATACGCTGATGGTGCACGGCGAAGAAGACGAAGTCGTGCCGCTGTCCGAAGCCATGGACTGGGCGCGCCCGCGTTCGATTCCCGTGGTGGTGGTGCCAGGGGCGTCGCACTTTTTCCACGGCAAGCTGCTGGTGCTGCGCCAGCTGGTGCAGGCTCGCCTGAAGGTCGCGCTGGACTGAGCGGCCGTGGCGGCGGGGCCGCAGGTTGCATCAAGTTGCATGATTTAAATGCCCGCGGAACCCGTGCGGGGCGGACCGGTCCAATGGGCTGCCTATAATTGTCAGCCATTAGCCCCGCGCCGGCGGGCGTCTTTCCTGGACCCACGTTGCCGATGAAGAATTTGCCTTACTCCGCTCAATCCCCCGTTGTCTTGACCCGCCGCCTGCTGTCCGGCGCGGTACTGTCGGCGATGCTCGCGGCCTCGATGCCGGTCTGGGCGCAACAGGCTCCCGCCGCCGCGCCCGCTGCCGCAGGCGCCACGGCGCCGGCCCCGACGGCGTCGGGCGCGGTGCCGGTGGGTGACGTGTCGGCCGTGCCGGCGCCCACCATCGCGGCCAAGGCGTGGATCGTGATCGACGTGAACAGCGGCCAGACGCTGGCCGCCTCCAACCCCGACATGAAGGTCGAGCCGGCGTCGCTGACCAAGATCATGACGGCTTACGTCGTGTTCAACGCGCTGGATGAAAAGCGCCTGACGCTTGAGCAGACCGTGCCCGTGTCCGAGCACGCCTGGCGCACGGGCGGCTCGCGCATGTTCATCGAGCCGCGCAAGCCCGTCACGGTCGACGAACTGAACCAGGGCATGATCGTGCAATCGGGCAATGACGCTTCCGTGGCGTTGGCCGAGGCCGTGGGCGGCAGCGAAGCCGCCTTCGCGTCGCTGATGAACCAGGAAGCGGAACGCCTGGGCATGAAGAGCACGCACTTCATGAACGCGACCGGCCTGCCCGACCCGCAGCACACGACCTCCACGCGCGACCTGGCCACGCTGTCGTCGCACCTGATCACTGATCACCCGGACTTCTTCCACTACTACAAGCAGAAGAGCTACACCTACAACAAGATCACCCAGCCCAACCGCAATCGGCTGCTGTGGGCCGATCCGTCGGTGGACGGCATGAAGACCGGCCACACCGATTCGGCCGGCTACTGCCTGGTGTCGACCGCGGTGCGCGGCGACCGCCGCATCCTGGTGGTCGTAGTGGGCACGGACAGCGAAGCCACGCGCGCCGAAGAAAGCCTGAAGCTGCTGAACTGGAGCTTCCAGAACTTCGACACCGTGAAGCTGTTCGACAAGAGCCAGCCGGGCATCGATGCGCGCGTCTGGGAAGGCACCGCTGAAAACGTCAAGCTGGGTCCGCCGAATCCGGTGTCGATCGCGGTGCCGCGCGGCAAGGCCGGCGATCTGAAGCCGGTGGCGCAGCGCACGGATCCCCTGATCGCGCCGTTGGCCAAGGGCCAGCAGGTCGGGACGCTGCAGTTCACGCTGGACGGCAAGGTGCTGCGCACCGAACCGCTGGTGGTGCAGGACGCCGTCGAACGCGCCGGCTTCTTCGGCCGCATGGTCGACACCGTCAAGCGCTGGTTCCAGTAAGCGGACAAGCCGGCGCGCCACGGGCGCGGCCGCGGGTGTAAGCTAGCAACGGGCGTTTCGTGCGTGAAACGCCCGTTTTCCATGTTGGGACGGACCGGGCGGTTCGTCCTTTACTTTTGAAAATTCAGGAGTGCCTCATGATTCCGGGCGTGCCGGGCGAAAGCCAGGTGTATCTCAATGGTGAGTTCCTGCGGGTGGACGAGGCCAAGGTCTCCGTTCTGGATCGCGGCTTTATTTTTGGCGACGGCATCTACGAAGTCGTCCCCGTGTACCAAGGCAAAGCGTTCCGCATGACGGAGCACTTGAACCGCCTGGACCGAAGCCTGGCCGCCCTGCGGATCGCGCAGCCGTTCGACCGCGAAGGCTGGACCAATCTGGTCGAGCAGTTGCTGGCGCGCACGAACCTCGACACGTGCATCGTGTACCTGCAGGTGACGCGCGGCGTCGCGCGTCGCGACCACCAGTTCCCGGCCACGCCGGTCACGCCCACTGTGTTCGGCATGATTTCGGCGTGGGCGCCGCCGCCGGCCGCGCAGCGCGCCCAGGGCCTGACGGCCATCAGCATCCCTGACGAACGCTGGCTGCACTGCGAGATCAAGTCCGTGTCGCTGCTGGGCAACGTGCTGGCCAAGCAGCAGGCCGTCGATGCCAACGCCGACGAGGTCGTGCAGTTCCGCGACGGCTACCTGACCGAGGGTTCGTCGACCAACATCTGGGTGGTCTCGGGCGGCAAGCTGCTGGCGCCGCCGAAGAACAACCTCATCCTGGAAGGCATCCGCTACGGCCTGATGGGCGAACTGGCGGCCCAGGCGGGCATCCCCTTCGAGGCGCGCCGCATCACGCAGGAAGAGGTGCAATCCGCTGATGAATTGATGCTGTCGTCAGCCACGAAGGAAGTGCTGGCGATCGTCTCGCTGGACGGCAAACCGGTCGGATCCGGCAAGCCCGGCCCCGTTTTCGAGCAATTGCGCGCGGGTTATGATGCCCGCATCGCCGCGCTGTAAACCGTTATTCCGGGCGGCCCCCAGGGCCACCCGGCAGCCGGCGGACACTTGCCAACGCCCCGTTTGCCCCCATATAAGAACATTCAGGGGCAACCATTACTCCAGGCAAATCATGCATATTCCGCCCGAAGACTCGCTTATCGAATACCCCAGTGACTTTCCCATCAAGGTCATGGGCAAGCACCACCCCGAATTCGCGCAGACGCTCACCGAAGTCGTGTTGAAGTTCGACCCGGGCTTTGACGCCGCGACGGTCGAGATGCGCCCCAGCAAGGGCGGCAACTACATGGGCCTGACCTTCACCGTGCGCGCGACCTCGCGCGAACAGCTGGACAGCCTCTACCAGGCGCTGCACGGCCACCCGATGGTGTCCATCGTTCTGTAAGCAGGATTGCCGTGATCAAGTGGCTCGCGGGGCCGGCGGAGTATCTGCCGGTCTGGCAGGAAATGCAGGCGTACACCAACCAGCGCGGCGCCGATACGCCTGACGAGATCTGGTTGTGCGAGCACGCGCCGGTCTATACCCTGGGGCAGGCCGGCCTGCCCCAGCACGTGCTGAATCCCGGCAATATCCCCATCGTCCATTGCGACCGCGGCGGCCAGGTGACTTATCACGGGCCTGGCCAGGTGATGGCGTACGCGCTGTTCGACCTGCGCCGCGTGGACATGTACGTGAAGGAATACGTCAACTTGCTTGAGGGCGCGGTCATCGACACGCTGACTCAGCATGGCGTCGGCGGCGCTTGCCGCAAGCCCGGCGCGCCGGGCGTGTATGTGCCGGACCCCGATGGCGGTGAGCTGGCCAAGATCGCCGCGCTGGGCATCAAGATCCGCAACGGGCGGGCCTATCACGGGGTTTCGTTGAACGTGGCGATGGACCTGGCGCCGTTCCTGGGTATCAACCCCTGTGGCTACGAAGGGCTGCGCACCGTCGACATGGCGGCCTGTGGCGTGCGGCGCACACCCGCCGACGTGGGCGACGCGCTGGCGCAGAATCTGGCGGCCGCCTGGCGCCGCGCAAGGATCCCCGCATGAAGACTTACAGTGCGGCCGACGTCGCCGCGACGTCCCCCGAACAGCTGGCGCGCCTGCGCGAAGGGCCGGCCGAAGCGTATGCCGCCTGGATCCGGGCGGCCGCCGAACTCGGGCTCGTCGAAGCGCAGACCATCTATGGGCAGATGCTGCTGGATGGCGTGGGTGTCGACAGCCAGCCTGAAGAGGGCCTGGCGTGGTTCAAGCGCGCCGCCAACGCCGACCACCCGATGGCGATCAACATGGTGGGCCGCTGCTACGAAAACGGCTGGGGCGTGCCCCGCGACGATACGGTGGCGGCCTACTGGTTCCGGCTGGCCGCCGACCGTGGCCTGGACTGGGGCATGTACAACTACGCCCACATGCTGCGCAGCGGCCGGGGCGGCGTCACGCAGAACAAGGCCGCGGCGCTGGCCCTGTATCAGCAGGCCGCACAGACTGGCCACGTGAAATCGATCGGCGTGGTCGGACGCTTCTACGAAGCGGGCGATGTGGTCGGGCAAGACATGGAACGCGCGTTCGACTGCTACCAGCGCTGCGCCGAAGGCGGTGATTTCCGGGGCATGTTCCACCTGGGCCGCCTGCTGTTGCTGCGTGGCAAGAAGGAAGAAGCGGTGCAGTGGCTGGTCCGCGTCCCCGAGACTTCCACGCCCGCGTTTCTGAAAGAAGCCAACGCCATGCTGCAGGACTGCGGCTTCCCGGCGCTGTACGAGGTGTGACGTAGCCCGCCCCTGCGGCAGGATCGTCGGATGGGTGTCGCGCGAGCTTTCTTGCGCAAGAAAGCAGGTGCTCAGCGCGCGAGCCCCATCCTACGTGCTCAGGCGGGTCTCGAATACCGCTTCCAGGGTATCGCCTTGACCGGTGCCGCGGGCGCCGTCCAGGCGGTCCAGCAGCAATTGCGCCGCGCGCCTGCCCAGATCGGCGGCGTCCACGCCTAGCGTCGTCAGCCCTTGTGCCCATTGGGCCGCGCTGCCATCGTCCGTGAAACCCAGCACCGCCAGGTCTTGCGGTACGTGCAGGTCGCGGTTGTGCGCTTCGGACACCGCGGCCGCGGCCAGCAGGTCCGACGTGCAGAACACCGCGTCGAAGATCGTGTTGGTGGCCAACAGCCGTAGAAAGGCCATGCGGCCGTCATTCATCTGCTGCACCTCGGGCTGCACGATGTCGGCGACCCGGTCCAAGCCCAATGCGGCTGCGGCGCTGAGGAAACCGTCGCGCCGCGCGCGCTCCCAGGGGTTGTCCGCACTGATGCAGGCGACCAGCGCATGGCGTTTTTCGGCCAGATGGCGGGCGGCGGCGCGGCCGGCTTCTTCATTGTCGATCACGACGGCGCTGTCCAGCGGCCGGACCGAGGCGCTCCAGGTTTCCACCACCGGTATTTCCAGGGCGGCCACGCCGGCCCGCAGGGCGGGCTCGTCCAGGGGGCCGATGACCAGCGCGGCGGCCGGGCGCAGGACCGCCAATTGGGGCAGCATGGCGGCGTCGTGCCAGGGGCCGGCGGCCAGGTAGTAGCCGGCGGGCGCCAGGCGTTCGGCGCAGGCCTGGATGGCGCGGCCGGTGGGCCCCGCATCCAGGCGGGGCGCGATGAGCGCAACAGGGCGCAGCATAGGCAGGGAAGACATGGGGGATTTCAGGGGATTCGTCAGGCGTGACGATAACCCAGCCGGGCGGGCGGCGCCTGGGGCAGGCGGGCCGTTCGCGGCGGATCCGCGCGCGGGGGGGTAAAATGCCTCTTTTGTCTCAGACCGGGCCGTCTTGCGCACCGGTTTCGAAGGTGCCCAATGTCTACGCTCGCCGAGTCTCCTGTTCCCTCGAACGAATCCGCCGCCGCGCCCGCGGACTCGGCCTACGATCCGACGCAAAAGCAGAAATCGCAGGCCAAGACGGCACGCATCCCCATCAAGATCGTTCCGGCAGAGCGCCTGAAGAAGCCCGAGTGGATCCGCGTGAAGGCCGCCGCGCCCGGCTCGCGCTTCTACGACATCAAGCGCATCCTGCGCGAACACAATCTGCACACCGTGTGCGAAGAAGCCTCCTGCCCGAACATCGGCGAGTGCTTCGGCAAGGGCACGGCCACGTTCATGATCATGGGCGACAAGTGCACGCGCCGCTGCCCGTTCTGTGACGTGGGCCACGGGCGCCCCGATCCGCTGGACACGAAGGAACCCGAGAACCTGGCGCGCACCATCGCCGCGTTGAAGCTGTCTTACGTCGTGATCACGTCGGTCGACCGCGACGACCTGCGCGACGGCGGCGCTGCCCACTTCGTGGATTGCATCACCCACATCCGCGAACTGTCGCCCACCACCCGCATCGAGGTGCTGGTGCCCGACTTCCGTGGCCGCCTGGACCGCGCGCTGGCTATCCTGAACGCCGGCCCGCCGGACGTCATGAACCACAACCTGGAAACCGTGCCGCGCCTGTACAAGCAGGCCCGCCCGGGTTCGGACTACATGCACTCCTTGAAGCTGCTGGCCGAATTCAAGAAGCTGCATCCGGAAGTGGCCACCAAGTCCGGCCTGATGCTGGGCCTGGGCGAGACGGACGAAGAAATCCTGCAAGTGATGCGCGACATGCGCGAACACAATGTGGACATGCTGACGATCGGGCAGTACCTGCAGCCGTCGGAGCACCACCTGCCCGTGCTGCGCTACGTGCACCCGGATACGTTCGCCATGTTCGAACGCGAAGCCTACGCCATGGGTTTCTCGCATGCGGCGGTGGGCGCGATGGTGCGCTCGTCCTACCATGCGGACGAACAGGCGCATGCTGCGGGCGTGAACTGAGTCAGCCGGTTTCGGCGGCGTCCAGGAACACGCCGTTGCGGTCCTTCGCGGACAGCTTCGGCGTCCTGCCGACTGGCCAGGCAATGGCCAGCGTCGGATCGTCCCAGCGAATGCAGCGTTCGTGTTGCGGCGCGTAATAGTCCGTGGCCTTGTACAGGACTTCGGCTGACTCCGACAGCGTCAGGAAACCGTGGGCGAACCCTTCGGGTATCCACATCTGGCGCTTGTTTTCGGCGGACAGCACCACGCCGACCCATTGCCCGAAGGTCGGCGACGCGCGCCGCACGTCGACCGCCACATCGAAGATCTCTCCCGCGCAGACGCGCACCAGCTTGCCTTGCGGCTGCGCCACCTGATAGTGCAGGCCGCGCAGGACGCCTTGGGCGGAGCGGGAATGGTTGTCCTGCACGAAGCGGCGCGCCAGGCCGGTCGCGGCGTCGAAGGCCGCCTGATTGAAGCTTTCGAAAAAGAAGCCGCGGTCGTCGTCGAAGACGCGCGGCTCCAGGACCAGGACGCCGGGGATCGCTTGGGCAAACACTTTCATCAGAACACCTTGTCCACCAGGACGCGCATCAGGTATTGGCCGTAGCCGCTTTTTGACAAGGGCGCGGCCAGTTTCTCCAGGGCCTCGGCGGTGATCCATCGCTGGCGGAAGGCGATCTCTTCGGGGCATGCCACCTTCAGGCCCTGGCGGTGTTCCAGCGTGGCGATGAACTGGCTGGCTTCCAGCAGCGATTCGTGGGTGCCGGTGTCCAGCCAGGCGTAGCCTCGGCCCATGATCTCCACGGCCAGCTTGCCTGCTTGCAGATAGTGTCGGTTGACGTCGGTGATCTCAAGCTCGCCGCGCGCCGACGGCCGGATGCCGCGGGCGATGTCGATCACGTCGTTGTCGTAGAAATACAGGCCGGTGACGGCATAGCTGGACCGGGGGCGGGCGGGCTTTTCCTCGATGGAGAGCACCTTGCCGCCCTGGTCGAATTCGGCCACGCCATAGCGTTCCGGGTCCTGCACGTGGTAGGTGAACACCGTAGCGCCGTCCACGCGCCTGCTCGCGCTTTGCAGCAGCCGCGGCAGTTCGTGGCCGTAGAAGATATTGTCGCCCAGCACCAGCGCGCACGGGTCCTGGCCGATGAAAGACGCACCGATCAGGAACGCCTGCGCCAGCCCCTCGGGCGAGGGCTGCACCGCGTAGCTGAGGTTCAGGCCCCACTGCGAGCCGTCGCCTAGCAACTGCTGGAACCGCGGCGTGTCCTGCGGCGTCGAGATGACGAGGATGTCGCGGATGCCCGCCAGCATCAAGGTCGTGAGCGGGTAGTAGACCATCGGCTTGTCGAAGACCGGCAGCAACTGCTTGCTGACGGCAAGCGTCGCCGGATGCAGCCGTTCGCCGGCGCCGCCGGCCAGTACGATGCCCTTGCGCATCATGTGAATTCCCCGTGCGCGGAAAGTTGATCCAGGAAGCGGTCCGCCTCTTCCGTCCAGGCAGGCAGGCGCAGCCCCAGCGCGGCCGATAGCCGCGTCGTGTCCAGTCTTGAATTGTGCGGGCGTTTGGCTGCGGCCGGGTAGTCTTTCGACGCGATAGCGCGGATCCGCTCGGGCGCGAGCGCCAGGGCGGCGCCTCGCGCCGCGGCACCGGCCACCAGATATTGCGCGAAGGCATGCCAGGTGGTGGCGCCGTCGGCGGCCAGATGGTAGATGCCGCCTTGCAGCGGCTGCTGGCGGTGGCGGGCGATGGCTTGGACGGTGACGCGGGCGATAAGCGCGGCGGAGGTCGGCGCGCCGGTCTGGTCCGCCACCACGTCCAGGCGGTCCCGGGTTCGCGCCAGGCGGAGGATCGATGTGGGGAAATTCCGGCCGTGGGGCGCGTAGACCCAGCTGCAACGGAACACCAGCGCGTCGCAGCCGTTCGCCAGCACGGCGGATTCACCCGCGAGCTTGGTCGCGCCGTAGGCGTTCAGCGGGTGGGGCGCATCGGTTTCTACATAGGGCCGGGCGCTGTCGCCGTCGAATACATAGTCGGTGGAGTAGTGCACAAGCAGGGCGCGTGCGTCCCGGGCGTATTGCGCCAGCGTGGCGACGGCCTGCGCGTTCACTTGCGTGGCCGTGTCCCGGTCGGTTTCGGCCTGGTCGACGGCCGTGTAGGCCGCCGCATTCACGATTACGTCGGGACAGTGCGCGGCCAAGGCGCGCCGCAACGCGTCCTGATCGCGCAGATCGGCGTCGTCCCGGCCCAGCGAGGCGAGCTCGCCCAATGTGGGCAAGGCGTGCCGCAATGCCTGGCCGATCTGACCCGCTTTGCCCAGCAGTAGGATCTTCACGCGGCTCCCGCTACGCTTTGTGTGGGTGGCGATAGGCGCCGCTGGCGACGTTCGCCACCCACTGCGCTTCGTCCAGGTACCACTGCACGGTCTTGCGGATGCCGGACTCGAAGGTCTCGCCAGGCATCCACCCCAGGTCGCGCTGCAGCCGCGTCGCGTCCACGGCGTAGCGGCGGTCATGGCCGGCGCGGTCCGGCACGTGGACGATCTGCGACGCGTAGGACTGGCCGTCGGCCCGCGGCCGGCGCTCGTCCAACAGCGCGCATAGGCCGCGCACCAGGTCCAGGTTGGTCTTTTCGTTCCAGCCGCCCACGTTGTAGGTCGCGCCCGGCGCGCCGGCGTCCAACATCCTGCGGATGGCATCGCAATGGTCGGCCACATACAGCCAATCTCGCCGTTGCAGGCCGTCTCCGTAGATCGGCAGTGGCTTACCGGCGAACGCGTTGTGAATCACAAGCGGGATCAGCTTTTCCGGGAATTGGCGCGGGCCGTAGTTGTTCGAGCAGTTCGACGTCAGCACCGGCAGGCCATAGGTCTGGTGATAGGCGCGCACCAGATGGTCGCTGGCCGCCTTACTGGCGGCATAGGGGCTGTTCGGCGCGTAGCAGGTCAGTTCGGTGAACGGCGGACCGTCTTCGTCCAGCGATCCATAGACTTCATCGGTGGAGACGTGCACGAAGCGGAAGGCGGACTTGCCGCCGGCGTCCAGCGCCGACCAGTAGGTGCGCGCGGCCTCCAGCAAGTGGAAGGTGCCCATCACATTGGCCTGCAGGAACGCGCCGGGATCGGCGATGGAGCGGTCGACGTGGGTCTCGGCTGCGAAATGGATCACGGCGCGCGGGCGGTGCGCGTGCAGCAAGGCCAGCATCGCCGCCTGGTCGGCGATGTCGCCGTGGACGAACGTGTGCCGGGCGTCCTGTGCCAGCGGCGCAAGATTGTCCAGGTTGCCCGCGTAGGTCAGCTTGTCCAGTGTGACGACCGGCTCGTCGCTGCGGGCAAGCCAGTCCAGCACGAAGTTGGACCCGATGAAGCCGGCGCCGCCGGTGACGATGATGCTCATGTGCTTGGAAACCTCAGGACCCGAGGGCGTCCGGCGTGTCCCGGCCGCGCCTTATCGGCGCGCCTGGGCGCCTGCCCAGAACGTGTCTTTCTGCCCCGCATGCTGGTTTATACAACGCGCCAGCACGAACATCAGGTCGGACAGGCGGTTCAGATATTGCCGGACGGCCGCGTTCACCGTGTCGGCCCTGGCCAGCGCGACCACCGCCCGTTCCGCCCGCCGGCACACGGTGCGCACCACGTGCGCCTGCGCCGCCGCCCGGGTGCCGCCCGGCAAAATGAACTCGCGCAAGGGGGCCAGCGTCGCGTTGTAGTGCGCCAGCCGCGCGTCCAGACGGGCGACCTGCGCGTCTGTGATGGCGGCGTGGCCGGGAATGCAGAGTTCCGCGCCCATGTCGAAAAGGTCGTGCTGGATCGCCATCAGGTCCAACGACACCTCGGGCGGCAGGGGGTCGGTCAGCAGCAGGCCGATGGCGCTGTTCAGCTCGTCGACGTCGCCCAGCGCCGCGATGCGCGGGGCGTCCTTGGGGCTGCGTGATCCGTCCCCCAGCCCTGTGGTGCCGTCGTCTCCGGTGCGGGTGGCAATGACGGATAAGCGGTTGGCCATGGGGAAACGTCCTGAATCGGGAAAAAAAGGGAGGGGCGGTTTGCGTCCGGGGGTAAGCGCCCGCCCGGGCGGGCCGCCGCTACGCAATCAACTGTAAGGATTGTTGCGTCGAGTCAGCCGGAATTGTTTCATAACGGCGGTATCCTAGCATTGTGGAAAGCAGGAAGGGCGCGGGTCTCGGCCCCTCGGCTTCCGCTGTCAATGGAGGACGCCTGTATGGCTTTTGACCGCAAATATGCAATGCCCATGGCTATCGCCACTGCGATGGCCGTCGTTACCCTGGCTACGCCCTTGGCGTTCGCCCAAACGGCCGACGCCAGCGGCGAAGTGCGCCGGGTGGATCCCGCCGCGGGCAAGGTCACGATCAAGCACGACGAGATCAAGGCCCTGGACTTGCCGGCCATGACGCTGGTCTACGAGGCGGATCCGCCGACCCTGCTGGCCAAGATCAAGGCGGGCGACAAAGTCCGCTTCACCGCCACCCGCAAGGATGGCAAGTATGTCGTGACGGCGATCACGAACTAAAACTCCCCTCATATTCTTTCGTCTTGCGCCCGCCTGCCGCGGCCCTTCGGGCCACTGGCAGGCGGGCGCTTGCATATTGTGCGCACGTATCTACAATGCGTTATCTTTCAACGCATTTTTATACGTTTTGTCATGCGCACCGAATTCATTCAAGGATGCCGGGCTGCGGCTGCGGCGCTGCTGTTTACAGGGATTATGGGGTGCGCGGCCAGCGTGAAGCAATCCGCCGTCGCTGCGCCGGTCGTGGTCAGCGCCGCAGAGGCCAAACCGAATCAGGCCGTACAGGAAACGGTCGTCGTGAAGTTGTCGACCGGGTATCAGCGCGAAATTCGCAAGGGATCTGTCTGGCGTTCCGCCGGCAGCATCCCGCAAGGCGAGGTCCTTCGTCCGGTGGGCACGGTCTTCACGATCGAAGGCCGGCAGGTGCATGAGGCCTGGCTGGTGCTTTCCGATCAAAAGCTTGTCGGTTTTTACCTCCCCGGAGACCAGGCCTATTCCGCGCTGCGGTCTCCTCTATCCTTGATTGTTGGAGACGTGCAGTGAAGCGTGCATCGAAGATTTCAGCGGCGGTACTGGCAACGGTCGTGATGGCCGGGTGCGCCTCGGGCGTGAAGCATTCGCAGATGGCGTCCACCATCCCCGTCGTGCAGCAAGGCGAAGGACGCATTTACTTCATGCGTTCGGCGTCGATGTTCGGCGCGGCCGTGCAGTCCGACATCCGCCTGAATGGCGAAGTGGTCGGTCGTTCGCAGCCCGGCGGGTTTTTCTATGTCGATCGGCCCCAAGGCACGTACAAAGCATCGACGTCGACCGAGACCGAGAAGACTTTGAGTTTCGTGCTGGACGCAGGGGAAACAAAGTACGTGCGTAGTTCGCCGTCGCTCGGCCTGATGGTGGGCCGCATCGTGCTGGAACTGGATACGCCGGAAAAGGCAGAAAAGGAACTGGGCGGCCTGAGCTATACCGGCAAGCCCGTCGCGCCCGTCGCGCAGAAGTAATACCAAGTTGGGCGGCAAAACGGGGGCGTATGCCCCCGTTGCCATTTCAAGCGTGCCCGACTTACAGCACGTAGCGCGCCAGGTCCTGGCTGCTGGCGGCTTCCGCCAATTGCGAGTTGACGTAGGCGGCGTCGATCTTCACGTGCTTGTCCTGGCTGGACGTGGCGTCGAACGACAGTTCGTCCAGCAGTTTTTCCATCACCGTGTACAGGCGGCGGGCACCGATGTTCTCGGTAGTCTCGTTCACGTCGTAGGCCAGTTCGGCCAGGCGGCGCACGCCCTCGTCCGTGAATTCCAGCTGCACGTCTTCGGTGGCCATCAGCGCGGTGTACTGCTTGGTCAGCGAGGCGTCCGTGTCGGACAGGATGCGCACAAAGTCCTCGGCGGTCAGCGATTCCAGTTCCACACGGATCGGGAAACGGCCTTGCAGCTCGGGGATCAGGTCCGACGGGCGGGCCAGGTGGAACGCGCCCGACGCGATGAACAGGATGTGGTCGGTGCGGACCATGCCGTAGCGCGTGTTGACGGTCGTGCCTTCCACCAGCGGTAGCAGGTCGCGCTGCACGCCCTGGCGCGACACGTCGGCGCCGCCGGATTCCTGGCGGGCGGCGATCTTGTCGATTTCGTCCAGGAAGACGATGCCGTTCTGCTCGACGTTGTTGATGGCCACGGTGCGCAGGTCTTCTTCATTGACGCGCTTGGCGGCTTCTTCGTCGACGATCAGCTTGAAGGCTTCGCGCACCTTCATCTTCTTGGCCTTTTTCTTGTCGCGGGCCATGCCGGCGAACATGCCGCGCAGCTGTTCGGCCATTTCTTCCATGCCGGGGGGCGTCATGACGTCCATCTGCGGCGCGGCCTGGGCCACTTCGATCTCGATTTCGAGATCGTCGATCTTGCCTTCGCGCAGGCGCTTCCTGAAGGTCTGGCGGGCGCTGTTGTCTTCGCCGCGTTCCGGTTCGCCGGACGCGCCGCGGGCAGGCGGCACCAGGGCGTCCAGGATGCGGTCTTCGGCGGCATCTTCGGCCTGGGTGCGCACGCGGCGCATTTCCAGTTCACGCGTCTGTTTGATCGAGTATTCCGTCAGGTCGCGGATGATGGTGTCGACGTCGCGGCCCACATAGCCCACTTCGGTGAACTTGGTGGCTTCGATCTTGATGAAGGGCGCGTTGGCCAGCTTGGCCAGGCGGCGCGCGATTTCGGTCTTGCCCACGCCGGTGGGGCCGATCATCAGAATGTTCTTCGGGTGGATCTCGTGGCGCAGGGGTTCGGCCACCTGCTGGCGGCGCCAGCGGTTGCGCAGGGCGACGGCGACCGCGCGCTTGGCGCGGTTCTGGCCGACGATGTATTTGTCGAGTTCGGAGACGATTTCTCCGGGCGTCATGTTGGATGCGGACATGAGGGCGAATCCTTGGAGCTTGAGCGGGCTGGGGAAGCGGCCGCGGCGCAAACGGGGCGCCGCGCGGCGGGCGTCAGTCGCCCAGCGTTTCGATGACGTGGTTCTGGTTGGTGTAGATGCAGAGGTCGCCGGCGATTTCCAGCGATTGCTTGACGACGGCCTCGGGCGACAGCTCGGTGTTGCGCAGCAACGCCAGCGCCGCCGATTGTGCATAGGCGCCGCCGGAGCCGATGGCGGCCAGGCCGTGTTCGGGCTCCAGGACGTCGCCATTGCCGGTCAGCACCAGCGTGTGCTCGGTGTCGGCCACGATCAGCATGGCTTCCAGCCGGCGCAGGACGCGGTCGGTGCGCCAGTCGCGGGTCAGTTCGACCGCGGCGCGCATCAGGTTGCCCTGGTGCTTTTCCAGCTTGGCTTCGAAACGTTCCTGCAACGTGAATGCGTCGGCGGTGGCGCCGGCGAAACCGGCCAGGATCTTGTCGTGGTACAGGCGGCGGATCTTGCGGGCCGTGCCCTTGACGACGATGTTGCCCAGGGTGACCTGGCCATCGCCGCCGAGCGCGACGCGGTTGCCGCGGCGCACACACACGATGGTGGTGGCGTGAAATTGTTCCATGCGTTCCTTCCTTTGAAAGGACTAGCTGGGGGCGGTTGACCGGAAATCAAGGCTGGTGGGGGGGCATCCTTTCGGCTAGTGAAAAGAGCAATAAAAAAGGCTATGCCGGAAACCAGCATAGCCTTTCAGGGCATGGCGTGAATGTCGGGACGGATCAGTCGCCGTACAGCTTTTGGCGCATTTCACGGCGTTCCTGCGCTTCCAGCGACAGGGTGGCCGTGGGGCGGGCCAACAGGCGGGGTACGCCGATCGGTTCGCCCGTTTCTTCACACCAGCCGTATTCGCCGCTGTCGATGCGGGCGATGGACTGTTGCACCTTTTTCAGCAGCTTGCGCTCGCGGTCGCGGGTGCGCAGCTCCAGGGCGTGTTCTTCCTCGATGGTGGCGCGGTCGGCGGGATCGGGCACGAACTGCGTTTCGCGCAGGTGCTCAGTGGTCTCGCCGGCGTTGGCCAGGATGTCCTGTTCGAGTTGTTTGAGCCGTTCCTTGAAGAAAGCCAGCTGGCGTTCGTTCATATAGTCGGACTCGGGCATGGCCAGCAATTCCTTCTCGCTGGGCAGATCAATCGCCGTATCGCTCGTCGACTTGCTTGATTTTTTGGTTGCTGCCTTGGTAGCCATGAAAACACTCCACTATGAATCGATCCTGGCGCGGGCGTCCTTTCCCGGTCCGTGTTGCTTGCTGCTTACGCTATTCGTACCTCACAGTACTGCCTTCGTCGCATCGCGTCACGTCAGGAAGGGGGATTACCCCGCCAGGCACTGCTCCAAGCCCCGGGTGAAAATCTCCTGGGGCAGCTTACGTCCGATGAACACCATCTTGGTGGACGGTTTTTCGGCCGCGGTCCACGGCTTGCCGGGTTCGGCGCCCATCATCATGTGCACACCCTGGAACAACATGCGGCGGTTGATGCCCTTCATGTACAGGATGCCCTTGTAGCGCATCAGGTCGGGACCATAGACCTGCACTACGCCGCCCAGGAATTCCTCAAGGCGCGCGGGATCGAACGGCTTGTTGGAACGGAACACGAACGCGCCGATTTCGTCGTCGTGCTGGTGGTGGTGATGGTGGGCATGATTGCAATGCGCCCCGCAATCGCCTTCGTGGTCATGATCGTGGTCATGGCCGTGATCGTGCCCGTGGTCATGCCCATGGTCGTGGGCGTGGTCGTGGGCGGCGTCGGGGTGCTCATCGGCCAGGAATTCCGGGTCGATGTCCAGAATGGAATTCAGGTTGAAGCCGCTGATATCGATGATGGACTTCAGGTCGACTTCGCCGAAGTTGACCGGCGTGATCGGCGCGCGCGGGTTCATGTGAACCAGGCGGTGGCGCAGCGCTTCGTAGTCGACTTCGTTGACCAGGTCGCGCTTCGAGATCAGGATGCGGTCGGCGAAACCGACCTGCTTCTGGGCTTCGGGTTGCGCGTCGAGCGTGGCCATGCCGTGCTTGGCGTCGACCACCGTCACCACCGCGTCCAGGCGGTAGTACTCGGCGATGTCGTCATCCATGAAGAACGTCTGGCAAACGGGGCCGGGGTTGGCCATGCCGGTCGTTTCGAGGATGACGCGTTCAAAAGTCAGTTCGCCGGCTTCGCGCTTGGCGCGCAGCTCGGACAAGGTGCGCATCAGGTCGCCACGGACCGTGCAGCAGACGCAGCCGTTGGACAGTTCGATGATTTCTTCATCGCTGTCTTGCACGAGCAGGTCGTTGTCGATGCTTTCCGGTCCGAATTCGTTTTCGATGACCGCGACGCGGCGGCCGTGGAATTCGGTCAGGATGCGTTTGAGCAGGGTGGTCTTGCCCGCACCGAGAAAGCCGGTGAGGATGGTGACGGGAACCATTTTGTCCAAACTGCGCGGGGTGTTCATGGCGAAGCTGCTAGCGTGAGGTCAAGGCTGAAGTCTAGGCATTCAACACACGGCCTGGCAGGGGGATTTTCCCGTGCAGGATGAGGTTTGCCACAGGCTGCGAAGGCCGCCAACAGCGGCCGGACGCAGGATTACAGCACAGTCGGGGGCAGGGGGCAAACCCCGGGTCAACCCAGGGGCCGAAGCCAGCCGAATCGCGGCTGTACGCCGTCAAGTATCGGGCGATATCACTATTTTGGGGCGGTTTGCCGGATTTCAAGGGCGGGGCCGCCCAGGCGAGGGAAGGGCGGCCGGCCTGGCCGGTGGTGCCGGGCTGAGAGGCCTAGTGGTGATGGTGGTGATGGCCGGCGTCGGCGGGCTGCTTCTGCTGGCATTGGGGACACAACGCCCGGATTTCGGTCTCGTGGGTGGCCAGCGCGTAGCCCGTTTGGGCGACGCGTTCGGCCAATTGCCGGCTCATGGCCGGATCGGACACTTCGGCCACGGCGCCGCAACCCGTGCAGACCACCAGCAGGTCGTGGGGCGCACCGCCTGCGTCATGACAGGCGCTCCAGGCGTTGACGGCGTCCAGACGGTGGATCAGGCCTTCGTCCATCAGGAAATCCAGCGCCCGGTACACCGTGGGGGGCGCGGCGCCGGGATGCACTTCGCGCATGGCGTCCAGCAATTCGTAGGCCTTCAGGCTGCGGCCGTGACGCAGCAACAGTTCCAGCACCTTGCGGCGGATGGGCGTGAGGCGGCGACCGCGCTGCTCGCACAGCGTCTCGGCGACGCTGAGCTGCGCGCCGACGGTGTCGCTGCGGGGGGATCTGGGCGGAGCGGGCATGGCGGGCTTTACCTGAATGAGGAACGCGCGCGACGCGCGCGAGATGCCTGGAAGGTAGCAGAAAACATCGATATGCGGGCGAGCCGGGCGGATTCAAGCCCTTTTTGGTTATGATATAACATAATAAAACCCCGCTGCGCCGCACCTACCGCCTTTCGACTATCTGCTTTCCCATGTCTCATTTTTCGCTTCTGCCTCCGCGGCCCGGCGCCGCCTGCCGGCAAGGCGCCATCCCCCGTTCCGCTTTCCTGGTTTCGGCCTGGCGCCGCATGGCGGTGGCGCTGGCCGCTGCCGCGGCGCTATGGGCCCTGACCGGCTGGGCGCTGGACTGGTGGCCGCGATGAGCGCGGCGCCCGTGACCATCGATCTGGATGACGTCTCGTTCGGCTGGCATGGCCACCCCGCGCTGAAATCGGTGTCGGGCCGGTTTGCCGCCGGCGGCATGACGGCCGTGGTGGGGCCCAACGGGGCGGGAAAGTCGACGTTGATCAAGGGGATCATGGGTGTGTTGCGCCCCATGGCTGGCGACGTGCATATCAGCGGCGCGGGACGGTCCGAGCTGGCGTGGCTGCCGCAGGCGGCCGAGTTGGACCGTTCGTTCCCCGTGACGGTGCTGGACTTGGTGGCGATGGGGGCGTGGCGCCGCGTCGGTGGATGGCGCCGGTATCGCGGCGAAGAGTTGGACCGATGCATGGACGCCCTGGAGAGGGTGGGCCTGGCCGACGCTGCCGGGCGCGGAATGGACACGTTGTCGGGCGGGCAGATGCAGCGCACGCTGTTTGCGCGGATGCTGGTGCAGGACACGCCGGTGCTGCTGCTGGACGAACCGTTTGCCGCGGTGGACAGCCACACGACCGACGATCTGATGGCGCTCTTGTGCGGACTGCACGGGCAAGGGCGGACCGTGATCGCCGTCCTGCATGACCTGGACCTGGTACGTGACCACTTCCCCGACTGCCTGCTGCTGTGCGGATCGGTCGTGGCGTGGGGCGCCACCGAAGACACCTTGAACGATGCGCATCTGAAGATGGCGCGGCAATGGCATGCAGGGACGTACCTATGAGCCTGGCGCAATGGGTGGTGTCGCCTTTCCTGGATTACGGATTCATGCGGCGCGCGTTGGCCGGTGCCAGTGCGCTGTCGCTGGGCGCAGCGCCCTTGGGGGTGTTCCTGGTGCTGCGGCGCATGAGCCTGATGGGCGACGCCATGTCGCACGCCATCCTGCCGGGGGTGGCGGCCGGCTTCCTGCTGTCGGGCCTGTCGCTGGGCGCGATGATGCTGGGCGGCATCGCCACCGGCCTGGCCGTGGCATTGCTGGCGGGGTTGGTCGCGCGGCTGACGCCGCTGCGCGAGGACGCCAGTTTCGCGGCGTTCTATCTGATATCGCTGGGGCTGGGCGTGCTGCTGGTGTCGTTGCGCGGCTCCAATATGGATCTGCTGCATGTGCTGTTCGGCACGGTGCTGGGCCTGGACGATGCGGCGCTGTTGCTGGTGACCATCACGGCCAGCGTGACCTTGCTGGTACTGGCGGCGATCTACCGCCTGCTGGTGGCCGAATGCCTGGACCCGGGTTTCCTGCGCGCCAGCGGCGGCGGGGGCGGTTGGGTGCACATGGGTTTCCTGGTGCTGGTCGTCGTCAATCTGGTGGCGGGCTTCCAGGTGCTGGGCACCCTGATGGTGGTCGGGATCATGATGCTGCCGGCCGCCGCCGCCCGTTTCTGGGCGCGTTCGGCGGCCCGGCAGATCCCGCTGGCCGCGGCGTTCGGCGTGCTGGCGTCCGTTAGCGGCCTGCTGGTGTCCTACCACTACGACGTGCCCGCCTCGCCCTCGATCATCCTGGCGGCGGGCGCCTGTTATCTGTTTTCCATCGTCGGCGGCCCCCATGGCGGGCTGCTACGGGCGCCGCGCCGCTTGCGCCGGGCCTGATTACATTAGGAGATTCGCTATGCGTTCCATTCTGCCGGCGCGCCGCCGCGCCCTGTTGGCCGCGACCGGGTTGTGCCTGTCGGCCGTTTTCGGCGCGACGCATGCCGCCGAACCGTTGAAGGCCGTGGCCAGCTTTTCCATCCTAGGCGATATCGTGCGCGAAGTGGGCGGCAACGACATCAGCCTGACGACGCTGGTGGGGCCTGACGGCGACGCGCATGAATACGAGCCCACCCCGGGCGACGCGAAGAAGCTGTCCGCCGCGCGGGTGCTGTTCGTCAACGGCCTGGATTTCGAGACCTGGCTGCCCAAGCTGACGAAGGCCTCGGGCTTTGCGGGACAGACCGTGGTGGCCTCGACGGGCGTGACGCCGCGCAAGTTCGCCGGGCATGGCGGCGCCGGCAAGCAAGACGGCCACGGCCACGATCACGACCATGACCACGATCATGACCACGACCACAAGGACGGCCACCATCATCACGGCGACGCCGACCCGCATGCCTGGCAGAACCTGGCCAATGGCGTGACCTACGCGCGCAACGTGGTCGAGGGCCTGGCCGCCGCCGACCCGGCCCATGCCGCCAACTACCGCCAGCGCGCCACCGCGTACATCGCCAAGCTGCAAGCGCTGGACGCCCGGGCGAAGACGGCGTTCGCGGCCATTCCCGCTGAGCGCCGCAAAGTCGTGACCTCGCATGACGCTTTCGGCTATTTCGGAGACGCCTACGGCGTGGCGTTCATTTCGGCGATGGGCGTGTCGACGGATGCCGAGCCGTCGGCCGGCGAAATCGCCGCCATCGTCGAGCAGGTCAAGCGCGAACGGGTGCCCGCCGTCTTCGTCGAGAACATCACCAGCCCCAAGCTGGTGCAGCAGATCGCGCGCGAGACCGGCGCCAAGGTGGGTGGTACGCTTTATTCCGATGCGTTATCCAAGCCTGGACAACCGGGCGCCACCTATCTGGAAATGTTTGAATGGAACGTACGTCAGCTTGCCGCGGCCTTGCAACCCTGAGCGCCGCGACGGCCTTGCTGGCGGCGGGCGCCGCCAGCGCACACCCGCACATGTGGATCGACGCACGCGCGGCAATCGATATCGACGCGCAGCACCGCATCACGGCGGTCCGCCAGGTCTGGCTGTTCGATGAGATGTTCGGCGCCTATGCCACGCAGGGCTTGAAGACGGGCAAGGACGGTTCGTTGCCCGCCGCCACGCTCAAGGGCATGGCCGATGACTGGATGAAGGCGCTGGGCGAACCGATTTCGCACTACTTCACCCGGGTCACCGTGGACGGCAAGACGGCGGCGTTCGCCGCCCCGCGCGATGCGCGCGTCGACTGGAATGCGAAGACCAAGCGATTGACGCTGTCCTTCACCTTGCCGCTGGCCTTGCCGACGGCGCCGGGAGCGGACGGCGCGCAGGTGGACATCTACGACCCGACGTATTTCGTCGCATACGCCTTTGACGAGAAGGGCGCGGTCGCGCTGGGCGGCCCGGACGCCGCGGCCTGCTCGTCCCACTACCGCAAGCCCAAGGAACTGGATTGGAAGACCATGCAGCAACTGGCCGCGATCCCGGCCGATCCGGACGCGTTGCCCGACGAACTGTTCGCCATCACCAAGGGGCTGACGCATCGCATCGAGGTGCGTTGCCCCTAGCGTTGCCCGTCGCGTTGTTCCGTCATTGCGCCTTGGCGCCTGCGCTGCTGCTCGCGGCTGCGTTGCTGCTGGGCGGCACGGGCGTGGCGGCGGCGCAGGGCGCGCATCCGTTTGGCGTGCCGGAAAGCGGCGCGGGGATGGGCGGGCCGGGATGGCTGGCCAGCTTCTTCGGCCAGGTGTCGGTCTGGCAAAGCCATTTCTATCGCCAGCTTACGGGAGCGGTGCGCGCCTGGCAGGCAGAAGGCGGCGCGGCCTGGGCCCTGATCGGCCTGTCTTTCGCCTATGGCGTGTTCCACGCGCTGGGCCCCGGCCACGGCAAGGCGGTGATTTCATCTTATGTGCTGGCCAACCGGCAGACCGCCCGCAACGGCGCGCTGCTGGCGCTGGCGTCGGCGTTGATCCAGGCGCTGGTGGCGATTGCGATGGTGGCGGTGCTGGCGGTCGTGTTCAATGCCACCGCGGCGACGATGAACCAGGCGACCCGCTGGCTGGAACTGGCGTCCTACGCGCTGGTAACGCTGCTGGGCGCCTGGCTGGTGTGGGTCAAGGCGATACGGCCGTTGCTGCGGCGCCGGCGCGACCGGGCGGTGGCCACGCCGGTGGACGTGGTCACCGCAGCACCCCGCTTGACGGGGGCGGCGGCGTTGCGCGCCATCGCCGTGCATGCGCAGGCGCCGAATGTTCCTTCACCGCATGCGCACGCGGATGTCCACCCGCATCATCACCATGACGAGGACTGCGGTTGTGGCCACGCGCATGTGCCGCCGCCAGACCAAGTGGCGGGCCAGATGAACTGGCGGCGCGCCGGATCGGCCATTCTGGCGGTCGGGCTGCGACCGTGTAGCGGCGCGTTGATCGTGCTGGTGTTCGCCTTGTCGCAGGGGTTCTTCGTGGCCGGCGTGGCGTCGGCCCTGGCGATGGGCCTGGGCACAGGGTTGACGGTGGCCGCGCTGGCCTGCCTGGCCGTGGCGGCCGGCAGCGCGGCGA
>NZ_JABBJN010000048.1 GCF_012928505.1 Achromobacter sp. Bel | reverse complement strand
TCTTCCGATCTGCCGGCGCGGCGGGCGCGGCAGCGGACGACGCGCCGCTTTCCGACGACGCCGGCGTGCTGGACGGCGCGGCGCCGCCAGAACCGTTGCCGCGGAAATCGGTGACGTACCAGCCGGAGCCCTTGAGCTGGAATCCAGCCGCGGTCACCTGCTTGGAAAACGTGCTTTGGCCGCATTCGGGGCAAACCGAAAGCGGCGCATCGGAAATCTTCTGCAAAACGTCTTTGGCATGGCCGCAGGCGCTGCACTTATAGGCGTAGATGGGCATCAGGGGCTCCCAGGCGCGGGCCCGGCAAATCAAAAGCCGTCAGCCGCCGGACGCAGGGGTCCGGGGCGGCGGGTGGGCAAGGCCGGAAAAAAATACGGGAAAGTCTTGAATTTTAGCGGTTTTTCATGAACCGTCGGTGTCCGGCCCGCCGGGCGGGCGGGAAGCGTCGTCCCCGGGGCCAGGCCCCGGGACCGGCAGCCCCTTTCCCTAGACGGGAAGCAGGAACATGACGGCCGCCACGAGAGTCGGCCCCAGGGCCGACAGAAACAGCCGGCCGGACGAAATGCTGCCGTCCGGGAAGTGGTTTTTCAGGATGGCGAAACCGGCCGGATTAGGCGCATTGGCGATCACCGTCAGCCCGCCCCCCGTCACGGCGCCCGCCACCAGCATGTAACGCCAGGCCTCGTTGGTGCCTTCCACCAGCGACCCCAGATACGTCAGCGCGGCGTTGTCGGTAATGGCCGTCAGCGCGGTGGCGCCCCAGAACAGCACGAATGGCTCCAGGCCGCCCAGCAGGTCCTGTAACCACCATTTCTGCAGGCCGCCCAGCACCACCAGCCCGGCCAGGAAGAAGCCGACCATCAGGCCTTCCTTGATCAGCAGGCGGTTCTGGTGGCGTTTGTAGGCTTCGGAAAAGCCGATGAACATCATCAGCAGGCCCAGGAAGATCGCCGGGTGGTGCGCGGCCAGCACCACGGCCACCAGAAAGGCCAGGTGCACCAGGATGACGATGGCGGGCACCGGGGGACGCGAATCCGCCCCTTCCGGCGCATCCACGCCGCCGCCCGTGCCCACCGTCCGCTCCATCAGCGCCTTGCGGCAGATGAAGGTCAGGAGACCGGCATTCAGGCAGACCGCCACGGCGGCGCGCCAACCGAAATGCTGCACCATGAAGGTCGAATCCCAGCCGAACGTGGACGCCACCATCAGCACTGGCGGCGCGGCGTAGGACGTCAGCACGCCGCCGATCGACACGTTCACGAACAGGACGCCCAGCGTCAGGTACTTGAAGCCCGCGCGCCCGCTTGTACGGAAGTAGGCGTCGCGCAGCAGGATGGCGGCCAGCGTCATGGCGGCCGGCTCGGTAATGAACGAGCCGCCCAGGGGCACCAGCGCCATCACGACGAAAAACGTGGCCAGTTCACGCGGCAGCGGCAACACGCGCGCCACGACGCGCACCATCAGCCCCACTAATTCCAGGATCGGCCGGCTGGCCGCCACCACCATGATCACGAAGACGAACAGCGGCTCCGTGAAATTACGCGTGTCCATGTAGTTGATGGCGGAAGCTGGCCCGGACAGCGCCGCCATCGCCGCGATCAGCGCAAAGGCCCATACGCCGAAGACGGCTTCGACTTCCGAAAACAGGTGCCAGAAACCCGCATGCGGTCCGCCGCGATGCGCCAACCGGGCGAAAACGGGAACCGAAAAGGTATGAAGGACCGCCACGGCGAACAAGACGGTGGCGATGACTTCAATGGGCTGCGGCATAAGAGGGACTTCCGGAATAGAGACTCACGCAACGGAGAATCACGCGATGCGAACGCGGTCCGGCGCGGCTCGCCGAACAAGGGTCGCAATATAACGCAGACGTTTTTCCGTGTAACGCAGGGTCTACACCAAGCCGCCCGGGCGCGGCGCCGGGGCAGGCGGCCCGTCGCCGCGCCGCGCGCCTACGCGATCGGCGCCGGCGGTTCCGCCCCTTGCTGCGCGGCCTTCATCTCCATCAGCAGGCTGTGCAGCATCTCGGTCGACAGGCCATGCAGCACCAGACGGTAGCCCGCGCGCAAGGTCGACATGGGCACCAGCGGATGGCTGTTGTTGACCAGGATCAGGTGCTGCGGCGCGCCCAGCAGCTTGGCCGCGTAGATGCCGATAGTCTCGTCCAGCTGCAGGGAGTTGGCCGCGCGCCAGAAATCGTTGTCGGTCAGCATCAGTTGGTAGAGCGGCGTGAACAGTTCGATGGCGCTTTGCAGGTCCAGGAAGTTCAGCTTGCCCTGCGGCATGTCTTCGAGCTTGAGCGGCGGATCCTTGATCATCGAGAAATCGACGGTCTCGGGCGCATGCATTTCCACGCCCGCCTCGCGCAATGCCTGATTCAACCGGATGACGAAGTTGAACAGGTTCAGGTCGTGCTTGACGAAGAGTTCGTCCTTCAGGTCGTCGATCTCAAGCGGTTCGAGCGGGTGCGTCGTGATCGGCACCGGCGAATTCGCGGCGATGAAGGCCAGCGCCTGCGCGCCCAGGTGGAAGTGGCGCAGGATCAGCCAGTTGGCCTCGGGCGACACGAAGCGCTTGAGCCCCCACGCCAGGATGCGGTGCAGCAGCTTCGAATGCGACCAGCGGCGCGGCAGGAACGTCTTCACCACCTGGATCAGGATAATGAAGGCGCGCGCCAGCGGCCGCAGGAACGGCAGCAGGTACTGGCGCGACGCGCAGCTGGAATCCGCCAGCCAGGCTTTCTTCACCTTGTCCGGCAAGGGCGTGCTGCGGTCCAGGTACAGGGCCAGCCAGGGGCTGGGGTCAGCCGGATCGTGCGCGCGGGTCAGGAATTCGGGTTCCTTGCTCATGCGGCGTCGCCCTCCATCACGTGATGGAACTGCATCAGGTACAGCGCGGCCGTGCGGCGCGCGGTGTCCACGATGCGTTGTTCGGCGCGGCCGTCCTCATCGCAGTCCAGCGCCAGCTCCACCGCCGACAGCCAGCGCGCCAGGTGGTGCTCGTCGTTGTGGCCGTGGTATTCCAGGAAGCGGAAGGCGTCGGGCGGCAGCGTCAGGCTGGCCTTCAGCAGCGGCAACAGCGCGGGCACGATCCGCTGGCCCGTGCCTTCGATGATGTAGATCGCGCCCAAGAGGCCGATGGGGTCGCGCGTGGCGGCCAGGCTGTGCAGATAGGCGTTCAGCGCCTCGCCGCCCGGGTTGCGGCGCAGCGCATCGATGCTGTCCACCGGGCCGCCCGCGTTGCGGTAATCCTGGAACAGGATCTGGAAATCGTTCTGTTCTTCGCCGGCATGCATGTCGATCAGCGCGGCCAGCGGCGCGTACTGCTCGGACAGCGAGGCCGCGCCTTCGCGCATCCACTTGCTGCCTTCGCGCACTTGCGGAATCCAGTTCTCCATCCAGTTCAGGTAGTCGGCCGTCTGGAACTGGCGGTTGCGCAGACGGCGCACGACCGGCGTGCGCCAGACGCGCGAACGGTAATCGTGCCAGATGGCCGCCAGCTCGGTCAGCAACTGGCCCAGCCCTTGCGGGGCCATGTCCGGATCATGCGGCGGCGCAATCGCGTCGGCGTCGCCGCTTTGCGCGTCATCGCGCGCAGCCGCAGGCGCCCCCGCTGCCTTGGCGCCCGCAACGGCCAGCGGCGCATGCACGGCTTCGGCCTCCAGCAGCATGTAGGCGGCCATGAAGCGGCCGGACTCGGGGATGTAGCAGAAGATCTGCTCGCCCGGCTTCACTTCGCGCGTCTCCAGGAATTCCGCCAGCATGATGAGGATGGACGCCGCGCCGGTGTTGCCGCGCCACGCCAGGTTGCTGAACCAGCGTTCGCGCGGGATCACCAGGCCCGCCTTCTCCATCAGGTCCTCGACCACCGGGATGAATTTTTCGGACGAGTAGTGGCACAGGAAATGGTCCACCTGGTCGGGGTCCAGCCAACCGTCACGCACCAGTTTCGCGTATTCGTGGATGCCGATATCGAACAGGTGCGGCAGCAGGCGGATGTCCTGGCGCAAGGAGAGCGCGCCGTCGGCCTCGGCCTCGTTCCAGGACGGGTAGTCCAGGTGGCCCTTCTGCCGGTCAGCCGACAGCCCCAGCTGCATGCACACGGGATAGTCGCCCGAGAACGAACGCTGGTGCACCCACTTCAGCTTGAGCCTCACCCCGCTGGATGCGCCGGGCAGTGCGCGGCCCGTATTGCCCAGCAGCAGCGCACCCGCGCCGTCCGACAGCATCCAGCGCAGGAAGTGGGCGTCGAAGTCCGCGTCGTAGCCGCGCGCCGCAAAGCGCGAACGCTTGAACAGCCGCGACGGCAGTTCGCTGGCCACGGCCAGGGCGCTGGCGTGCCCGCCCATCTCGACGCCCTGCGCGGCCGCCTGGATCGCCGACACGCCGGCGGCGCAGATGCCGTGCACCGACAGCGTCTCCATCGGTTGCGCGGCCAGTTCGCCCTGGATCATGTTCGCGAAACCCGGCATCAGCGCGTCGCCGCCCGACGAGCCGCTGGTCAAGAGCGACACGGCGGACAGGTCGCTGTCGTTGCGCCGCAGGCAATCGCGGATGGCGTTGGCGGCCAGTTGCGCGTTGGTGAATACGGTGGCGCCTTCAGGGTCGATGGCGTAGTAGCGGTGCTTGATGCCGTTCTCGGCCAGGATGCGGCTCTTGATGCGGCTGGACATGCGGTTCAGCGGCGCGATGTAGCTGTCCATGGCGTCGTTGGACACGGGCTCGCCCGGCATGAAGTAGCCGGCGCTCTCCAGATAGACACGATTGAACGCGATAGGCATGTGGCGGGTCTCTAGTGGGAGTGGGGATGCGGCGCTAGCGGATGTGCTCGGGCGCCATGCAGGAACGGCTGCGGAACCGCGGCAAGAAGGTGCCCAGCACGAAGACGCGGAACATGTAGGGCGCAAGCCCCCCTTCGTTCAGCGCCGGATCGACGTGTTGGCGGTAGTGCTCGCGGTGCAGCCGGGTCAGGTCGGACCAGTGCGCGCGCGGATGCTCGTGATGCGCGGTATGCAGGCCGATGTTGAACAGCAGCGGGTTGACCAGCCCTTCGAAATTGCGCGCGTAGTTCAGCCCGGCGACGGCGCGCGGCCCGCCGTCGGCATGCGCGTGCTGCAGGTAGTTCGTGGCCAGCAGCCAGTGCAGCCCATGCAGCTGCGGCACGATCACGAACACCAGCGCCTTGACGGGGTTCACGGCCAACAGGCCGCCCCACAAGCCCAGCCACACGCCGTACTGCGCCATGCAGTAGCGCCATGCGCCCGGCCAATGGCGGCGCAGGCGCGCAAGCCACGCGAAGAACAGGGGATACAGCACCCAGCCGGCCTGTAGCGGGTGGATCAGATAGCCCCACAGGTGGTTCGTGTCGCCGCCAAAACGGTAGGTGCGGGCCACGTCGCGGGCGCCGTGCTTGAAGCGGTGGTGGTTGGCCACATGCGCGGGGTAGAACACGAAAGTGGGATGCCCCTGCAGCAGCGTGATCCAGAAATCGGTGGCGCGGTTGGCCCAGCGCCCGCGCCACATTCTGATGTGCGTGTGGTTGTGATGGATGACGCCGATGCCCAGCGTCAAAAACAGCATCAACCCGTACAGCGGCCACCAGAATCCGTAGACCCATTGCCAAGCCGCCAGCGCGGGCAGCGCGGCCAGATAAGCCAGGCTTTGCCAGTCGCGCCCGTTGCGCAGCGACGGCAGCCGGGACGTTGGACTACGCCCGTCCGCCAAGCGATTCTCGACGCTGGAACGCGTCCAGCTGCGGAGCCGCCGCCTCGGCTTTGAGCCGGGTGCGGAACAGGCGGTCCATGAACGTGAACTGGAAACCGTAGTTGCCGTTGTAGCAGGCATGGTGCAGGTGATGCCGGCGGCTGGCGGCGAACCAGTGTGCATACGACACCTTGGGAAAGAAGTCGTAATTGGCATGCCCGATGCAATTGAAGAACAGGCTGAACAGCGGCACCGAGGCCAGCGCCCAGAAACTGAAATCGTGCAGCAGCATCGGCAGCAGGATTACGTTGCCCAGCATCAGGGCTTCGATCGGGTGGAAGCTATAAGTGGAGAACGGCGTCGTCACCACCGAGCGATGGTGGGGCAGATGGAAGCGGCGCAGCGGCTTGGTGTGAAGCAGCCGGTGGTTGACCCAGAAGTGCACATCGTTCCAGGCCACCAGTACCAGGATCTCGACCACGACCTTCTGCCAGCTCGGATCCGGGTCCAGATGCGCCCACCCCAGTTGCAACAGGCCCCACGGAAAAATCATGCCCGTGCCGAACAGCAGGATGGACAGCCCCGACTGGGCGAATTCGCGCCGCAATTGGCCCGGGGCCAACGGCCGCGGGTCCAGCGGCCGCCCCATGCCCAGCGCCGGCAACACGTGCTGGGTCAACAGCCAGGTCGCCCCGCCGAAGACCAGATAGATGCCGCCAAAAAACAGCAGCCCCGCCAGCATCACCTGCCAGGCGGACAAGGCTTCAAAAGCTTGGGCCATAAACGTTTGGTTTCACCCTGAGAATGGCCGCATCATAAGCAATCCGTCAGCTTCCCGGTAAGCCATTTATTACAAAATGAATCCGGGCACCACAAAGCTCGTGGACGGCGCCTCAGGAACGGCCTAACTTCCGGCTACTGGCAGGGATACTGGCGGTTCAAGCCCGCAACGGCCGCATCCATGCGCGCGGCCAACGCCGCGCTTGCTGCGGGCATCGGCAGACGCAATTCCTCGCTCAACAGCCCCTGGCGCCCCAGTTGCGCCTTCAGCGGCCCCGGATTGGGTTCCTCGAACGCCAGCTGGATCACAGGCACCAGCGCCTGGAACAACCGGCGGGCAAGGTCCAGCTGCTGCGCGCGCACGGCTTGGTACATGGCCACGAACAGGTCGGGCCGGATATGCGCCGCCGCGGCAATCATGCCCGTGCCGCCCAGGCATAGGGTCGACAGCGATTGCAGGTCTTCGCCCGCCAGCACATTCATCTGACCGTCGGCGATCAGCGCCAGTGTCTTCGCAAGCGACCCGCCACAATCCTTGATGGCGGCGATGTTCGGGTGCGCGGCCAGCGACAGCAGGGTCTCCGTGTCCAGCGTCGTCCCGGTCCGATA
Source organism: Achromobacter sp. Bel (assembly GCF_012928505.1). Taxonomy (GTDB): domain Bacteria; phylum Pseudomonadota; class Gammaproteobacteria; order Burkholderiales; family Burkholderiaceae_B; genus Achromobacter. The sequence continues at coordinate 40,055 of NZ_JABBJN010000048.1, read as the reverse complement.
GGGAATGTCGTAGAGCACCAGGGGGAAGCGCGACGCATCGGCCAGACAGCGGAAGTACGCCGCGGCGCCTGCCTGCCCGGCCCGCACGTAGTACGGCGCGGGCGCCAGGATGCCGGCCAGCGGCCGGGTGCCGAAGGCGGACAGGCGCTGCATGACGTGGCCCTGGTGGTTGCCGGCCAGGCCCATGACGACAGGCAGGCGGCCGGCCTCATTCAGCACGGCATCCAGCACGGCCAGCTGTTCGGCGTCATCCAGCGACGCGGCTTCGCCCGTGCTGCCGCACACGACCAGCCCGTCCACGCCGGCTGCGGCGTAGTGGCGCACCAGGCGGCGCAAGGCGCCCCCGTCCACGGCGCCGCCGGAAAACGGCGTCACCAACGGTACCCAGACGCCCTGGAAAAGTGAAGATTGCGATGACATGGGAACACTCCTTCGATGTAAGCGGACCGTGGTGGTTGCCGTACAGAAGTGCTCGGGATATCAGGGGGTGCGCGCGGAGGCGCCAATGCGCCGCCAGGAGGCCGCTGTTCCGTCGCCCATCTGACGGAACAGCATGCTCCGGTCAGATGAGCGGCTGTTTTTTGGATTTCAGGCCGGCAGCAGCCAGCACCACGCCCAGGGCGCGGATGCAGGAAGCGGATTGGAAGGCCTGATGAATCATGAATGATTGGAACGCGCGATAAGCGACGGATGCAGAAATCTACCGGGCGCCCGCCGCCGTGTCAACGCCGGCGCACGCAACGCTCGATTGCGCGCCGCGCCGGTCAGCCCAGGCTGGCCAGGAACACCGCGCACAATGCTTCCATGCCGCGGCGGTCGTCTTCGTCGAAACGGTCAGGCACCGGGCTGTCCACGTCCCACACGCCGATCAGCGCGTCCTGATGCACCAGCGGCACGACGATTTCGGAACGCGAGGCGGCGTCGCAGGCGATATGGCCGGCAAACGCGTGCACGTCCGGCACCAGTTGCGTCTGGCGCTGGCTGGCAGCCGCGCCGCACACCCCGCGGTCAAGCGGGATGCGCACGCAGGCCGGCTTGCCCTGGAAGGGCCCCAGCACGAGTTCCGTGCCGTCAAAGAAATAGAAGCCCGCCCAGTTCAGATCGGGCAGGGCCTGGTAAGCCAGCGCGCTCAGGTTGGCGGCATTGGCGATGCGGTCGGGCTCGCCTTCCAGCAGGGCGCGGGCCTGGGCGACCAGTTCTGCGTACAGGGCGGCTTTGGAGTCTGCGACGATCGGGGCGGCTTCAAACATGGCGTCAAATGTAACTGTACAGGCGGTTATCGATGCAGGTGATTTTAGGGGTTCCGCGCGTTAAAGGGGCCGGGCTGCTACCGTATGGGACAATAGTTTTTTGCAGCAGTGCCCCTCACAAGCCTCCCCCTTTACCCTTCTTGATCAAGAAGCAATCCATGGACAAGCCTTTCGAACCTGCGTTTTCCTTCTCGGAACGCGCTCAGCAACTTACCAGCTCCGCCATCCGCGAAATCCTCAAGGTTACCGAGCGCCCCGAAGTCATTTCGTTCGCTGGCGGCCTGCCGGCGCCCGGCGGCTTCCCGGTAGAAGTGGTACGTGCTGCATTCGACAAGGTATTGGCCACCAACGGCCGCGCGGCCCTGCAATACGGCCCGACCGAAGGCTACGCGCCGCTGCGCCAATGGGTTGCCGACGATCTGAACCGCGCCGGCGCCAATGTCGCCGCCGACCAGATCCTGATCGTGTCGGGTTCGCAGCAAGCGCTGGACCTGCTGGGCAAGGTGCTGATCGACAAGGACAGCAAGGTCCTGGTCGAAGATCCCAGCTACCTGGGCGCGCTGCAATCGTTCAGCCTGTACCAGCCCACGTTCGTGCCGGTGCCCACCGACGACGGCGGCCTGATCCCGGAAGCCATCACGCCTGAACTGGCCGACGGCGCGCGCTTCCTGTATGCGCTGCCCAACTTCCAGAACCCCACGGGCCGCACGTTGAACCTGGAACGCCGCATCGCGCTGGTCAAGCGCGCCGCCGAGCTGAACCTGACCATCATCGAAGACGACCCTTACGGCGAACTGCGCTATGCAGGCGAGCCGCAACCGGGCCTGATCTCGCTGGCCGCCGAATACGGCGCCAACGTCGTCCGCCTGGGCACGTTCTCGAAGGTGCTGGCCCCCGGCCTGCGCCTGGGCTACATCGCTGGCGCGCGTACGCTGATCAACAAGCTGGTGCAGGCCAAGCAAGCCACCGACCTGCACACGCCCACGCTGACGCAGATGGCCGTGTACGAAATCGTCAAGGACGGCTTCCTGGACGAGCACCTGCCCAACGTGCGCGAAATCTACCGCGCCCAGGGCAGCTGCATGCTGGAGGCCATCAAGCGCGAATTCCCGTCCACCGTCACCTGGACCAAGCCGGAAGGCGGCATGTTCATCTGGCTGACGCTGCCCGAACACATCGACAGCACCAAGTTGCTGGAGAAGGCCATCGCGCAGAACGTGGCCTTCGTGCCGGGCGCGCCGTTCTATAGCGGCGCGGGCCGCGCCAACACGCTGCGCCTGAGCTTCGCCACCGTGCCGGAAGACAAGATCCGCACCGGCATCGCCATCCTGGGCAAGCTGCTAAAAGGGGAGTAGAAGCCCCCCGAAGCGCCTGCGGCGCCTCCCCCCAGGGGGCGCCGCGACGGACCGGCGGAGCCGGATCCGTGCGGCCCCGCTCGGGCGGCAATGGCGGCTTATGAAGGGAGTGTCTCGTAGCGATGCCAGACTCGGCCGGGCTTAATGCCCGGCCGTTGTTTTATGCTGTCGGCTTTCCCCACCATTTTCCGACCGTGACAGTGAGCGCTCCGCAACAATCTCCCGTCGACTTAAGCGACATCGTCTTCACCGACTGGGTCGAACGCTGGCTGCCCAAATCGTGGCGGCCCTACGCCCGCCTGTGCCGCCTGGACCGCCCCATCGGCACGTGGCTGACCCTGCTGCCGGCCATCGCCGCGCTGGTCCAGAGCGCGGGCGGCCTGCCCGACCTGCGGCGGCTGATCGTCTTCTCGCTGGGCGCCCTGCTGATGCGCGGAATCGGCTGCACGGTCAACGACATGTGCGACCGCAACTTCGACAAGCACGTCGAACGCACACGCTTTCGCCCGTTGACCAGCGGCCAGCTGACGATGAAGAACGCCGTGTGGTTCCTGCTGGGCCAGTTGCTGGTCTGCGGTTCGCTGCTGTTCTTTCTGAACGAGATGAGCCGCTGGCTGGCCGTGGCCGTGCTGCCCTTCGTCTTCATCTACCCGCTGTGCAAGCGCGTCACATACTGGCCGCAGGTGGTGCTGGGCATCTGCTTCAACTGGGGCATGCTCATGGCCTGGTCCGATACGCAGAACCACGTGCCGCTGGCCGCCGTCGCCATGTGGCTGGGCGCGGTGCTCTGGCAGGTGGGCTACGACAGCATCTATGCCTATGTCGACGTGCGCGACGACCGCAGCCTGGGCCTGCATTCCACCGCCATGCGCTTTGGCGACCAGGGCAAGCTGTGGATCGGCGGCTTCTACGTCGCCACCGTTCTGCTGTGGGCCTGGGGCGGCCACGCCATGGGCTTGTCGTGGGCGTATCAGGTCGGCATGGCCGCCGTTGCGGTGCATCTGGCGTGGCAGTTGAAAGTGTTCGACATCCAGCGCCCCGACCGCAATTTCATGCTGTTCCGCGCCAACCTCTGGCTGGGCGCGCTGCTGGTGGCGGCCGCGTTGGCCGGCACGCTGATCCGCTGACTCCGCATGCCGGTGGCGCGGGGCTATTGACCCCGCGCATTGCCGGCGACGCCGGATCGCGCGATCATGGTGTCCCACCACGCTTACGGAGACCCCGCATGCCTGCGTTCATCAAATCCCTGGCAGCCGCCGCCGCATGCGCCCTGTTCGGCGTACTGCCCGCGCACGCCGCCACCGACTGCTCGGCCCAGCGCGGTTGCGCGGCCAAGTTCTGCGAGATTGAAAACGACATCGCCGCCGCCCAGGCGCAGAACAACACCCGCCGCGAGGCCGGCCTGCGCAAGGCCCTGGCCGAAGCCAAGGCGCATTGCACCGACAGCCGCCTGCAATCGCAGCGCGAGGCGGACGTGCGGGACAAGCAATCCAAGGTATCCGAACGCGAGCAGGAACTGAAGGAAGCGCGCGCCAAGGGCAAGCAGGACAAGATCGACAAGGCGCAACGCAAGCTGGAAGAAGCCCAATCCGAATACAACGCCGCGCTGGTTGAACTGAACCGCTAACGCCGGCACCGCAAGTCCTTTTCCCTGCCAGCCCCGGGCCCGTCCCGGGGCTGCGTCTTTTTGCGCCCCTCAACGCCGTCCCGCCTCCCCGCCCGGACCACCATCTATTGCGTCATCAAATGGAAATATCGCCACCTATGGTGTCATTTGGAAGAATCGAAATCGATTAGTGCGGATTTTGGAAAGATGTTTTCAGGTAATAAGGGTTTATCCCAGGGTTGTTTGAGCACAGAATGCATCTCATCGGGACACAGCAAGCGAACCCCCAGCAATGAGGCCAGAGGTTCGGATCCCAAGCTCACAAGACACCGGAGGTCTGCTATGAAAACCCTTGCTACCGCATTGATGCTGTCCATGTCCGTCCTGGCTGCCGGCGCTCAAGCCGCTGAAGCCGACCAAGGCCCGACGCGCGCCCAGGTTCAAGCCGAACTGCAACAAGCCAAGGTTTCGGGCCAATACACGTTCGGTGAAGAAGGCTACCCCGCCGCCATCGCCCAGAAGTCCAGCCTGACCTCGCAACAAGTGCAAGCTGAACTGGCCCAGGCCAAGACCGCCGGCGAAGTCACCTTCGGCAATCTGGACTACCCGCCCGTCGCCACCGCTGAAACCGCCACGTCGCTGACCCGTGCCCAAGTGCAATCGCAACTGGCTCAAGCCAAGGCAGAAGGCCTGGTCACCTTCGGCAACATGGACTACCCCCCCATGGGCAGCTGATCACCCGGCCTGAAAAGGCCCTGTGATCGCCCCTAAAAGCCCTTCGGCCACAAGCCGAGGGGCTTTATTTTTGACGTTTCAACGTCAAATTAAGTCATAACGACGTTAATTTAAGCCGTTACGACACTTTCGAATCTACAAATCGACAGCACTCCCGCATAGGATGAGGCCAACCCATCCCCCCTCTTTGCAGGAGTCGCACCATGTCCACCCTCAACCGTCCCATCGTTCTGCTGGGCGCCGGAAAAATCGGTTTCGCTATCGCGCTGATGCTGGAGCGCAGCGGCGACTATTCCGTGCGGGTTGCCGATCAGGATCCCGCCCGCCTGGCCGTCCTGGCCGAACTGGGTTGCGAGACGCGCCAGATCAGCGATGACGCCTCGGTGGCGCGCGCTATCGAAGGCGCCTATGCGGTCGTCAACGCCCTGCCGTTCCATCGGGCGACCGCGGTAGCCGGCTTGTGCGCGCGGGCCGGCGTGCACTACTTCGACCTGACCGAAGACGTCGCCAGCACCCATGCCATCCAGGCGCTGGCTGAAAACGCGCGCAGCGTGTTGATGCCGCAGTGCGGGCTGGCCCCCGGCTTCATCGGCATCGTCGGCAACGCACTGGCGCGACGCTTCGACACGCTGCTGGATTTGCGCATGCGCGTCGGCGCCCTGCCGCGTTATCCGTCCAACAGCCTGCGCTACAACCTCACGTGGAGCACGGAAGGGCTGATCAACGAATACTGCAACCCTTGCGAGGCCATCGTCGACGGGCAACTGACCAGCGTGCCGGCGCTGGAAGGCTATGAGACGTTCGCGCTGGACGGCGTCGAATACGAGGCTTTCAATACCTCCGGCGGCCTGGGCACGCTGCCCGCCACGCTGCTGGGGCGCGCACGCAACGTGGACTACAAATCGGTGCGCTATCCCGGCCACTGCAACATCATGAAGCTGCTGCTCAATGATCTGCGTCTGCGCGACCGCCGCGATCTGCTCAAGGACATTTTCGAGTCGGCCATTCCCACCACCGAACAGGACGTGATCGTGATCCAGGCCTCGGCGTCGGGCCACCGCCACGGCCGCCTGGAAGAAGAGTCCTATCCGATCCGCGTGTTCGGCACGGACGTGGACGGCCACCGCCTGAGCGCCATCCAGCTGTCGACGGCCGCGGGCATCTGCGCCGCGCTGGACCTGGTGGCGCAAGGCGCGCTGCCGCAGCAGGGTTTCGTGGGCCAGGAAGCCATCGACCTGGACGCCCTGCTGAACAATCGCTTCGGCCGCATCTACGCGGGCAAGCCGCTGGCCTTGGCCGGCTGCGCCACCGCCGACCGTTAAGCGCCGGCGGGTTTGCCGCCGCGGCGCGGCGCTACGTCCAGCCCTCCAGACGCAGCGTCGCGCGCACCAGGCGCTGCTCTTCCTGTTCGATCTCGGCCAGGCTTTGGCGCACGCTGTCCACATGATCGGCCGCGGCCTTGCGCGCCAATTCGGGCTGCCGGCCCGTCACCGCATTGAACAGGCGCGTGTGCTGGCGGTCGATCTGGCGTTTTTCGGGTTCGCGGTGGTAAAGGTTGTTCACGCACGCGAACACCGACCCCAGCAACAGGTCCGTCAATGATTGCAGCGTATGCACCAGCACGGGATTGTGCGAGGCCTCGCAGATGGCCAGGTGAAACGCGTGATCCAGATGCGCGTGCGTGGCCGTGTCGGTGGCCGTGCCTTGCGCGCCGACCATCTCTTCGTAGCGGCGGCGGATCAGGATGAAATCGGCCTCGGTGCCGCGGATGGCCGCCAGCCGGGCCGATTCCGCCTCCAGCAGGGAACGCACTTCCAGCAGGTCGTACAGGGTGCGCGGCTGCGAGTTGAACAGGTGCATCAGCGGCCCGGCGTCCACCTTCGAAATATGCGCGACGAACGACCCCTTGCCCTGCGCGGTATGGATGATCTCCCGCGCCCGCAGCAGCTTGAGCCCTTCGCGCAGCGCCGTGCGCGACACGCCCAGTTTTTCGGTCAGGCGCCGCTCGGACGGCAGCGCCTGTCCCGCCTTGAGGACACCGTCCAGGATCAGGCGCTCGATCCGTTCGGCCACCTCGTCCGCCACCTGGCGGGGTTTCTCTTCTGTTTCCGCGTACATGCAGTCTCCGGGACCAGTGGTATGACCAAGCCTTCTTCCCGGTTCGAGTCGCTTGGCCGCATCACTGTAAGTTGCTGATATAAAACCATAAAAATAACGGCTTTGTCTGGCAGCGAGAAAATAAACTGGTATGACCAGCTGGTTTTGATATGGACATTGCCGCAGGTGCGAACGATGATGTCAGGACAGATTCGCCCGGCGCCCGGCGCCGGCCAGCCCTTCTTACCGCTAGAGATCCGCATGACTCAACGCATCCAGCACCACGGCCTGCAAGTGGCGGCCAATCTCAACCAATTCATCGAACAGGAAGCCCTGCCCGGCACCGGCCTGGATGCCGACGGCTTCTGGCAAGGCTTTGCGGCCCTGGTACACGACCTGGCCCCCAAGAACCGCGCACTGCTGGCCGAACGCGACCGCCTGCAAGCCGAACTCGACGCCTGGCACCGCGCCCATCCCGGCCCCATCGCCGACCCCGCCGCCTACCGCAAATTCCTGGAAGGCATCGGCTACCTGCTGCCGCAACCGGCCAGCGTGCAAGCCACGACCGACAACGTCGATACCGAGATCTCGCTGCAGGCCGGCCCGCAACTGGTCGTGCCGATGTCGAATTCGCGCTACGCGCTGAACGCCGCCAACGCCCGTTGGGGCAGCCTGTACGACGCGCTCTACGGCACCGACGCCATTCCCGCCACGCCCGGCGATACCGGCAAGGGCTACAACCCTGAACGCGGTGCGGCCGTCATCGCCCGCGCTCGCGCTTTCCTGGATGCCGCCGCCCCGCTGGAGCAAGGTTCGCACGCCGACGCCCGCGGCTACACGGTCGAGGGCGGCCAGTTGCGCGTGGCGCTGGCCAACGGCGCCACCGGCCTGAAGTCCGGCGCGCAATTCGCCGGCTACCAGGGCGACGCATCCGCCCCCGTCGCCCTCCTGCTGAAGAACAACGGGCTGCATTTCGAAATCCAGATCGACCGCGCCAATGCCATCGGCAGCACGGACGCCGCCGGCGTCAAGGACGTGCTGGTCGAAGCGGCGCTGACCACCATCATGGACTGCGAGGACTCGGTCGCCGCCGTCGATGCGGACGACAAGGTCCACATCTACCGCAATTGGCTGGGCCTGATGAAGGGCGACCTGACCGAAGCCGTCACCAAGGGCGGCAAGACCTTCACCCGCAAGCTCAACGCCGACCGCGTCTACACGCGCCCCGACGGGTCGTCGCTGACCTTGCACGGCCGTTCACTGATGTTCGTGCGCAACGTGGGCCACCTGATGACCAACCCGGCCATCCTGGACCGCGACGGCCTTGAAATTCCCGAAGGCATCCTGGACGCCGTGGTCACCAGCCTGGCCGCGCTGCAAGACCGCAAGCACAAACTGAATTCGCGCACCGGCTCCGTCTACATCGTGAAGCCCAAGATGCACGGCCCTGTTGAAGCCGCGTTCGCCAACGAACTCTTCGACCGCGTCGAAGACCTGATCAAGGTGCCGCGCAACACCTTGAAGATGGGCATCATGGACGAGGAACGCCGCACCAGCATCAACCTGAAAGCGTGCATCGGCGCAGCCGCGTCGCGCGTGGCCTTCATCAACACGGGGTTCCTGGACCGCACTGGCGACGAAATGCACTCCAGCATGGAAGCCGGACCGATGCTGCGCAAGGGCGACATGAAGTCCACCGCCTGGATCACCGCCTACGAACGCAACAACGTGCTGGTCGGCCTGGATACGGGCCTGCGCGGCCGTGCCCAGATCGGCAAGGGCATGTGGGCCATGCCGGACCTGATGGCCGCGATGCTGGAACAGAAGATCGCGCATCCCAAGGCCGGCGCCAACACCGCCTGGGTGCCCTCGCCTACCGCCGCCACGCTGCACGCGCTGCACTATCACCAGGTCGACGTGCAGGCGGTTCAGAAGGAACTGGAACGCACCAAGCTCGCCGACGTCCGCGACGATCTGCTGAGCGGCCTGCTGACCGTGCCGGTCGGCGATCCCTCCAAGTGGTCCGCCGCCGACATCCAGCAGGAACTGGACAACAACGTCCAGGGGATCCTGGGCTACGTGGTGCGCTGGGTCGATCAGGGCGTGGGCTGCTCGAAGGTGCCGGACATCCACAACGTGGGCCTGATGGAAGACCGCGCCACGCTGCGCATTTCCAGCCAGCACATCGCCAACTGGCTGCGTCACGGCGTGACCAACCAGGACCAGGTCATGGAGACGTTCAAGCGCATGGCGAAGGTGGTCGACGGCCAGAACGCCGGCGACGCGGCCTATCAGCCCATGGCCGGCCACTTCGATACGTCGCTGGCGTTCCAGGCGGCGTGCGCGCTGGTGTTCGAAGGCTTGACGCAGCCCAACGGCTACACCGAACCGTTGCTGCACAAGTACCGCCTGCAGTTCAAGAACGCCGTCTGACCGCGCCGCCCGCTCGCGCGATCGAACCCGGACCGCCCCTGTGGCGGTCCTTTTTTTGTCCGGCCGCCGCGGCTTCGGGCGCCGACGCCGCCCGGCGAGATAAAACCCCTTTTTTTCGCACAGTCGTGCTAAATTTGCCGGCATGACTGCCAAAACCGAAAAAAGCGAACTGACTTTCGCGGCCATTGTGGACGCGGCCGTGGACATGGCCGCTGCCCAAGGCATTGAAAGCCTGTCGCTCGGCCAGGTCGCACGGCATCTGGGCATCAGCAAAAGCGGGGTGTTCTCGCGCGTGGGGTCGCTGGAAGCCTTACAGCAAGCGGTGCTGGACGAATACGACCGCCGCTTCGTGGCCGCCGTCTTCACGCCGGCCATGGCCTATCCCCGCGGCTTGCCCCGCATGAATGCGCTGGTCTCGCTGTGGGTCGAGCGCGCCAGCAACGTCGAAATGCTGACCGGCTGCATCTATGTGGCCGGCGCCTTCGAATACGACGACGTGGAGTCGCCGCTGCGCACGGTGCTGGAAAGCAATTTGCGGCGGTGGCGCGCGGCCATGGTACGCACGGTCACGCAGGCACTGGAAGCGGGCCATTTGCGGCCGGACACCGACCCCGAACAGCTCGTGTTCGAAATCTACAGCTTGATGATCGGCCTGATGCACGACGCCCGCTTCCTGCGCGATCCGAAAGCGCCCACGCGTGTGCGCGCCGCCTACGACCGGCTGATCTCAACCTATCGCAGCTTCACCTACCTGGAATAACCCGCCCCCTCGCCGGCTCGTGCCGGCGTTTTCATTCCCTAATTTCGCACGACCGTGCGAATAACAAGCAAGGAACCTGCCATGTGGATTCTGATCGCAGTCATCGCCGCCGGCTTGGTGGCGCACCTATGGCGGCAATGGCGCGCGCTGCTTCGGCAGCTTCCCGATTGCGCCGAACATCTGGTGCTGTTCTAGTGGATACCGCGCGTCCCGGTCTATATTCCGGGATATCCCTAGCGAATCCCGTCATGCCGCGTTCAATCCATCTCTTGATCATTGACCCGCAGAACGATTTCTGCGATTTGCCCGAGGCCTACTTGCCCACGGATCCGCTCACCGGGGACATCACGCGGCCCGCGCTGCCGGTGGCGGGCGCACATGCAGACATGCAACGGCTGGCGCGCTTTATCGACGCCACCGCATCGGTGCTGACGTCCATCACGGTGACGCTGGACTCGCACCATCGGCTGGACATCGCCCATCCCACGTTCTGGCGCACCGGTGACGACCAGCCTGTCGCGCCGTTCACACCGATCACCGCCGCGCAGCTGCACGCGGGCGATTTCCAGCCCCGGCATGCCGACGACCTGCCCCGCACCCGGTCGTATCTGGAAGAACTGGAAGCGCGTGGCCGCTACACCCTGATGGTGTGGCCCGTGCATTGCGAAATCGGCACCTGGGGCCACAATGTGCACGCTGATGTGCGCGCGGCCTACAGCCGATGGGAAGACGCTGGCCAGTTCATCGTGCGCAAGGTGCCCAAGGGCGCCAACCCCTGGACCGAGCACTACAGCGCCTTGATGGCCGAAGTGCCGGATCCCGACGACCCGCGCAGCCAGCTCAACCGGAATCTGGTCGATTCGTTGGACCGCGCCGAACTTATCCTCATCGCCGGAGAAGCCGGCAGCCATTGCGTGAAAGCCACGATGGAGCATCTGGCGGAACACCTGCCCGGCGGCAACCTGTCGCGCGTGGTGCTGTTGACCGATTGCATGAGCCCCGTCGCCGGATTCGCCGATGCGCAATCCGTCTTCCTGCAGCGCATGCGCGACCTGGGCGTACAGGAACGCACCAGCGTGGACATGGCGCGCGCGTTGCAAGCCTGATCGCGCGTCGTGATCGCGGGCCATGAATGGCAACGGCCGCCTGCTTGCGCATGGCGGCCGTGTCTTGGGCCCAGGGAGCCGCTTTCGCTATGCGGTCGGCTTCGCGGCCTTGTCGCACTCCACGTACAACGCGCTGATGGCCTCGCACAAGGCGGGTGGCTGCTGGAACAGGCGCGCCACCAGCAGGCAGCCCTGCACCGTGGCGAACACCGCCCGGCCGGCCGCGTCGGCAGTCCCTGAGAATTTCAGCGTGCCCTGCGCGGCGCCTTCGGCCAGCACACGAGCCAGCCACGCTTCATGGGCGCGGAAAAACCCCTGCAATGCGCCGCGCACGCGTTCGGACAGACTCATGACGTCGGCGGCCAACATGCCGCCCAGGCAGAGTTCGCCGGCGCCGCAAGCGCGCGATTCCATCATGGAAAGATATTGCTCCAGCTGCGCTTGCGCGGGTTGCGCGGTGTCGATGGCCCGCACGGTGGCCAATGCGCGTGCACTGTAGGCCTCGACCGCCTCATAGAGCAGGTCGTCCTTGCCGGGAAAGTAATAGTGGATGCTGGACGTCTTCACGCCCACATGCTCCGCCAGGTCGCGGTAGCTGAAACCATTGCATCCGCGCGTGCGGATCAGCTTCTCGGCGTGCGCCAGCAGCAGGTCCCGTGTGGTGTTGGGGTTCGGAGTGTCCATGGCTGAATATTACCTACTAATAGGTCGGTTCGTCATCGGGGGCCGCCCTAAGTGCGGTCCAAAACGCCCGTGCGGACCCCGGCCGGGAAACATCCCGCCCCCCGGGGTCCGCATGTGCCGGCATCCTGCTTAGCCTTGCACGGGCGGGTAATCCAGTTCACCGCTTTCGGTCAGGCCTTGGGCGCGGGCGGCGGCCAGTTCCTGCTTCACTTGCGCACGGGTCTTGTCGTTGCCGACGGTGGCGAACGCGGTGGCGGCGTAACCTTCTTCACCGGACACCAGTTCACCGTTGGCGCGGGCGGCGGCCAGCTCTTGCTGCACTTGGGCGCGGGTCACCGTGCTTTCGGTGTTCAGGGCGGGCGGATAGTCCAGCTCGCCGGCTTGGGCGGCGCCGATGAAGGAAGCGGACAGGATCAGGGCGGATACGAGGGTCTTCATGATGGATCTCCAGTAAGGATCAGTGCTGCATCAAAGGTGGGCATTAAAGCTATCTATGACTAGATAGATGCGACTTCAAAAATGAGACGTCAAAAACTCAGCCTTGAACGGGCGGGTAGTCCAGTTCGCCGCTTTCGGTCAGGCCTTGGGCGCGGGCGGCGGCCAGTTCCTGCTTCACTTGGGCACGGGTCTTGTCGTTGCCGACGGCGGCGAATGCGGTGGCGGCGTAGCCTTCTTCGCCGGACACCAACTCACCATTGGCGCGGGCAGCGGCCAGTTCTTGCTGCACTTGGGCACGGGTCACCGTGCTTTCCGTGTTCAAGGCGGGCGGGTAGTCCAGTTCACCAGCTTGGGCGGCGCCAATGAACGAGGCGGACAGGATCAGGGCGGATACGAGGGTCTTCATGGTTGATCTCCAGATAACGGGTTCGATACAAATTTCAGATTAAACTATCTACTTATAGGTAGATAACGAGGGAAATAAAAAAGCGGTCCTACTGTATTTCTGGTTCCGACTTCAGCGGCTTGCTTGGGTTTGCTGCGTCGATGGATGAATCTTACCTACTACTAGATAGACAGCGCAAGCGGGTATTGTGAAACAATATATTTCATGGTGCCGCCCCGCCACACCCGCTGCCCGGCCTGGGAGCTGGCCCATCCCCTCGCCATCATTGGCCGGCCCGGTTCCTCGGGGCCACGTGTCGGAGAGGTTCCGGGTCATGGAGGGCCTGCGGCCTGCGATACCGCCTCGGTCTTCAACCAGTGCTTCAGGCCTTCCACCGCAGCAGTGGCGTCCGCGCGGCAGTACAGGCTAAACCATCCCCCCGTTTCCTTGAACCCGAGAGGAGCGACAAGCCTTCCCGCGCGGAGATCGGCCTGCACCAGCATTTCCGGCGCGATGCCAATGCCCAGGCCCACGGCCGCTGCGTCCAGCATGTGGCCCAGTTGGTCGAACTGATGCTTCGGCGGCGAACACGCGGCCGGCAACCCACAAGCCGAAGCCCACTGCTCCCACGCGCGAGGCCGGGAAGACGTCTGCAACAGCGCCAAGGCAAGAATGTCGGCCGGCGTGGCGATCCCTTGCGCCAGCTCGCGCGTGCAGACCGGACCGATCGCCTCGGGGAACAACGGCAACGCCCCGATCGTCGCGGAGGCGTGGTCCTCGGCAACGATCAGCACATCGACGACCCTGCGCTCCAACAACGCAATATCGGTTGCCGTTTGGAGCCTGACCTGGATGCGCGGATGCGCGCGCTCGAAGCGCTCGAGCCTGGGAATGATCCAATTGGACAACAAACTGGCCGGGGCGCCGACGACCACGTCGGCCGATGCGGTTCTGCCGCGCAGTTCGACGCACCGTTGTTCGAGCATGTCGAAGGCCGGCCGGACCGCGCGCAGCAGGTCTTGGCCCGCGGCGGTCAGCCGCACGCCCCCCGAATGCCGTTCGAACAGCTTGCCGCCCAGCCAGGTTTCCAGTTGCCGTATCTGTTGGCTGACCGCGCTGTGCGACACGCGCAGTTCTTCAGCAGCCAAAGAAAGATTCAAGTGCCGGGCGGCACCGTCAAAGGCACGCAACGCATTCATCGGGGGCAGTTTTCGCATACGGATGATATTAGAAAATCTAATAATTCCAGGCAAGAAATCTATGATTTATCGGAGAAATTTCTCTCAGTACCATAGCTGTAACGTGTTCAACGGGTTAACGCCATGTCTCTTGCTCCCCACCCCGCCTCCCCCGACACTCTTGGGCAATTCGGCCAGTATGGCGGCCGGTACATGCCCGAGACCTTGATCCCGGCGCTTGATGATCTGGAGCGGACCTATCGCGACGTTCTGCACGACGACGCGTTCTGGCGCGAGTACCGGTCGATGCTGGCGGATTACGTCGGGCGGCCCAGCCCCCTCCTCTATGCCCGCGCGATCACCGAATCGCTTGGCGGCGCCCGCATCTTCCTGAAGCGGGAGGACCTGAACCACACCGGCGCTCACAAGATCAACAATTGCCTGGGCCAGATCTTGCTGGCCAAGCGAATGGGCAAGACGCGGATCATCGCGGAGACCGGCGCCGGCCAGCACGGGGTAGCCACCGCCACGGTCTGTGCGTTGTTCGGCCTGAAATGCGTGATCTTCATGGGCGCGGTCGATGTCGAACGCCAAGCCACCAACGTGGCGCGCATGAAGATGCTGGGCGCGCAAGTGCGGGCCGTACCGGACGGCGGCGCAACACTGAAGGACGCGATGAATGCGGCCATCCGCGATTGGATCGCCCACCCGGACGACACGTACTACCTGCTGGGCACCGGCGCCGGGCCGCATCCGTATCCCTGGATCGTCCGGGAATTCCAAAAGGTGATCGGCGAAGAGACCCGCGCGCAGATCCTGGAAAAAACAGGCCGCTTGCCCGATGCGATGATCGCCTGCGTAGGCGGTGGCTCCAACGCGATCGGCCTCTTCTATCCGTTTCTGGATGATGCACAGGTGCAGTTGCACGGCGTCGAAGCCGCCGGACATGGCGTCAGCACCGCGCATCACGCAGCCAGCATCGGCGCGGGCCGGATGGGTGTGCTGCACGGCTGTCGCAGCTACTTCCTGCAGGATCCCGACGGCCAGATCACCAACGCACATTCGATTTCGGCCGGCTTGGACTACCCCGGCGTCGGGCCGGAACACGCCCTGCTGCACGACACAGGCCGAGTGAACTATGTCTCGGTCACCGATGACGAAGCGGTCGACGCCTATCGGTGGCTGACGCAGAAGCAAGGGATCATCCCCGCGCTGGAAAGCGCGCATGCGCTGGCCTATGCCCGACAGCTTGCCCCGCGCCTGGGTGCGGACAAGACCATCGTGGTCTGCCTGAGCGGCCGGGGCGACAAAGACATGAACACCGTCCTGCAATTTTCCGGAGCATCGACATGAGCCGCCTGGAACATAAACTCGCCGCGCTACGGGCGGCTGACAGATCGGGATTGGCCGCGTATTTCACCGCGGGCGACCCCTCTTATGACGACTGCCTGCGCCTCTTGCATCGCCTGCCCGCGGCCGGCGCGGACGTGATCGAACTGGGCATGCCGTTCAGCGACCCGGTGGCGGACGGCCCCGTTCTTCAATTAGCCAATGACCGGGCCATCCGCGCCGGTCAGACGATGCGGCGGACCTTCGATCTGGTCCACGCATTCCGGCACCAGGATCAACAAACCCCGATCGTGCTGATGGGGTATTTGAACCCCTTGCTGCAGGCCGGCGTGGCGGCCTTCATGGCCGATGCGGGCCAGGCGGGCGTGGATGGGCTGATCATCGTGGACCTGTCGCCAGACCATGCCAGCGAGATCGACCTGCAGGCGCAAGCGCATGGCATCCACATCATCCGGATGACGGCTCCCACGACGCCCGCCGCCCGGCTGGACACAGTGCTGCGCAGCGCAAGCGGTTTCGTCTACCACGTCATGCTGGCGGGGACCACGGGCGGCGCCTTGCCGTCCGATGACGTGATCGCCGAGTCCCTGCAACGGGTAAGAGCCAGGACGCAGTTGCCTATCGCGGCAGGCTTCGGCGTACGATCCGCCGAGCAGGCCGGCGCCGTCAGCCGCCATGCCGACCTGGTCGCCGTCGGCACGCGGCTGGTGGACGTGCTGGCGACGGGCGGCGTCGAGGCGGCGTTGGACGAGGTGCGAAAGCTATCCGAGGGGATCCGGGCGGCCGTCTGAACGGCCGGTGCGTGGCGCCTTATTGGTCCGTCCGGGGCAACAGCTGCTTCCAGAATTCATGCGGGGCCAGCGGGACCAGCGGGCTTTCGGCAGCGCCGAGGAACCGTTTGACGGCGCGGGCGATGGATACGGGCGACCCGGCGTCGAATGTCTGGGCCGGAACACAGACGTCGCGCACGTAATCGAGTTCTGGCGCCAGGATCGGCAGCCCCATGTGCATCGCTTCGATCAGCGGCAAGCCAAACGATTCAGCCGACGACGGGAATACGATCGCCTTCGACTTGCCATAAAGCGCCAGCACGTCTTGGTGCGGCATTTGGCCCAGGTCTGTTATCCGCAGCCCCGCCTCGGCGGCGGACTGCTCGATTTCCCGCCGAAGTTCACCGTCACGGGCACTCAGCGTCAACGCCAATGACGGGCGCAGGCCATCTTGCGCAAGCAGCCGCCAGGCCTCGACCAATATCCGATGATTCTTGTGCGGTACGCCGTCCGCCACGTACACGAAATCCCATTCCGCGGAGTGCCGGGCGGCGTCGGACGCGGTGGGCAGCGCATCCAGAAAGGGCAGCACGCGAACCACGGGCTCTCCGTTGGGCGATGCGCCGTACCAGCGGATAAGGTCGCGCGCCATCGACGGCGTCTGGACGATGTACTCCGCCACGCGCCGCCGGCAGAATGTGCCGATGCGGCGTTCAATTTCCTGCCGGATGGCGCTGGGACGCAAAGACCGCCGCGAACCGGAGCCATCGCTCAAGTAAAGCCGATTCTGCAGAAACACCACGATACGCCCGCGGCTGGGCCACAGGGGAGGCAAGCCATGGAAGCAGAAAACGGTATCGCCCTTTTTTGCCTCGTTGCGCAGTTGCCAGCCGGCATTCATGCGGGATCGGATAGACGGCTCGACCCAATGGACCTTGGCGCCGGCGGGGATAGGCACCAGCGCCTGCGCGCGGGCATCCAGATAGGCGACCAGGTGTTGTCCGGCGGGCCAGTCGGCCAACAAGGCGCGCAGTAGAACGACGCCGCCTCCCGTATGCACATTGGGCGCGTAAAGAATCATGCTGGCGGTCACTGCTCAACTCTCCAAATACGGCATTTCGCCTGTCGCTGCGGCGATCACTTCGGCTTGCTTTCCAGCGCCTTGTCCCAGCTCCAATGCCGGCTTTCCATATGCGCCTTGAGTACCGCCGGCGCCAGGTCCACCCTGTCGATGCCGCCCTTGTATTCCCGCCCCCCGGCAACCGTCGGCTTCATCGCGCGGCGCAGCAGTTTGATCAAGCGCTGCCTGCGGAATTTTCCTTTCTCGGCAGAGACCTGCTTCAAGAAGTCCGCTTCCGGCACGCCAACGATCTTCGCGGCCCGGGGGATCGCTTGCGCGATCTCATTCGCGTACTCCTTGTGCAGCGCTTCGCACACGGCGATCAGCCGGGCGAAATTGAAGCGTTGCACATTCGCGGGCGCGATCTTGGCGATGGTTTCCAGCGCGGCGTGCGCCCATACCGTTTCGACCGAGAAGAACCGCGGCACGCCCTCGCTCCAGCCCGCGGATTCGAACGCCTTGGTCTGCGACTCCTGGCCCAGCTTCCCCTTGTGCTGGTTCATCGCGCTGCGGCCGGTATTACTGCCGCCGGATGCGCCGGGAATTGTCAGGGGATAATCGATTTCAACAAAGCGGTCCGTGCAAAGCGCAAGCCCGATCGCGCCGGACACGTCCGGGCTGGACCCATGGAAATAGGCTCCAGACAATTGCTTTGCTTTCTCCAGGACGCTCCGGCGTACGACGCCGTGGTAGATCTTCGGCAATCCGTCGGTCCCCTGGGCGGCATTCGCCAATGCCTGCGTCACGCTGTCCGACGATTGGCGGACGTGCGCCGGCCCGATCCGGCTTGGCAGGTACAACCGCCCGGCATGCCCGGCGCCAAAGTGCCGCGACCTGAAATCGGGCCAGACGTAGTTCGACATCACCGTGGGCGCGATCACATCGATCCGCTGCGCCTTGGCCCATTCCGCCGCCAGAAGCAGATCCTCGGTGATCGTATCGTCATCGCCGATAAGGCACACGAACTCGCCCGTCGCCGCAGCGATCGCGTAATTGTGGTTGCCTGTCATGTCCAGACGTTCAGTGGGGCGCAAATACTTGAACCGCGGATCCTCGCCAAGCGCTGGTCCTGCCTGCTGGACGAGCGCCTCAAGAGCCCCGTCCGTACTGGTATCGCTGACCACAAGCTCCAGCTTTTGGCTTTTTATCGCCAGGATGGATTGAATCGCATGAATCGCGTACTGCGAGCGGTTATGCGTGGGGATTGCGATAGAGAGCAGAGTTTCCATGATTTGGATAGATTATTTCGCGATTTTCGGTGTGTTGGCCAAGGCTGGCGAAGACGCCTGCCTCAAGGCCAGAATCAGCATATAAGCAAGCAGTACTTCAAACGCTGCCGAACCGACCAGCGGCTCGAACAGTCCGAATACCTGCAGCACGACGAACGCCACCCGCAAGTACCGGAACCAGGGGGCGGTCAGTTCCGCACGGCGTAGACGCACATAGATCTCCCGGATGTACAGCACATACAGGCCTGTGCCAAGCAACCCGTAGTTCAGCAGCATCTGAATAATGGAATTATGCGCACCCCATACATTCTCGATGCCCGGATTGAGTTCCACGAACGTCCTGAAGGTGTTCGGGCCGATGCCGAACAACGGGTGCTGGATCCACAAGTCGAACCCGAAAGACCACAGCAATAGACGATTGATGATCGAAAGCACTTCGCCTTGATACGGCCCGGCAAGCGCGGCAATGGACTGCTGGTGGTCGACCGAGACAAGGAGCGTCGCGGCAAGAAACAAGACCAGGGGCCCGACCCAGACAAGCCACAGCATTTTCCACTTCGCCATTTGCAGCGCGACGAGAAACAGCAGGAACATCAGCGCGCCGCCCCGCGACATTGTGCAAAACACCGCAAGCGCGAACAGCAAGGCCAGCGCACGCTGTTTCGCCAGCGCCAACGCAAAGAGGAAAATCAAAAAAGCCGCCAGATAATTCGAGCGCCCCAAAGGCGTCTCGATAAGCAGCTTTTGTTCGTAATAGCCGCCAGGGCTCATCACGGCAACGACAAACAGGGCTATCGCCATGACAGCCAGCACGACGCCTCCTGCCAGCATCATCCCGACGGCCCGCTCCACGGCGATATAGCGATAGAACTGGGCGTAGACCATCAAGATGCAAATCGCGTACAGCAGCGGCAAGGTCCCCGCCATGCCCCGCAAAAGGGCCCCCTCTGGCGTCAATACCAGCCCCACCATCCCGAAGAACAGCGTGCCGATCAGCAACAGGACCGACGACGGTATCACGATGCGGACAAGCGCCATGCACAGCAGCAGCAGCGGAAACACGATGAGCATCCCCATCGGGACCGTCATTGTGCTTTCTCCGACCGGCACCTGCAGATCACCCACGAACAACAGGAAGAACGGCAACAGGATAAGGAATATCCCTGCCTGGACGTCATATCGGGATGAGAGCGCGTCTTGCCTCACGCACGCACCTCCGGCCGGCCGCGAAAGCCTGTCAGGTATGCGATCAACAACACCAGGGCGACAACGCCGGCCACCCATGCGGCACGCGCCAACATGCCGGGAATCGCTACCCCGGCGAATCCCGCCACCGCGAATAGCGAAATCAACAGCACGTTCCTGCTCGACCCCGAGAACATCGATCGGTTCAACGCGACCTTTGCCCCCCAGAACATGAGGACGGCATCGATGGCCACGCGCAGGAACCAGGCGATGGCCGCCCCCGTCAAACCATAATGGCGGGACAGGACAACCAGCGATATCAGGAACAACGGGGCTTCGATGACATGGATGATCGCCGTCAAATGCGATCGCCCCGCCCCCTGGATGACGGTGAAGGGAATCTGGGCGATGCAGGTGATGAACATGCCCGCCGAGAATATCTGCAGCAAGACATAGCTCTGCGAGGCGAAGGCCTCGCCGACCCACAGCACAAGAAGTTCTTTGGAGAATAGGGCGATGGCCGCGGTGACGGGCAGTAACGCCAGGAATATCCAGACCACCGCTTTTCTTATCAACGCGATCGCGGCCTCGTCCCGCCGCGCGATCTGCGCGGCCAGGGTCGGAAACAACACGGCGGTCAGCGCATTCGGCAGAATCGACAGCTTGGTGATCAGTTCCTGAGGCGTGACGTAATAGGCGACCGCGGCCGAGGACAGCACCGCACCGACGATGAACCGGTCGGCGTAGCTCATCAGCGGACTGACGACGTTGCTGACAGTCATCCAGCCCCCAGAGCTGCACAACGGTCCGATCAGCGTCCTGTCGAAGTGCAGCCTGCCCGCGTCGTCGGGCAACACACGCTTGGCGTACCAAGCGTGCAGCGCACAGGTCACGACGCGTCCGCCAGCCAGCACGATGGTTATCACATCCAATCGGGGCGTGCCGTACATCACCACCGCCAGGGGCCCGAGAAAGGTCAACAACCCCATCGGCAACCGGATGATATTGACGATCGCGAACGCGTGCCGCGCCTCGAGTATTCCGCGGAAACCGGATGTCAATACGACGGTGGGCATGGCAAGGGCCATGATCCATATGGCGTTGATCGCTTCCTGACGGTCGGGGATGGACTGGATGAATCCGAGCCCCCACGGGCCAAGCGCCGCCATCAGGACGCCCGCCACCACGCCAAAGACCGTGATCACGGTCATCGCGGTCGTGACCAGCGCACCGACCCGGTGGCGTTCCTTGCCCGCAAGCATCACTGCCAGCTGCTGGGTCAGCGCTCGGCCCAACCCCAGATCGAACAGGCTCAGGTAACTGACGACGGCCCAGATCAATGTCAGCAGCCCGAACCTGGCGTCGCCCAGCTCTTTGATCAGCACGGGAATGCTGAATACCGCCACGACGAGCGGCAGCCCGAGGCCCATCAAGTTATAGAGGGAATGTCTGACTAGTTTCACGAGCCAACCAAGGCAAAGTTCATTACGCGCAACGCCAAAACCGTTGTCGGCCCTTTTTCCCCGTTCCGTCGATGCAACGGGGATTATCGGCGGCTCGACCTGGATTCAGGCACTGCCACAAGCCGCATATTGCCGTGCCCCGAGTCCGCCATCAGGCGGAATGCCTTTCTTCGAGAATGGCCGGGGCATGCAAACGTCAGCGCAATCGATCCAATCGGGTTGTCTTGCGGAAAATAGAAAATATGAATCCACAGAAAAAACCAAAGGCCAAACCGGCAAGCAAGAAGAACTTGAGTTTCGGCGAAGCCGGCCGGTCATCGATTTCCAACTGGGAAATAACCGTGGGATACAAATTCGTGGGGAATGCCCGGCGGTCCAGGTCCCGCTGGACTTTTCGCAACGATTCAATCAACGCCGCACTGTTCTGAACCTGCGCGGTCAAGACAGACGCAGAAAGCAATTGCGCATCTTGCGGCTGCTGCTGCACATTGCCGAATGCCTTCGTCAGACGGTCATACGTCGCCTCAGCCGCGGCGAGTTCATTTTTATTCTTTTCCTGAGCTGATTTCAATTCAGCTTTCAGCGCATCCGGAACATGGTTATGTGCAGCATAAAGTTGTTGCGCCAGTGCATCGGCATATTTTTTCAACTGCTCACGTGAATAACCGAGAAACTCCACTTTCAGGAAATCGGTACCCGCGATGTCGCTCGGCCGCAATGAACTGCGGAACAGCCTGACTTCCGGCGGTTCAGCCTCGCCGGCGCCCGTCTGCGTATAACCCGTCGATCTAATCACGGCATCGACGAATTCCTTGCTGCGGATTCGATAGGCTGTCTGGCTGACGCCTTCGATAAGTGTGCTGTCGCGTTCCGCGCTTGCCGACACTTTACCCACTTGGATTAGCAGGCGGGCTTGCCATTTTGGCGTGGCATAAAAATAGGCGCCTACTGCACAGGCGCCTCCCAATAACGCCGCGATAACCAATATCTTCCAGTTACGGAACATATTTCCAATGAAGTCCATCGGGAATATGTCTTCAGACTTCGCCGTCGAGGCCGCGGCACCATCGCCCGTCGTGACATTCCGGGAGTAATTCTCATCCTGCATAAATATCCTTTGCTTGGCGACGCCCCTGCCCCTTCGGCCACAGACCTGGTGCTGTCACTTTTCCGCAACACTCATTTGATCGAGGAAAAGCGTAGCAGCGGGATAACCAGCCGGCAAGTAACGTTTAGATTATTTGATTGAACAGAAAGCGTGGAAAGACAAGTCTCCGACCCGCAATGGCAACGATATGAATTTGCTGCAACATAAAAATACGTGAACGTTTCAGCATTCGTGCGTACTTCCCGATGCGCGCTGGGGGGTTACACACAACTAGATATTTTTTGTAATCGGAATGGTACTACCGGGCCTGCCGGCGTGTCTTCATATCGATGCGTTCGATCTGGAATCCGCGATCCGCTGCGGTCAATCCCGAGCGCCCGGGCACAACCCAGGATGCCGCCCGGCGTGCTGAGGACGCGGGCCGGGCATCTGCGATTTGCTTGGGGGAGGGAGAGAAAGAGAAGAGCGGCCGCTTTACCAACGCAAACTCGACGGCCGCTTCTTTAGAGCGCGTGATTAGAACGGAATGTCGTCGTCCATATCTGCCAGATTGGCGCCGCTGCTGGCAGGAGCCGCTGCGGGGGCCGGGCGCTGTTGGGGCGCCGGGCGTTGCGCCGGGGCACGCTGCTGCTGCGGACGCGACGGTGCGTCGTCGTAGCCGCCACCACCGCCGAAGCTTGCGCCACCGCCGCCGCCGTCTTCACGGCCGCCCAGCATTTGCATCTGGTCGGCGACGACTTCGGTGCTGTAGCGATCAGCGCCGGTGTCCTTGTCTTGCCACTTACGCGTCTTCAGGCGGCCTTCGATGTAGACCGAACGGCCCTTCTTCAGGTATTCGCCGGCAATTTCAGCCAGGCGGTTGTACATGACGACGCGGTGCCATTCGGTTTCTTCGCGCTTTTCGCCGCTGGCCTTGTCTTTCCAGGACGAAGTGGTGGCGATCGACATGTTGCAGATTGCCGCCCCGTCGGGGCTGTAGCGGACTTCCGGGTCGCGCCCCAGATTGCCCACAAGAATGACTTTGTTAACCGATGCCATGCCGTTGTCCCTCTGTTGTTGACAGCCTGCGCCTGTGCGTTGCCGCGAGCGCGCCGGCAACAACATAAAAAGCGATGTTGAAGACCGGCTTCATGAAACACGCCGGTCACCGCAACGATGACCGGCGACGCCGGGTGAAGCCCTAATTTGGTACGTATTATCGACGAAAAGCGCCCGCCGCGCCAAACGCCATTGGTGACAAATCCGTCCCGTACGGAAAACGAATTCGGGGCCGTTGACCGCCGTAGGCGACACAATCAGCGACTTTCCGGCACCGTCGGGGACGCATCCCCGTCAGGCTCAGGCCAGGGGCCTTAGCGCCCACGTCACGGCCAGCCAAACCGCGGACAGGACGGCGGCGCCGATGAAAACGGCGCTGGCGCCTGAATACGACGCCAGCCAACCGCCCAATGCGCCGCCTGCGAACAGGCCTGCGGCCTGGGCCGTGTTGTAGAAGCCCAGCGCCAGGCCCTTGTAGGCCTGCGGGGCCACGCGCGACACCAGCGACGGCTGCAGCGCTTCCAGTACGTTGAAGGCCACGAAGAATCCCGTCAGTGCGATGGCCAGCGTGTAAAAGCCGTGGCTGGCCGCTGGCAGCAAGGCGCACACCGCCACCAGCCCCGCCACGGCGGCGCGCAAGGCGCCCCGGTGCGCACGGCGCTTTTCCGCAATGAACACCACCGGCACCATCAGTACGAACGACACCAGAATGACAGGCAAATAGACTTTCCAGAGCTCGCGCGCGTCCAGGCCGCCGACCTTGGCCAGCAGGGCCGGCACGACAACAAACAGTGACACCTGAATCAAATGCAGCACGAACACGCCGAAATTCAGGCGCAACAGGTCCCGATGGGTCAGGACTGCACGGGCATTGGCCGCCTGCATGGTGCGGGCCTGCGTGCGCGGCACCACCGGCACGGCAAAGCGCGCCACGGCCAGGCAGATGACGCCCAGACAGGCGATGGTCCAGAACAGGCCCGACAGGCCCCACCAGCCCACCAGCACGGGCGCCAGGACGAGCGACACGGCGAACGACAGGCCGATCGATCCGCCCACCATGGCCATGGCGCGCGTGCGCACCTCGTCGCGGGTGGCGTCGGCCAGCCAGGCCGTGACGGCGGCGGAAATGGCGCCCGCCCCCTGGATGGCGCGACCGATGGTGATCCAATAAACGTCCGTCGCCTGGGCGCAGACGATGCTGCCCGCCACGAACAGCAGCAGGCCGAACAGCACGACCGGGCGGCGGCCCCAGCGGTCGGACGCCAGCCCGAAGGGGATCTGCATGAAAGCCTGGGTCAGCCCGTACATGCCCAGCGCCAGACCGACGCGGGCCGGGTCGTTGCCGCCCGGCAACCCGGCGGCCGCCACGGCGAACACCGGCAGCAACAGGAACAACCCCAGCATCCGCGCGGCGAACAGGCCGGCCAGCGCAATACTGGCGCGGCGCTCGGATGGGGTCAATTTCAGTCTGGTATCTGCCGGCATGCGGAAATTTCAACAATGACAAGGGCGGGCGCGCGTGAATGTCACACGCTCACGGTCTGATCTAGCGGTGCCGCGCCGGACCCGGTTCAGTCCAACTTGACGGACTACCCTGAACGCGGGGGGATTCGGCGCGCTATAGTACCAAGTTGGCCTTTGAAACCGCTTAAAAGAGCCTATGGACGCCCGACCGACGTGACAATACGCATCCGGGGTGCACGCACCCACAATCTCAAGAACGTCTCGCTGGACCTGCCGCGCCACAAACTGGTGGTCGTCACCGGCCTGTCCGGCTCGGGCAAGTCGTCGCTGGCGTTCGATACGCTGTATGCGGAGGGCCAACGACGTTACGTGGAAAGCCTGTCCGCGTACGCCCGCCAATTTCTCCAGCTGATGGACAAGCCGGACGTGGACCTGATCGAAGGCCTGTCGCCGGCCATCTCGATCGAGCAGAAGGCCGCGGGGCACAACCCGCGCTCCACGGTCGGCACCATCACCGAGATCCACGATTACCTGCGCCTCTTGTACGCACGCGTGGGCACGCCCTACTGCCCGGACCACGGCCTGCCGCTGCAAGCGCAAAGCGTCAGCCAGATGGTGGACGCGGTGCTGGGCTGGACGCCGGAGACGCGCCTGGCCGTGCTGGCGCCCATCGCCCGCGGCAAGAAAGGCAGCTTCGAGGACGAATGCGCCAGCCTGCAAGCGCAAGGCTACGTGCGGCTGCGCATCGACGGGCAACTGGTGGAAATCGACGGCATGGCGCCGTTGAAAAAGACCGAGAAGCACGACATCGACGTCGTCATCGACCGTCTGCGCATCAAACCCGAAAGCAAGCAGCGCCTGGCTGAGAGCTTTGAAACCGCCCTGCAGCTGGCCGACGGCCGCGCGCTGGCGCTGGACATGGACAGCGAACGCGAACAGGTCTTCTCCAGCCGCTACGCCTGCCCGGTGTGCAGCCACAGCCTGCCGGAACTGGAACCGCGGCTGTTCAGCTTCAACAATCCGATGGGCGCCTGCCCCAGTTGCGACGGCATCGGCCAAGTGGGCTTCTTCGACCCGAAACGCGTCGTCGCCTTCCCGGAACTGAGCCTGGCCGCCGGCGCGATCCGCGGCTGGGACCGCCGCAACGCGTTCACGCATTCGCTCCTGACCAGCCTGGCGGCGCATTACGAATTCGACATCGAAGCCCCCTTCGAAGAGCTGCCCGAAGCGCTGCGCGACAAGGTGCTGTACGGCTCCGGCGAAGAAGAGATCTCGTTCCTTTACCTGAACGAGAAGGGCCGCAGCACGGTCAAGCGCCACACGTTCGAAGGCGTCATCCCGAACCTGGAGCGCCGCTGGCGCGAAACGGATTCGGCCACGGTGCGCGAAGAATTGGGCAAGTACCGCAATATCAAGACCTGCCCGGACTGCGCCGGCTCGCGCCTGCGTCCCGAAGCCCGCAATGTGCTGATCGGCCACGATCCGCGCGGCGGCGAACGCCATGGCCAGGCCATCTACGAAGTCGAGGCCATGCCGCTGTCCGCCTGCCTGGCCTGGTTCCGCGACCTGAACCTGACCGGCGCCAAACAAGAGATCGCGCAGCGCATCGTGCGTGAAATCGAAGCGCGGCTCAGTTTCCTGAACAACGTCGGCCTGAACTACCTGTCGCTGGACCGCAGCGCCGACACAATCTCGGGCGGTGAAGCGCAGCGCATCCGACTGGCCAGCCAGATCGGTTCGGGGCTGACCGGCGTGATGTACGTACTGGACGAGCCCTCCATCGGCCTGCACCAGCGCGACAACGACCGCCTGATCGGCACCTTGCAGCACCTGCGCGACCTGGGCAACAGCGTCATCGTCGTCGAGCACGACGAGGACATGATCCGCATGGCCGACTGGGTCGTGGACATGGGGCCCGGCGCGGGCGAGCACGGCGGCGAAGTCGTGTCGCAAGGCGACCCCGAAACCGTTCAGCGCGACCCGAATTCGCTGACGGGCCAATACCTGAGCGGCGCGCGCGAAATCGCGATCCCGCCGCGCCGTCCCGTCAACGACGAATTGCCGTGGCTGACCCTGACCGGCGCCAGCGGCAACAACCTGAAAGACGTGGAACTGCGCATTCCGGCCGGGCGGCTGGTGTGCGTGACGGGCGTGTCGGGGTCCGGCAAGTCCACCCTCGTCAACGACACGCTGGCGGTCGCGGTGTCGCGCCAGCTGCACCATGCGCAAAGCGAGCCCGCCCCCTACGTATCCATGCAGGGGCTGGAGAACTTCGACAAGATCATCAGCGTGGACCAAAGCCCCATCGGCCGCACGCCGCGCAGCAATCCGGCCACCTACACGGGCCTGTTCACGCCCATCCGCGAGCTGTTCGCCGGCGTACCGGAAGCACGCACGCGCGGCTACGACCCCGGCCGTTTCAGCTTCAACGTCAAGGGCGGCCGATGCGAGGCCTGCCAGGGCGACGGCGTGGTCAAAGTCGAAATGCATTTCCTGCCCGACATGTACGTGCCTTGCGACGTCTGCCACGGCAAGCGCTACAACCGCGAAACGCTTGAGATCCGGTACCGCGGCCGCAACATCAGCGAAGTGCTGGACCTGACGGTCGAGCAGGCGCTGGAGTATTTCGAGTCCGTGCCCGCGATTTCCCGCAAGCTGCACACGTTGATCGACGTCGGTCTGTCCTATATTCGCCTGGGCCAAAGCGCGACCACGCTGTCGGGCGGCGAAGCGCAACGCGTGAAGCTGTCCCTGGAGCTGTCACGCCGCAGCACCGGGCGCACGCTATACATCCTGGACGAACCCACCACCGGCTTGCATTTCCGGGATATCGAGCTACTGTTGCAGGTGTTGAACCAGCTGGTCGACAGCGGCAATACCGTACTCATCATCGAACACAACCTGGACGTCATCAAGACGGCCGACTGGTTGATCGACATGGGTCCGGAAGGCGGCGACGGCGGCGGCTACGTCGTGGCGCAAGGCACCCCCGAGGTCGTCGCGGCCGCGCAGGCCAGCCACACCGGGCAGTACCTGGGCAAGCTGCTGCGCCGCAATGCCGAAAGATGAACGTTGAAGCGGATAACCCGGCCCCCCCTGCAGAAGGAAATGCGGCATGTACACCCTGATCATCGCCAACAAGAACTACTCCTCGTGGTCCTTGCGTCCGTGGATCGCCCTGCGCGCCACGGGCGTTGCCTTTACCGAGCAAAAGCTCGGACTCCTCACGGAAGCGTTCACGCGCCAGGTGGGGGCGGTGTCGCCCGCGGGTCTGGTGCCCGTGCTGCTGGACAGGGATTTCGCCGTTTGGGATTCCCTGGCCATCTGTGAATACGTGGCTGAACAACACCCCGAAGCGCAGCTTTGGCCGAAAGACGCGAAGGCACGAGCCCGCGCGCGTTCGCTGGCCGCGCAGATGCACAGCGGCTTTTCCGCGATGCGCCAGGCCATGCCGATGAACATCGAAGCCCACCTGCCCGGCATCGACCTGCCTGAAGCGGCGAAGCAGGACATCGCGCGCCTGCAATCCATCTGGCGCGACACGCGGGCCGAATTCGGCCAGGGCGGCCCGTTTCTGTTCGGGGCTTTCTCAATCGCGGACGCCTTCTTCGCGCCGGTCGTCTCGCGCTTCACCACCTATGGCGTCACGGCCGCAGGCCCGGTGCGCGACTACATGGACGCAGTGCTGGCGCTGCCGGCCATGCAGGAATGGATGCGAGACGCGCGCGCCGAGGCCACCTTCGTTCCCGAAGACGAGCCCTACCGCAAGCACCGCTGACGGGGCGGCCGATCCGCTCAGTCGTGCAGCCGCTGCGCCATGAATGCGCGCAGCAGCGCCGTCGCGGGCGCTTCGGTCCGGCCCGTCAAGGTCACCAACGCGAATAGCGCATGGCTGCGCAGCGGCGGATCGGTGGGCAATTCCATGAGCTCGCCGGCTGCAATGCTGGCGCGCGCAGCGCCCACGATCCCCAGAAACACCGCGTCGGATACGCGGACGGCTTCAAGCAGACTGCCGATCTCGTCGCAACGCAGGCGCACCGACGTGCGCGGATCCGGCTCGATGCCGAACTGCTCGATCAGGATGCGCTCGGTGTCGGCCGCCAGAAAGGTGGACGCCAAGGGATAGGCCGCGATGTCGGCGAAACGCGGCGCCTGCGCCTGCCCGGCCAAGGGGTGTCCACGACGACAAATGAAGCCGGCTCGCATCTGCGAGACCGGCTCCACGCGCAGATCTGCCGCGGGCACGATGCCCCGCGTATCGACCACCAGCGCGTCCAGGCGCCGCTCGCGCAGCAGCCCCAGATGCGCCTCGAGCGGCCCCCGCATGAGTTCCAGGTGCAGTTGCGGGTGCCGTTGCGCCACATGCGTCAGCAGCGGCGTCATCAGCATCGCGCCAGGCCCCGAGCCCAGGCCGATGCTGAGGGTGCCCTGATCCCCGTGGGTCACCAATTCCGCGCTGCGGCGCAATTCAGCCGATTCGAACAGGATGCGCCGCGCGCGGCCGGCCACGGTCAGGCCCAAGGGCGTCAGCTCGGTGCGCTTTCCCATGCGGTCCAGCAGCAACGCGCCCAAGTCTTCCTCCAGCAGGCGCACACTGCGGCTCAGCGCCGATTGCGTCAGATGCAGGCGTTCGGCCGCGCGGCTGAAAGAACCTGCTTCGGCCACGGCCAACAGATGTTCGAACTGCTTGAGATTCATGTCCTGGTATGAGTTTTTTTTCTAGCTTCCAGAATAACAATTCGTTAGACAACTAGCGAGACCAGTCCCTAGCATGCGGATCACAACCACATCACAAGGGGAAACTCGTGAGCATGCTTTCCGATCATTGGCGCCCGGCTGCACGGGCCCTGGCACTGGGCGCGGCGCTGCTGCTGGCCCAAGGGGCCCAGGCGGCGGACTATCCCAGCCGGCCCGTCATGATGATGGTGCCGTACCCGGCCGGCGGCACTTCCGATGCCATTGCCCGCCTGGTGGCGCCCCCGGTATCGAAGACGCTGGGCCAGCCCGTGCTGGTCGAGAACCTGGGCGGCGTCAGCGGCGCGCTGGGCGCGCAGAAGGTCCTGGCGGCCAAATCGGACGGCTACTACCTGTTCCAGGGCTCGCCCAACGAACTGATCCTGTCGCCGATCGCCAACCCCGCGGTCAAGCTCAAGAGTGAGGACTTCCGGCTGGTGCAGATGATCGGCATGGCGCCGATGGTGATCGTGGCGCGCAGCGACCTGCCTGCCAACAGCGCCGACGAGCTGGCCGCGCTGGCGCGCTCGCGCTCGGCGTCCCAGCCGCTGACGTTCGGCAGCGTGGGCGTCGGCTCTCTCTACCACGTGCTGGGCGAACATCTGGCCCGCACCCTCGACGCCACCATGATCCACGTGCCCTACAAAGGCGGCGCGCCGCTGATGCAGGACATCGGCGGCGGCCAGGTCGATCTGGCCATCCTGCCGCTGTCGCAGCAGCAGATGGCCTTGGCCGAACAGGGGCGCATCAAGCTGATTGCCACGCTGGACCCGCAGCGCAGCCAACTCCCCGCTTTGACCGCCGTGCCGTCGGTCAATGAAGGCCAGCAGTTGAAGGGCTTCAACTTCACCACGTGGACCGGCTATTTCGTCAAGCGCGACACCCCTGAAGACGTCGTCCTGCGCCTGCACGCGGCGCTGAACGACGCCATGCAGGACCCCGCCGTGAAACGCGGCCTGGAATTCCAGAACATCTTGGTGTCGGCGCCGATGAGCGCGGACGAAGCGGAAGCGATGTACCGCACCGAAACTGTCCGCTTCCGCGAGATCTCGCGCCGCCTGGAATTGGCCGGCAAACCATGACCGCAGCACTTGAAAACAAGGAACGACCCGCCATGCATCCGATCTTGCAAACCCTGACCGCCCAAGCCGACGAATTCATCGCGATCCGGCGGGACATCCACCGCCATCCCGAACTCGGCTTCCAGGAATTCCGCACCAGCGACCTGGTGGCGCAATGCCTGACGCAATGGGGCTATGACGTGGAACGCGGGTTGGGCGGCACCGGCGTCGTAGGGCAATTGCGCCGCGGCGACGGCGGCAAGCGCCTGGGGCTGCGGGCCGATATGGACGCGTTGCCCATCCAGGAGGCTACCGGCCTGCCGCACGCCAGCGGCAACGAGGGTGTCATGCATGCGTGCGGCCACGACGGCCACACGGCGATGCTCTTGGCCGCGGCGCACCACCTGGCCCGGCATGGCGACTTCGACGGCACGCTCAACCTGATCTTCCAGCCCGCCGAAGAAGGGCTGGGCGGCGCCAAGCGCATGATGGAAGACGGGCTATTCGCGAAGTACCCTTGCGACGCCATCTTCGCCATGCACAACATGCCCGGCCACCCGCAAGGCCACCTGCTGCTGCGCGACGGCCCCACCATGGCGTCCTCCGACAACGTCACCATCGTGCTGGAAGGCGTGGGCGGACACGGCGCGGTGCCGCATCGCGCCGCCGACCCCGTCGTCGCGGGCGCCGCGATCGTAATGGGGCTGCAGAGCATCGTCGCCCGCAACATCGACCCCCTGCACATGGCGGTGATCACCGTCGGCGCGTTCAACGCGGGTCGCGCCAACAACGTCATCCCGCAGACCGCGACCCTCAAGCTCAGCGTGCGCGCGCTGGACCGCAGCGTGCGCGACACGCTGCAGGCGCGCATCACCGAGCTTGTCCACAACCAGGCGGCCAGCTACCAGGTGCAGGCGACGATCGACTACGCCCGCGGCTATCCGGTGCTGGTGAACACCCAGGCGGAAACCGATTTTGCGCGGCAGGTGGCGGTGGAACTCGTCGGCGCCGACAACGTGGATCCGCAGACCCGGCCCCTGACCGGCAGCGAAGACTTCGCTTTCATGCTGGAGGACGTGCCCGGCTCTTACCTGCTGGTCGGCAACGGCGACGGCTCGGTAGAGGGATTCAACAGCGGGCATGGCGCCTGCATGGTCCACAACCCCGGCTACGACTTCAACGACCACAGCCTGCCCGTGGGCGCGGCGTACTGGGTGTTGCTGACCCAGCGCTATCTGACGCGCTGACACGCGCGATGGCGGACCGACCTACGCCATCTGGAACAGGCGTTTGTGTTCGCGGATGGCGTAGCGGTCGGTCATGCCGGCGATGTAATCGGCAATGGCGCGGGCCTGCTCATTGAAGGCCGGGCGGCGGTAATCCGGCGGCAGCAGACGCGGGTCTTCCAGGAAGGCCACGAACAATTCGCGCACGATGCGGCGCGCCTTGGTCGTCATGCGCAGCACCCGGTAGTGCCGGTACAGGTTGTCGAACAGGAACTTCTTCAGCGCATCGGCCTCGCGGCGGATATCGTCTGAAAAGCCCGCCAGCGGCGGCGAGCGGCGTACATCGTCGGCGCTGGCGGGCGCCGCGTCGCGGATGCGCGCCAACGACGTCTGCGTCAGGTCCACGATCAGCGTATTGATCATGCGCCGGATGGTTTCCGCCACCGCGCGGCGCGAAGCCAGGCCCGGATAGCGGTCCAGCACATAGGCGTGGTGACGTTCGAAAATCGAGACGTCTTGCAGCTGTTCCAGCGTGATCAGCCCGGACCGCAGGCCGTCGTCGATGTCGTGGTTGTTGTAGGCCACCTCGTCCGCCAGATTGGCCAGTTGCGCTTCCAGCGACGGCTGCGTGCGGTTCAGGAAGCGTTCACCCACATCGCCCAACTGGCGTGCATGCGTGACCGAGCAGTGCTTCAGGATGCCTTCGCGGGTTTCAAAGCAGAGGTTCAAGCCATTGAAGTCCGCGTAGCGTTCTTCAAGCTCGTCGACCACGCGCAGGCTTTGCAGATTGTGCTCGAAGCCGCCGGCCTCGGGCGCCAGTTCGCGCATGCAGGCGTTCAGCTCGTCCTGGCCGGCGTGGCCGAACGGCGTGTGGCCCAGGTCGTGCGCCAAAGAGATGGCTTCGGTCAGGTCTTCGGACAGCCCCAGGCTGCGGGCCAGCGTGCGGGCGATCTGCGCCACTTCCAGACTGTGCGTCAGCCGGGTCCGGAACAGGTCGCCTTCGTGGTTCACGAAGACCTGCGTCTTGTATTCGAGGCGCCGGAAGGCGCCTGAGTGCACGATGCGGTCGCGGTCGCGCTGGAATTCCGTCCGATTTTCAGGCGGCGGCTCGGCATAAGTCCGGCCGCGCGATTGAGACGGGTCGGATGCGTAGGAAGCCAGTTCTTTCATCTGCAACACCGTCTCCGGTCGCGGTTATTGAGTGGTGCGGGCCAGGACGGCGCGCACCGCGTCGTCCGGGGCTGCCTGCATGAAGGCTTCGCCGAGGCGGGGCATGAGCACGTAGCGGATCGAGCCGCCTTCGGTCTTCTTGTCGACCTGCATCAGGTCCAGCCAGCGGTCCGCGCCCAGATCGGGCGCCACCACCGGGCAGCCGATGGCCGCCACCAGCGCGCGCACGCGTTCGACGTCGGCGCGGTCAAAGCCGGCCACGTCCGCCGACAACTCAGCCGCCTGCACCATGCCGCAGCCCACGGCCTCGCCATGCAGCCAAGCGCCATAGCCCAGGCCGGATTCGATCGCGTGGCCAAAGGTATGGCCCAAGTTCAGGATGGCGCGCAGGCCGGATTCGCGTTCATCCTTGCCCACCACCTGCGCCTTCAGTTCGCAAGAGCGGCGGATGGCGTAGGCGATAGCCTGCGGGTCCAGGTCGCGCAGCGCCTGCACGTTGTCTTCGCACCAGGCCCAGAAGGCCGGGTCCAGAATCAGGCCGTACTTGATCACTTCGGCCAGGCCGGCGGACACTTCGCGCGCCGGCAGGGTGTTCAGCACATCCGTGTCGATTTCCACCGCCACCGGCTGGTAGAAGGCGCCGATCATGTTCTTGCCCAGCGGATGATTGACGGCGGTCTTGCCGCCCACCGACGAATCCACCTGGGCCAGCAGGGTCGTGGGCACCTGCAGGAAGCGCACGCCGCGCATGTATACGGCCGCCGCAAACCCCGTCATGTCGCCGATCACGCCGCCGCCCAGCGCCACCAGCACGCAACGGCGGTCCAGGCGATGGGTCAGCAGGGCGTCGAATATCAGGTTCAGCGACTGCCAGTCCTTGTAGGCCTCGCCGTCGGGCAGCTCAATGCGCAGCACCCGCTTGCCGGTGCGGGCCAGCGCCGCTTCGGCGCGCTCGCCGTACAGCGCCGCCACCGTGGGGTTGGTGACGACCGCGATGGCGGTGGCGTCGGCGGGGATGCACTGGTCCAGAGCATCGATGCGCCCGGGGCCGATATGGATCGGATAGCTTCCGCCCGGGGTGTCGACATCAACAACGTTCATATGCGCTTCTCAAAGGCTTGTAATTGCGGCAGCAGCGCCTTGACCAAGGTATGGATGGGCGTCGAGCCGGTTTCCACCACCAGATCGGCGACTTCCTTGTAGAGGGGTTCCCGCAGGGTCATCAGGTCTCGCAGGGTGCCGCGGGGGTCGGCGGTGGCCAGCAAGGGGCGGTTGCGGTCGCGGCAGGTCCTGCGGAACAATTCGTCCACGCTGGCCCTCAAATAGACGACGATGCCGCGTTCATGCAGGCGCTGACGGTTTTCCGCCGCCAGGATCGCGCCGCCACCGGTGGCAAGAATAATGTTGCGCCGTTGGGTACACTCTTCCAAGGCGGCGGACTCCCGGCGGCGGAAGCCGGTTTCGCCCTCGATTTCGAAGATTACCGGCACCCGCACGCCGCAACGCGCCTCGAGCTCATGATCCAGATCCATAAACTCGCGCCCCAACGCACGCGCCAGGCTCCGGCCGATGGTCGTCTTGCCCGCCCCCATCATCCCGACCAGGAAGACGGGAAGGTCGTGCGGCAACGACACGGTCTTGCCTGTGCACTCCAAAGCGCAAGGCACATTTTCAAGCCCCTCATCGGAGGGCGCTGGGTCCGGATCAGCCTCCGGACATGAGTTGGCGGAAAAGTTCATGACGGCATTATCACATCTGCCGCCAGTTGCCCGCGCACCACATTGAACTATCTTGTTACAGAAACCGATCCCCCGCGCTAAGCCGGGCCCGGAGAGTCCCGTAAAATCGCCGCGATGAGCAAGCCCCAGAATTCCTCCAAGAAAGACAAGCCCGCCAAGAGCGGCTCCCCGATACTGCGATTCTTCGTGAAGGCCGGCATCTTCTGTGCCGGCCTGTTCCTGTGCGGCGTACTGCTGGCCGGAATGGCGTTGGCGCTGGCCTGGCCGAACCTGCCGGACCTGAACGCCATGACGGACTATCGCCCGCGGGTGCCGCTGCGCGTCTATACGGCGGACCGCGTCCTGATCGGCGAATTCGGCGAAGAACGCCGCAACGTGCTGCGCTTCAACGAAATCCCGGATGTCATGAAGTCCGCTGTGCTGGCGGCCGAAGACGACCGCTTCTACCAGCACGGCGGGATCGACTGGATGGGCGTGGCGCGGGCCGGCCTGACCAACCTGATCAACATGTCGAAGACGCAGGGCGCCAGCACGATCACGATGCAGGTGGCGCGCAACTTCTACCTGTCGTCTGAAAAGACCTATTCCCGCAAGTTCTACGAACTGCTGCTGACGTTCAAGATCGAATCCGAGCTCACCAAGGACCAGATCCTTGAGCTCTACATGAACCAGATCTACCTGGGCCACCGCGCCTACGGCTTCGCCGCCGCGTCGCGCGCCTACTTCGGCAAGCCGTTGTCGGAAGTGACCCCGGCCGAAGCCGCCATGCTGGCCGGCATCCCCAAGGCCCCGTCGCGCTTTAACCCGATCTCGAACCGCCCCCGCGCCGAGTTGCGCCAGCGCTACGTGCTGGGCCGCATGCAATCGCTGGGCTACCTGACCGAGCCCGAGTACAAGCAAGCGATGGCGCAGCAGATCGTCATGAAATCGGCGGAAGGCACGCCGGCTGGCGGCTATTCCATCCACGGCGAGTACGTGGCCGAACTGGCGCGCCAACTGCTGTACAACGTGTATCAGGACAACGTCTATTCGCGCGGCATCAACATCTACACCACCGTGCAGTCCAAGGACCAGGAAGCGGCTTACCGCGCCGTGCGCGAAGGCGTGCTGGAATACACGCGCCGCGCGCCCTACCCCGGCCCTGAAGAGCAACTGGACCTGCCCCCGGGCACCGAGAACAATCCGGCTGCGCTGGACGAATTCCTGGACGGCGTGTTCGACAAGTTCAGCGACAGCGGCGACCTGCTGACGGCGCTGGTGCTGTCGGCCAGCCCGACCGAGGTGAAGCTGGCGCGCAGTTCGCGTGAAATCATCACCGTCACCGACAAGAAGGTGCTGGGCGTGGTGGCCCGCGCGCTCAACGACAAGGCCAAGCCCGAACAGCGCATCAAGCGCGGTTCCGTCGTCTACATCCGCAAGTTCGGCGACAACTGGGAAATCATCAACCTGCCTTCGGTGCAGGCGGCCTTCGTGGCGCTGGCCCCGCAAGACGGCGCCATCCGCGCCATGGTGGGCGGCTTTGACTTCTACCGCGGCAACTTCAACCGCGTGACGCAGGCCTGGCGCCAGCCGGGCTCGAACATCAAGCCGTTCATCTACGCGGCCTCGCTGGAGCGCGGCCTGACACCGGCCACGCAGATTTCCGACCAGCCGTTCGAGCTGACCGCCGCGCAGACCGGCTCCAAGGCCTGGAACCCCAAGAACTACGGCAACCAGTACGAGCCCATGCTGACCTTGCGCCAGGGCCTGTACAAGTCGAAGAACATGGTGTCGATCCGCATCCTGCAAGCCATCGGCCCCCAGTACGCGCAGGACTACCTGACCCGCTTCGGCTTCGACAAGGCCCGCCAGCCGGCCGTGCTGCCGCTGGCGCTGGGCGCAGGCTCGGTCACCCCCCTGCAGCTGGCCGGCGCGTTCTCGGTATTCGCCAACGGCGGCTACCGCGTCACGCCCTACCTGATCGACCGCGTCACCGACAGCAACGGCAAGGTCATCATGCAATCCAAGCCGGTCGTGGCCGGCGACGCGGCCGCGCGCGCCATCGACCCGCGCACCGCCTGGATCATGGACGACATCCTGCGCGGCGTGGCCACCTACGGCACCGCGGCGCGCGCCCGGGCCCTGCTCAAGCGCAACGACATCGCCGGCAAGACGGGCACCACCAACGAATCCGTTGACGCCTGGTTCTCGGGCTACACGCCGAACCTGGTGGCGACCTCGTGGCTGGGCTTCGACCAGCCCAAATCGCTGGGCTCGCGCGAGACCGGCGGCGGCGTCGCCATGCCGATCTGGGTCGACTACATGCAGGACGTGCTCAAGGGCGTGCCGGAAGAAAAGCCGCGCGCCCGTCCCGACGGCATCATCGTCGAGAACGGCGAGTTCTACTTCTCGGAGTTCCCGCCCGGACAAGCGGTCGCCCGCCTGGGGCTGGCCGAAGCCGACACGCTGGGTGAATTCCTGCACGGCCTGGGCAGCGGCAACGAAGAGACGAAGATCAAGGTTGCACCGGGCGTGGGGTCGCAGAACGCCGCCCCCTGGTCGCAAAAGATCCCGTTCTAAAAGATAAATGCCCCCACGCCGCACCCGCTAAGCGGGTTTGCGGCCCAGCAAGGGGGCATTTTCATCGTGGGGCGGCCCGGCGATGAAAAAAGCCGGCCTTGATAGGCCGGCTTTTTGTTTGGGCGGTCGGGTTTACAGCTTCAGCGTCACGGGGACGCCCGCCGCGGCGGAGCAGATCTGGGACAAGGCGTCGGGCAATTGCGGGCCGCCTCGGGTATCGTTCCAGTGTTGGCCGTCGTAACGGTAGTGGAAGCCGCCGCTGCGCGCGGCCACCCACAGCTCCTGCATGGCGGCCTGGCTGTTCACCACGACGTGGGTATTGTCCTCGAACACCATCGTCAGCACATTACCGCTGCGGCTGGTTTCGACGTCGACGTCGAGCGAAGCCGCCCAGTCATCGGCCTGGCTTTCGATGCTGTCCAGCACCTGGTCGATCAACGCAAGAAATTCGGTTTCGGTCATAATCGAGCCTGCAAGAATTACGGAGTTCCCAGTGTTCCAATTGGCATTCAGCCGCATGGCTCTTCGCATTGTAGCCACGCTCTTGGCCTCCGGCATGGTTGCGGCCTGCGGGTACAAGGGTCCTTTGTATATGCCGACGCCTGACGGCAAGCCGCCGTCGCGCTCGCCGACGCAGCCCACCCAGCAGATTCCACCGGCGCCGACCCTCCCATGACGCCCGCCTACCCCGTGCAGCCAGACCTGGCCGGCCATCCCTACTTCCGGTACCGCAATAACGTACTGTACGCCGAGGATGTGCCCCTGGACCATCTGGCGCATGGGCTAGGCACACCGCTGTACGTCTATTCGCGCGCCGCGCTGAAGGCCGCCTGGGAAATCTACCGCAGCGCGGTCGGGCAACACCCGGTGCTGGTCTGCTACGGCATGAAGGCCAATTCCAACCTGGCGGTGCTGAAGGAATTCGTGCGCCTGGGCGCGGGCTTCGACATCGTGTCTGGTGGCGAACTCAAGCGCGCGCTGGCGGCGGGCGCCGACCCGTCGAAAATCGTGTTTTCGGGCGTGGGCAAGCAAGCCTGGGAAATGCGCGACGCGCTCTCGGCCCAGGTAAAGTGCTTCAACGTGGAATCCGTGGCGGAACTGCATCGGCTGTCGGAAGTCGCCGAAAACATGGGCCTGCGAGCGCCCGTGTCGCTACGAGTCAACCCCGACGTCGACGCGCAGACGCACCCCTATATCTCCACCGGCCTGAAAGAGAACAAGTTCGGCATCGCCATCGACGCGGCGCTGGACGCCTACCGCACGGCGCAATCCTTGCCGGGCCTGGACATCGTCGGCGTCGATTGCCACATCGGCTCGCAACTGACCGACATCAGTCCTTATTTCGACGCACTGGAAAAACTGCTGGACCTGATCGACACGCTCGACCGGGAAGGCATCCGGATCGCGCATCTGGACCTGGGCGGCGGCCTGGGCATCCGCTATGCGGACGAGACGCCGCCTTCACCGAAGGCCCTGCTTGACCGCGTCTTCGAACGGCTGAACGCGCGCGGCCACGGGCATCTGCATCTGGTGCTGGAACCCGGCCGTTCGCTGGTCGGCAACGCCGGCGTGCTGCTGACCACGGTCCAATACCTGAAGCATGCCGAAGCGCGCAACTTCGCCATCGTCGATGCGGCGATGAACGACCTGCTGCGCCCGGCGCTGTACGACGCGTTCCACGGCGTGCGGGCCCTGCGGCCACGCGCAGGCGCGCCGACCGACTACGACATCGTCGGCCCGGTCTGCGAAAGCGCCGACTGGCTGGCCCGGCAGCGGCCGTTGACGATCCAGCAGGGCGACGTGCTGGCGGTGGAATCGGCGGGCGCCTATGCCATGGCGATGGCCAGCAACTACAACGCGCGCGTCCGTCCGGCAGAAGTGATGGTCGACGGCGACAGGTACTACGTGGTGCGCCAGCGGGAAACCCTGGACGATCTGCTCAAGGGCGAGTCCACCCTGCCCTGATCCGGCACCGGCACCCGACGTCGGACAAGGCCCGGCGGCCAGGCGCGGTTTTCCATCCGCTTACTTGAACTCGTGCGAAATAACGGCGGGCCGGTCCGGCGCGACGGTCAACGTCATGCTGTGGTCGCCCGCCGACGCATTGCGCACCGTCACCTGGTAGCGGCCCGGCGCCAGGGAAATCTCCCGCAGCGGCGGGCTCACCCCGCGTGAACGGCCATTGATCAGCACCTCTCCCCATGGACGCACCGCTACGCGGACCGCCACGGGCGCCGCTTTGGGCGGCGTCGGCGGCACCGCAGCCGGCGGCGCGGGCGTATCGGCGGATCCCGCTCCGGTGGCCGAGGCCGGTGCCGGCGGCGCTTCCGCACTCGCGGGCGGCGCGGCGGCGGCAGGCGCGGCTTGAGGGGCCACGGGCGACGTGGCTTGAGGCCCGGTTTGAGAACCGCCAGGAGGCGCCGCTGAAGGCTCGGCTGGAGGCGTCGAAGGCCCGGCTGGAGGCGTCTCTGGCGCCCGCGCGGGAGCGGGCGACGACGTCTGTGGCGTACCGGCCAATTGAACGGGCGGCGTCTTCATTCGCACCCAGGCATAACCTCCCCCTGCCAGCAACAGAGCGATGAGCACCGCCGTCAATGGCAGCATGCGCCGGCGACGAGCCGGGACCTCTGGCGGCACCTCTATCGACTGCTCGGCCGTTGCGCGCGCCGGCCCATCGTCGCCTGCGGGCAGCCCGTCCGTCGGCAACGTCGCGGAGGGGACGAAAGCGGACATGGCCTCGGGCGTGGGCGTGGGCGTGGGCGTGGGCGTGTTCTGCACTGGCCGCAACGCGCCCATCGCCGCGGCGAACGCC
>NZ_JABBJN010000047.1 GCF_012928505.1 Achromobacter sp. Bel | reverse complement strand
TATAGTGAGAACCCCTGCGTAAGTGATCACGGCTTTGTTTGCCCGCCACATGCGTAGCGCTGGATTCACTGCAGTACCCAAGCAGTATCAGCAGGTGCCCAAGCTGCACCAGCAGTACCTGAGCAGTGTCCGGGCCAGTGCGCTCGGGAGGTAGACCAAGATTCGAGTGGTTGACGCAATCGACAACCGCTCAAGCAGTTACGCTTGACGACCATAGCAAGGTGGTACCACTCCTTCCCATCCCGAACAGGACAGTGAAACGCCTTCGCGCCGATGATAGTGGACGGACGTCTGTGAAAGTAGGTCATCGTCAAGCTCTTATCCCTCAAAGCCCCGCCGGCATCCGGCGGGGCTTTGTCTTTGGGCGATGACTTAGTGATATCACCCGCAAATCGCGCCCGCATCCGGGCCGTGATTCCGCCCGCGCCAGGAGCCTTCGGTTGGCAGTCAACCAGGCTGCAAGCCGCGCCAATGCTGAATGTGCACAAATAACAACGCCCGTGGGCGGGCGGGCTTTGTGCGGTAAGATTGACCGAGTCAATTCGTTGGAGCGTTATCGTGAGTGATACCCAGACCCCCGTGCCCGGTACGAAGTTAGATCTGCGCACGCTGACCCACGTGGCTTACGGCTTGTTTGCCTTGGGCTTTTTGACGAGTGGAATTCTGGGCATCGCGACGTTAGCTGCCGTGGTGCTGATGTATCTGAAGCGCTCTGAGGCCGCCGGCACGGTTTACGCTGCCCACTTCGATTGGATGCTGCGTACGTTCTGGTGGGCCATGCTGTGGCTGGCCATCAGCGGCATCGCCGTGTACATCTTTATTGGATGGATCGGCTTGATCGCGACGGTCGTGTGGGTGTTGTACCGGTTGATCAAAGGCTGGCTGGCGTTGTTGGAAGGCGCTGCGCCCACCACATACGCCTGATCTGGCGCCCGTTCGGGCAGACGGAAGGCCGGCAACTTGCCGGCCTTTTTCATGCGCCTTGTTTTCAGAATCAGGACAGGACCACATACGCCGCGACGGCTAGCATTGAAAGGCCGAAGACCGCGGCTTGGATGCGCATTGCCCTGGGTGACGTGAATCGCCCGAGGATGACCTGGCCGCCATAGATCCAGGGGAAATGGCAGAACAGGCCCAGGACCACAAAGGCGGCGCTCAGCTGCGCGACCTGTGCGGAGAGGCTTGCGCCGGGCGTCAGGAACTGCGCGAACATGACCACGATCATCGAGTGGATTTTCGGGTTCAGGGCGACGCAGATGAAGCCATCCCGGAAGCCCATCGCTTGCCGTGGGCGCATCGCGCTGTCAGGCGCCATGGATGCGCGGAAGAATCCCCAAGCCAGATACAACAGGTAGGCGGCACCGGCCCATTTGAGGACGATGTGGAGCTGTGGATATTCGTGCAGCGTTCCCCCCAGGCCCAAGCCGTAGATCGCGCAGAGCGCGAGGTTGCCGGCTTCGAATCCGATCCAGAACGGCATCGAGCCCTTGATTCCGTAACGGCCGCCAGCGGTGGCCAATAGGGTGTTGCCTGGCCCAGGGCTGATGATCATGGGAATGGCGTACCCCAGGAAAATCATCCAACTCTCCCACCCGATCATTGCTGTTCCTTTGATTGTGATTGTCGCCGTTCGCCACGATGCATTCGTGCGCGGGCGAGGGCCTAGTAGATCGCGCTTCCGGCTCCCGGAAAAACGATCTATTCTCATCCCCTTGATAAACCGTACTAATCGAGATCATGCGACGTCTGCCACCGTTGGGCGCGCTGCGCGCTTTTGAGGCCGCCGCGCGGCATATGAGTTTCACGCAGGCCGCCGCCGAGCTGTGTGTGACGCAGGCGGCGATCAGCCATCAGGTGCGGCAACTGGAAGGTTGGCTTGGCCATCCCATGTTCACGCGTCGGGGCCACGCGTTGAACCTGACGCAAAAAGGCGGGGCCTATCTGGCGGAACTGTCGCAAGTTTTCGATCAGATAGCTGCCGCGACGCAGCGCGTGCGCGACAAGCGCGAGGGGCCCTTGCGGATCTCGGTGCTGCCTTCATTCGCGTCACGCTGGCTGTTGCCTCGCCTGCCGGCATTTCGCGCCAGCCATCCTGAAGTGGATTTGCGCGTGACGAGTTCGGTGCAGCTTTGGAGCGGCGACGACACGTTCGATATCGGGATACGTTCAGGATTGGGGCGCTGGCCTGGCGTCAAGGCGGACCTGATCGCGCGGGAGTTCCTAAGTCCTGTGTGCAGCCCTGCGTTGGCCTCGGGGCCGCCTGCATTGACGCGGCCGGAAGACCTGAAGCAGGTGCCGCTATTGCATGATCAACCACGCATGGCGTGGCAGCAATGGTGCCAGTACGCGGGTGTGGCATTAGACCTGTCGCAGGGCTTCGTTTTCAACGATGCGGCGTTGGTATTGCAGGCTGCCGTCGATGGGCAAGGCGTCGCGTTGGGGCGCTTGATGTTGGCGGCGAACGACTTGCGGGCAGGGCGTCTGGTGCGGCTTTTCGATCACGCATTGCCGAACGATTACAGCTATTGGATTGTGTATGCGAGGTCGTCCGCGCAGCGTCCGGAGGTTGCAGCATTCCGAGGCTGGTTGCTCGAAGAGGCGCGCCAATCCTAGCGATCAGCCCAATGGGATCGGAAGGGACTGCTAAAGGGGAATGCCATGTCCGCAGAATGTGGAGCAGGCTGTCGCGCGAGGAAGAGAGCTTGCGGGAGAGGAGAGTGTGCTAGCCCGGCGGTGAGCCAGGGCGTCGCGACAATCCAAGAGGCAGGGACGTACGGGGTACGCCCTTTGCCTGCTTACTTCAGATGTGCGTTGACCAGTTTGGTCAATTCGAACATCGTGACCTGATCTTTGCCAAAGATCGGACGCAGCTTGGCATCGGCGTTGATGTTGCGCTTGTTGCTGGCATCTTGCAGGTTGTGCTTCTTGATGTATTCCCAGATCTTCTTGGTGACCTCGGTACGCGGCACGGCTTCCGAGCCGATGACAGCGGCCAATTCGGCGCTGGGGGTCAGGGGCTTCATGAATGCAGCGTTCGGCTTGCGCGCGGTCGCGGGTTTGGAGGTTGTGGCCATAATGCGGCGCTCCTTCTCTGGCTGTTGGAAAAATTGTCCTGCGGCCGGAGCATAACGTGTCTCTCTCGTAAAGACAAAGGCATTTATCCTCTGTAGCAACTAAAATGCACAGACTGTCCCCCCTACCACGTCATTCTGTAACCTCCTATGTACGCACGATCTCCTTTGGAATCAATTCGCCTATTTCATGACGAATTGACGGCGCTGCGGCGCGATTTGCATGCGCATCCCGAGTTGGGCTTCGAGGAAGTCCGAACCTCCGGGATCGTGGCTGGCGCGCTTGAGGCGCTGGGCATCGAAGTACATCGGGGCATCGGCAAGACCGGCGTGGTGGGCGTGATCCGGGGCAAGCGCTGCGACAGCGGCCGCATGATCGGGCTGCGCGCCGACATGGATGCCTTGCCGATGACCGAGGACAACGACTTCGGCCACAAGTCCACCAAGCCGGGCCTGATGCACGGCTGCGGCCATGATGGCCACACCGCGGTGTTGATCGGGGCTGCCAAATACCTGGCGCAGACACGCAATTTCGACGGCACGGCCGTGCTGATTTTCCAGCCGGCTGAAGAGGGGCGCGGCGGCGCCCGCGCCATGCTTGAAGACGGCTTGTTCGATACGTTCCCGTGCGACGCGATCTACGCCTTGCACAACTGGCCTGGCCTGCGGCCCGGCACGATCGGCATCAACCCGGGTCCGATGATGGCCGCGGCCGACCGCTTCGAGATCCAGATCACGGGGCGGGGCGGCCACGGCGCGCACCCGTACCAGACGATTGACCCGGTGACGATCGCGGGGCAGATCATCACGGCGTTGCAGACCATCGTGTCGCGCAATGTGAACCCCTTGGATTCGGCCGTGGTGTCGATCGGCTCGATGCAGGCGGGGCATCCAGGCGCAATGAGCGTGATTCCGCGTGAAGCCAAGCTGGTGGGCACGGTGCGCACGTTTCGCAAGTCGGTCCAGGAAATGGTCGAGACGCGCATGCGCGAGCTCGTCACCGCGATCGCCGGCGCGTTCGGAGGCTCTGCCGAGCTGATTTACGAACGCATCTATCCCGCGACCTTGAACACGCCGCAGCATGCGAATCTGGTGGCCGACATCGCGACCGAGATGATCGGCAAGGAGAATGTGGTGCGCGATCTGGTACCGTCGATGGGTTCCGAGGATTTTTCGTTCATGTTGCAGAGCAAGCCCGGGGCGTATTTCCGCCTGGGCCAGGGCGGAGCCGAGTCGGGCTGCGTGCTGCATAACTCGCATTTTGATTTCAACGATGCCGTCATTCCCCTGGGCAGCGCGATGTTCTGCGCGCTGGCAGAACGGGGCATGCCGCTGGCAGATTAAGAAGCCTTCCATGTCTACTCCAAATACGAATCAGCTCACCATCACCCGCCCCGACGACTGGCACCTGCACCTGCGCGATGGCGCGGCGCTGGAAGCCGTGGTGGCGGATACCGCGCGCCAGTTCGCGCGCGCCATCATCATGCCGAACCTGAAGCCGCCGGTGACGACCACCGAGCAGGCACTGGCCTATCGCGGCCGGATCCTGGAGGCGCTGCGCAAAGCCGGCGGGAATCCGGACGCTTTTACGCCGCT
Organism: Achromobacter sp. Bel; assembly: GCF_012928505.1. Classification (GTDB taxonomy): domain Bacteria; phylum Pseudomonadota; class Gammaproteobacteria; order Burkholderiales; family Burkholderiaceae_B; genus Achromobacter. The sequence goes on along the minus strand of NZ_JABBJN010000047.1, from coordinate 42,951 downwards.
GATGACGCTTTATCTGACTGACAACACCTCGGCGGAAGAGATCTTTCGCGCGCACGAGTCGGGCCAGGTCTATGCCGTGAAGCTGTATCCGGCGGGCGCGACGACCAACTCCGATGCGGGCGTCACCGACTTGCTGGGCAAGTGCGCGAAGGCACTCGAGGCCTTGGAAAAATGCGGCATGCCGCTGCTTGTGCACGGTGAAGTGACCGACCCGGCGATCGACGTGTTCGACCGCGAGGCGATTTTCGTGGAGCGCGTCATGAAGCCGTTGCGCCGCGCCTTCCCGGCCTTGAAGGTGGTGTTCGAGCACATCACGACGAAGGAAGGCGCGGAGTATGTGCGCGACGCCGAAGGGCCGATCGCCGCGACGATCACGCCGCAGCACATGCTGTACAACCGCAATGCGATCTTCCAAGGCGGCGTGCGGCCGCATCTGTATTGCCTGCCAATCTTGAAGCGCGAGACGCATCGCCTGGCGCTGGTCGCAGCGGCTACCAGCGGTAGCCCGCGTTTCTTTCTGGGTACGGACAGCGCGCCGCATGCGCGCGGCTTGAAGGAGCACGCGTGCGGTTGTGCCGGCTGCTACACGGCGCTGCACGCGATGGAGCTGTATGCGACGGCGTTCGAGGCAGTGGGCAAGCTGGACAAGCTGGAAGGTTTCGCCAGCTTCCACGGCCCGGACTTCTATGGCCTGCCGCGCAACACCGGCACGTTAACGCTGCTGCGCGAAACGTACCAGGTCCCGGACGAACTGGCGTTTGGCAATACCACGCTGGTGCCGCTGGCCGCCGGCGAAGCCCTGGCCTGGCGCGCCAAGGTCTGAACGGTTCACGGCGCGGCTGATCCGGCGCGGATCCGTGAATGACAACCGGGGGAGCGGCTGTGCGCCGTTCCCCCGGTTTTTTTACCGCGCGATGAATGCGCTCTATATATATAGCGTGACGTCAGGGCGTGATGTCAGAGCGTGCCGTCGCGGCGCGCTTCCAGCAATTCCCAGCGGGCGAAACGTTCTTCGAGTTCGCTTTCCAGTTTGGCGAGTTCGCTGTTGATGCGATCGACTTCGGCGGGGGCATCGCGGTACAGGCTTCCGTCAGCCAGCTTTCCGGCCAATTCGGCCTGTTGCGCTTCCAGGGCAGCGATGGCGTCGGGCAAGCCTTCGAGTTCGCGCAAGTCCCACGCGTTTATCTTGGTGGTCTTGGCCGGCTTGGGCTTGGCGACCTTGGCGCGCGCGGCGCTTTCGTCGACAGCTTTGGCGGCGGCGTCCACATCGGTGGCCGGGGCGGACCGGGTCGGACGCTGCGCAACCCATTCGTCATAGCCGCCGACGTAGTCGCGCCAGCGGCCGTCGCCTTCGTACGCGATGGTCTGCGTGACGACGTTGTTCAGGAACGCGCGGTCATGGCTGACGAGCAGTACGGTGCCGGCGTATTCCTGGAGCAGCTCTTCCAGCAGTTCCAGCGTTTCGATGTCCAGATCGTTGGTCGGTTCGTCCAGCACCAGTACGTTTGCGGGGCGGGCGAACAGGCGCGCCAGCAGCAGGCGGGCGCGTTCGCCGCCGGACAGGCTGCGCACCGGCGAGCCGGCGCGGGCGGGCGAGAACAGGAAGTCGCCCAGGTACGTCATGACGTGCTTGCGGGTGCCGCCGATTTCGACCCATTCGCTGCCCGGGCTGATGATGTCGACGAGCGAGGCGTTTTCGTCAAGTTGCGCGCGCATCTGGTCGAAATACGCCACCGCGACGTTGGTGCCCAGCCGGGTGCTGCCGGTATCGGGCTGCATTTCGCCCAGGATCAGCTTGAGCAGCGTGGTCTTGCCCGCGCCGTTGGGGCCGACGATGCCGATGCGGTCGCCGCGCAGGATGGTGGTGGAGTAGTCGTCCACCACGATCTTGTCGCCGAAGGTCTTGCCGACATGTTCGAGCTCGGCGACGAGTTTGCCCGAGCGTTGGCCCTCGGCCAGCGCCAGCGACACGTCGCCGATGCGTTCGCGGCGCTCGGCGCGCTGGACACGCAGGCTTTCCAGGCGACGGACCCGTCCTTCATTGCGCGTGCGACGGGCCTCGACGCCCTTGCGGATCCAGACTTCCTCTTGCGCCAGGAGCTTGTCGAAACGGGCCTGCTCCAGGCGTTCGGATTCCAGCCACTGGGCTTTGCGCTCTTGCCACTGGGAAAAGTTGCCGGGAAAACTGAGCAGGCGGCCGCGGTCGAGTTCGACGATGCGGGTGGTGACGGCGTCAAGGAAGCGGCGATCGTGGGTGATGATGACCGCGGCGCCGCGCCAACTGCGCAGCATCTCTTCCAGCCAGGCGATGCCGTCGAAGTCGAGGTGGTTGGTGGGTTCGTCCAGCAGCAGCAGGTCAGGCTCTTCGACGAGGGCGCGCGCCAGCGCGACACGCTTGCGGGTGCCGCCGGACAGGCCGGCGACTTGCGCATCGGCGGGCAAGCCCAGTTTTTCCAGGATGGCGCGCACGCGCGAGGGGCGCTGCCAATCCTCATGGTCGCCTTCCACGTTGCAGACGACATCGAACACGGTGGCGTTTTCGTCCAGTTCCGGTTCCTGTTCGACCGTGGCGACGCGCAGGCCCGAGTTGCGGGCGATGTCGCCGTCGTCGGGCAGCGTCCTTCCGTCCAGCAACCTCAGCAGCGACGACTTGCCGGCGCCGTTGCGGCCAATGAGGCCGATGCGCTCGCCGGCCTGGATGGCGAAGTCGGCGTGGTCCAGCAACGGATGGTGGCCATAGGCCAGCTGGATGTCGGTAAGAGTGATGAGAGTAGCGAGGGCCATGTATGGGGTCGTTTTTGCGGCGTCTAAGCGGATCAGGGCGTATTGTCGCAGGAACCCCGCAAGCCCGTTTGCGGCGGGTCGGCGCATCCGTTCGGCGCAGGCTCCGGGGACAGAGTCGCGACCTGTAATAGAATACGAACCGCAAGGCGGGTCGGGCGATCGCGGTGGATGCGAATCCATCGAGGAAGGTCCGGACTCCATAGGGCAGGGTAACGGCTAACGGCCGTCCGGCCGCGTCTTCGGGCGCGGTTGAGGAATAGGGCCACAGAGACGAGACTGCGAAGCGGGCGTGCTTGCACGCACAGATACGGCCATCTCCGTATCGCGCCATTCGGCAACGAAGGGCGGCGTCGCAGGGTGAAACGCGGCAACCTCTACCCGGAGCAACATCAAATAGGCATGCGTGCGGCCCTCGGGTCGCGAAGGGCGGCTCCGTCCAAGCATGCGGGTAGGTGGCTAGAGCGGCTCAGCAATGATCCGCGCAGAGGAATGATCGTCCGCCAGGGAAACCTGGTGTACAGAATCCGGCCTATAGACCCGTCTTGCATCGAATTCCCACTCGCGAGTTGGCCAGGCCCGGAGCCTGGCCGCACCGGCCTCTGGCCGGCAGAACCGGCTGCGCCATTTTTTTGATGGCCCCGGGCGGCGCGTCGGGCGGGAAGCCTCGCCAGAACGGGCGATACGGCCCTTCGTAAAACAATGCAAAGTCATCCTTAGGCGCTACTTCTGAAGAAGGACTTGTAGTGTGTGCCGCAACCTCCTGATTTATTAGGAGGTTTTTCTTTTTGCGGTTTTACATATTGGCCTAAGTCCTTGTTGTGATTGAAAAAATTGCAACCACGCGCTTGACCGCCCCTGTGCCATACCGTAGAGTGGGAAATAGTAGGAAATTGTGCAATTAAGTGGGGTAAAAGTGGTGTTTCAGGGAAGCAGCGCGCTCACGCTGGATGCCAAGGGGCGGATCTCGATCCCGACCCGGCATCGTGACGCGCTCATGTCGCAGGCCGATGGCCGGCTGACCCTGACCCGCCACCCCGACGGCTGCTTGCTGGTGTACCCGCGGCCGGAGTGGGAAAAGAAGCGCGAGCAAATCGCCGCCTTTCCCATGACGGCTCGTGCGTTGCAGCGGCTGTTGCTCGGCAACGCTCAGGACGTGGAACTGGATGGCTCCGGCCGGGTCCTGATCGCTCCTGAACTGCGCAACGCTTCCGGTATGACGCGCGATGTGATGCTGCTCGGTCTGGGCGCGCACTTCGAGCTGTGGGACGCCGCTACCCTGGCCAGCCGCGAGGCTGAGGACTTGGCCAAGGGTATGCCGGATGTGTTGAATCAGTTTTCGTTCTGAACAATCTATGGAATTCGAACATCGGCCCGTTCTGCTGGAGCCGACGGTGGACGCACTACTGCTGCCCGACTTCGGGGGCAAGGGCGCGACACGGTCGCACACGCAGACCGAGCCGGATACGGCTACGCGGGCGGAACGCGGCGTGTTTGTCGACGGCACTTTCGGCCGGGGCGGGCACAGTCGCGAACTGCTCGGGCGCTTGGGCAAGGACGCGCGGCTGGTGGTGTTCGACAAGGACCCCGAGGCGATCGCCGTCGCCCATGCGTTGGCGGCGACGGACCCCCGGGTCACGGTTATTCATGGGGGCTTTGCCACCATGGCTGAAGAGTTGGAGCAGCTCGGCATCGGCAAGGTCGATGGCGTGATGCTGGATCTGGGCGTGTCGTCGCCTCAGATTGATGATGCCGAGCGCGGTTTCTCGTTCATGCGAGATGGCCCGCTCGATATGCGGATGGACACCACTCGTGGTCCCACGGTGGCGGATTGGCTGGCGCAAGCCAGTGTGGATGAGATGCGGGAGGTCATAGCGGATTATGGCGAAGAACGGTTTGCTTTTCAGGTTGCAAAGGCGATTGCTGCTCGCCGCGCAACAAGGCCGCTGCGCACCACGCTCGAGCTTGCCGAGTGCGTCGCCAGCGCCGTCCGCACGCGCGAAAAGGGGCAGCATCCGGCCACACGCACCTTTCAAGCTTTACGGATTTACATCAATCGGGAACTCGAAGAGCTCGCGCGCACCCTCGCGGCAGCTCTAGACCTGCTCGCCCCAGGGGGGAGGTTGGCGGTGATCAGCTTTCATTCGCTTGAAGACCGCATGGTCAAGCAGTGCATCGTGGCGGCGGCTCGGCCGGCCGCCGCGCATGCGCGCCTGCCGCTGCGCGAAAGCGAAATGCCCCAACCGGTCCTGCGCTCCCTGGGTCGTGTCCAGGCGGAAGACGACGAGGTCTCGGGCAATGCCCGTGCCCGCTCCGCTGTCTTGCGCGTCGCCGAGCGTACCGAAACGCCGCTGCCCGCCGAGGGCGGCTTCGCGTTCGTGAAGATCGGCTCGCTGCCTGGCAGCGACCTGGCCCCGCCGCCTCGCCGCGGCGGCAAGGGAGGGCGGCGCTAATGGGTCGTGTCAACCTGATCATTGCGGCTTTACTGATGCTGTCGGCCATTTCCCTGGTCACCAGCCGGTATCAGTCGCGCCAGCTGTTTGTAGAGCTGGGACGTGATCAGGCTCAGGAACGCGACCTGGAAACCAACTGGCGCCGGCTGCAGCTTGACCGCGCCGAACTCGCCCGCAACGCGCGGGTCGATGTGATTGCCCGTGACGGCCTGAAGATGATCCCCATCGTTCCGGACCGCACGCTGTACCTGAATCAAGCGCCCGTCTCCACTCCCGGAGGCGCGCAATGAAACGCGTCCCCTTCTTCGACAACCCCGTGCTGCGTGGGCAATTGCCCACCTGGCGCGCGCGCTTGGTGCTGATCCTGCTGTTTGGCGGGTTTACGGTGCTGGCGGGCCGGGCGCTCTTCCTGCAAGGGCTGTCGACGGAGTTCCTGCAGCAGCAGGGTGAGCGCCGCTATGAACGTACGCTGACGCTGGCAGCCACGCGCGGCAAGATCATGGACCGCAACGGCGCGGTACTGGCCTCCAGCGTGCCGGCGCGCGCCATCTGGGCCATTCCGGAAGATGCCAAGCAGGGCACGCCCGCGCAGATGGATACGCTGGCCAAGCTGCTGGAAATGCCGGTGGCCGACTTGCGCCACCGCCTGGTAGACGAAGACAAGAACTTCGTCTACCTGAAGCGCCAGGTCCCGATGGACGTGGCCGACAAGATCAAACAGCTGGGCATGGCTGGCGTGCATCAGCAGCCCGAGACCCGCCGCTACTACCCGGACGGCGACGTGATGGCCCACGTGGTGGGTTTCAATAGCGTCGAAGACCAGGGCCAGGAAGGCGTCGAACTGACGTTTAACCAACAGTTGCAGGGCCGGCCCGGCAGCCGCCGCGTCATCAAGGACCGGCTGGGTCGGGTCATCGAGGACGTGCAGGCAGTGACCTTGCCGGTGGACGGCCGCGACTTGCGCCTGTCCATCGATACCCGTTTGCAGTACCTGGTGTTCAAGGAATTGAAGGACGCCATGGACAAGCACCAGGCCAAGGGTGCCACCGCCGTGGTCGTGGACGTGCATACGGGCGAGATTCTGGCGCTGGCCAACGTGCCGACCTTCGATCCGAACAAGCGCGAGAGCTTCCACGGGTCCAAACTACGCAACCAGGCCATCACCGATACGTTCGAGCCAGGCTCGATCATGAAGCCGTTCACCGCTGCACTGGCGCTGGACCTGGGCCGCATTACGACGTCGACGCTGTTCGAAACCGGCAACGGCCGCTTCACCTATCAGGGCAGCACGATCAGCGACGTGAGCCGCAACGGCACGTTGGACGTGGCCGGCGTGCTGCGCAAATCCAGCAACATCGGCATGACCATGATCTCCGAGAAGCTGGAATCCCGCGAGATGTGGGACCGCTTCACCGAATTGGGCCTGGGCCAGGCCCCTCAAGTGGGATTCCCCGGCGCGGCGCCCGGCCGCCTGCGTCCGTGGGACCGCTGGCGCCTGATCGAGAAGGCGACGATGGCCTATGGCTACGGCCTTTCCGTGTCGTTGCTGCAGGTGGCGCGGGCCTACACCGTCTTTGCCCGCAACGGAGACATGGTGTCGCTGACGCTGGTCAAGCGCGACAGCGATCCCACCAGCGTCAAGATCTATACGCCGAAGACCACTGCCATGGTGCGCGCGATGCTTGAAGCCGCCGCCGGCCCCGAAGGCACGAAGGCGGCCCAGGTGCAGGGTTATCGCGTGGCGGGCAAGAGCGGCACCGCGCGCAAGATCGTCGACGGCAAGTACAGCATGCAGCGTTATCGGAGCTCCTATGTGGGCTTCGCTCCGGTGTCGGACCCGAAGATCGTGGTGGCCGTGTCCATCGACGAACCGACGGTCGGCGGTTATTACGGCGGCGCGATCGCTGCGCCCGTGTTCTCCCATATCGTGGGGGGGAGCCTGAGGCTGATGGGGGTGCGGCCGGACGCGCCTTTTGAATCCACGATTGTTGCTGGTCTCAAGGAGCCAGGCAGATGAGCGCCAAAGGCTTCCTCTCCCACCCTGTCGCCACGGTTGCCGAAACCGTGGCGTGGTTGCATGCGCGCGTCTCGTTGACGGCGCACCTGAAGCTGGACTCGCGCGATATCGAGCCGGGCGACGTGTTCGTCGCCTGCCCGGGCCTGTCCAGCGACGGACGTCTCTATATAGATAAGGCGTTGGCGTTGGGCGCCAGCGCCGTGTTGTTCGAAGCCCCGACCCGCGAGGCCATCCAGGCCGCCGGCGTCGATGTGCCGATGTTGCCGGTGACCGGCCTGCGCGCCTTGCTGGGCGAGTTGGCCGATACCTGGTACGGCCGTCCGTCCGCCGCGCTGGCGGTGGTGGCGGTAACGGGCACCAACGGCAAGACCTCGTCGGTGCAGTGGATCGCGCATGCGCTGAGCCGCAACGACAAGCCTTGCGGCACCATCGGCACCCTGGGCGCCGTGTTGCCCGACGGCCGTACGCTGGGCGGCGACTTGACGACGCCAGACGTTCTGACCGTGCACCGCACGCTGGCCGCGATGCGCGACGCCGGCGCGAAGGCGGTGGCCATGGAAGCGTCGTCGATCGGTATCGAACAGGGCCGCCTTGACGGCGTGCGCATCGCGCTGGCCGCGTTCACGAACCTGACGCGCGACCATCTTGATTACCACGGCACGATGGAACACTACGAGGCCGCCAAGGCCCGCCTGTTCCGCTGGCCGGGCCTGACGGCCGCCATTGTCAATGCCGACGACGCGGCGGGACGCCGGCTGATCGCCAGCCTGCCCGCCGGTACGGGGGCGATGGGCTACAGCCTGAGCGATGCGCCCGAGATCCCGGCCGCGATGCGTGCGCGTGATCTCCAGGCCACATCCCAAGGCCAGATTTTCACGTTGGTATCGCCGCATGGCGAAGCCCAGATTGTGACGCGCCTGCTGGGCGCGCACAACGTGTCGAACCTGTTGCTGGTGGCTGGCGTGCTGTACAAGCTGGGCTTGCCCTTTGCGCAAATCGCACGGGAGTTGGCCGCGACGGACCCGGTGGACGGCCGGCTGCAAACCGTGGAAACGGTGCCGGTCACGACCCAGGCCCATGCGGGCCGCGGCCCGCTGGTGGTGGTCGATTACGCGCACACGCCGGATGCGTTGTCGCGTGCCCTGACGGCCTTGCGCGCGGTGGCGGTTGCCCGCTCCGGCCGCCTGATCTGCCTGTTCGGCTGCGGCGGCGAACGCGATCCGGGCAAGCGCCCGGAAATGGGCCGCATCGCGGCCGAACTGGCCGATCACGTGGTAGTGTCCAGCGATAATCCGCGCACGGAATCGCCGGAAGCGATCGTGGAACAGATATTGGCCGGCATCCCGGAAGCGGCGCAGGCCGATGTCCAGGTCGACCGCGCACGCGCCATCATGCAGACGATCTGGGCTGCATTGCCCGAAGACGTGGTGCTGTTGGCCGGCAAGGGGCACGAAACCTATCAAGACATCGGGGGCGAAAAGCTGCCTTTCGACGATCGCGAATGGGCGCGCCTGGCGTTGCTGCTGCCGCAGGTCAAGGGTGTGTCCACCGACACCCGCCGCATCGGCGCGGGCGAATTGTTCGTGGCGCTGGTTGGCGAGAACTTCGACGCGCACAACTATCTGGATCAGGCCGAAAGCCGCGGCGCTTGCGCGGCGGTCGTGGCGCATGCCGTCGGCGACGCGAAACTGCCGCAACTGGTGTTGGGCGATACCCGCGTGGCGCTGATGCGCATCGGCGCGGCGTGGCGTTCACAGTTCTCGCTGCCGGTCGTGGCGGTGACGGGCAGCAACGGCAAGACGACCACCAAGGAAATGATTTCGGCCATGCTGGCCGAATGGCGGGGCGAGGCGGGCCGATTGGCCACCGCAGGCAACCTGAACAACGATATCGGCGTGCCGCTGACGCTGCTGCGCTTGCGTCCCGAGCACCGCGCGGCCGTATTCGAACTGGGCATGAATCACCCGGGCGAAATCGCGCAGTTGGCCGCCATGGCTGCGCCGACGGTCACGTTGGTGACGAACGCGCAGCGTGAGCACCAGGAGTTCATGCACACCGTGGAAGCGGTGGCGCACGAGAACGGCGCCGCGATCGCGGCCCTGCCAGATGACGGCATCGCCGTGTACCCGGGTGACGAACCGTATTGCGCGATCTGGGACGCGCTGGCCGAACCGCGCCGCGTGCTGCGTTTTGGCCTGCAGCCTGGCCTGGACGTGTACGCGGAAAACATTCTTGCCGACGTGAGCGCCACGCGCTGCCGCGTCGTGACGCCCGTGGGAACGGCAGATCTGTCCCTGCCGGTGCCCGGTTTGCACAACCTGCGCAATGCGCTGGCCGCGATCGCCAGCGCCATCGCGGCGGGGGTGCCGCTGGACAGCGCCGTTCGCGCCTTGGCGGGTTTTGTCCCCGTCGCGGGCCGCATGCAGCACAAGCAAATGAGTGACGGAACGTTGCTTATCGATGACACCTACAATGCCAACCCCGATTCGGTTCGTGTGGCCATCGACGTGCTGGGCCGCATGGCCGGCAAGCGTGTCCTGGTGTTGGGCGACATGGGTGAAATCGGGGACAACGGTCCCGCCTTGCATGCCGAGGCGGGCATTTACGCGCGCGAGCAAGGGCTTGACGCGTTGATCACGCTAGGTGAAGCCAGCCGGGCGGCCGTGGCCGCGTTCGGAGCTGGCGCGCACGCCTGCGCATCGGTAGACGAAGTGGTTGCCGCCTTGCGCGGTTTGCGCGCGTCCTGCGTATTGGTAAAGGGATCGCGTTTTATGCGCATGGAGCGGGTTGTGACGGCTTTTTCTTTGAATGACGGACAGGTGGCCAAGGGGCAGGGAGAACACCATGCTGCTTGAGATCGCCCGCCTGCTTTCCGATGATGTGCGCGCGCTGGGCGTGTTCGAATACATCACGTTGCGCGCCGTGCTGGCGTGCGCGACGGCGTTGCTGATCGGTCTCGTCGCCGGTCCGCGTGTGATCCGCAAGTTGACCGAGATGAAGATTGGCCAGGCCGTGCGTTCGTACGGTCCGGAGACGCATCTGGTCAAGACCGGCACCCCCACAATGGGCGGCGTGCTGATCCTGATTTCGATCGCCATCAGCACCTTGCTGTGGGCGGATTGGACCAACCGCTTCGTGTGGGTGGTGCTGCTGGTGACGTTCGGTTTCGGCTGGATCGGCTGGCGCGACGATTACCGCAAGGTCGTCTATCGCGATCCCGAGGGCATGCCCGCCCGGCAGAAGTTCTTCTGGCAGGCCACCATCGGCATGATCGCCGCGGTGTACCTGGCATTCGCGGTGTCGGCGCCCGCCAATACCGAACTGTGGCCGCTGTTCAAGGCCTGGGTCGGCAGCGGCTTCACGATGGCATTGCCGACGCGTGCCGACTTGATCGTGCCGTTCTTCAAATCGGTGAGCTATCCGTTGGGCGTGCTGGGCTTTGTCGCGCTGACCTGGGCCGTGATCGTGGGCACCAGCAACGCCGTGAACCTCACTGACGGTCTGGACGGGTTGGCGATCATGCCGACCGTGATGGTGGGCAGCGCGCTGGGCATCTTCGCCTACGTGGTCGGTCGCGTGGACTATTCCAAGTACCTGTTGTTTCCGTATATCCCCGGCGCCTCTGAATTGATGGTGCTGTGCGCGGCGATCGGGGGCGCGGGGTTGGCATTTTTATGGTTCAACGCGTATCCGGCCCAGGTGTTCATGGGCGACGTTGGCGCGCTGGCGCTGGGCGGCGCGCTGGGCACCATCGCGGTCATCGTGCGCCAGGAAATCGTGCTGTTCATCATGGGCGGCGTGTTCGTGGTGGAAACGCTGTCGGTGATGATCCAGGTGACCTGGTTCAAGTACACGAAGCGACGTTATGGAACAGGTAGACGCATCTTCCGCATGGCGCCGTTGCATCATCACTTTGAAGTGGGCGGCTGGAAAGAAACCCAGGTGGTCGTGCGTTTCTGGATCATCAGCATGATGCTGGTGCTGATTGGCCTCTCAACCCTGAAGTTGCGATGAATACGATGGAAACCTCCCGCGCTGACGCGCCGCTCGTCCTGATCCTCGGATTGGGCGAGACGGGTGTCGCCGCCGCACGCTGGTGCGCCCGCCTGGGCGCCCGCTTGCGCGTGGCCGACACGCGCGCCGAGCCGGGCGGATTGGCGGCGCTGCGCGATGCGCTGGCGCAAAGCGATGTGGAATACCGCCTGGGTTGCGACGTGTCCTTCGATACGGCGTTGCTGGATGGCGTGGATCAGGTCGTGCTGAGTCCCGGCCTGGCGCCGACCCTGCCGCCTGCCGCCGACCTGCTGCGTGAGGCCGAGGCCCGCGGCATCGAAGTCGTCGGCGAAATCGAATTGTTTGCACGCGCGCTGGCCGACCTGGCCGAGACGCGCGAGTACCGTCCCCGCCTGCTGGCGGTGACGGGCACCAACGGCAAGACCACCGTGACCGCGCTGACGCGCGACCTGATCGACGCCAGTGGCTTGTCGGTCGTGGCGGCCGGCAATATCAGCCCCGCCGCGTTGACGGCGCTGATCGACGCGCTGGACAACGACGCGTTGCCGCAGGTCTGGGTGCTGGAGTTGTCCAGCTTCCAATTGGAAACGACGCGTTCGCTGATGGCCGACGCGGCCGTCGTGCTGAACGTCACGCAGGACCATCTGGACTGGCACGGCGGCATGGACGCGTATGCGGCGGCCAAGGCGCGCCTGCTGAAGATGGCGCGCATCGCCATCGTCAACCGCGACGATCCGCTGACCGTGCGCATGGTGCAGACCGTGAATGCGCTGAACGTGCGCACCTTCGGCCGCGACATGCCGGAACTGGTGGGCGACATGGGCCTGGAACTGGGGCAGGGCGTGGCCTGGCTGGTCGCCGCTGAACCCGTCGATTTCGATGAGCCCGCGCCGCCCGTGCGCAGGAAGAAGGACGCACCCGAACCGGTGCGCGCCAACGGCCGCATGAGCCGGCTGATGCCGGTGGACGCCTTGCGCATCCGCGGCATCCACAACGCTTTGAATGCGCTGGCCGCGTTGCAGTTGGCGCGCTGCCTGGACCTGGGCTGGGGCGCCATGCTGCGCACGCTGCGCGAATACGCCGGCGAACCGCATCGCGCGGCGTTCGTGCGTCAGATCGGCGGCGTCGACTACATCAACGACAGCAAAGGCACCAACGTGGGCGCCACCGTCGCCGCGCTGGAAGGCCTGGGGCAACCCGTGGTGCTGATCGCGGGTGGCCAGGGCAAGGGCCAGGACTTCTCGCCGTTGATCCCGGTGGTATCGCGCCACGCGCGCGCCGTGATGCTGATCGGCGTGGACGGGCCCGAGATCGGCCGCGTGCTGGCCTCGACCGGTGTCAACTGCGTCACCGTCGGTTCGCTGCATGACGCCGTGCGCGGCGCGGCGGAACTGGCGCAGCCCGGCGACGCCGTGCTGCTGTCGCCCGCCTGCGCAAGCCTGGACATGTTCCGCAACTACCCGCACCGCGGGCAGGTGTTCGTGGAAGAGGTCGATGACCTGGCCCGCGACCGTGGAGAGGTGGCATGAGCCTGATCGCCGACCTCACCGCCAGCGTCAATGCCGTACGGCCCGGCCGTACCAAGATGCGCAACTTCGATCTGCCGCTGGTCATCGCGGCGTCGACGTTGCTGCTGCTTGGCTTGCTGATGGTGTATTCGGCGTCGATCGCGCTGGCCGACGGCCCGCGTTACGCGTCCTATGGGCGCTACTACTTCGTGATCCGCCACGGCCTGTTCGTCAGCGCCGGGCTGCTTGCCGGCGCCGTGGTGCTGGCGATCCCGATCCGCGTCTGGCAACGCATGGCCGTGCCGTTGTTCGTGGTGGCGATGATCTTGCTGGTCGCGGTGTTGATCCCCGGCATCGGCCGCGAGGTCAATGGCGCCCACCGCTGGATTCCGCTGGGCCCGCTGAACTTCCAGCCGTCCGAATTGATGAAGCTGGCCGCGCTGCTCTACGCGGCCGATTACACCGTGCGCAAACAGGAACACATGCAGGCGTTCGCCCGCGGCTTCCTGCCGATGGCTTTCGCGCTGGCCGGCGTGGGCATGCTGCTGCTGCTGGAGCCGGACCTGGGCGCCTTCATGGTGATCGTGGCGATCGCCATCGGCATCCTGTTCCTGGGCGGCATCAACGGCAAGTATTTCAGCAGCCTGCTGGGCGTGCTGGTCAGCACGTTCCTGATGCTGATCTGGCTGTCGCCGTGGCGCCGCGCGCGCCTGTTCGCCTATCTGGACCCCTGGAACGAAGACAACGCCTACGGCAGCGCCTATCAGCTGTCGCACTCGCTGATCGCACTGGGTCGCGGCGAGTGGCTGGGCGTTGGGCTGGGCGCCAGCGTGGAAAAGCTGCATTACCTGCCCGAAGCGCACACCGACTTCCTGATGGCGGTGGTAGGCGAAGAACTGGGTTTTGCCGGCGTCATGCTGGTGATCACGCTGTTCGCCATCATCGTCTATCGCGGTTTCGACATCGGCCGCCAGGCCATTGCCATGGAACGCACGTTCGCGGGCCTGGTCGCGCATGGCGTGGCCATGTGGTTCGGCGTGCAGTCATTCATCAACATGGGCGTGTGCCTGGGGCTGCTGCCCACCAAGGGCCTGACCTTGCCGCTGATGAGCTATGGCGGTTCGGGCGTGGTGATGAACCTGTGCGCCCTGGCCATGCTGATCCGGGTGGATGTGGAAAACCGCGTCATGATGCGTGGGGGACGGGTATGACCGCGGCCCGCACCATCCTGATCATGGCTGGCGGCACCGGCGGGCACATCATGCCCGGCCTGGCCGTGGCCGATGTGCTGCGCGAACGCGGCTGGCGCGTGCTGTGGCTGGGCAATCCCGACAAGATGGAAGGCAAGCTGGTACCGCCGCGCGGCATCGAACTGGTGCCGCTGCGTTTCCAGGGCGTGCGCGGCAAGGGCGCATCGGCGCTGCTGAAACTGCCGTTCCTGCTGTTGCGCGCTTTTGCGCAAGCATGGTCGCGGCTGTCCGACGTGCGGCCGGACGTGGTGCTGGGGATGGGCGGCTACGTGGCCTTTCCGGGCGGGGTGATTGCCGTGTTGCGCGGCACGCCGCTGGTCGTGCATGAACAGAACGCCGTGGCGGGCACCGCGAACAAGTGCCTGGCCAAGATGTCGCGCCGCGTGCTGAGCGGGTTCCCCGGCGTGCTGCCCAAGGGCGAAGCCATGGGCAACCCCGTGCGCGCGGACCTTTGCGCGCTGCCGGATCCGGCCGTGCGCTATGCCGGCCGCACCGGCCCGCTGCGCGTGCTGGTCGTGGGCGGCAGCCTGGGCGCGCAAGCCTTGAACACAACCGTTCCGCAGGCGCTGGCGCGCCTGCCGCAGGACAGCCGCCCGGTGGTCATCCACCAGGCCGGCGAACAACATTTGCCCGCGCTGCAGCAGGCCTACGCCCAGGCGGGCGTCCAGGCCGATTGCCGCGCGTTCATCGATGACATGGCGGGTGCCATGGGCGATGCGGATCTGCTGATCTGCCGCGCAGGCGCCATGACGGTGTCCGAAGTGGCTGCAGCGGGCGTCGCGGCGCTGTTCGTGCCGTTCCCGCATGCCATCGATGACCACCAGACCGCCAACGCGCGCTTCCTGAGCGACGCCGAGGCCGCTTGGCTGCAGCCGCAGACCGCCTTGACGCCCGAGTGGCTGGCGGACTGGCTCGCCCAGCGTTCCCGACAAGAACTGGAAGCCGTCGCCGTCCGGGCTCGCGCCCACGCGCACCCGGAAGCGGCGGCTCATATCGCCGACGTCTGTGAACAAGCAGCGGGGCGTTCATCATGAAACATAGAATTCAACATATCCATTTCGTAGGCATCGGCGGCTCGGGCATGAGCGGCATTGCCGAAGTGCTGCTCAACCTGGGCTACACGATCAGCGGGTCCGACCTGCACGAGTCCGCCGTGACGCGCCGCCTGGCGGGCCTGGGCGTGAAGATCGCGATCGGCCATGTGGCCAGCAATGTCACGGGCGCGGGCGCCATCGTCACGTCCACCGCCGTGGCGGGCGACAACCCCGAAGTGATCGCGGCCCGCGCATCGCGCATCCCGGTGGTGCCGCGTGCCATCATGTTGGCCGAGCTGATGCGCCTGAAGCGCGGCATCGCCGTGGCCGGCACGCACGGCAAGACCACGACCACCAGCCTGGTGGCCAGCGTGCTTGCCGCTGGAGATCTGGACCCCACCTTCGTGATCGGCGGCCGCCTGAATTCGGCCGGCGCCAACGCGCGGCTGGGGCAGGGCGATTACATCGTGGTCGAGGCCGACGAGTCCGACGCGTCGTTCCTGAACCTGCTGCCGGTGATGGCCATCGTGACCAACATCGACGCCGACCACATGGACACCTATGGCCACGATGTGGCGCGCTTGAAAAGCGCATTCATCGAGTTCACGCAGCGCCTGCCGTTCTACGGCAGCGCCGTGCTGTGTTCGGACGACGCCAACGTGCGCGAGATCATGCCGTTCGTGTCGCGTCCCATCACGACTTACGGTTTGAATGAAGACGCGCAGGTGCGCGCCTATGAAGTGCATCCGGAAGGCACGCGCATGCGCTTCAACGTGCAGCGCACGCACCGAGAAACACTGCTGCCGCCGTTGCAGGTGGAACTGAACCTGCCCGGTCTGCACAACGTGCGCAATGCGCTGGCCGCGATCGCCGTGGCGACCGAGCTGGGCGTGGCCGACGAAGCGATCTGCGATGCGCTGGCCGCGTTCAAGGGCGTAGGCCGCCGCTTCACGCAAACAGGCGAATTCCCCGTGCCGGCCAGCCATGGCGGTGGCACGTTCACGGTGATCGACGACTACGGCCATCACCCGGTTGAAATGGCGGCCACCCTGGCGGCGGCGCGCGGCGCATGGCCCGACCGCCGCATCGTGCTGGCGTTCCAGCCGCACCGCTACACGCGGACGCGGGATTGCTTTGAAGATTTCGTGCGCGTGCTGGGTACGGCGGACGCCGTGCTGTTGACCGAGGTCTATGCCGCCGGCGAACCGCCCCTGGTGGCAGCCGACGGCCGCGCCCTGTCGCGTGCGTTGCGCGTCGCCGGCAAGGTGGAACCGGTTTTTGTCGAAGATGTGGCCGAACTGCCCCAAGCCGTGGTGGATTTCGTGCGGGACGGCGACGTGGTGATTGTGATGGGTGCGGGGTCGATCAGCAAAGTCCCGGCCCAAGTGGGAGAACTGGCATGAGCACGCAATTCGGCAAAGTGGGTGTCCTGTACGGCGGCCGTTCCGCGGAACGCGAAGTCTCGCTGATGTCCGGCAAGGGTGTGCAGCAGGCGCTGGCAAGCGCCGGCGTGGACGCGCACCTGTTCGATACGGGCGAACGCAGCCTGGCAGAGCTGGCCGCGGAAGGGTTCGACCGCGTGTTCATCGCCCTGCATGGCCGCTATGGCGAAGACGGCACGATCCAGGGCGCCTTGGAACTGCTGGGCATCCCCTATACCGGCAGCGGCCCGATGGCCTCGGCGCTGGCCATGGACAAGACCATGACCAAGCGCGTGTTGCTGCAGCATGGCCTGCCCACGCCCGACTTCGAAGTGCTGGATGCCGATACGGAACTGCGCCTGGTGCCTGATCGCCTGAGCCTGCCGCTGATCATCAAGCCGCCGCATGAAGGCTCGACCGTCGGCATCACCAAGGTGGTGGGCTATTCGGACATGAAAGAGGCCTATGCCGCAGCCGCCCGCTTCGACAGCGAAGTGTTGGCCGAGCAGTTCATTATCGGCCGCGAGCTGACCGTGGCGGTGCTGGGTTCCGGCAAGGCCGCGCGCGCGCTGCCCGTGATCGAGATCGCGGCGCCCGGCGGTAACTACGACTACGAACACAAGTATTTCTCGGACGACACGCAGTACTTCTGCCCGGCCACCTTGCCGCCCGAAGTGGCCGAGGAAGTCTCCGCGATCGCCGTCAAAGCCTATCGCGCGCTGGGTTGCGAAGGCTGGGGCCGCGCCGACTTCATGCTGGACCGCGACAACCGCCCTTGGCTGCTTGAATTGAATACCTCGCCTGGCATGACCAGCCATTCTTTGGTGCCCATGGCCGCGAAGGCCGTGGGGATCAGCTACGCCGACCTGTGCGTGGCGATTCTGTCCGAGGCCTCGTGCAAAGTGCACGGCGTCTCCCGTAACGCTTGACCTGGATAATCCGTGTGGAACGACGCTCGCACTACCAACCTGATCGCCAACACGCTAGCCGTGCTGGCGGTTTGCGCCATGCTCCTGGCGGGCGTGGTGTGGGTAGCGCAGCGCCCGTTCTTCACGCTGTCGGCGATCGAGCTGGAATCCATGCCGGACACCGAGCTGCACTATGTGTCGCCGGGGGCGGTGCGGGCAGCGATTGCCGGCCGCTTCAAGGGCAACTTCTTCACGGTGGACCTGGACGACGCGCGCGAGATCTTCGAATCGGTGCCGTGGGTGCGTCATGCCACCGTGCGCCGGATCTGGCCCAATGTGCTGCGCGTCCGCATCGAGGAACAGCAGCCTCTGGCGCTGTGGAACGAGAACCAGATGATCAACACCTGGGGCGAAGCGTTCACGGCGAACACGGGCGAGGTGGACGACGAAACCGTACTGCCGCAGTTCTCCGGACCCGAGGGCACCGAGCCGCTGGTCGTGCAGCGCTACGCCGAATTGGCGCGCTGGTTCGCGCCGCTGGACATGCATGTCAAACAGTTGGAACTGAGCCCGCGCTACGCCTGGCGCGTCGTGCTGTCCAACGGCATGATGCTGGACCTGGGCCGCGATCCGGGCGCCGATGCGCCGGATCCGCATGGCTTGCCCGGCGCGCTGCCGTTCGCGGCTCGTATTCAACGCTTTGTGCAGGCGTGGCCCGCCGTGTCGGGGCGCCTGGAAGGGCGCACCATCACGCAGGCCGACCTGCGCTATCCCAATGGTTTCGCCCTGGCGCTGGCCCCGTTGCCCGCGTCGGAAGCCAAATCCAAATCCACACCGAAACCTCCCAAGAAACGCTAACGCCATGACCCGTGACATCAAGGACCTTATCGTCGCCCTCGATATCGGCACCAGCAAGGTGGTGGCTGTGGTGGCTGAAATTTTGCCCGAAGGGCGATTCGAAGTGCTCGGCCTTGGCCAGCACGAATCGCGCGGCATGCGCAAGGGCGTGGTCGTCAACATCGAGACCACTGTGAATTCGATTCAGCGCGCGCTTGAAGAAGCCGAGCTGATGGCAGATTGCAAGATTCGCGACGTCTACACCGGCATTGCCGGCAGCCATATCCGCAGCTTCAACTCCAGCGGCATGGTCGCTGTGAAGGACAAGGAAGTCACCGCCACCGACGTCGCCCGCGTCATCGAGACCGCCAAGGCGGTGAACATCCCGACGGACCAGCAGGTGCTGCATGTGCTGACCCAGGAATTCATCGTCGACGGCCAGGAAGACATCCGCGAGCCTATCGGCATGAGCGGCCTGCGCCTGGAAGTGCGCGTGCACATCGTGACGGGCGCGGTCAGCGCCGCGCAGAACATCGTGAAGTGCGTGCGCCGCTGTGGCCTGGAAGTGCAGGACCTGATCCTGCAACCGCTGGCCTCCAGCCTGGCCGTGCTGACCGCCGACGAGAAAGAGCTGGGCGTCGTGCTGGTCGACATCGGCGGCGGCACGACCGATGTCGCCATCTTCACCGGCGGGGCGATCCGCCACACCGCCGTGCTGCCGATCGCCGGCGACCAGATCACCAACGACATCGCGGCCATGTTGCGCACGCCGACGCCGGACGCCGAAGAAATCAAGCTGCGCTACGGCGTGGCCAAGCAGGTGCTGGCCAGCCCCGACGAGTCCGTGGAAGTGCCGGGCCTGGGTGACCGCGGCCCGCGCCAGGTCAAGCGCCAGGCGCTGGGCGCCGTGATCGAGCCGCGCGTGGAAGAACTGTTCACGCTGGTGCAGCAGGTCGTGCGCGATTCCGGCTATGAAGATCTGCTGGCGTCGGGCGTGGTCCTGACCGGCGGGTCGGCGCAGTTGCCCGGCATGATCGAACTGGCCGAAGACGTGTTCCTGAAACCGGTGCGCGTGGCGGTCCCCGAATACGAAGGCAGCCTGGCCGACGTGATGCGTAATCCGCGCTTCTCGACGGTGATGGGCTTGCTGCAGGAAGCGCGCATGCAACGCGTGCGAGGCCGCAAGGTCGCGGCGCAGACGGGCAATTTCAAGAGTCTGCTGGCGCGCATGAAGGAATGGTTTATGAATTAAAGGGTGCAGGTTGGGGCCTGCTCCTTGGCGTGACTCGCGGCGGTATTGCGGGGCACGCCAGAAAGAGGAGGCGTCTCAAACCCGTAGCGGACCTATGTAGTCGGCGTCGGCTTTGAGGCGATTCACAAAAGATAGGCTGTTGGGGAATTTTTGTGATTTGCAAAATCGGACTTGTGAGGGAGTCATCATGATGAACTTTGAGATGCTTGAGAACAACACCAAAGGGACCGTAATCAAGGTCGTTGGTGTGGGCGGTGCGGGCGGCAATGCCGTCGCGCACATGATTCGCAACGGCGTGCATGGCGTGGATTTCATCTGCGCAAACACCGATGCGCAAGCGCTGGCGGCAACCAATGCCCCGGTGCAGATTCGTCTGGGCCGTACCGGCCTGGGCGCGGGCGCCAAGCCCGAGCAGGGACGTGCGTCGGCTGAAACCGCGCGCGAGGAGATCCGTGCCGCGCTGAATGGCGCGCACATGGTCTTCATCACCGCCGGCATGGGCGGTGGCACCGGCACCGGCGCGGGTCCGGTCGTGGCCGAGGTGGCGAAGGAACTGGGCATCCTGACCGTAGGCGTGGTCACCAAGCCCTTCACGTTTGAAGGCAACAAGCGCCTGAAGATGGCCGAGGACGGTATCTCGGAATTGGCCAAGCACGTGCATTCGCTCATCGTGGTGCTCAACGAGAACCTGTATGAACTGATGGACGAGGACGCGACGCAGGAAGACTGCTTCCGTTCGGCCGACGATATCCTGCACAACGCGTGCGCGGGCATCGCCGAAATCATCAACGTCGAAGGCAACGTCAACGTCGACTTCGAAGACGTCAAGACGATCATGGGCGAGCAAGGCCAGGCCATGATGGGCACGGCATCGGCGTCGGGCGCAGACCGCGCACGCGTCGCCGCCGAGCACGCCATCGCTTGCCCGCTGCTGGAAGGCGTGGACCTGAACGGCGCTCGCGGCGTGCTGGTCAACATCACCGCCAGCCGCTCGCTGAAGATGCGCGAAACGCGCGAAATCATGGAAACGATCCGCAGCTACGCTTCGGACGACGCGACCGTGATCTTCGGCACCGCCTACGACGAGACGATGGGTGAAAACCTGCGCGTGACCGTGGTGGCAACGGGCCTGGGCCGTGCGCAAGCGCGTCCGCAACTGGTCCAGAACACCGCTGAAGTGCTCCGCACCGGTACCGACAACATGCCCATGGGCACGATGCCGGCCGGCCAAGGTGGCGATTACCGCAATCTGGACATGCCGTCGGTCATGCGCAATCCGCGCAGCCAGGCGTCTGCCCAGGTGCGTGCGCTGGAAAGCTCGGGCATGGATCATTTCGACATCCCGGCATTCCTGCGCAAGCAGGCGGATTGAACCAAAGAGCCTTCTACAGGCTCTGAACGCACTCCCTCATCTCCGGCTTGCCTGTCCCCGCGGGCAAGCCGGAGGCGGAGCGGTCCGTGTTTCCCTTGCACGGTTCTAATAAGGGACGGAGGTATCGGTCGATCCTGCGCGCTGATGGCGTCAAGGGTCGGACAGCGTTACAATACGTCAGTTACGCCGGCAATCTGTTCTCTTCGTGCCGGCTTCCTGGCTCTAACACCCAAGTCTCATGTTCCGACAGCGCAGCATTCAGAATCTAGTCCGCACGACAGGCGTCGGCGTCCACTCCGGACGGCGGGTAGAACTCACCCTGCGTCCGGCACAACCCAATACTGGCATCGTTTTCCACCGCGTGGACCTGCCGCAGGTCGTCGACCTGCCCGCGCAAGCCACTGGTGTGGGCGATACGCGCATGGCGTCCGTCCTGCAACAGGGCAACGTCCGCGTCTCCACGGTGGAACACCTCATGTCGGCGCTGGCCGGCCTGGGGATCGACAACCTGCATATCGACCTCACTGCCGAAGAAGTCCCTATCATGGACGGCAGTGCGGCAACGTTCGTTTATCTGTTGCGCTCGGCGG
Source organism: Achromobacter sp. Bel (assembly GCF_012928505.1). Classification (GTDB taxonomy): domain Bacteria; phylum Pseudomonadota; class Gammaproteobacteria; order Burkholderiales; family Burkholderiaceae_B; genus Achromobacter. Next base: position 21,514 of record NZ_JABBJN010000047.1, on the reverse strand, counting down.
GCATCGTCGAGCAGAACGCGCCCAAGCAATTCATCCGCGTCAAGAAGACGGTGGAAGTGCGCGAAGGGGAAGGCCGCAACGAGAAATGGGCCCGCCTGGAACCCCATGAGGGCTACGCACTGGCGTTCTCGATTGACTTCCGCCATCCCGCCATCGATTCCACGGCCAATTTCGCCGAGATCGATTTCGCGACGCACTCGTATGTGCGCGAGATCGCCCGTGCGCGCACTTTCGGGTTCGTGAACGAAGTGGAAGCCTTGCGTTCGATGGGCCTGGCCCGCGGCGGCAGCCTGGACAACGCCATTGTCATGGACGAGTACCGCGTGCTGAACAGCGACGGGCTGCGTTACGACGACGAATTCGTGAAGCACAAGATCCTGGACGCCATCGGCGACCTGTATCTGTTGGGCAAGCCTTTGGTGGCGCGCTATGTGGCGTGCAAATCGGGCCACGGTCTGAACAACCAGTTGGCCCGCGCGCTGCTTGCTCAGCAAGACGCCTGGGAACTGGTCACCTATGAATCACAGGCAGAGGCGCCTCAGGCGTTCCGCCACGAGTGGAAGCTGGCCTGACGCCAGTCTGTCCCCGAACCTGAATGCCAGGGCCCGTTCCCGGACCGGTTCAGGTTCCTGCTTAAGGATGGCGCGGGTTGCCATCCTTCCGAGAAAAAGTCGCCATCCGGTTGCAAACCATTGGGCTATCTGCCCGAAAACTTGGTTTCGCTTCGTTTCCGGGCGCCTCTGGCGCCGGACAGAGCTGGATCGATTCAGCTACTCTTGTGATGCCTCAAGAGCTTGGCGACCGCGTCGGCCAACGGGCCGGGGCGCAAGTTGTCACGCAGCGTCTCGAAGGCTCCCAGCGCTTTGTCCCCCAAGGGCTGCGCCTCTTTGGGAGGGCGCGGCTGACGGGCACCGGGCTTCGGTAACCCCGCTTGTACCTTGACGGCAATTTCGTTAAGGTTCCAGCCTTGGTCTGCCAAGGTTCGCGCGATGCGCGGCGCCAATTGACGCATCTTGGCGGCATGGGCGGCACTGGGCACCACCAGATGCAGGCACTGGTTTTCCAGTTTCCCCACCTGGCAGACAGCACCCAGCGGGGCGGGCAGAACCGCCGCCACCGCATACTGAATTTGTAAGTGCTTGCGGGCAGTCGCCAGTACCCCGGCGCCTCGCATGTCATGACCCAGCCATCCCAGTGCGGTATTTTCTTTCCGCCGGCTGGAACTGGAACGTTGACGGGTTGAAGCAGGTCTATTCATCCCGGCTCTAAAGAATTAGGAAGCAACCTTGAAAATCGTGATTATGCACGCCCGCGACGGGCGGGACGGGCATTTCACCCTGGGAGGCGCGCGACTGGCGTTGTTTCTAGGGGCCGCGCTCGTCACGGCAGCCATCTTCGGCGCCGCACTACAACGATACCTCACTCCGATGCTGCCCACCGTCCAGACCGTGGGCTGGCCATTGGGCGGACAACCGGGGCGTGACACCGATTTCCTGCGTGGAAACATGAACCTGCTGGCCGCCAAGGTGGGCGCGTTGCAGGCCAAGCTGGTCAGCATCGACGGATTGGGCCAACGTGTGGCCAAGGTGGCGGGCGTGGCCTATACCGACCCGGAACTGGCCAAGCAATTGGCTGTGGCGCAGCCCGAAGCGCTGACCCAGCCCGAAGCCACCCAGGTCATGGACGACCTGTTCACTGACCACCCGCCGCCCAGCGCGGCATCGGCCGAAGCGCTGGGCCGCCAATTGGATGAAATCCAGGCGCGGCTGTCGCAGCAGTCCGACAACCTGAAATTGCTGGACGCGGCGCTGACCAAGCGGTCGGCGGACCAGGCGCGCATGCCCACCGCCATGCCGATCACCGACTACCCCTACCTAAGTTCTTCTTACGGCTGGCGCCGCAACCCGGTGACGGGCCGTACGGCCATGCATGAGGGGCTGGATTTCGCGGCTCCATCGGGCACGCCGATCCTGGCGGCTTCGGGCGGCGTGGTGCTGGAAGCCAAGTTCCAGCCGGGCTTCGGCAATATGGTCGAGATCGACCATGGCGACGGCTTGATCACGCGTTATGCGCACGCGTCATCACTGCTGGTCAAGCAGGGGCAATTGGTGGACCGCGGCCAGCAAGTGGCGCGCGTGGGCAGTTCGGGCCGTTCGACGGGTCCGCACCTGCACTTTGAAGTCCGCCTTGCCGGACAGCCGCTGGACCCGCGCTTGTTCCTGGGCTCGCAGCAGCATGCCCCGCCTGCGGTGGCGCAGGCCACGGCCACTGAACCTGCGGCGCGCTGACCGGTCCAACAGGACAATGACAGCACCCTGGTCATAGATCCAGGCTATTACGCTCCAGGTGCGTTAAACTGGTTCGTTTCCCAGCGGACCCCCGCTCAACCAATAACATCAAAGTCACGGGTGACGCTGCCCTGGCCCTTTGCAGGCGCGGCGTGGCACGTGCGGCCGACATACGCATGGTTTCTCTGCTCAAAAAACTCATAGGTAGCCGCAACGACCGGCTGCTTAAGCAGTATCGCAAGCTGGTAACCCAGATCAATGGGCAGGAGCCCAAGATTTCCGCGCTTTCCGATGCGGAGCTGGCGGCCAAGACTGACGAATTCCGATCCCGATACGCCCAGGGCACCACGCTGGACGACCTCTTGCCCGAAGCGTTCGCCGTTGTGCGCGAAGCCGGCAAGCGGGTGTTCGGCATGCGCCACTTCGACTCCCAACTGCTGGGCGGCATCGCGCTGCACAGCGGCAAGATCGCCGAAATGCGCACGGGGGAAGGCAAGACGCTGATGGCCACGTTGCCCGTCTACCTGAATGCGGTCGCCGGCAAGGGCGTGCACGTGGTGACGGTGAACGATTACCTGGCCCGCCGCGACGCCGAATGGATGGGGCGCCTGTACCACTTCCTGGGCATGACCACCGGCGTGGTGGTGCCGCAGCAGCCCAACGACGAGAAGAAGGCCGCCTACGCCGCCGACATCACGTACGGCACCAATAACGAATTCGGCTTCGATTACCTGCGCGACAACATGGAATACCGTGTTGAGGACCGCCGCCAACGCGTGCTGTTCTACGCCATCGTCGACGAAGTGGACTCGATCCTGATCGACGAAGCCCGCACGCCGCTGATCATTTCCGGCCAGGCCGAAGACCACACCGAGCTCTACATCCGCATGAACGCGGTGCCGCCGCTGCTCAAGCGCATGGCCAGCGAGCCCAAGCCGCAGGAGCCGGAACCCGAAGGCGACTACTGGGTCGACGAAAAGAGCCAGCAGGTCTACCTGTCCGAAGCCGGGCACGAAAACGCCGAAGCCATCCTGGCCCGCCTGGGCATCCTGCCGGAAGGCGAGTCGCTGTACGACCCCCGCCACATCGCGCTGATGCATCACCTGATGGTGGCTCTGCGCGCCAACAACCTGTTCTTCCGCGACCAGCAGTACGTCGTGCAGGACGGCGAGGTGGTGATCGTCGACGAATTCACGGGCCGCCTGATGGTGGGCCGCCGCTGGTCCGATGGCCTGCACCAGGCCGTCGAAGCCAAGGAAGGCGTGAAGATCCAGCACGAGAACCAGACGCTGGCGTCCATCACGTTCCAGAATTACTTCCGCATGTATGAAAAGCTGTCCGGCATGACCGGCACGGCCGACACGGAAGCGTACGAATTCCAGGAAATCTACGGGCTTGAAACGGTCATCATCCCGACCAACAAGCCCATGATCCGCAAGGACCAGAACGATCAGGTCTTCAAGACCGATCCGGAAAAGTACAACGCGATCCTTGAAGACATCCGCGATTGCCACGAGCGCGGCCAGCCCGTGCTGGTGGGCACCACCAGCATCGAAAACTCCGAGCTGCTGTCGGGCCTCCTGACAAAGGCCAAGCTGCCGCACGAAGTGCTGAACGCCAAGCAGCACGCCCGCGAGGCCGAGATCGTTGCCGAAGCCGGCAAGCCGGGCCACATCACCATCGCCACCAACATGGCAGGCCGCGGCACTGACATCGTGCTGGGCGGCAGCGTCGACAAGCAGGTCGACCTGATCCGCGCCGACGAATCGCTGTCGGAAGCCGAAAAGGCCGCACGCATCGAAAAGGTGCGTGCCGAGTGGAAGCCGCTGAACGAGCAGGTCAAGGCCGCTGGCGGCCTGCGCATCATCGGCACCGAGCGCCACGAATCGCGCCGTATCGACAACCAGCTGCGTGGCCGTGCCGGCCGCCAGGGCGATCCGGGCTCGTCCCGTTTCTACCTGTCGCTGGAAGATTCGCTGATGCGCATCTTCGCGGGCGACCGCGTGCGCGCCATCATGGAACGCCTGAAGCTGCCGGAAGGCGAGCCGATCGAGGCGGGCATGGTGACGCGTTCGATCGAGACGGCGCAGCGCAAGGTGGAAGGCCGCAACTTCGACATCCGCAAGCAATTGCTGGAGTACGACGATGTGGCCAACGACCAGCGCAAGGTGCTGTATTCCCAGCGCAACGACGTGCTGGAAGCGGCCAGCGTGGGCGCCACCGTGCAGAACCTGCGCGACGCCGCCGTGACTGAGCTCTTCAACACCTACGTGCCGCCGGAATCAGTGGAAGAGCAGTGGGACGTGCCGGCGCTGCAGAAGGCGCTGGAAGCGGACTGGCAGCTGCATCTGCCGCTGACCGAGATGCTGGAGAAAGAAGCCAGCCTGACCGACGAGGACTTGCGCGAGCGCGTGGTGGCAGCCGCCCGCGACGCCTACCAGGCCAAGGTCGATCAGGTGGGCACGGAATCGTGGTCGCAGTTCGAGCGTTCGATCATGCTGCAGGCGATCGACACGCACTGGCGCGAACACCTGTCGGCGCTGGATTACCTGCGTCAGGGCATCCATCTGCGCGGCTATGCGCAGAAGAACCCCAAGCAGGAATACAAGCGCGAAGCCTTCGAACTGTTCTCGGGCATGCTGGATCGCATTCGCGACGACGTCGTGCGCGTGCTGATGACGGTGCGCGTGCAGTCCTCGGAACAGGTCGAGCAGGCTGAAGCCGAAGCTGCCCAGCCGCATGTGCAGAACGTGCAATACCACCACTCTGATTACGACGAAGCGCTGGCCCAGTCTGAATCGGATGAGGGCGCGCAGCCGGTGCGCAATGCGTTGCCGAAGGTCGGCCGCAACGACCCGTGCCCGTGCGGCAGCGGCAAGAAGTACAAGCAGTGCCACGGCAAGCTCGTCTGACCTGGGGATAACGCCATGCTGCATTCCGTCGGCCGTACCGAATTCGACCACGCCGTCGTCATGGTGCGCGACCGGCTGGATGCGCTGGCGCCGCACTTCGAGCGCCAGGGCTTTCACCTGAGCGACAAGGCGGTGCATAACCTGGGGTCGTGCAATCGGCTGATCGTGCTGGAAGGCACGTATGTCGAACTGCTGGGCTGGCCGCCGGGGGCGCCGCCTGCTCGCCGCGAAATCGCCGATTCGCCGTTCGGGCTGGAAGCGCTGGTGTTCCGCACCTATGACGCCGAAGCCACCTACGAACGGCTGAAGGCAGCGGGGTTCGCCGTGAACCCCGTGCAGGAACTGACGCGTCCCGCCATGCTGGACGGCCAGGAAGTGCAGGCCCGTTTCCATACCGTGCGTTTTGCCGAGCAGCCCTTGCCCGGTATCCGCATGTATTTCTGCCGCCATTTAACGCCCGAATGCGTGTGGTCACCCGATTTGATGGCGCACCCCAATGGCGCGCGCAGCCTGCTGCGCATCGATGCCCGTTCGGCGGATGCGCGGGCGGTGGCTGAGCGCCTGGCCTTGGTGGCCGACGTCGCGGCCGAATCCGCTACCGGTGGCTGGGATGTGCCGTTGGCCAATCTGCGCATCCACGTGCAGCAGGATGCCGCGGCCACGACGCCGACGCTGACTACGCTGACGCTGGAAAACCGCGACGGCGCGCACTACACACTGGATACCGGTCTGTAATTCATCCCGGCTTATCCAGCGTTCATCCGGGCCCGATGGGGCCCGTTTTCATTTTTCCTTTGGCTTGTCTTCTCGCAATGAGGGCGGGCGTTTGCTGGCTCACGTCCGGGCAAACCCGAGTTGTCGGGCAAAGTGTATGCACTTTAGTATGCACTTCATGTTCCCTGGAAAATGTCCCGCGGCATGACGCAAACCCCTTCAGCTATCCGACCTGCCGCCCGCACGTCCGCCGGCCAGGCCGAGCTGTACGGCGCGGTGAAGGCCATGGCGGTGCGCTTTGAATTCAAGCCGGGCGAACGCATCAACGAGGTCGAGCTGGCGCGGCGCCTGAATGTCAGCCGCACGCCGCTGCGCGAGGTGCTTAACCAGTTGATGGTGGAAGGATTCCTGACCCGCTCGGTCAACCGGGGCTTTATCGCCCGCCTGTTGGACGCCAAGCAGATCCATAGCCTGTACGAATACCGCGCCGTGCTGGAGGCCGGCATCGTGCGCGCCGCGTGTGAGCGTGCAAGCGATGAGGAACTGGCCAGCCTGCGCCAATTCGTCGAGCGGTCCCGCGATGTGCCCGAAGACAGCGACGCGACGCGCCTGCTGGAACTGGACGAGGCCTTCCATCTGCAGCTGGCCCGCCTGTCGCGCAATGAAGAATTCGTGCGCGCGCTGGAAAGCGTCAACGCCCGCATCCATTTCGTGCGCTGGATCGATATGCAGCAGGGCCGTCGCAGCCATACGCAGGGCGAGCACCTGCGCATCGTGCAGGCGCTGGAGCAGCGCGACATCGACGCTTTGTCCGGATTGATGGGCACGCATATTGGCCGCCGGCTGGACCAGATCACTGACGTGATACGCACAGGTTTTTCAACGATTTACATGCGGGACCAGGCCGAACCCGCCACGGCAGCGCCGGCCAACACCATGACAACAGGGGAAAAACAATGACTCACACGATGAAGCGGGTACTGGCGGCGCTATGCGCGACAGCCGCGGCCGGGGGCGCCATGATCGCGGCGCCGGCCGCAGCCGAAGAACGACCACTGATCCTGGTGGTGCCATACCCGCCGGGTGGCAGCACGGACATCCTGGCCCGAATCTTGCAGCCACGCCTGTCGCAGCAATTGGGCGGACGCGCGGTGGTGGTGGAAAACCGCCCGGGCGCAGCCAGCCAGATCGCGACAGCCTTTGTGGCCCGCGCCGAACCTGACGGCAACACGTTGCTGGTCAGCTTCGACAACCATGGCATCAATCCCGCCGTGAAGTCCAAGCTGCCGTACGACACCTTCAAGGATTTCGTGGCGATTTCGCAGACCGTGCGGTTCCCGCTGGTGATCGGCGCGAACCCCAGCGTGCCTGGGGATAACCTGAAGGCGTTCCTGGCGGCTGCCGCCAAAGAATCGCCGAACAAATTCAATTACGCGTCCACGGGCGTCGGTTCGCTGAACCACCTGGCGCCTGAAGAACTCAAGCGCTTGTCGAAAGTGGAATTGCTGCATGTGCCGTACGGCGGTGGTGGCCCGGCCATCCAGGCCGTGGTGGGCGGGCAGGCCAACATGACGTGGCTGAGTTTCGCGGCGCTGCGCGGCCAGATCCAGGCCGGCAAGATCAAGCCGCTGGCCGTGGCGGGTGAAAAGCGCCTGCCGGAACTGCCCAATGTGCCAACGGTGGCCGAGTCCGGGTTCCCGGGTTTCGTCGCCTATTCGTGGAGCGGCATGTTCGCGCCGAAGGGCACGCCCGACGCGACGGTGAAGAAGCTGACCGTGGATTTCAAGGCCGTGCTGGCCGACCCGGAAATCAAGAAGAAGGTCACCGAGGCGGGCTTTGAGATCGTGGCCTCTGATGGCCCGGCGCTGGATGCGTATGTGAAGTCGGAGTACGACCGCTGGAGCGCCTTCATCAAGAGCAGCAACATCAATCTGGATAACTGAGTGGCGGACGGCCGGGCGGCTCAGCGCCCGGTCCCGTCCACGATACACGTGGAGATGACATGGAAAACCTGACCGGCGCCGAAGCCATGGTGCGGATGTTGCAGCACAACGGCGTCAAACATATTTTTGGCCTGTGCGGCGACACCAGCCTGCCGTTCTACGATGCGCTGTACCGCCTGGACCACGGCATGCAGCACATTTTGACGCGCGATGAGCGCAGCGCCGGCTACATGGCCGACGCCTATGCCCGCGTCACCGGCAAGGTCGGCGTATGCGAAGGCCCCAGCGGCGGCGGCGCCACCTATCTGCTGCCAGGTCTCGTCGAAGCCAACGAGTCGTCGATTCCCGTACTGGGCATCACGTCCGACGTGGCGGTGGGTTCTCGCGGCAAGTACCCCTTGACGGAGTTGGACCAGGAAGCGATGTACCGTCCGCTGACGAAGTGGAACCGTACGATCGACCGGGCGGATCAGATTCCGGGTATGGTGCGTGCGGCATTCCGCGCCATGACCACCGGCAAGCCTGGTTCGGCGCACCTGTGCTTTCCGTATGACGTGATGAAGCAGCAAGTGGACGCGTCCGATGTCTGGGCGCAGCCCGAGCACGGCCAGTTCCCGTCGATGCGCTTCGCGCCCGACCCTGCGGATGTGGCGCGTGCCGCGCAGCGCTTGATCGGCGCACGCGCGCCCGTGATCATCTGCGGCGGCGGCGTGGTCATCGCTGGCGCCTGCGGCGCCTTGCAGACCCTGGCGGAAACGCTGAAAGCGGCGGTCTGCGTGACGGTCAGCGGGCAGGGCAGCCTGGCCGACACGCATCCGCTGAATGCCGGCGTGGTGGGCTCCAACGGCGGCGTGATGGCCACGCGCGACGTGGTGGCCGCGGCCGACGTGGTGCTCTTCGTGGGCTGCCGCGCCGGGTCGACGTCGACCGAGCACTGGCGCTTCCCGAACCGCGACGTGCCCATCCTGCACATCGATATCGATCCCATGGTGATCGGCGCCAACTACCTGACCGAAGTCGGTCTGGTGGGCGACGCCAAGCTGGCGCTGGAAGCGCTGGGCGCCGAGGTGCAAGCCCGTCTGGCGCACCGGAATTCCGACGCCGTGGACGGCGCGGTGCTGGCCGGCCGCGCCAAGGCCGCCCGCCTGGCGCAGCTGGAACCGTTGGCCAACAGCCTGGATGCGCCAATCCGCCCCGAGCGCGTCGTGCAGTCGCTGAACCGCCTGCTGCCTGACGATGCGGTGGTCTGCGCGGATCCCGGCACGCCTTGCCCGTACTTCTCGGCGTATTACGACGTGTCCCGCCCTGGCCGCCATTTCATCACCAACCGCGCACACGGCGCATTGGGCTTTTCGATGTCGGCCGCGCTGGGCGCGTGGGTCGGCCGGCCGCAGTCCAAGTGTGTGTCGGTGATGGGCGACGGCAGCTTCGGCTTTACGGTGGGCGAGCTGGAAACCATCGTGCGGCACAAGGCGCCGCTGTTGATGATCGTGTTTTCGAATTCGGTCTACGGTTGGATCAAGGCCAGCCAGAAGGCAGGCTACGACCAGCGCTACTACAGCGTGGACTTCAACCGCACCGACCATGCCCGCATTGCCGAAGCCTATGGCGTGAAGGCCTGGCGCGTGGAAGATCCGGCGAAGCTGGACGCCGCCATCAAGGCCGCCATGGAGCATGACGGCCCCGCCCTGATCGACGTGGTGGCGCAGCCCCTGCAAGACGCGGCGGCACCGGTCAGCCAGTGGATGGGTTGATCGAAAGCGCATCGCAAAGGGCCCTTCGGGGCCCTTTTTTTCGCCATGGTCTTTGGCGTCGCAGGATGGGCAGAGCCAAAAATTCAATTCCGAAGCGCGGCGGGCGCTCCTATACTGGTGCGCTTCGGCGTCGCGGTCCAAGCCAGCGGCGCGGCGCGCAACGGGAGCGATAGCATGGACCTGGGGATCAGCGGCAAAACGGCATTGGTCTTTGGCGGCAGCCGCGGCATGGGCCGGGCGTGCGCACTGCAGCTGGCGCGCGAAGGGGCGGCGGTCACGATCGCAGCGCGCAACCCCCAAACGCTGGAGCAGGCCGCCGCCGAAATCTCGCGGGAAACCGGGATCGGGGTGGGCTGGGTGTCGGCCGACCTGACCCAGCCGCAAGGCCGGGATGCGGCGATCGCCGCCTGCCCCCATCCGGACATCCTGATCAACAACGCCGACGGCCCCTTGCCCGGAGACTTTCGGGACTGGACGCGCGAGGACTGGATCGCGTCGCTGGATGCCATGATGTTGGGGCCGATCGACATGATCCGGCGCGTGGTCGACGGCATGATCGAACGGCGCTTCGGCCGTATCGTGAACATCGTGTCGCGCAGCGTGAAGGCGCCGCATGCCGAATTGGGCTTGTCCAACGGCGCGCGGTCGGGCCTGATCGGCTTCGTGGGCGGTCTGGCGCGCCAGACCGTGCGGCACAACGTCACGATCAACAACCTGCTGCCGGGCGCCTTCGCCACGGATGCACAGGTCCGGCATATCCAGGGCATGGTGGAGCAGTCCGGCGGCAAGACGTTCGACCAGCTCTGGGACGAGCGTGGCCGCGCGAATCCGGCGGGGCGCTACGGGCAGCCCGAAGAGATCGGGGCGTTGTGCGCCTATCTCTGTTCCGCGCATTCCGGCTACATGACGGCGCAGAGCCTCCTGATCGATGGCGGGGGCTATCCGGGCACGTACTAGGCCCGCTACGGCCCGCTCGGGCCCACTTGGGCCATCCGCGCAGGCGCCTGGCTGGACGCCGGCTGGCGCAGCAGGCAAGATTGGCACCCACCGTGTTGAGGACATCATGGACCAGACCGACATCAAGATATTGGCGTTGCTGCAAAAGGACGCCACCTGTTCGGTCGCTGAGATCGCCGAGCAGGTGAACCTGTCCGTGACACCCTGCTGGCGCCGCATCCAGAAGCTGAAGGACGACGGCGTCATCGCCCGCAATGCCATCCTGCTGGACCCGCGCGCGCTGGGTTTGAACCTGACGGTGTTCGTGTCCATCAAGACCAGCCAGCACAACGAGAAATGGACGCAGAGCCTGATCAACGCCGTCATGGCGCTGCCCAATGTGGTGGAATTCCACCGCATGGCGGGCGATATCGATTACCTGCTGAAAGTCGTGGTCGAGGATATGGCGGCTTACGACCGCTTCTACCGTCGTCTGATCGGCGCGGTGGACTTGCTGGACGTCAGCGCCAGCTTCTCGATGGAAATCATCAAAAGCACCACGGAATTGCCGCTGGACGCGGTCTAGCCGCCGGCGCGCAATTTTTTTTCCGCGTGCGCGGGCTGCGGCGGATGCAAATTTCTTTCGGCGTGTTGCGAAGGCCCAATCTCGCAATTCTTTTGCGTGGCGGTCGGCGTAGGATATCGCTCATTCCTGCTAGGGAATGAATCGGGATATCAGAGGACCCTATGTCGTTCGCAGTACCCGCCGGCTGTGCCGGTCTGGCAAAAACGCGGCAAGCGCTATCGGTGGACGACCTGCTGGCCGGATGGAACGGCGTGGACGACCTGTGGGTGTTCGCCTACGGATCCCTGATCTGGCATCCCGGGTTTGCGTGGCGCGAGCGCCGTCTGGCGACCGTGCGCGGTTATCACCGGTCGCTCTGCTTGTGGTCGCACGACCACCGCGGGTCGCCGGACAACCCCGGCCTGGTGTTCGGGCTGAACCGCGGCGGATGCTGCCGCGGCGTGGCGTTCCTGATCGCGGCGTGCGATGTGCCGACGGTATTCCAGGCGCTGTGGCGCCGTGAAATGGTGACCGGCGCCTATACCCCCCGTTGGCTGACCTGCCACACCGAGGCCGCGCCCGTGCAGGGATTGGTTTTCCTGCTGAACCGCGCCTGCCAGGAGTACGCGGCTGACTTGAGCGACGACCGCCTGTTGGCGTCGGTGCGCAATGCCGTTGGCCAATCCGGGCCCTGCCTGGACTACGTGGTGGAAACCGAGCGCGCGCTGCGCGCCCATGGCATCGATGATTGGCGCCTGGGGGACCTGGTCCGCAAGTTGGGCCAGGCCTTTTAAGCGGTGGCCGCGCGCTAGAAGTGCCAGCGGCCGAAGACGAACAGCACGTTGCCCGCGCCGGACGAGCCGGGGATGTAGGTCGCGTAGAGCATGGCGTCCTTGTAGCCGGCGCCCACCAGCGGCAGGATCCCCGGGAACGGCACGTAGCTCATGATGTCGTGGCGCGCCGTCAGGAAGACGGTGTAGCCCGCGCCCAGCCGGAAGTTCTCGCTGACCTGTCCGATCTTCAGGAAACCGTAGCCGGCGATGGGTTCGACCTTGCTGTGCGAATCCAGGAAGGCCATGGCGTACAGGCCCTGCCAGTCCCCGTCTTCGTCGTAGATGCTACGGCCGTAGCCGCCGCCCCAGGCAAGTTCGTTGAAGCTGTTGATTTTCTCTCGGCTGTAGGTGGCGCGGTTGTGCCACGAGTAGCCGGTCACGTAGAGGTCGTGGCCGCCTTCGGTCCAGATCTGGTCCAGACGGTTGCAGGCCGACTTCGCCCACGAGGGCAGGTCTTCACAAGCTTGGGCGGTGGCGGCGAAAGTCGAGAGCAGCACGAAAAGGAGCGCTGCCCGGAGTTTGGCGGTCATTGCGGGTACTAAGGGAAAAAGATGACAGTTCCATGACTTTACATGGAGTCAGCATCATTTTCCCTGTCACTTGGCTGTCATTGCGCGGCTTTTACCTTGTTTGCCTGCGAAGACGGGCAAGCAAGACAGTGCGTGACTGTTGCTGCGAGGCTACAGCAGGAAGAACGTGGCCAGGCCCAGGAAAATGAAGAAGCCCAGCGAGTCGGTGGCGAAGGTCAACAGCACCGACGAACCCATTGCCGGATCCTTGCCGAAGCGGGCGCGCACCATCGGCACCAGCACGCCGACCGAGGCGCCGACCAGCATGTTGCAGACCATCGCCGCCATCATGACCAGCGCGATCGAGACCGAACGGGAGATCACCCAGGCGAACAGGGCGGCCACCAGGCTGCCGCATAGCCCCACCAGCAGGGTCACGAAGAGTTCGCGCTTGACCAGTTGCCACAGGTTGCGCCCGGTGATCCGGCCCATGGCCAGCGCCCGGATGATGAGCGTCATGGTCTGGTTGCCCGAGTTGCCGCCGATGCCGGCGACGATCGACATCAGGAAGGCCAGGATCACAATGTGGCTGACCGTGCCTTCGAACTGGGAAGCCACGAACGAGGCCGTGGCGGCGGTACAGAGGTTGAGCAGCAGCCAGGGCGCGCGGTTGCGCAAGGCAGTGCTGACCGGCGCGAAGATGTCTTCTTCTTGCAGGCCGGCGCGCGACAGCGCCTGTTCCTGCGAGTCTTCGCGCATCACGTCCACGACGTCGGCGATGGTGACGCGGCCGATCAGGCGGCCCTGGTCGTCCATGACGGGGGCGGACACCAGGTCATAGCGTTCGAATGCGCCGGCGGCGTCGGCGTCGGAATCCAGCGGGTTCAGCGCCAGGAAATCCGAATTCATGACGGCGTGCACTTCGGTTTCGGGTTCACTGACCAGAAGGCGGGACAGCGGCAGGATGCCTTGCAGCTTGTCCTGGCGGTCCACCACGAAGATCTGGTCGGTGTGGTCGGGCAGTTCGTGCAGGCGCCGCAAATAGCGCAGTACCACTTCCAGCGTGACGTCCTCGCGCACCCGGACCATTTCGAAGTCCATGATCGCGCCCACGCTGTCTTCTGGATAGCCCATGGCTTCCAGCAACTGCGCGCGTTCTTCTTCGGTCAGGCCCTTTTGCACTTCGGCCACCACGTCGGGCGGCAGGTCGGGCGCCAGGTCGGCCAGTTCGTCGGCGTCCATGTTGCCGGTGGCGGCGACCAGGTCCTGGCGGTCCATCGCTTCGATCAGCGATTCCCGCACCCAGTCTTCGACTTCCAGCAGCACGTCCGCGTCGTGCTCGGGGCTGACCAGCTTCCAGATGGCCTGGCGTTCGTCCTTGGGCAGCGATTCCAGGATGAAGGCGATGTCGGCCGGGTGCAGGCCGTCAAGCAGCGTCTTGAGTTCCGCCTCGTGCTGGCGGTGCACCAGGTCTTCGACCAGGGTGGCCTTGGCGTCGCCTTCTTCCTGGCGATGCACCAGGTCGGCCACCAATTGCTGGCGGCGCAGGCGTTCCTGCACTTCGGCCAAGGCGGTCTGGGCGTCTTCCGGGTCGAGGCGGCGGGGCGTCGCGGGCGGTTTCTGCGCGGCGGCGGACTGCGTCATGCGTTACAGCTCAAAGAGTGGGAAGGGGGCGGCTGCGCCGCGCTTCGTCGGTGGCGACGTAGGTCAGCGTGGCCTCGGTGACCTTGACGACTTCGGCGTCCAGGCGCTGGCGTTCGGCATAGACCTCGACCGACACCGTGACCGACGTCGTGCCGGTCTTGGCGATGGATGCGTAGAAGCTGAGGAGGTCGCCCACGAACACGGGCTCTTTGAACTGGAAGGCATTGACCGCGACGGTAGCCACGCGGCCTGCCGCGCGGCGGGCTGCGGGGATCGATCCGGCGATGTCGACCTGGGCCATGATCCAGCCGCCAAAGACGTCCCCGTGGATGTTCGCATCCGCCGGCATCGGCATGACGCGCAATACCGGGTCGCGATGGGCGGGCAGAGTCGTAAACGGGGTTTTGGTGCTGGAGGTCATGCGGCCGACTCCAAAGCAAGGGAACCAGCCGATTATGCAGGAAAAACGAGACAGCGGCGTGCGCGGGGGAGCCCGCCGCGGCGCATTGCCGCGACGGGCCGGCGATCAGGTCGCCAACTTCACGATACCGTAGCCGCCAACCAACAGCCACGCGTACAGGATAAGGCCCAGGGCCATCACGCGGGGGCCGGCTTTCTTGATCTGGGCAAAGCGGGTTTCGATGCCTAGCGCCGTCATGGCCATGGTCAGCGCGAAGACGTCCAGGCGGCGGACGGCGGCGATGGCGTCCGGCGGAATGATGTTCAGCGAATTGATGATGGCCAGCACCAGGAAGCCGACGGCGAACCAGGGAATCGGCAGTTTGGCGCCTTTGGCCTGGCCGCCGGCCTGGCTGGCCGCGCTGCGCAGATACATGCCCAGGACAAGCAGGACCGGCACCAGCAGCGCCACGCGAGTCATCTTGACGATGGTGGCGACTTCGGTGGTGGCAGGATCGATGTTGCTGGCGGCGCCCACGACCTGCGCCACTTCATGGATCGTGCCGCCGATGTAGATGCCAAGCGCCTGGGTATCGAAATCAAGCCAGCCTGCATGGTAGAGGATGGGGTACAGGAACATGGACAGGGTGCCGAACAGCACCACGGTCGCGACGGCGACGGCGCTCTTGTGCGGGGCGGCCCGCAGCGTGGGTTCGAACGCCAGCACGGCGGCCGCGCCGCAGATCGCGCTGCCGGCGGCCGTCAGCATGGCGGTGTCGCGGTCCAGGCCCAGCATGCGCTGCCCCACGACGGTGCCGATCAGCAAGGTGCCCAGCACGACGGCGACCGAGACAGCCAGTCCGGGCAGCCCTACGGCCGCGATCTGCTGGATGCTGATGTTCAATCCATAAAAGGCCACCGCGATGCGAAGCAGGCGCCGCGCGGTGAAATTCACGCCCACGCCCCAATCGGCCGGCATCGTGCCGCGCAGGAAGTTGCCGTACAGCATGCCGCAGACAATGCCCACGACCAGCGGGGAAAAGCCCAGTTGGCGAATGGCGGGCAGGTCGGCCAGCTGCATTACCGCACCCGCCATCAGGCCGACGAACAGCACGCCGTTGAGCTTGTCGCGCCAAGGCGTGGTGCTGGCCGAAGCGGTGGCGGCCGGCGATGCGGCGCAAGGGGCTGCCGGCGCGGAGGCGGCGGTGGCCGGGAGGGGGGCGGTGGTGCTGGAAGAGGTGCTCATGACTGGCCCTTGGGGCATATCTAAATAACTTCACGAAATATTAGATCCCGGCCTATTATTTGAAAAATCTCTATTTCTAATATGTAATATCAGAAATTCCGATAATAATGCCGTCATGACACCGGATCAGCTACTGACTTTCGCTTGCGTCGCCGATACAGGCAACATCAGCCGCGCGGCCCTGGTGCTGCATTTGTCCCAACCCGCCGTGTCGGGGCAGTTGCGCATGCTGCAGGAATGGTTCGGCGAACCGCTGTACCGCCGCAGCGGCCACGGCATCGCGCTCACCGAAGCCGGCGAGCGCCTGGCTGAACAGGCACGGCAACTGCGGCAGGTGTACCGGCAGGCGCAGGCGGTGCGCGAAACCTGGCGCGGGTTGGAAACGGGCGCGCTGCGCCTGGGCGCCAGCACCACCCCCGCCAGCTACCTGCTACCGCGCCTGGTGGCGGATTTCCGCCATGCCTTCCCGGCGGTCAGCCTGCACCTGTCCGACGGCAACACGCGGGAAATCGTCGAACGGCTGCCCGCGCTGGACCTGGCTTTCATCGAAGGGGACGTGCCCGCCGGGTTGCCGGCGGACACTGCGGTGCATGCCTGGCGGCAAGACGAAGTCGTGGCGATTGTTCGGGCCGACCACGCACTGGCGGGCAAGGGGGCGGTGACCTTGCGGGATCTGGCCGCGTCCCCGCTGATCATGCGCGAACCCGGCTCGGGCGTGCGCCGGCTGGTCGAGCGCGCGTTCGCGGATGCGGGACTGGCGCCGTCTGTAGGGCTGGAACTGGCGGGTGTCGAAGGCGTGAAGCAGGCCGTGCGCGCCGGACTGGGGGTGGGATTCGTGTCCGTCATGTCGATGCGGCACGAAGACGGGGCATTGGCGGCGTTGCGCCTGTTGCCCAAACCGCTGACGCGCACGCTGAGCATCCTGGTGCCGCATGCGGACGCCGCCGCCCGCGCCACGGGCCGTTTCTTGGCGATGTGCCTGGCGGTCGGGGCGGCGGACGGCGGGTAGGGCTCAGGCCTTGGCCAGGCGCTTGAGCGCCAGTTGGACCCAGTACGTGCCGCCCAGGGGCAGCAATTCGTCATTGAAGTCGTAGCTGCCGTTGTGCAGCATGCAGGGGCCCAGGCCGTGGCCGCTGTCGCGGTGGTCGCCCGTGCCGTTGCCGATCCAGACGTAGCAGCCGGGCAGTTCCTGCAGCATGAACGCGAAGTCTTCCGCGCCCATCGTGGGTTGCACGTGGTCGTTGACGTTGGCCTCGCCCACGATGTCGCGCAGCACGTCGGCACAGAACGCGGCTTCTTCGGCGTGGTTGATGGTGGGCGGATAGTTGCGCTGGAACGTGAATTCCACCTCACAGTCCATGGCCGCGCAGGTGTGGCGCGTGATCTCTTCCATACGGCGTTCGATCAGGTCCAGCACGTCCAGCGTGAACGTGCGCACGGTGCCGCGCAATTCCGCATGGTTGGGCACGACGTTGTCGGCGCTGCCCGCGTGGATCTGCGTGATGCTGAGCACGGCGGCATCCAGTGGATTGCGGTTGCGCGTGATGATGGTCTGCAGCGATTGCGCCAACTGCACCGCGGCCATGACCGGATCGATGCCCAGGTTCGGCATGCCGGCGTGCGTGCCCTTGCCCTTGACCACGATCGAGAACTCGTTGCTGGAGGCCATGATGGGGCCGGGCGTCAAGCCGAACTGGCCGGGCTTCATGCCGGGCCAGTTGTGCATGCCGAACACCGCTTCCATCGGGAAACGCTTGAACAGGCCGTCGTCGATCATGCGCTTGGCGCCGCCGCCGCCTTCCTCGGCGGGCTGGAAGATCACGTACACGATGCCCGCGTAATCACGGTGTTGCGCGAGGTATTGTGCCGCGGCCAGCAACATGGCGGTGTGGCCGTCATGGCCGCACGCGTGCATCTTGCCTTCGTTCTTGCTGGCGTGCGCGAAGGTGTTGACCTCTTGCATGGGCAGCGCGTCCATGTCGGCGCGCAGGCCCACGGCGCGGTCGCCGGGCTGGTTGCCGCGGATGATGCCGACGACGCCCGTGCCGCCCAATCCGCGGTCGACTTCGATGCCCCATTCTTCAAGCTTGGCCGCCACCACGTCGGCGGTGCGGAATTCTTGGAAGGCCAATTCGGGATGCGCGTGGATGTCGCGTCGGATCTTGGAGATATCGTGATGCCAGGCGACGATGGGTTCGAGCAGTTTCATGGGGGAAGTCAGGCGGAATAAGGGAACGCAACAAGGTTATCATCAATCAAAAATCTATTTAATGGAGACAACTACCATGACGCGTCCGTGGCTTGCCCATTACCCGCAGGGGGTGCCGGCAGAGATCTCCACTGAGGGTTATTCCTCTCTGGCTGACTTGCTGGACCGGGCCTGCAAGCAATACGCATCGCGCATCGCCTGCACGGCGATGGGCAGCGATATCACCTATGCGCAGCTGGACCGGCATGCGCGCGCGTTCTCGGGCTGGCTGCAAAGCCTGGGGCTGCCCAAGGGCGCCCGGGTGGCGCTGATGATGCCGAACGTGCCGGCGTATCTGGTCGGCATGCTGGGCACGTTGCGTGCCGGGCTTGTCGTGGTAAACGTGAACCCGCTCTATACGGCCGACGAGCTTGAGCGCCAGCTTCAGGACAGCGGTGCGTCCGTCATCCTGATCCTGGAAAACTTCGCGCACACGCTGCAGGCGGTGAAGAACCGCGGGCAGCTCAAGCATATCGTGGTGACCGGGCCGGGCGACCTGCTGGGCGGCCTGAAAGCGCCGATCGTCAATTTCGCCGCCCGCCATATCAAGAAGATCGTGCCGGCCTGGCGCATCGACGGCGCGCGCATGCTGCCGAAGGTGCTGGGCGAAGGCGCGGGCCTGCCGTTTACGCCGCCCACGTTGACGATGGACGACGTGGCGGTGCTGCAATACACCGGCGGCACCACTGGCGTGCCCAAGGGCGCCATGCTGTCGCACCGCAACCTGACGGCCAACGTGCTGCAGACGGAGGCGGTGGCGCAGCCCGTGGTGCATGACCTGGCCAATAGCCAGTTGACCATCATCAGCGCGCTGCCGCTGTACCACGTCTTCGCGATGACGGTGTGTGGCCTGTACGGCCTGCACGCGGGCATGCGCAACGTGCTCATCATCAACCCGCGCGACCAGCCTTCGCTGATCAACGCATGGCGCAAGGTGCCGGTCAATCTGTTCCCGGGCGTCAATACGCTGTTCAACGCGCTGGCGCACAACCCCGATTTCGCGAAGCTGGATTTCTCGGCCTTGCGGCTGACGCTGGGCGGCGGCATGGCCGTGCAGCAACCGGTGGCCGAACGCTGGCTGAAGATTACCGGCCGGCCGCTGATCGAAGGCTACGGCTTGTCCGAGACCTCGCCCGTCGCCACGGTGAACCCCACCAACGCCACGGCGTATTCGGGTTCCATCGGCTTGCCGCTGCCGTCCACCGACGTGGCCATCCTTGACGACGCCGGCCACGAAGTGCCGCTGGGCGAGCGCGGCGAAGTGGGCATTCGCGGGCCGCAGGTCATGCTGGGGTATTGGCAAAAGCCCGAGGAAACGAGGCAGTCCATGACGGCCGATGGGTTCTTCCGCACGGGCGACATCGGCATCATGGACGAGCAGGGCTACACGCGCATCGTGGACCGCAAGAAAGACATGATCGCGGTGTCCGGCTTCAAGGTCTATCCGAACGAGGTCGAGGCGGTGGTGGCGCAACTGCCGGGCGTGCTGGAGTGCGCGGCCATCGGCGTGCCGGACGAACACTCGGGCGAAGCCGTCAAGGTGTTCGTGGTGAAGAGCGATCCGTCATTGACCGAGGCGCAAGTGCAGGACTGGTGCCGGGAAAAGCTGACGGGCTACAAGCGCCCGCGCTTCGTGGAATTCCGCGATGAACTGCCCAAGAGCAACGTGGGCAAGATCCTGCGCCGCGAACTGCGGCCCGATGCGCCGGCCGCTGCGTCCACGGGCAAGGCCACCGCGTAAACCCGGCTTAGCCGGGATTGGCGAGGTGGGGCGCGATCATCTCGTGCAAGGCGCGTTCGATGGCGGGGTTGCCCGCCACGACGCGCCCACCGATCGGCCACGGATCCAGCTTGTGCATGTCCGAGCACGCGCCGCCCGCTTCGCGCAGGATCAGCGTGCCGGCGGCCACGTCCCAGGGCGCCAGGCCCATTTCCCAATAACCGTCGTAGCGCCCGCAGGCCGTCCACGCCAGGTCCAGCGCGGCCGCGCCCATGCGGCGCACGCCGCGCGCGCGCTTGATGGCGTCGTTCAGCATGGGCATGTACTGCCCGGCAAAAGAGAAGTCGCGGAACGGAAATCCCGTCGCCAGCACTGCGTCTTCGATCGTCTGCGTGCGCGAGCATTTGATGCGGCGACCGTTCAGCCAGGCGCCGATGCCGTACACGGCGGTGAACAGCTCTTCGCGGTTGGGGTCGTACACCACGCCGATCACGGGCGTGTCTTCCGTGAGCGTTTCGGTGGCCGAGACCGCGGTGCCCGCGTGGGCGATCAGCGCGATGGACACGGCGTAGTGCGGTATGTCGTGCAGGAAATTGGTGGTGCCGTCCAGGGGGTCGATATACCAGGTGGCAATGCCCTTGGGCTTGCCGCCGGTCTCTTCGGCCACGATGCCGAACTTGGGTGTGCGGGCCTGCAGTTCCTGAATAATGACGGCCTCGGCTTCGCGGTCCGCCTGGGACACGAGATCGTTGCGCGCCTTGCGGTCGATCACGAGATCGGCGCGGTGATGCGCGTAGGATTGCAGGATGGCTGCACCGCCATGAGCCGCAGTGACGGCCGCGTCGATCGCGGCGCACAGGTCTATGGGCGAAGCCTGCGAACGGGGCTGATCATAGGTATCCATGTAAACCAGTGTAAGCCCATGTATGCGTCAAATTTGAGGCAAGGGCTTGAAACACGGGCTTCCCGTGGTGTCCATCCAACGCCTGCGCGGCAGACGTTCGATAATTCGCCTTTATCTCAACCTTGATTGTTTTTCCAGGATTCCATGTCCGCGCCCTATGTTCCCTTGACGCCCGCAGCGGTCGGTTTCGACGCCGACGGAAAGCTGTACAGCCCCGTGTATGGGGATGTCTATCATTCGCCGGCGGGCGCGACGGGGCAGGCGGAGCACGTGTTCCTGCACGGCAACGGCCTGCCCGACCGCTGGCGCGGCCGCACGCGGTTCACCGTCTGTGAAACGGGGTTTGGCCTGGGCCTGAATTTCCTGGTGCTATGGAAGGCCTGGCGCGACGATCCGCAGCGGCCCGCCACGCTGCACGTGGTGTCGATGGAAGCGCATCCGTTCACGAAAGAGGATCTGTCCGCCTTGCTGGCGCGCGAGGCGGCCACGCCGTTCGCGGCGTTGGCGCAGCGTCTCGCCGCGCAATGGCCGACGCTGTTGCCGGGGCTGCATCGCCTGGAATTCGAAAACGGCGCCGTGACATTGACGCTGGGCTTCGGTGATGCGCAGGTGCTGGCGCCGCGTCTGAGCGCTCGGGTCGACGCCTTTTTCCTGGCCGGTTTTGCGCCGGATCGCAATCCCCGGATGTGGGCGCCGGCGTTGTTGCGGGACCTTGCCGCCCTGGCCGCGCCCGGGGCAACGGTGGCGACCTGGGCCTGCACGGGCGAGTTGCGGCAGGCGCTGCAGGATGCGGGTTTCGACGTGCGGCGCGAGCCCGGCTATGGCGGCAAATGGCACATGACGGTGGGCACGGTCCGGGCGGAAGGGCGCGCGGCCGCATCCCCGGGCGTGGACGCGAC
>NZ_JABBJN010000046.1 GCF_012928505.1 Achromobacter sp. Bel | reverse complement strand
GGGTTTATGGGGCAAGGCGACCCCTTTGCACCCCCAGGATTTCCCGGAAAAATCGGTCAGCGCTACCCGGACGAAGACGGAGTAGCCTGCGGAAGTCCGCCGCTGAGGCTGTCCTCGGGAATACAGAGGGTGACGGCGGCCCCTTTTCCGACTTCGCTGGCAACCCGCACGTCGCCACCAGACTGTTTGGCGAAGCCGTAGACCTGGCTGAGGCCCAAGCCCGTCCCCTTATCTGCCGGTTTGGTGGTGAAAAACGGGTCGAACACGTGTGACAGTACCTCGGGATCCATACCGCAGCCCGAGTCGCGCAATTCGATTTCCACGCACGGCAGCCTTGTGGGGGGCGTCTCGCCGGGGGAGAGGTTAGCGCTATCCCGCCGTACCGCGATGATGAGGCGCCCGCCCGCCGGCATGGCGTCTCGCGCGTTGATGACGATGTTCAGAAGGGCGTTCTCTAGCTGACTGGGGTCGGCGCAGATGTACAGGGGATGCTCAGGAAACTGGTAATCGATCTTGATCGCCGCGCCCACCGTCGTTGCGAAGATGTCACGCATGCCATCGATACAACTCCGGACCTCGAAGCGGGCCGGCTTCAGCGGCTGCTTTCTCGAATAGGCAAGCAATTGCGCCGTCAGATGGCTTGCCCGCTCTGTCGTGGCGGTGAGCAGGGCGGCCAGTTGCCGGCGCCTATCGTTGTCCAATACGGGCTTGCACAGTATCTCCGTTGCAAAGCGGATAGTGGTCAGGAAATTGTTGAAGTCGTGCGCGACGCCGCCCGTAAGGCGTCCAAGCGCTTCGAGTTTTTGCGCATGGTGCAGTGCGTCGTGCGCAGCCTGGATGTCTTCCTGGGCTTTTTTCTTGTCCGTGATGTCGCGGGTAATCTTGGCGAAGCCCAGCAGATTTCCCTCGTCGTCGCGAATGGCGTCAATGACGACGCTGCACCAGAACTTCCGGCCACTTTTGTGAACGCGCCACCCCTCGGCCTCGAACCTGCCCTCGCGCCGGGCTGTCTCCAGCGCCATTCGGGGCACGCCTACGGCGCGGTCTTCTTCCGTATAGAAAAGCGAGAAGTGCTGGCCAATGACCTCGTCCGCGGCGTAGCCCTTGAATCTCTGCGCGCCTTTGTTCCAGCTTGAAACGCGGCCGTCCGTATCAAGCAGGTATATCGCATAGTCCATGACCGCTTCGACCAGCAGCCTGTAGCGGCTTTCGCCAGCAAGCTTGAGGGCGGGGTTATCGGGTGTCGTTGTGTGCATCACGTTTCCTCGAAGAGCGGGCGGCGCCTCGGGTATGCAAATTGCTGCATACCTCATTCAATGCAGGAGCAACATAATGAACGCTATAGAACGAGTGGCGAGATTCATGCTGGAGAATAACCTGACATTGGTCACGGCGGAATCGTGCACGGCGGGGCTGATCTCGGCGACTCTCGCCGACGTCCCGGGGGCGGGTGGCCTTCTGGACTGCGCATTCGTCGCCTATTCGGTGCAAGCGAAGCGGCGCTGCCTGGACGTTCCGCAATCGACGTTGTCCGCGCATAACCTGACGAGCGAAGCCGTGGCCCGCGATATGGCGCTTGGGGTCGCGCGCAAGAGTCCGGCGAATGTGGCGGTGGCCAATACGGGGGTGACGGATGACACCGACGACCGTATCCCAAGCGGGACGCAGTGTTACGCCTGGGTCTTCAAGATCGGTCAGGCGGACGCCAGCCCTGTTGTGTACACCGCCACCCGGCGATTCACGGGCGATCGCAACAGCATCCGCAGGGCCAGCGCCGAGTTTGCCCTGCAGGGCATCGTGGACCATTTCTTGCAGCATTCACGCGTGCGCAGTCGATAGGGTTATTCAATCGAAATTGCAGGCCAGGTGAAGCGGGAATTCAATGGCTTCGTTTGACCATGTGCAAGAGGGTCTGGAAGAGTTCTTCCCGCGCCTGTGCTTCGGTAATTTCGCCTGCCACGGCCGCATGCGAAAGCGAGTCGGCGGCGCCGAGCATCGCCCACAGGCTGGCCAGCGATACGGTCCGCGGGTGGGCGAAAGGCGCGAAGATCTTCTGGCATTTCTCGATGAAGACCAGCTGATACTGCCTTTTCACGGCGGCGATTTCAGGCGACCCGTCCAACGCCGCCAGCACGCCCGGTATTTCCCGGCCTTGCGTCAGGACGCAGTCGATGTAGCTATTGGCAACGACGCCCGCCTTGTCCTTCAATGTCGGCTTGCTGGCGGCGACGGCGGCGTCGATGATCGCCGTCTGCCGCACATCGAAGTCCTGGTAGAGCGCGGCCAGCAGTCCGTTGCGGGTACCGAAGTGGTCATAGACGACGGGTTTGGAGATACCGGCTGCTTCAGCCAGCCGCCCCAGCGTCAACGCATCGGTGCCCTCGTCGCTGATCAGTTTCCAGGAGACGTCCAGAAGCTGGCGCAACCGCGCGGCTTTCGGCAGGCGGCGGCGCGGCGCGGGGGCGGGTGGGGCAGACATCGTTTTTTCCTGTGCGGTCGGATCACTGCGGCAAGGCGAAAACCCGCTTGCCGATGGCATGCGCCGTATCGAGATGAGACGCCGGAAATCCGGCGTCCGAGGCAACCAACAATTCCGAGGTCGCGACGCGCGCGCCGCAGTAGCCAAAGATCCCGTGGTCAATCTGGGTTTTCATCGCGCCGAAGTAGCCATGCCGGGCGTAGGTTCGCATATCGGCGCCGCCGCTGGCAATCAGATGCACCTGCAGGCGCTCCAGCTTTTTGACCAGCTTGCCGTCCGGGCCGGCGTCGTAGGCCCAGCCATTGGTGAACACCCGGTCGATCCAGCCTTTCAACAGGCCGGGGAATGACCACCAGTGAACGGGATAGACCAGCGCCAGTGCGTCCGCGCGGTCGATTCGGGCGTGCTCGGCAGCGACGTCCGGGGACGGGGCCGCGGTCTGTAGGTGCAGCGCCACGTCGGCTTGGGTGAATCGGGGATCGAAGGCCTCCGCGGCCAGATCGGCGATTTCGAAGGAGTGCTGCGGGCTGGAGGCGGCGACCCCTTGCGCCACCTGGGCGGCGATGGCGTGCGTCAGCGAGGCCGGGTCAGGATGGGCAACGACGATAAGGGCATGCATGTCTTGTGACGTCCATACGAAGGTTTCTATGTACCTATCGTAGGCTACTTTTAGTAGGTTGTCATCCTTGCACCCCTGGTTGATGCGAAAGCCGGGCGCGGCGGCATGGTGCTTCGTGACAATGCTGGCAAGGTCATCGGTGCCGTCGGCGCGGCAGCCAGCGCCAGAATACGCCGGCCGCCACCAGGCCCAGCGTGCCGACGCCGAACGATGCACCGCCGAGCGACGCCGAGGCGGTTAACACCGACAGTGCCACCGGCCCACCGCTCGAGCCGAGGTCGGCCATGAAACGCCAGATGCCAAGGAACTGTGTGCGCGCGCCCGCGGGCGCAGCGTCGGCGCCCAACGTCATCACGATGCCTGATCCTATACCGTTGCCGAAGCCCAGCAGCACTGACACCAAGATGAAGCTTGCCACTCCGCTGGTGAAGGGGATCGCCATCAGGCTCAACCCCATCAGCAGCGTGCAGGGCAGCGCCACCCACAGGCGGCCGCGCTGGTCCATTACCTTGCCCGCCGGATAGAACACCGACATGTCGACCGCGGCGACCAGTCCATAGATGAGCGAGGTGGTGGTGGCGTCAAGGCCGAGATGGTCCGCCCATAGCGGGATCACCACCTGGCGCGACGCGCGCAGCGCGCTGATCAGCATTACGCCCACGCCTATCGTGGCGTACACGCCGCGATGGTCGCGCGCGACCTCGGCTATGCGCGCACGCGGCGCACCCGCGCCCGCGCCCCCCGAGGGCGCGATGTCAGGCGCCTTGATGGCGATGAATCCCGCGCCGAGCATGGCGCTGATCGCAATCCAATAAGCGCCGTCGAGCCCCAGGAAATGGATCAGCGCCGCGCCCGCGAACGGGCCGATGAAGGTGCCGATGCGCGTTGTACCGCCGAGCGTGGACAGGGCGCGCGCCCGGAACGCCAGCGGCACGACCTCAATCATGTAGCTCTGGCGCGCCAGTTGGAACACCGACTGCGCGCATCCCTGCATCAGCATGGCGAGCGCTAGCACCCATAGGTTGGGCACGCCGATCACGAGCAGCAGGCCGGCCACGCTTAGCAGGGCGGCACCCGCCATGGCGCGCTTCTCACCGAAACGTTCAGTGATCAGCGCGGACGGGATGTTGGAAAGCAGCGAGCCGACTCCGATGAGGGCGGCGATCAGGCCGGCGGCGGCGACTGACGCCCCCTGGTCGCGCGCAGTGAGCGCGATCACGGGAAGGATGGCGCCGTTGCTGATGCCATAGAGCAGCGAAGGGCCGAACGCCGGCAGGGCGATCTGCTTCAGGTTGAACGAATCGGGTCGCGACATGGCCTACACGCTGATTGGCGGCAGCAGATTCCGGGCTCGGACGGCTGTGGACAGGATGATCCTACCGGCAAGCAAAAGACTGATGGAGTGCCTCGCTGACCAGCGGGCCGGCATTTTCCTCGAGACGGCTGGCTGGCTGCGTGGACAAGTAGCTGTACACCCTGTCCTTCAATTCGTGGGGAAGGATGCCGGTGGAGGTGCACCAGACCGTGCCTTGTGTCTGGTCGGCGATCCCGACGACGTAGGCCTGCGCATAGGAGGAAGCGAATTGGCGGCGAAGCGATGCATCGCGAATCTCCGAGGGCATCCGGCCTTCAAGGGCCGCGGCCAGCTCCGCACCGGTAAAGTGCCAGGTCCTGGCTTCTTGCGCCTGGCAGACCGCGCAGGCAGAAAGCATGATGACGAGTGCTCGTAGTCTCATTGGAAGCTTTACCTCTTTGGCTCGCCGGGCGGCCCTGTTGTGTGCGTTCTACTGGCCCGGCCGGGCGCAGGCCAGGTCTCAAAGGTGGTCGAGTTGATCGCGTGGGTGGAACTCCGGATCGTCCTTGCCGTCCAGCATCGCGTCCACCATGGCCTCGAATGCGCCCGCGGCGTGGCCGAGCGCTTCGGGCGCCAGGAATACGGAACCGCCATTTCCGGCCAGTTCAAGCGCGGCCACAGTTTCTCGTTCGTCTTCCGCGCTCCAGAGATAGTCGTGAACCACTGCAAGGCCGCGAGCATCCGCCTCTATAAAATCGGCCGCTCCGCGCGCTACCGCAAAAAAGACGATGAGGTCGTAGAGGTTTTCGGAATAGGTCAGCGACCCTGCAACGACGTGCGTTCCCGTACGATCGTAGGCCGCAACCTTGATGTTTTCGGCCTCCGCAGATTTCAGGATGGCCCCCAGCGCCGCGCGATTGTCCGGATGGCGAGCCAGCATGGCGTCGCATTCCGAAATGAGCTTGCCCAAATCCTGATCGCTGGAGGCGGCCAGATCCTTGCCTTCAGAGAGATACCACTGCCCGCCGATGGAACGCCAGTCTGACCATCTTGATGCCGCCGGTACCGGGGCAGTGAGCCATCTGGCAAGATTCTCGCGGGATATCGGGAGCTTGAGAAAGGCAGAATAGGGTTCGGACATGGCAGCGATCGATTCTCGGATTCTGATCAACGTTGCTTGTACCAAATAAGGGCCGTCAGGCCAACTCTCGGCAAGATTCGTTCAGGTGGGGCGGATTGCGAGCAGAAGGCGTTTCTATCGGCAGATGATGTCCATGCCGACCACAGTGTGAGCACGGAAAGCTGGCCATTCTTCCATGTGACGAGCGCCTCGATGCCGCCGGCGTCTCGGCCTTTTTTGTCTTCGACGGAAAACCGGAAGGTGCGCGCGGCAATCTCCTGGTCCACCCATGCGCTGTCCTCTTCGTTCGACAGTAGCACCGGTGTTCGCGCGTCCCGGCACCGGCTGTGGCGAGGTCGGGTTTGTCCTTCATGTTTTGCACGAAGAGCCAAACCAGCCCGAGGTGACCTTTCCAATGAATACGCGGGGCGACACCCCACCCGTCAGCGCCGCTCGAACTTCGGCGCGCGCTTTTCCTCAAATGCCTTCCGGCCTTCCTTGGCGTCGGCGGTGGCGAAGCAGATCGCCTGCAGATCGCGCTCGTATTCCACGGCCTTCTCGAGCGGCATCGACAGCGCGGCGCGCAGATTGACGCGTGCCGTCTCGGCCGCGATAGGCGCGCGCGAGGCGATGGTGGCGGCAAGCGTTTGCGCGCGCTCGCGCAACTGCTCCTGCGGCACCACCTCGCTCACCAGGCCCCAGGAAAGTGCCTGCTCGGCGCGGATGGGATCGCCCGTCAGCACCATCAGTGCGGCGTTGCTCGGGCCGACCGCATGGACGAGTTGCGCCGTCATGCCGCCGCCGCCGATCCAGCCCAGCTTGATCTCGGGCGCGCCCAGGCGCGCGTTGTCGGAGGCGATGCGGATGTCGCAGGCCAACGCCATCTCCAGGCCGCCGCCGAAGGCATAGCCGTTGATCGCCGCCACCGTGGGCTTTTTCAACATGCGTACGCAGTCGCAGTAGTCGAGCCGATTGCGAAAATCCCAGGGCGTGGCGTAGCGGTCAAGATCGGTAATGTCCGAGCCGGCGCAGAAGGCCTTGGGGCCCGCGCCGGTCAGGATCACCACGCGCACCTGCGAGTCGGTGTTGCATTGCTCCACCGCCGCGATCAGCAGGTCAGCCATCTCGGGCGTCATCGCGTTCAGCTTCTCGGGACGATTGAGTTCGATGATGGCGACATGGCCATCGATACTGAGATTGACGAGTGCGCTCACGTCGAAATCCTTAGGTTGCGGTGTGTTTGGGGGCGTCGGCCAGGCTGGCCTGGAAACGCTGCGTCAGGCCGCGCGCCAATGCGTGGGAGGATGCGCGGGCGGCGACGCCGTCACGCAGGAACTGCGAGGCCTCGGTCTGGAAGGCGATGTAGCCATCGTGTCGCGGCCGAATCGAGGCGGCTTCGAGCGTGCGGACCGTGTTGGCATAGAAGTTGCCGCTTGCCGCATTCACGTTCGCATCGGCCCAGCTGGCGCGATGGCTTGGCTGTCCCTCGTGCTGCGGGATGAAGCGGCTTTGGCTATCGGCCGAGAGCAACCACAATAGATGCGCGCGCAGGTCCGGCCCCACGACGCAGCGTCGTGATATCGCAATGCCGGTGCCGCCGAGGATCGAGCCGGGCCTGCCCGCTTCGGCCTCGGGCGCGTCGCGGAACGTGAGCGGTTTCGCCACCGCGGAGGTGGCGTAGTTCACATAGCCATAGACGAGCGGGCAGAGCGCGATGTCATCGCGCGAGCTCATGTGGCCGAGCAGCGCGATCGGGTTGCAAGCCTGGGCGTGCGCGGGCGTGAGCCGCGCCAATTCGCTGAGCACATCGCACGCGTCGACGAGCGTCGCCTCATCGTGCCAAGCGCCGTGCGGGCGCAGGTCGGCATCGGGCGCGATGGCGGCCGCGATCGACAGCAGCGACAGGAACGGGTGCGGACCGCCCCAACTGAGCGCGACCGCGCCGCTGCGTTGCGACAGCGTCAGCACCTCGCGCCAGGTGCGCGGCACGGGGCCGTTGAGCCGATCCGCGCGCGTGGCCATGACCTGCGTGGCGGCGTCCAGCGGAAGCGCCCATGGGCGATCGGCCATGCGATAGCTGTCGTACGACAGCCCGATGCTATCCCGCGCGATCCGCGCCAGCTCGTCGGGCGCGAACACGGTGTCGAGCGCTTGCAGGCAATCGTGCGCCAGGGCCTCGCCCAGATGGGGGTGATCCAGCACCACCAGGTCATAACGGGCGCAGAGTTCGGCGATGGGCGCCGATTCGAAGCCTTCGAGCGACTGCTTGTCCCAGTGCACAAGCGGCGTGTGTGCGGTGGCGGCGCGCAGGGCGTTGAAGCCGCGCGGATGGTCCCAGGTAAGGCCGCGGTAGGGCAGGGCGCGCTCGCTCATTCCGAGACGCCTCGCAGCACCGCGCCCGAGGCCGCATGCGCGGCGATCTCGTCGGCGCTGAAGCCAAAATCGCGCAGTACTTCGTCGGTGTGTTGGCCGGTGAGCGGTGCGCCGCGCGCCACCTGGCTGGGCGTTTTGGAAAAGCGGATCGGAAAACCCGGTGTCTTGATCCGACCCTCGGTCGGATGCTCATACTCGACGAAGGTGCCGTTGTGCGCGATCTGCGGATCGTCGACCAGATCGGCGTATCCATAGACGGGGCTGCACCAGATGCCGGCGGCATCGAGCTTGGTAAACCAATCGGCCGTCGAGGCCTTTGCGAGTGTGTCGCGCACGAGCGCATAGATCTCGTCGCGTTTTTCCCAACCGTCGCGCTCGCCGGCGTACTCCGCCAGGCGCGGCTCTTCGGTCACGCGCGCCAGCACTTTCATGTCGGGCATGGCAAGCGCCAGATAGCCGTCGCTCGTCGCGAAGGTGCCATAGGGGGCGCGGATGTACACGTGCGCATGTGGCTCGGCACTGCGCACCTGCGGCTGGTGCCCCACGGTGTAGACCGAGAGCTCCTGCATCTGGATCGTGGTGATCGCATCCAGCATGTTGACCTCGACCTTCTGGCCTTCGCCGGTACGCTCGCGGTGCAGCAGCGCGGCCAGCACGCCTTCGAAGGCGCAATACGCGGTGACGGCGTCGACCACATACTGGCCTGCCGCGCGTGGCGCTTCGCCCGCACGGCCCGACGACAGCATTGCGCCCGACATCGCCTGCAACAGCAGGTCCTGACCTGGGCGCGTGGCATAGGGGCCGTCTTCGCCGAAGCCCGACATCGATACATAGATGAGGCGCGGGTTCAGCGCCGACAGGGTCTCGTAGTCAACCCCCAGGCGGCCGGCGACACCCGGACGGTAGTTTTGGATAAACACATCGGCCTGCGCCGCGAGCTTCTGGATGATCTCCTTGCCGCCGGCACTCTTCAGATCGATCGCGAGCGAGCGCTTGTTGCGGTTCAGCGAGAGAAAGGACACGTTGATCTTGTTGCCCGTGATGCCGCCGGCTGGCGCGTGCCGCTGCCATTCGCCGGTGGGCGGCTCGATCTTGATCACGTCGGCGCCCAGGTCGCCCAGGCGCTGCGCCGCGAAAGGCCCCGCCATGGCGATGGAGCAGTCCAGAACTTTGTAGCCAGAAAGAATACTCATGCTTCTACCCTCTGCGTGCGCCGATGCGCCTCAATGCATGACCCAGCCGCCGTCAACTGCCAGCGTCTGTCCGGAAATGAAACCCGCCTCGTCCGAGGCAAGGAAAATGATGGCCGCGGCGATGTCGCCTGCGTGCCCGCGGCGCTTCACCGATTGGCGTTCGAGCACCATGCGGTTGTAGCCCTCGGGATCGGGATGGATCTTCTCGGCGTCGGTTGGAAACGCGCCCGGCGAGATGGCGTTGACCGTGATGCCCCACTTGCCGAACTCGCGAGCGAATGCGCGCGTGGCGCCCACCATCGCGCCCTTGGATTGCACGTAGGGCAGCAGGTTTTCCCAGCCGCCGGACAGCGTGATCGACGAGATGTTGATCACGCGGCCCCATTGCTGCTTGCGCATGCCGGGCAGCGCCGCGCGGACGATCTGAATAGCCGCCTCCACGTTCACGCGGTGCACGCGGGCCAGCTCTGCATCGCTGTAGTCCTCGAACGGGCGCGAGGGGTAGATCGCCGCGTTGTTGATGACCACATCGATCGGCGCCTCGGCGGTCAGCTGGTCAAGGTGCGACTGCAGCGCGCTGGCTTCGGCGAGATCGGCCTGCAGGATCTGAAGCTGGTCGGAAAGCCGCGCCGGCACGGTGCTGCGCAAGCGATCGATATGCCCGGCGTGGTTGTCGAGCGCGATCACTCGGGCGCCCGCTTCCAGCAGCGCAAGCGTGGTGTCCACACCAAAGCCGCCCGCCGCGCCCGTGACCAGCACGCGACGGCCTTGCAATGAGAAGCGCGCGCTCATGTGCGCCCCGCAATGGGCGCGAAACGCCCCGACAACGGCGGATAATCGGCCTCGGGCTGTACCGCGATCGCGCGGATGCGTGCTTCGCATGCCGCGATATCGGCGGGCGAGCCCAGCACGCTGAACGTGGTGTCGTAGCGGCGCTCTTCCCCATGCTCTAGCCAGATGAGCTCGTTGCGCTCACGCGCCGCGCCTTGGCCCAGCACATGGTTGGTCGAGGGCTCGATGCCCATCGCATACTGGCCCGATTGCAGGTTCTGCCATTGATACTGGCAAGGGAATTGATGCTTGAAGGTGCTGACCTGCATGCCCAGGGCCAGCTTATCGTTTACCAGGGCCACCGGGACGCTGCCGTCGGCGGCGGCGGCCATCTCGTGCTGCCACACCTGCTCATGAAAGCCCAACTGCGGCGCCGGCATGCGGCGGTAGCCCACGCCCTGCTTGCGATAGGTTTGCTCGTGGGCCGCCCACACCACATCGCGGATCGGCGCCAGATAGCGCGAGTCGGCGTCCAGCACCGGATAGCCCAGGTTGATGTGATAGCAGAGCATGTGCGGCGTGCGGTAGAAGCCGCGATTGACCACGCGATCCGACAGTTTGATGTCGTTGGTACCCACCTCGATCTCGATGCGGCGGTGCAGCTCCAGGTGCTCGCCGAACACGGTGCCCTGGCTCACGACGCCCTCGGCCCACAGCACGCAGCGATCGCCGTCCCAGCGTTCGCCGTAGCCGGTCAGGCGCGCCGGAATGGTGCCAACGCGGCCATGGATGGACTGCTTGGCGGTCTTGCGCGGGCCGTACACGTAGTTGGCGGCCGGAGCGTCGTACATGAACAGAATATGGTCCAATCCGCAGGTGATCATGAGGCCGGAGAACGAGCGCATCCAGCCCAGTCCGCCTTCGCCTTCATAGTCATGCAGGCCGGGATGGCGAAAGCCAGACGGCGACTGCCATCCCATGGCGAAGCCGCGGTATTCGCAATCGGCGATGTCCATCGCGCGATCCACCAGCACCGTAAAACGCAGGCCCGTGCCGCTGCGGAACTCCAGCATGCGGATACCGCGCTCCAGCCCGTCGTCCAGCGTCATCAGGCGTACGCCGGCAAACTGCGCAAGCTGTCCGGTGCGCGCCTCCACGTCGCGGCGCGTCATCCAGGTTCCGTAAATGTCAGGCATGAGTTCTCCCTGGCAAAGGCGCGGGTGCGCGTTTGCCGGTGTCGGTGTTCAGAATCGTGTTCGCAGGCGCGCCGCGGGCCTGATGGGATGGTGCCTCGCGGTGCGCCGCTGTTGCGGGAGGCGGCCTACAGGCCGTTCGCGCGCAGCCGCTCGTCCAGGAAGGTCTTGGCGCGCGGCACGTCGTCTTCGGTCAGGTGCTCGATGATGATGGGAATGTTGGGGTGCTTCTTCGCCAGGCGCTGCAGGTAAAGGTCGTAATTGAGCGCGCCCAGGCCCGGTGCCGGCAGCTCGATCTCGCCCACGCCACGGAAGGTATGGCTCTCGGCCGCGCCCTCGTCACCAATGTCGCTGTGTTTTTCCGACTTGTCATCGCCCGAACGCTTCACGTCCTTGGCATGCGCGATGCAGATCTTGTCGGAGAGCGCGTCGAACACCTGATTGAGCGTGCGGTCCATCTGGTCGATGTTGTGCGCTTCGAAGTAGTTCGTCGGATCCATCAAGAGGCCAAGGCCAGGGTGATCCACCTCGGCGAACATGCGCAGCGTTTCCTCGACTGATCCCACCACGTTGTTCACGTAGGTCTCGAGCAGGAACACCGCGCCATGGTCATAGGCATGCTGCGACAGGTCCGCGATCATCGCGCGGCACTGGTCCCAGCCTTCCTCGGTCTTGTTCTTGGGGTGATGCACCCAGTCGCTGTCGGTGGCGAACGTGCCGGTTTCCGAGATTACGTAAGGCGAACCCAACTGGCGCGCGTGCGTGATGATCTCTTTGAGATAGCCGTTGCGGCGTTGGCGCTCGGCGGGATCGGGATGAACGATATTGGTATAGGCCGAGATGCAGGACACCGGCAGGTTGTAGTTGCGGAAGGTGTCGCGGATCTGTGTGCATTTCTGCGCGGTCAACTGCCCCGGGCCGAGCTCCATGTCCTTGAAATGCAGGTCCAGCTGCACGGTGTTGAAGCCGTGCGAGCGGATCACCTTGGCGGTACGCTCCAGCTCATAGGGAAAGTAGCCCGAGAAGATTCCGGTCTGGATCATGATGGTTGTCTCCGTCTGTTTTTCTGTCTGGTTATTCAACAGCCGGCAGCCGTACTGTGCGGCCTTCGGCGATGGACGTATACGCGGCCTCGACCAGCGCCATTGTGCGTACGTTGTCGGTCACGCTCAACGCAGGCTCGGTGCCGCTGGCCAGCGCGTACTGCAACTGCTCCATCACGCCGATGAAGGCATGCGGAAACCACATCGTGTCCCACGTGGGAGTTACCCAACGCCCGTCGGTGTGGCCCTGGGCCGCGCGCGAGGCGTAGCTCAGGGTCGACGGCTCGCCGGTGGGCCAGCCGATGGTGCCGCGCGCGACGCCATCGGTGCCTTCCACGCGCCAGCGGATGTGCGGGTCCTCGGGGTATCCCTCGGCCCGCGGGCCCGACCACACATCTTCGAGCGATAGCGCAAGCAGGCCGTTGCCAAAGCGCAGCGTGGTGCTCACCAGCCCATCCTGATGCGCGAACTCGGTGCGCGGATCGGGGCGGGTGATGCTGGTGATCTCGGTGGGCTCGCCAAACAGATAACGCAGGGCATCGAGGTGATGCACGCTCATGTTCGAGAGCGTCAGCCGGTCATAGCCGCGCAAAAAATCCTGCCAGTGCGGGATCGCGTGCATGTCGATCTGCGCGAACACCGGCGTGCCCAGCACGCCCTGGTCAAGCAGCTGTTTGAGCGTGCGCATCGATTGGTCGTAGCGCATGTTCTGGTTTACCGACAGGATCTTGCCGGCGGCCCGCGCCTCGTCGCGCAAGGCGCGGGCTTCGTCCAGCGAGAGGGCAAGGGGCTTCTGTGCCAGCACGCCGCGCACGTGCGGGGCGCGCAATGCGGCGCGAATCAGGGCGGGCTGCAGGTCGGGCGGATACGCGATGTCCACGATCTCGATCTGCGGATCGGCGATCAGGGCCAGGGGATTCTCATGCACTAGCGGGATGCCGTAGCGTTCGGCGACCTTGGCCGCTTTGCTGCGGGTGCGCGACGCGATCGCTGCCACCGTGAAGCCGGCCTGCTCGTAGGCCGCCAGATGGCACTCGGCCATGATCATGCCGGCGCCGATGCAGCCGATGCGAAAGCGCCGTTCCCGAATGGGCGGGTCGGGCACCAGGGTAGGGTGCGACATGTGCTCCTCCTGCCGGCTTGGTATGCACAGTCGACTGCCTGGCATCCTGCCGTGCGGTGTTTGATGTTATTGAGCCGCGATATTCACATCAAAACAATCAGGGGTAAAGATGGATGGCGCTTCCAGGGCCGGAACGTTACCTTTTTGATCCCGAATGATTGCAAATGATGGGTTATGATGGCCTCGCTGCCATCGTCCTGATGGTCTCTTGAGAGCCCGGTCCCGCATGCGCCCCACCATTTCCCTCATTGCCCGTGAAGCCGGCATGTCCACCGCCACCGTGGACCGGGTGCTGAACGACCGCAACGGCGTGCGCGGCAAGACACGCGACCGTGTGCTGGCAATCGCCAATCGCCTCGGCTACTTCGTCCAGGGCGCCGATGCCGCCAGCCAGGATGTGCGGGTCGATTTCGTCTTGCCCGCCGGCACCAACAGCTTCATGACCGCGTTGGGCCAGCACCTGCTCGAAGAAGCCGCCACCCGCCCCGATGTGCGGGCCCGCCTGCATCTGATCGAGGGATTTGAGGCCAATAAGCTTGCGCAAAAGCTCTACGAGCTGCGCGAGCAAACGCAGGCCGTTGGCCTGGTCGGGCTGGACCATCCGCAAGTGCGCGACGCCATCATGGCGCTGCGCGACAGCGGCGTGCATGTGAGCACGCTGGTGTCGGACATTCCAATCTCGGCGCGCCTGGGTTACGTGGGCATCGACAACCGCGCCGCGGGCCGCCTGGCCGCGCTGTTGCTGGGACGGTTTCTGCCACAGCACACGGAGCGGAAGGTCGCGGTGTTCGTGGGGTCACTGGCGTATCGCGGCCACGAAGAGCGCGAGATGGGCTTTCGCTCGCTGCTGAGCGAAGAGTTTCCGCACCTGCGCATCGCACACATTCTTGAGATCGGCGACGACCGCGACCGCGCCTTTGCCGTCACGCGGGATCTGCTGCGCAAAGAACCGCCGCACGCGATCTACAACATCGGCGCGGGCAATCAAGGCATCGCGCGAGCGCTGAAAGAGGCGCGGCTTGCCGAGGCGTGGCCAAACGAGGCTCGCTCAAACGAGGCTCGCTCAAGTAAGGCAGCGTCCGCCCATCGCATTGTCTTCGTGGGCCACGACCTCACCGAAGCTACGCGCCGCCTGTTGCTCGATCGCACGATGGACGCCGTGATCGACCAGAACCCGCGCGTCGAGGCGCGCGAGATCGTCAAGCTGCTGGTGGCGGCCGTGAAGGGCGCGCCCGAACCCAGCTATCTGCCGCGGCTTCAGGTCATCTTCCGGGAAAACATTCCTGAGCCGTGATGGCTTCGCGAGAGCGCCCAGGGCCGGCCTTTGCGGCCGGCCCCGGGCCGCTTT
Source organism: Achromobacter sp. Bel (assembly GCF_012928505.1). GTDB lineage: Bacteria > Pseudomonadota > Gammaproteobacteria > Burkholderiales > Burkholderiaceae_B > Achromobacter. Next base: position 33,348 of record NZ_JABBJN010000046.1, on the reverse strand, counting down.
GGGGTTACGGCGCCCGTTTGCGAGCGCCTCACCGTGCTATTGGACCGTGACGTGCGCCTGGTCGATGACGGTTTTCCATTTGCCAAGCTCGGCGTCGACGAATCCCGTGACCTGTGCCGGCGAGAGCTTGGCCGGCGTGGCGTTGTTGTCGTTGAGCCATTTGATGTTGGCTTCGGTGTTGGCGCTGTCGATGGCGATCTGGTTCAGCCTCTGCACGATGGGTGTCGGCATGCCGGCGGGGCCGAAGACGCCTATCCAGGCCTGCGATTCATAGCTCGGATAGCCGGATTCGGCGACGGTGGGGACATCGGGCAAGCTGGGCAGGCGGTCTTTCGAGGTGACGGCCAGGGCTTTGACGTCGCCCGAGCGGATGAAGGCGGCGGCCGATGTCGCGTCCAGGAATGCCGCCGGGATCTGCGCGCCTATCAGGTCGGTGACGGCAGGCGCGGCGCCCTTGTAGGGGATATGGCGCAGATTGGCGCCGGCGACCATCTTGTAGAGTTCGCCGGACATGTGCGCCGAGCCGCCCACGCTGCTGGAGCCGAAAGCCAGACCGCCAGGTCGTTTGTTGGCGTAGGCCGTGAATTCCTTGGCGTTGGAGATGGGAGATTTGGCGGGAACCAGCAGGACGTTAGGCGCGTAAGCCAGAATGGCCACGTTGGAGAAGCTTTTCTTCGGGTCGTAGGGCAGGTTGGGCTGCAGGCCGGGATAGATCACGTGCTGCGTGGCCGTGACGAGCAGGTTGTAGCCGTCCGGTTTTTCGCGCGCGACGAGCGCAGTGCCGATCTGGCCGCTGGCGCCGGGCTTGTTCTGAACCACGATAGTTGTCTTCAACTCATTGCCCAGGTCCTGAGCGAAGCGGCGCGCAACCAGATCCGTGAAACCGCCGGGCGAAAACGGGACGACGATGGTGATGGGTTTGCCGTCGGGCCAATCGGCGGCAGCCGCGACTCCAGGCGCGAGCAGGGCGCTGCTGCCGCAGGTGATGATGGCGGCCAGACTGCGGCCAAAAGGGATGCGATGCAGTTGCTTGTCAGACACGCTTGTCTCCGGTTTGTTGTATTTATCAAAACCGCTGTATATGCCAGGTCCGCTGCCCACGCAGGTCAGGATCGACAGTGCCTGCATCCCTTGGGGACACCGTTGACGTGCTCTCTCTTATTGCGTGTGCGCGGCTTCAGGCAGGACCATCGTGAAAACCTCGCCCCTCCTGAGCGAGCTTGACGATGAGATTGGCCGGCTTCCAGTATTGGGAACCGTGCTCGGCTTCGTACTTGCGCAGCCCCGCCAGGATGGCAGGCAGGCCGATCTGGTCCGCGTAGCACAGCGGGCCGCCCCGATAGGCGGGAAAGCCGTAACCTTTGATCCAGACGACGTCAATGTCGGAGGCGCGTTCGACGATATTCTCCTCCAGGATATAGGCGGCTTCGTTGATCATGGAGTACAGGCAGCGCTCCAGAATTTCCTGGTTGGAGATCTGCCGCGCTTGTCGTCCGGAGGCGGCGCGGTGTGCGGCGACCAGTGTTTCGGCAGCAGGTGACGGGGTGGCCTTGCGGTCACCGTCATAGTCGTAGAAGCCACCCTGAGTCTTCTGGCCCAGCCGGCCCGCGGCGACCATGCGGTCCAGCATGTCGCACTCGCGCTCGCGCGGCGTCAGGTTCTGCAGGCGGCTCTGGCGATTGCGCCAGCCCACGTCCAAACCTGCCAGATCCGCCATGGCGAACGGCCCCATCGGGAGGCCGAAGTCGCGCAGGACACGGTCGATCTGAAAGGGCGAGGCGCCTTCCTGGAGCAGGAAGTAGCTTTCGCGCGTACGCTTCGCCAACATGCGGTTGCCGACGAATCCGTCGCAGGACCGCACCAGCACGGCGACCTTGCCCAGGCGGCGGCCCACTTCCATGACGGTGGCGCACACTTCGTCAGAGGTGGCGGAACCGCGCACGTTCTCCAGCAACTGCATGACGTTGGCGGGACTGAAAAAGTGCATCCCGACCACGTGTTGGGGCCGCCGGGTGGCGCTCGCTATATTGTCGATGTCCAGGTAAGAGGTGTTGGAGGCCAGGATGGCGCCGGGTTTGCAGACCAGATCGAGCGTCTTGAATATCTCGTGTTTGAGCCCGATTTCCTCGAACACCGCTTCAATGACCAGATCCACGTCGGCCAGATCCTCGAAGCGTGTGCTGCCCTGTATGCATGCGAGCCGCTGCGCGACGTCGCCTGCGCTGAGCCGGCCGCGCCGAGCGGAGTTGGCGTAGTTTTCTTCGATGCGCGTCAAGCCCTGACTCAGGCGCTCGGCGTCTTTCTCCAGCAGCACCACGGGTATGCCGGCGTTGGCGAAGCACATCGCAATGCCGCCGCCCATCGTGCCGGCGCCTATCACCGCGGCCCGGCTGACGGACCTGGCCTTGGCCGCAAACGGCAGCTTGTGCAATTGCCGCTCGGCAAAGAAGGCATGGCGCAGTGCGCATGACTCTGGCGAAACTTTCAGTTCATCGAACAAGGCCCGCTCGATCTGCAACCCTTTGTCAAAGGGTTGCTCCACCGACGCGCGCACGGCTTTCACGCAACTGAGCGGCGCTTCAGAGCCGCTCAGTTGTTGCCGCAGGCTTTGTTCGGCAGCAGTAAAGAGCTCTGAATCTGCCTCGGGAGCAGCCAAGGCGCTCACTCTTCGCTGTGCCAGGTCTTCGTGCTGAACCCGCCTTGCCAGGGCCAATGCCGCGCTCGCCAGATCCGCTTCGGCGAGTTCATCCACCAAGCCGATACGCAGCGCGTGTTGGGCCGAGATCGGCTTGCCGTCGACGATCATCTCCAATGCCTCGGCCGCACCGATCAGGCGGGGCAGGCGTTGGGTTCCTCCCGCGCCGGGCAACAGGCCGAGCTTGACTTCGGGCAGGCCGAAGCGGGCGTCCGGTGTGGCGATGCGGTAGTGGCAGCCGAGCGCGACTTCGAGCCCACCGCCCAGCGCGGTTCCGTGTATGGCCGCGATCACGGGCTTTTGCGCTTGTTCCAGGCACTGTATGACATCGGCCAGCTCAGGCTCCCGGGATGGCAGGGCGAACGCTTTGATGTCGGCACCGGCAAAGAAAGTCCTTCCCTTGCACAGCAACACCAGCGCTTTGACACTCGCGTCGGTCTGCGCGGCGGCGATGGCAGATTTCAGGCCCGCCCGCACTGCCTGAGAGAGCGCATTGACAGGTGGGTTGTCGATTGAAATGCAGGCCACGTCGGCCTGAAGATGGTAGGTGACGACTTGCGTGCTGGTTGTGCTGCTCATGATGGTGTCCGCGGTTTCAGCGTTTACAGGGTGGCGCGCGATCCGAGAATCGCCGTGACCTGGCTGGCCAACTGGCCGCCATTGCCGTGGGCCAAGGCCAGATCGACGCCGTCAACCTGTCTGGCGCCTGCGGAGCGGCGGATTTGGTGCACCGCCTCGATGGCCGCGAAAATGCCATACATGCCCGGGTGATTGCAGGACAGGCCGCCGCCGTTGGTGTTGACCGGCAGTGCGCCACCGGGCGCGGTCACGCCCGACGCCACGAACGCGCCGCCTTCGCCCTTGGCGCAGTAACCCAGGTCCTCAAGAAACAGAATCGGGTTGATCGTGAATGCGTCATAGAGCTGAAGGACGTCGATTTGTTGTGGCGCGACGCGCGCCATCTCGAAGGCGCGTTGGCCGGATTGCACGGCACCGGTGACCGTGAGGTCTTCCATGGTTGAAATCTGGCGATGCGTGGTTGCCTCACCGACACCCAGGACATAGGCCGGCGTGTTGGCAAATTCCGGTACGCGTTCCGCGGCGACGAGAATCATCGCTCCGCCGCCGTCGGTCACCAGGCAGCAGTCCCGCAGCGTGAGAGGATCGGATATGAGCCGGGAATCCAGAACCTCGGCGATGCTCAGGGGGGCGCGCTCGTGCGCGGCAGGATTGAGCTGCGCCCACTGGCGCGCGGCGACCGCGACGCTGGCCAACTGCTCGCGCGTGGTTCCATACTGGTGCATGTGGCGCGCGGTAGCCAAGGCATAGCCACTGATGGGGTTGCGCGGCGAATACATCGCCTCCCAGGGTGCGGGTTCGGTCAGGGTGGTCAGCTTGCCGCCCGCCGACAGTTGGTTCGACCCATAGCAAATGCAGGCCACTTTGCACAGCCCGGCTTGCAGGGCAAGCGTGGCCGACAGCAGGTGGGCCAGAAATGAGGATCCGCCGATGTTGGTGCCATCCATATAGGTCGGATGGATGCCGAGATACTCCGCCACGGACAGGGCGGGCATGAAATGCGTCAGTGTGGACGTGAACAAGCCGTCGATCTGGTCCACGCCGATACCCGCATCGGCCGCCGCCGCCTGAACCGCGATGCCGAGTTGATCCAAAGCCGAGAACCCGGGGCTGTTCCAGCCAGGCGTGGTGCCGATCCCGACAATCGCCGAGGCCCCTCTTGTATTAGTAGCCATCAAGTCATTCCAATTATCATGCGTCGCGCGGTCAGTCCGCGCGCACAAACACCACGCGCGGCACGCCAGAGGACTGGCGGCGCACTTCTGCACGTACTCGCATGCCGATCGTCACCGCCAGGGGCTCCATATCGACAACGGTGCTCATCAGGCGCGGTCCTTCTTCAAGGTCCACCAGAACGACGCAATAGTTCCCACCCCGTTCGGGGCGTTGGCGCACGACCGTGGCCGAATAGATGGTGCCCTCGCCACTGGCGGCTTCCCAGCGCAAGCGTCCGCCGCCATAAGGGGAGATGGCTCGGGGATAGAAAACGGCGCGGCCGGTTGTTTCGCAGCGCTGAATCATGAACTGCCCTTGTTCGAGCATGCGCTGGAAGTACTGCTCCGGGCCGACTGCCTCGTCGCCCGCTGTGTGTGTGCTGTTAAAGGAATTCTGCACATTCGCCTCCCAAGATTCCTTGGCCGCGGCCGGCCGGCAGGCGGACGGGACATACACCCGTTGGGTGCATGGCTTGTCTGCTGGCGACGCCACGACGCTCGAATGATGTTAGGGGGGCGAGCCGTCTCGGGACAATTAACTAATTTTGACGAGGGTCATAGCGATTGAGCATAGCTCGGCCGTGGCCCGGTGCGTGCCGGGTTCGCGCGCAGAGGGTGTATTCAGTCGGCAAGCCAGCGTACGCCGACGTGGTCGAACTGTTTGATGTAGGGCTCGAGCAGGCGGATCAGCTCGGCATGCAGGGCATTGACGATGCGGGGGTTGCGGTTCAGGACGGCGGTGCCGATGATCACGGTGCGTTGCAGCGTGGGGCTGATGATGGGAGCGCCTTCGATGCGCTTTTCGGCCAGCATCGTCATGATGGGGATGACTGGCAGGATGGTGTAGCCGACACCGCGTAACACCAGATCGAGTATGACCGCAGTGCTGTCCGACTCGGCAACCAGATTCAGGTTGACGCCGAGGATGGTGCAGGCCCGGTCTATCACGTTGCGTAAGCTGCGCGCTTCCGGAACCACCATGGGCATTCTGGAGACGGCCTCGAGCGTCATCGGGGCATCCTCGGACAATCCGGATCCCGGCAGGCCGAAGACGTATATGGGCTCGGAATAAGCGGGCGAGGTCTGCAGGAGTTCGGATTGCAGATAGTCGCCCATGAGGCAGATATCAAGCTTGCCGCCCTCCAGGCCCTCTTGCAGGAAATCCGAGAAGCCGGTGGCGATGCGCACGCGCAGATTTGGATATTGCTGCTGCAGCGCTATGACGAGCGGGCCGGCAAGCGCGGCCGCCAGGCTGGGCAGCATGCCGATGGACACCGTGCCAAGAAGATCCGATTTTGCGGCGCCGATGTCGGCCCGGGCTTCATTGAGCCCCTTAAGGGAAACCCGCACCTGATCGACAAACCGGCGGCCTGGCACGGTCAGCACCATCCCGAGCCGGTTGCGCTCGAAAAGCGGAGTGCCCAGTTCGTCTTCCAGCTGTTTCAGCTGTCGGGACAGGGCAGGCTGCACGACGTGCAGCAGTTCCGCCGCCTTGGTGAGGCTGCCGGTTTCCGCGATCGCCAAAACCGTTCTTAACTGCCTGAGTTCCATTTCCGACTGCCTTTATCGAGACACATGCCGAACGGCTATAGGGGTCAGAGAAAAATGTGAATTGTGCGGCTGTTGCACGACACCTAACATCCTCGCCAAGTTAACGACAACCGCCGGATCAAGCTGGGCTGCGATTGTGCGTATCCGTTTTCATGTTAATGCTTTTCGGCGCCTGCCCGCAGGCGCGCCTCCTCTGGCAGGAACATGCAATGGCTACGGGCAGCAGCTTAAGGACTTGAGCATAAGAGTTAGAGCAGAGACATAGGATCCCCATGAAGAGAGTGTTGATTGCCAATCGTGGCGAAATCGCCGTGCGAGCCATTCGCGCCGTGCGCGACCTCGGGTTGGAAAGCGTCGCGGTGTATTCCCAGGACGATTCAAACTCGAGGCATCGAATTCTCGCGGATACCTCGGTTGCACTGACCGGCTCCGGTCCGGCGGCTTATATCGATATCGCCGCCATCATTGCTGCCGCCACGGCCGAGCATTGCGATGCCATCCATCCGGGGTATGGCTTCTTGAGTGAAAGGGCGGATTTCGCCCTGGCTTGCGAGACGGCGGGAATCACGTTCATCGGCCCGAACGCCGATCACCTTGCTCTGTTCGGAGACAAAGGCCGCGCTTTGCAACTGGCCCGCGAATGCGGCGTGCCCGTCATGCCCGCCACGTCGGGCGGTGCAACACTTGCGGACGTCGAACAGTTCTTCGACGAGCAGGGCGGGGTCGGGATCGTCATCAAGGCGGTCGGCGGAGGCGGCGGACGCGGGATGCGCGTCGTCAAGTCCAAAGCCGATATCGCCGAGCTCTATGCCCGCTGCCGGTCGGAAGCAATGTCGGCCTTTGGTGTGGACGCGTTGTACGCGGAGCGTCTGGTCAATCGCGCGCGCCATATCGAAGTGCAGATTGTCGGCGATGGTGCGTCGGTGGTCGCGCTTGGCGATCGGGATTGCACGCTGCAGCGCCGCTTTCAGAAAGTGGTCGAGATCGCGCCCAGCCCGGTGCTGAGCGCCACTCTGCGCGCCGCCATTCTTGCCGCAGCAAAGAAAATGGCGGCTAAGGTGGAGTACCGCAGCCTGGGAACCTTTGAATTCCTGGTCGAAGAAAACGAGCAGGGGGTGCAGACGGACTTTGTATTCATTGAAGCCAATCCCCGGCTGCAGGTCGAACATACGATTACCGAGCAGGTCACGGGCGTGGATCTGGTGACCTTGCAGATCGGGATCGCGCAGGGAAAGCGCCTGGCCGAACTGGGAGTGGACCCGACCAACCCGCCGGGGCTGAACGGTTATGCCATTCAGGTCCGCATCAATGCAGAATCGACCGATGCCACGGGCATGGCACGCCCGGCACATGGCAGGCTGGAGCGTTTCGAGCCGCCCGCCGGCCCCGAAGTGCGCGTCGACACCCATGCCTATAGCGGGTATTCGCCCGCCCCGGCGTTCGACACGCTGCTGGCCAAGCTGATCGTGTTCAGCCGCAGTGACGATTTCTCGGGAGTGGTGCGGCGTTTGCGCCGCTGCCTGGCCGAGTTCCGGATTGCCGGCGTCTCGACGAATATCCATCTTTTGCAGGCGCTCGTGGCCCGGGAGGACTTCCTGTCGCAGCGCAACCATACACGCTATATCGAGGCCATTCTGGGGGAACTGCTTGCAGCGGCCGAACGGTACGCGCAAGAGCAGCAGGCCAAGGACAGCCTGATCGGCGATTCGGGGGGGCGCAGCGCTTCGGCGGACATCCTGCCGCGGGCTTCGCAGGCCGCGGTGCCCGAAGGGCTCTCGGCATCGCGCGCGCCGTTGAGCGGCCGCCTGGTCGAGGTGTCCGTGAGCGCTGGCGCTCTCGTGCTCAAGGGCCAACCCATTGCCGTGATCGAAGCGATGAAAATGGAGCACACCGTCGTCGCCGATTTCAATGGCAGGGTTGTCGAGGTGCCGGTCGCCAGTGGCGGCAATGTGCTCGAAGGCGAGATCCTGGTCTTGCTGGAACAGGAATCGGGTGGTGTCGACACCGAGGTCGTGACAGACGCGATCGATCTGAATGCCGTGCGCCCTGACCTGCAAGCCGTTCTGGACCGCCATGCGTCGCTTTATGATGACGCGCGCCCGCAGGCCGTGGCAAAGCGCCGTTCGCGAGGGCAGCGCACCGCACGCGAGAACGTGGACGATCTGTGCGATGAAGGCTCGTTCGTGGAGTTTGGCGCACTGGTCATTGCCGCGCAGGCCAGCCGCCGCAGCAAGGAAGACCTGATCGCCAACACGCCAGCGGACGGCATTGTCACCGGCATTGGCAACGTCAACGGCGACGCATTCGGCTACGACGGGTCGCTGACCGCCGTGATGGCCTATGACGCGACGGTGCTGGCGGGCACGCAGGGAAAACGCAACCACATCAAGACCGACAGGCTGGTGGAACGTGCCCGCCGCGACGAAATGCCGATGGTGTTGTTCGCCGAAGGCGGAGGCGGTCGGCCGGGCGATGTCGATTTTCCGTTCGTATCCGGGCTGTATCAGCCGTCGTTCGCTGCGCTGGCCGAACTCAGTGGCGAAGTGCCTTTGCTCGGCATTGTTTCCGGACGCTGTTTCGCGGGCAACGCCGCCTTTCTGGGGGTCTGCGATGTCATCATCGCGGACAAGAGCGCCAACATCGGCATGGCCGGCCCGGCGATGATCGAAGGCGGAGGACTGGGCATCTTCCGGCCAGAGGACGTCGGCCCCGCGCCGGTGCAGTTCGCCAATGGCGTCATCGACATCCTGGTCGACAACGAGGCGCAGGCCGTCGCGGCGGCGAAGCACTATCTGTCCATGTTCCAGGGCCGCACCAAGGACTGGGTGGCGCCCGACCCGCGCCACCTCCGTCATGTGGTGCCGGAGAATCGCTTGCGTGTCTACGACAGCCGTAAGGCCATCGAAGGCATTGCCGACGTAGGCAGCGTATTGATGCTGCGCTCGGGGTTCGGCCTGGGAATGCACACCGCCCTGGCTCGTGTGGAAGGGCAGCCGGTGGGGATCATCGCCAACAATCCGCATCACCTGGGAGGCGCCATCGATGCCGATGCGGCCGACAAGGCGGCACGCTTCATGAATCTTTGCGATATCCACGGTCTGCCCATTATTTCGTTGATCGATACTCCGGGATTCATGGTCGGGCCGGAGCAAGAGGCCAGGGCGCAAGTCCGGCATGTGTCGCGCATGTTCGTGGCCGCGGCCAAGCTGCGGGTCGCCATCTTGGCAATTGCCTTGCGCAAGGGCTACGGTCTGGGAGCCATGGCCATGGCCGGCGGGGGCTTTCGCTCGGCCAGTTGCGCGGTTTCTTGGCCAACGGGCGAATTCGGCCCCATGGGCCTGGAAGGGTCCATCCGGCTGGGCTTCAAGAAGGAGCTCGAGAACGTCCCCGAGGGGCCGCAGCGCCAGGCGCTTTACGACCAGTTGGTGGCTCGCGCGTACGAACGCGGGCACGCCATCAATGTTGCGTCCACGACGGAGATCGACGCAGTCATCGATCCCGCACAGACCCGCACGTGGATACGCCAAGGTATCGCGTCGGCATCTTTGCGTGCCGGCCGGGCCCGCCGCGCCTTTGTCGATACCTGGTAATCGAGGCTAAGTCTGTTGGAACAGGTTGCGACTATGCAAACATCTGAAAGCCGGCTCGCCTTCTCCGGGTTGCGCGTGCTGGAAATAGGCTGCGGAGCGGCAGTGGCGTATGCCGGGAAGCTCTTTGCGGATTTTGGCGCTGAGGTCATCAAGCTGGAGGACGCCGACGGCGACACGCTGCGCCGCCTGCCGCCCCTGTTGAACGAGGCCGATGGCGAGCCGGCAAGCGCCTTGCATGCCTGGCTCAATACCAACAAGCGCAGCGTGGCCCGGCGTGGAAAGACAGGCGCGGATACCGCGTGGCTGTCAGGGATCGCGCGGACATGCGATGTGATTCTCGATGCCCGGGCCCTGGACGAAGGCTTGGAGGCTCTGAAGCGCCCCGTGTACGCTGGCGAGGGGAACGACGGCCAGGGCAATGCGCCGATCGAAGTATGTCTGACCTGGTTCGGCGAGTCCGGACCCTACAGTGGTTTCGCGGGAACCGAGGCCGTGTGCCGCGCCCTGGCCGGCGCGGTGTATTGCAGTGGCGCGGAGCAGGGCCCCCCCCATCTGCCGCACGACATTCAGACCGCCATCGCCGCCGGTGTCGCAGCATTCTCGAGCGCGACCGCCGCGTTGCTGGGACGATCCGACGGCAGCCGGCGTTATGTGCTGAGCATCCATGAGATTGCGTTTTCGCTGGTGGAGATGGAAGCCGGCATGGTGCAGGATGGCCGGCATCCCTTGGCTCGGCTGGGTGTCAACCGGTTCTGCACGACGCATCCTGCCGGCATCTACGAGACCAAGGAGGGCTGGGTTGGGCTGTTCGCCCATACCGGCCCGCAGTGGGCCGCGCTGTGCGCTGCCATCGGCCTCCCGGACCAGGCTTTGGATCCGCGTTTTGCGAGCGGGCCGACCCGTATCGTCCATGCGGACGAAATCGATGCGTTCCTGATTCCCAGTCTGCGCGCCAGGACAGCCGAGGAATGGCTCGATGTGCTGCGCAAGGAGAAATTCCCCGCTGTCATCGTGCCGACCATGGCAGAACTGCTTCAACAAGGCGTGCATCGCGAACGCGGCGCCTTTGTTCCCGTCAAGGCGGGGGCGGCCGAATTCGAGGGGCCGGTCGTTCCGTTGCCCATGGGCGATGCGGGGCCCTTGCCGGGGGGGAAGGCAGCGCTCCTGGACGCTGACGGCCCCAGCTACCGTGAAGCGGAGAGTCTGACGCCGGCCGCCGGCTTGGCCAGGGCTGCGCCGGACGCGCTGCCCTTACGAAAAATCCGAGTGGTAGATTTGACGATGGGGTGGGCCGGGCCCTTGGCGGCAAGGACGCTGGCGGACTTTGGCGCGGAAGTCATCAAGGTTGAAAGCACGCGCTATCCGGACTGGTGGCGGGGCACGCATTACACCGATGAGTTCTATCAGGAAAAGCTGTACGAAAAGAACTCGAACTTTGCGCTGATGAACCGCAACAAGTTGGGCATCACGCTCGATCTGACCCGAGCTCAAGGACGTGCGGTCCTGTTCGATCTGGTGGCCAAGGCCGATATCGTCATCGAGAACTACTCGACCGAGGTGTTGCCCAAACTCGGGCTGGACTATGCCGTGCTGTCCCAGGTCAACCCGCGGTTGGTCATGGTATCCATGCCGGCATTCGGGTCGGGCAATGAATGGAGCACGATCAGGGCCTATGGCGGCACGCTGGAGCAGGCTAGCGGCCTGCCGCATCACACCGGTTTTGCGCAGAACCCTCCGGCGCTGACCTCCTACGCTTATGGTGATCCGGTGGGTGGCTTCAACGGGGGCGCGGCCGCATTGTTGGCGCTGTTCGTGCAGCAACGCTCGGGCAAGGGGCGCCACGTCAACCTGTCCCAGGTGGAATGCATGCTGCCCATGACAGCGCCGTTCCTCATTGAGCAGTCCGTGCACGGCACCACCACGCCCCGCAGCGGCAATGCGCATCCTCTACATGCCCCGCAGGGGATTTACCAGTGCGCGGGCGATGACGCCTGGGTGGTGGTGAGCATCACGAGCGATGCGCAATGGCAGGCATTGGTGGCGGTCATGCAGGCGGCTGATCTTGCCCTGGACCCTGCTCTGGAGAAGGCGGCAGGCAGACGGACCCGGCAGGAAGAGATAGACCGCAGGATCAACGCATGGGCCCGCGCGCGCTCCGCGCAAAGCGCAATGGCCGAACTGCAGCAGGCCGGCATCAGCGCAGGAGAGGTCAAGCCGGTCTGGACGGTGCTCGATGACCCGCATCTCAGGGCCCGTGAATTTTTCAAGGTGACATCCCGCCCTTATATCGGCGAGTTTCTGACGACCACGTCCTGGTTCAGGGAGCCGGCCGCTACGGTCGCGGCGGTGCGTCCAGCGCCTACGCTCGGGCAGCACAATGGTGATGTGTTTTCGCGTGTGCTGGGCATGAGCCTGGATCAGCAACAGACGCTGGAGCGAGACGGAATCATAGGAAACACCGCAACCAGGAAGGTGGCCTGACAAGCCCCCGCAAGCACGATGCAATGCACAAGATCTAAATTTTCGTGGAGACAAACAATGACTACATCCGATTCCCGCCGTAACTTCCTCATCACTTCCGCGCACCTCGCCGTGGTTTCGGCATTGGGGTTGGGGTCTAGTGCCGCGTTCGCGCAGGACAAAGCATGGCCCACTAAAGCCATCAAGATCATCGTGCCGTTCCCGGCCGGTTCGATCACGGACACGATGGCTCGCCTGCTGTCGGATTCTTTGTCCAAGACGCTCAAGCAGCCCGTCATCGTGGAGAACAAGGGCGGCGCCAATGGATCAATCGGGGCGGCCGAGGTGGCCCGTTCGGCGCCGGATGGCTACACCCTGCTGGCCACCAACAGCAGCAGCATCACCGTCAATCCCTTGATCTACAAGAACTCCCAGTACAAGGCCAAGGATTTCGCTCCCATCGCACTGGTACTGGACGCGCCGTTCATTCTGAACGTCAACCCCGAATGGGCCGAGAAGCACTCCATCGAGTCGGTCAAGGATCTGGTTGAGTACGCCAGGAAGAATCCGGGCGATCTCACCTATGGGTCGGGAGGCCAAGGCAACCTGGCCCATCTGGCGTTTGCGCAACTGAGCAATGACGCCCAGTTCAGGGCAACCCATATCCCTTACAAGTCGGCTTCGCAAGCTAGCATGGCGGTCATGGCGGGCGAGGTGAACGCTTCTTTCGATACGCTGGCCAGCGCACCGCAAGTGGCGGCCGGCAAGTTGAAAGCCCTGGCAGTCACGCAGAAGCAACGGATTTCCCAAATGCCGGATATTCCCACGACGGCCGAGGCAGGCTATCCGAACATTGATGTAACTTTCTGGCTGGGCCTGTTCGTCCCGGCAGGCACGCCTGCCCAGATCGTCGACACCTTGTACGATCAGTCCAAGCGCGCGATGGAGCAGCCCGCTGCCAATACCTCACTCAGTGCGCAGGGTATCGTCGTCATGAGCAATCCGAAGGAATTGTCCACGCGCATCGGGCATGAGGTCGCTCAGCTTTCTCATGTCGTCAAGCGGGAGAACATCGTCATCGATTGAGGCCAGGCCGGCGCGGCGGACGCCATCGAGGCGTCTTGCCGTCGGCTGCCAGGCAACGCCTGGCTCAGTTGATCTGCACGCCGCTCTTCGGCCTCGGATGCGACTTGCTGCAATACCTGCCGGTTATGCTTGTCATCCAGTTCATAAAACGCCGCCTTATCGAGAATCGCGGCTGGATTAGTGCCAGGGCCAGGTACACCGCCGCCGCGCCGTCCATCACGTCTTTCACGCCGATTCTCGACAGGCAATCCGAACCATGAAAATCCGTGCAGCAGCGTTGCTAAGCCTTTCGTTCCTGGTGATGGCTCCCTCCGTCGCGGAGACTGACGTGGATCAAGCGGAGCTCCTGGGGACACTAACTGGCGGAAGTTGGCATTCCCGAGACGGGCAGGGCTCCTACCGGGTGATCTTGGAGAACGTGGGCTTCGAGCACGTGAGCTGCCATGTTTGGATCGAGTGGCTGGCCACTAAGGCATCCGGAAAGAAGCAACCCGGGCAACCGCCGCGCCTCGTCGCCAGGGTGTCATACAACGAAATCTCCAGCGGCTTCTGGTCTTGCAATCCAAAGACGGTCGGGTTGGCCGGTGCCACGCTGACCATCCACGCCAAGCACACCTATTCCAGCGAAAACCGCAAGTTCTGCGCCGTGCTGGGCGCACCGGGTGAGTACCGCGATCAGGGCTTATGTTGAACCTGCTTCCATATCGCGCGGGTTAGTGCCTGCGGCGCACCACGAACATTCCGATCTGTCTGGATATCTCGGCCCAGGAAGGGGCAGGAACGCGGCAATTACCGGGTCTTCGTGCACGGCTTCAACACGGCCCACGACAACGGCGCTCTTACGCAGGTCAAACGCTCTAAGACGTCCTGCGGACATGGGTGAACGGCAGCTATGGGCAGGGCACCAGGATCGCTTTGGGTCGTCAGCTGACGGCTGTAAATCCTCCTCCTCGAACCCTGTCCGTCCGTACCCACGCAGGCCCGTCGCACCACATCCAACATCATCAAGGCAAGTCTCACCAACAAAACCAACCCGCAAGCCCCATCAACTGTCTAGATCCGCCGATCTTGATCCGGCGCCGGCAGATGGTCGCGTAACCATTGGTCCAACCCGCAGACCGCGATGCCGCGCTGGGCGTTGAACGTTTGCGCCTTGTCCCAGGCCACGCCGCGCCCCTCTGCGAATACGGCGCGGTACTTGCGCAACGCGCTTTCCGGATCAGCGGCTAGTTGGCGTTTCAGTTCGGGCACTGTCCATTCGTGGCGCTGGACCTTGACGCCACGGGCGCGATCCAGGGCGTCGGCCACCTCTCGATAGGTGACGGTATCGCCGGCGACATACACCGCACGGTTGGCGATGCGCGGTTCGGTGAATAGAATCTCCGCCGTCAGGTTGCCGATGTCATCGGCGGTCGTAAGTGTGACGGCCGTGTCCCAACTGCCTAGCGCGTTCACGGTATTGGCCCCCAGGTCGACCACGCCGAAGGCCGGTTCGAACAAGAAGCTGGTGAACATGCCAGTCGAGACAATGACCCATTCGGTGTTCGGCTGAGCGCGCAGCATATCGCGCACGTCCAGTTGTTCGTCGAACAGGTCCTGCGGACTGTTCCGGCCGATGACGTCGTAGTCCACGCCGAATTGCCACGGTACGAAGCGCTTGACGTCGGCATCCAGCGCGGCGCGCGCAATCTTGCGCTGCACGCCCCGGCCGCCCACGAATCCCGTGCACGAGATCACGGTGTGGAAACGGCTGAATGTGTCGGCGAGCTCGTCGCTGGATTGCGTCGCCAGGTCGCCTGCGACGATATGGACGCCCAGGGCGTTCAGGTCAGCCAGGTCTTGCTGCTTCGCCGTGTCGGTGGAAGCGACAGTCGACGGGCGCAACAGGACCGAGAGGGAAACGCGGGCGGCGCGTTTGGCGTGGGGAGCCAGATGGCGCAGCACGGCCATGCCGAGTTGGCCTGCGCCCAGGACCAGAATGGCGTTGTCGTTCAACATGGGAAACCCCGCTAGGAAATGGGTGTTTGAGAAATGGGCCGCCACCCGCCGCGATCGCGATGCGGAAAAATGCCGCCCTGATGTGATTTGCAGTGTAGGAGCGCGCAATCCGTCCATTGTTCGCCGCGTTTGAATACACAACGCGCAGGAAGCACACGGGTTGCGCCGGCCGCATTGTTAACATTGGGAACTCCCGCCGAAATTGGCGCACGCACTATCGGCAGGCAGGCTTATGGACAAACTTCAAGCGATGGCAACTTTCGTACGGGTCGTTCAGGCGCGCAGCTTCAGCAAGGCGGCGCAGTCCCTGGGGATGCCACGTTCGTCGGTGACGACGACGGTCAAGAACCTGGAGGCCCACCTGGGCACGCCGCTGCTTCGACGCAGCACCCGCAGCCTGAGCCTGACCGACGCGGGCGGGCGCTACGTGGCGGCGTGCCAGGCCATCCTGGCCAATATCGCCGACGCGGAAAACGACATGTCCGCCACGAACCAGGCGCCGCGCGGACGAGTTCGCGTGGACATGCCGGGTGCCATCGGAAGGGCGATCGTGGTGCCGCGGCTGCTCGAATTCGAGGCGCGTTATCCGGACATCGAAGTCGTGCTGGGATTGAGTGATCGGCCGGCGGACTTGATTTACGAAGGCATCGACTGCGCGATCCGCAGCGGCACGCTGGCAGACTCGACGCTGGTGGCGCGCAAGCTTGGCCAGTTGGCTTGGCTAACATGCGCGTCACCCAAATACCTGGCTCGGTTCGGAGAGCCGGATTCCGTGGCCGCACTGGAAGCGCACCGAGTGGTCAACTACCTGTCCAACGCCACCGGCCGTCCGCTGGACTGGCGCTTCAGCGTCAATGGCGAAGCCGTGGCGGTGTCTCTGTCCAGCCGCTATGCCGTCAACGAAACCGAGGCCTATCTGCACTGCGGCCTGGAGGGGCTAGGCCTTATCCAGCTATCCGAATTGGCGGCGTCCGTCTACCTGCGCAGCGGGCGCCTGCGGGAAGTTCTGGCGGATGCCCGATGCACCCCGGTGCCGATTTCCATTGTCTATCCTCAAGCCCGCGCCACGGCGGCGGTCAAGACGTTCGTGGACTGGGTCATCGCGATCGCGCGGCCCGAGCTGGCCGGATGAACCGACGTGGACGGACAACTCTGCCACTTCAAGGCGCATACGAGCCGCGTGCTACAGAAATAGGTTCGAGTTTGCCTGCGCGGGCATCACGTCTCCACGCCTTGGTAAGCCCGCCTTGGGGTGGAGGCGGGTGTATATGAATAACCGCTTCCGGCCAGGAACCGTCATTCGGTAGACATCGCGGAAACCGGTCATTCGCCAATATTGACCAGCACAGCCAAAAGCCGCTAGGATTGCAGGCATGATTACTCGCTCCAAATCCCTCTTTGCGCTGTTCCGTGCATGTTGTCAGACCGTGCCGGGGGGAAGCTGCGTCTAGTAATTAGCTACACGTTGAATCAATCGCCTCTGGCCGCCCGTTGCAAAACCGGCGGCTTTTTTGTTTTTGCCTGCGCCCTTTGAGACGGAGAGAGTTGATGCCACTTGCGTTGTATGACACCTGGTCGCGTACCGTGCGCTCGTTCACGCCAATCCACGCTGGCCACGTCGGCATGTATTGCTGCGGCCCCACCGTCTATGACCATGCGCATATTGGCAATCTAAGAACGTATGTGTTTGAAGACATTCTGCGCCGGGTGCTCATTCGCAACGGCTACGAGGTCCGTCACGTCGTTAATATCACCGACGTCGGTCATCTGACTTCGGATGCCGACGAAGGCGAAGACAAGATGGAAAAAGGTAGCAGGCGCACCGGGGAGTCCGCCTATGCTATTGCTCAGCGCTACACCGAGGCCTTCGTCGCAGATTGGCATGCCCTGAACTTGTTGGAGCCGACGGTATGGTGCCGCGCGACCGAGCACATCGCCGAACAGATCGCGTTTATCGACGAGTTGGACCGGTCCGGCTACGTGTATAGGACCAACGATGGTCTTTATTTCGACACAAGCAAACAGGATGACTATGGCTTTCTGGCCCGGCTCGACCGTGCCGGCCTGCAGGCCGGCAAGCGCGTAGCACTTGGCGAGAAGCAGAACATCACGGATTTTGCGCTATGGAAGTTCAGTCCGGAGGGTGTAGCGCGACAGATGGAATGGGATAGCCCATGGGGGCGTGGATTTCCAGGCTGGCATATTGAGTGCTCGGCCATGTCGGCGAAATACCTCGGCATCTGGTTCGACATCCACTGTGGCGGAGAAGACCATATTGCCGTGCATCACAGCAACGAAATTGCGCAAACGCAAGCGGCCCACGGCACTCGTCTTGCGAACTTCTGGATACACGGACATTTTCTAACACTCAATGCCGACAGCAAGATGTCGAAGTCGAGTGGGGATTTTGTGCGCTTGCAGACCTTGCGCGGTCGGAACATCGATCCGCTTGCCTACCGTTATCTGTGCATGACGGCGCATTACCGGAGCAAGCTGCATTTCAGTTGGACGTCTCTTGGTGCCGCGCAGACAGCCTTGAACCGGTTGCGGCATCTCTATTCCGGCTGGCCGGACGGTGGCCGCATCGATCCGGATTTCGCCGCGCGCTTCAACACCGAATTGAATGATGACCTGAATCTGCCGAGGGCATTGGCCGTGCTATGGGAACTCGTCAAGAGCGAGCTCCCACCTGCGGCCTTGAAAGCGACAGTGGACAGCTTTGATTTTGTACTGGGCCTCGGGTTACGCGATTGGAACCCCGTTGCGTCTGACATTCCGGAAAGTATCCAGGTGCTGCTCGGTGAGCGCGCTCAAGCCCGAGAGGCAAAGAACTGGGCAAAAGCCGATGAGATACGGAGGATGTTAAACACCCAAGGCTGGAGAGTCGAGGATGGCAACGACGGGCAACGCCTGACTGAGATTGCCACGCCCCCTGCAGATATCGGAAGCTAGTGGTAACAGCATGGGCGTCGCACCGATTGAATGCACAGCTAAAAGCGGCCGCTGGCCGCAAGCGCCTCCGAGCCATCAATACAAAGCACGACGTTTCCTGCTCTGGTAATTCCCAGTCGCCAACCAAGTGCCTCGAGCAGCTTGCTATATTGCGAACCAAAAGTTCGCCTTTTCGGGAAGCAGCATTTTCGGGTCACTGATTTTTATTTTAGAGTTCGCCTTTTTTGACGGGAGCCGTCTTAAGTGTGACGCATGTCGAACGGCGAACACTCGGCCATTTTCGGCCGCCGGCCAGTCCTTGGATACGGAAACGTGAACGTCTGCTCCGCCCTTGGCACCAGGCAGCCGATTCGGCCTATTCAGTATGGATCCAATGCAGTTTTCTCGCACATCCCAGACGAGTGAGCCCTAGCCAAGGCACGCTATCGTCAGCAGCCTTATTCTTGCGTTCGCGCCGGCTTGCGCGCGAGAGTGCGTAATAGAGCAGCCACGGCGTTCCCTTAGGCACTACCGATCTGTACCTGGGTGAAGAGTGTCGCAGGCGGCTATGGCTCTAGCCCGCTCCCATGGATTGGATGGAACGGTCCCCTGAGGCGAAATCGGGTTACCGCTTCTTGGAACTGACAGGCGCGGTCCACTTCAGCGCTTCAAGGACCAGCGAGAACGCATGGGACGGTTGCTTGCGGCTTGGGTAGTACAGGTAATAGCCAGGGAACGGCGGGCACCAATCCTCCAGCACGCGCACCAGTCGCCCGTCGTCAAGGTACGGCGCGAACTCTTCTTCGGGCAGAGAAGCGATCCCCAACCCAGCTACCGCCGAGTCCACCATGCTGGGCGAGGTGTTGAAGATTAGTTGACCGTCTACCCGCACGTTCAATGCCTCGCCTCGGCGCTCGAAATCCCAGACGTAAATGCCGCCTGCAGTTTGCATACGCATGTTGATGCAGTTGTGCTTGAGCAGGTCGCGTGGCGTTTTGGGGATGGGGTGCCTCTCGAAATAGGCCGGCGATGCCGCGATTGCCATGCGCAACTGCGGCCCGATCGGCACTGCGATCATGTCCTTGTCGATGGTGTCGCCCATACGCACGCCCGCATCGAAACGGTCGGCCACAATGTCCCGGAACGCGTAGTTGATGTCGAACTCGACCTTAATGTCCGGGTATTCGAGCAGCAATGGGGTGAGTTTGGGCAGCAGCGTGGTCCGAAGGATGTGCTCACCACAGGTGATCCGCACCGTGCCTGCCGGCTTGTCCCGCATCTCCGTCAGTTCATCGAGTTCGGCATCAATCTCGTCGAATCGGTGCCCGATGGCGTTGAGCAGGCGCTCGCCCGCAGCCGTAGGTGACACACTTCGCGTCGTGCGCGTGAGTAGCCGGATTTGCAGCCGTGTCTCCAAACCGCTGATGGCTTGGCTGAGCGCCGATTGCGTGATGCCCAGTAGCGAGGCGGCGCGCGTGAAGCTGCCTTCCCGCGCCACCGTCACGAAGTACAGAAGATCGTTGAGATTCCGTTTGACCATGGCAGCAGTTTTCCACGGAACACTGATTAGCTCAACTAATAGACCTTGTAAGTTCTCATTAGCTAGTCAAGGCGACTTTTACACGCCACTATTCAGGACCTGATGAGGTCTATACCGGAGCCCCCATCAGGCCGAGACGCCAGGTTCTTTTCGGTCTCGTTGTGCAACCGATGAAAACGGAGAGCAGAAGCATGGCAAGTACCGGCCGGAAACGCATCCACGGGGATGAAGCTGCATCGCGAAGCCGCCGGCGCGGGATCCTCCGCGCTGCCGCGCTGGCGGCGCTACCGCTGGCCACGCTGGTGCCGGCCCTGCCGGCGTTCGCCCATCACGGGTGGGCGGGCTTCGACACGGACCGCCTCGTCTACCTCGCAGGAGCCGTCTCGTCGGATGGTGTCTGGGGCAATCCGCACTCGCTTTTCGACGTCACGCTGGACAGCAACCTGCCTGCCCGCACGCCCAAGCTGGCGATCCCCAAGGCGTTGCAAGACCCCGAGGACAGTACCCGGGTCCATGCGGCCCCCTCGTACAAAGGCCCTCACAAGGCGCTGCAGATCATCATCGCGCCACCAGCCTGGTCTGGCAGGTGGGGCCTGGGCCGCGCGCTGAAGGTCGGGGAGCGTTTCCAGGCAGTCGGCTACATCAATCGAACCGACGACGGCATGTTTCGGCCGGTCGTGTTCTGGTACGGGCCTGACGCAGTGCCTGTGAATCAGGTGCTCGGCAACACGCTCCCGGTACGGGCCCCGCTGCCGAGATAAGGCGTGCTGCACACGACATCGCACCGATCGGGATTGAACGAACATGCCTGATTGGCTCAACTCATTGCTGAAACTGTTGCAGGGCTCTGCGCTCGGCGAGGCGGTGCGCAACGCCGAATACCTCTATCCCGTGCTTGAAGCCAGCCACATCCTCGGCATCGCTCTCCTTGTCGGCCCGGCTTGCACCTTTGACCTCCGATTGCTGGGCTTCGGACGCCGCGTTGTGTCCGTCACCTCGGCTGCGCGCAATCTGCTGCCCGTTTCCCACGTCGGTTTTGTCATTGCCGTCATCACGGGGATCGCACTGCTAAGCGCGCAGGCGACTGTGGTCGTTGGTACCGGAGCCGCGCCGTGGAAGCTCGGCCTGCTGATCCTCGCCTGCCTCAACGTGCTGGTGTTCCATGGTGGTATCTACCGCCGCGTCCATGAGTGGACGGATGCCGCGGTGACCCCGGTCGCCGCCCGCATCGGGGCGGGCGTGTCGCTGACTGCATGGACAGGCACGGTCTTTGCCGGCCGGCTTCTCGCCTACACCTGAGCTTTGGCTGATTGGTTAGCTTAGCTAATAAGCCCTAGAAGCTTTCATTAGCTAGTCAAGTTGACTACCGCGCGCCACATTAGAGGCATGAAGAAGTCAATGCCGATATGCCCGGGTTCGCTGAGACGCCAGACCCTGATCTTGCTGGAACTTTAATTTGAAAGGTATCGAACATGAGCATGCAGGACATCAATGATCGTCGAATCGCAGACGAGTCCGTTGTGGCTGCCGATCGACGCGGCTTTCTGAAAGCAGCGGGCATCGCCGCGGCTGGCGCTGCACTGCCGATCGGGGCTGCATCGCTGGCGACGCCCGCTGTGGCGCAAACGGCACAACGCAGCACTGCCAGCGGCCAGACTTACACCATGGGCACGCGCAAGCTGGGTGGCCTCACGGTGTCGGAGTTGGGCTTCGGCTGCATGAGCAACAGCCCAGGTCACTACGGCCCTGGCGTGGACCGCGCCACCAGCATCCGCGTGATCCGTGACGCCTACGAGCGCGGCATCACGTTCTTCGACACCGCCGAGGTCTATGGCCCCTATGTGAACGAGGAACTGGTCGCCGAGGCGCTGGGCCCGGTGCGCAACCACGTGGCCATCGCCACCAAGTTCGGCTTCAAGATCGACGGCACCAACGGCCTGGACAGCCGCCCCGAGCGCATCCGCCGCGTGGTCGAAGAATCGCTTAAGCGCCTGAAGACCGACCGCATCGACCTGTACTACCAGCACCGTGTGGACCTGACCGTGCCGATCGAGGACGTGGCTGGCACCATCAAGGACCTGATCCAGCAAGGCAAGGTACTGCACTTTGGCCTGTCGGAGGCCAGCGCGCGCACCATCCGCCGCGCCCATGCGGTGCAGCCTGTGTCCGCCGTCCAGACCGAATACTCGATCATGGAACGCAGCGTGGAGCACAACGGCGTGTTGCAGGCCTGTGAGGAACTGGGTATCGGCTTCGTGCCGTGGGGACCGCTGGGCCAGGGCTTCCTGTCCGGCAAGCTACCGCTGGATACGCAGGCCAAGTTCGACGGCAAGACCGACCTGCGCAAAACCTTCCCGCGTTTCAGCGCCAAGGTCATGAAGGCCAACCAGCCAATTCTGGACTTCCTCAAGGCCTTCGGCGAGAAGAAGGGCGCCACGTGCGCGCAGATCGCCCTGGCTTGGCTGGCGGCACAAAAGCCGTGGATCGTCTCCATCCCCGGCACGACCAACCTGGACCACTCGCGCGAGAACCTCAGCTCGATCAACGTCAACCTCACGCCGGAAGGCCTGCGCGAGATCGAGGCCGGCATGGCAAAGATCACCGTCCATGGTGGTCGTATGGACGCCAAGCAAATGGACCAGATCGGCAAGGACTGAAACCCGCAGGGCCGGCGCTGCCCTGCGTCCACCCCGTCGCCGTGTTCGCTGAGCGAGAGCGGCGTTTTCCATAGACACCAGGGCAGAGAACAGAGCATTCCATGACAACCCAGGCAGGTAGAGCCCAAGCGGGCACCTTTTCCACTCAACGCGACACCGAGGCGCGGCCCGCGAACTGGAGCGGCGTGTTCGCGATGTCGCTGTGTGTCTTCGCGCTGATCGCCTCCGAATTCATGCCGGTCAGTCTGCTGACGCCGATGGCGGCTGACCTCCACGTCACCGAGGGCATGGCCGGACAAGGCATCGCGATCTCCGGCGCGTTCGCGGTGCTGACCAGCCTATCGATTTCGTGGCTGGCCGGCGGCATGAACCGCAAAACGCTGTTGCTGGCGCTCACGGCACTAATGGCTGTCTCCGGCGCCGTGGTCGCGCTGGCGTCCAGCTATTTCATGTACATGGTCGGCCGCGCGCTGATTGGCGTAGTGATCGGTGGTTTCTGGTCGATGTCGGCGGCGACGGCCATGCGGCTGGTGCCAGCCAGCCAGGTGCCGCGCGCCCTGGCAATCTTCAACGGCGGCAATGCGCTGGCGACGGTGGTTGCTGCGCCACTGGGGGCATGGCTCGGCTCCGTGATGGGCTGGCGCGGTGCCTTCTTCTGCCTGGTGCCCGTGGCCGCGATCGCGCTGCTCTGGCAGTGGATTAGCCTGCCAGGCATGCAGGCCCCGGAGCGCGCGCCGGGTTCGGGCAACGTCTTCAAGGTGTTGGCGAGCCGGCCCGTAGCCCTGGGTATGGCCGCCTGCGGCGCTTTCTTCATGGGGCAGTTCGTCCTGTTCACCTATGTGCGCCCGTTCCTGGAGGCGGTGACACACGTGGAGGTATCCACGCTGTCGCTAATCCTGCTGGTGATCGGGGTGGCTGGCTTCATCGGTACGGCGCTGATCGGTTCCATCCTCAAGCGCAGCCTGTACGGGACGCTGATTGTCATCCCCGCCCTCATGGCGGCGATCGCGCTGGTGCTGATTCCCGTGGGTGCCTGGGTCCCTGCCGTAGTCGTGCTGCTAGGCTTGTGGGGCCTGACGGCGACCTCGGCCCCAGTGGGCTGGTGGAGTTGGATCGCCGAAGCCATGCCCCACAACGCGGAGGCTGGCGGTGGCCTGATGGTGGCGGTGATCCAGTTGGCCATCGCCCTGGGCTCGACCGTGGGCGGCCTGCTGTTCGATTCGGCAGGTTACCGCAGCACCTTCATGGCGAGTGCCGCTGTTCTGCTGTTCGCGGCCTTCCTCGCTTTCCTCACCGCGCGCTCGCAAGTACGGCAAGCGGTCTGAGCGGCC
Source organism: Achromobacter sp. Bel (assembly GCF_012928505.1). Classification (GTDB taxonomy): domain Bacteria; phylum Pseudomonadota; class Gammaproteobacteria; order Burkholderiales; family Burkholderiaceae_B; genus Achromobacter. Next base: position 9,716 of record NZ_JABBJN010000046.1, on the reverse strand, counting down.
CGCCACACCTGGAGAAGCCCATGACCATGCGCCTCAGCATCTCACGCAGCAGCCATCGCCAGTGGGCCTTTGAACACCGCTCAGCGCGCGGCCTGGCGGCCATGCAAGCGCTGGGCCTGCTCTGCGGCCTGTTCGCCCTCGGCGGGTGTGACGCTGCCCAGTCAGGGGTTTCGGCCAGGCCCACTATCTCAACCGCCGCTGCCGCGGCAACCGTCCAACCGGAGGAATCTCGCATGTGGATGACCGTCGGCGAACGCCGCTTCGCCATCACCCTGGCAACCACCGAAGCCGCCCAGGCATTCGCCGCCATGATGCCGCTCACGATCGACATGGCCGACCTCAACAGCAATGAGAAACATGCGGAGCTGCCGAGAGCACTGCCAACGAACGCCAGCCGCCCCGGCACGGTCCGTAACGGCGACCTCATGCTCTATGGCTCGAAGACCCTTGTCGTCTTCTACCTGACCTTTGACTCGTCCTACTCTTACACGCGCCTCGGTCGCGTGGACGACCCGAGCAGCTTGGCCCAGGCACTCGGCCGTCGTGACGTCCGGGTCGCCTTCTCCAAATACTAGGCTGCCAGCCCACTCATTGACCATTTAAAGGAGATTTCCACGAGCATTGCCTACGATTTCAAGGGAAAGAGGCTAGCCCATGGCTTACCCTTGACGGGCAATTCCCGTTCGATTCAATGGATGCGCGAGACGCCCGTCGCCATAGAAGGTGACTACCTCTGCAATGACAACCTGATAGCCGCGTAGCCAATTGGCTTGCTGTTGTTTGGCCTTGACGTGATCTTTATGTTCCACCAGCTCTTGAAGCGCTTCCATCGTGCTCCAGTAGTACACGTTGGAGACCGCGCCGGTGGTGGGATTCTCCCAGGCTTCCTCACCCAAGTAGCCGGGGATAGACCTTGCGATCGCTGCGATGGTGTTGTCCAGCGCATGGAATTCATCGTCGTAAGTGCCGGGCAAGAACGTAAAGGTCGAGGTGTACATGGGCTTGAAAAATCAATGCCAAGGCGGCCGGGGAAAAGGCGGAACTATCGCTCGATTCTGGCACAATGAAAACGTCCAGTTTCATCGTTTTTGCTAAAGCCAGTTGAAGACTTCTCATCAGACTCCGGCATTCAGTGCCGACACCAGCCGTGGCATTTACGAGGGGCTCAAGGCGCAGATTCTCGATGGCACGCTTCGAGCCGGAAGCTTCTTGCCGTCCACGCGAGCAATGGCCGTCGACCTTGCCGTGTCCCGGACCACAATTTCCGCTGTCTACGATCAATTGGCGGCCGAAGGATATGTGGAAACCCACCAGGGCCGACGTGCGCGTGTCGCTCAGGGGGCCAGCGTATCGCCTGTCCCGAAACGCGCGGTTCGTCTGGAAATGGGTGGGCCTCGGGCATTGTCGGCGTATGGGAAGAAAATCTGCGAATTTTTGGTCGAGGGGCCAGTTTCAGGTCACGGCGCGGACCCTCAAGTGATCGACTTCCTTTATGGCGCCTTGGCGTTCGACGATTTCCCAATCTTGGCTTGGCGTAAAGCGTATAGCCGCGCCCTGGTGCAGCGTCAGCATCGTCTGTACTACGAGGCGCCCGAGGGCGAACGGATGTTGCGCGAGGCGCTCGCGGGCTATCTTCGCCGTGCCCGAAGCCTCATATGCCACCCGGACCAGGTCGTCATCGTGCACGGTTCGCAGCAAGCCATCGACTTGTGCGCACGGGTGTTGGTGGACGCCAAGGACAGGGTGTTGGTGGAGGAGCCTTGCTATGTCATGGCCCGCCGCATTTTCGAAGCCGTTGGGGCCAATGTGCAAGAGGCTCCGGTTGACGAGCAGGGTCTCGTGTCGGAGCGTCTGCCGGAGCGGCGATCCAAACTGATCTATGTCACCCCCTCGCACCAGTTTCCGCTGGGAGGGGTCATGCCAATCACCCGGCGCAAAGAGCTCTTGGCCTGGGCAGAGCGGCAGCAAGCCTGGATCGTCGAGGATGACTACGATGGGGAGTTTCGCTATGGGATGCGCCCTGTTGACGCGCTGCAATCCGTGGATGACAAGGGTAGTGTGATCTACATCGGGACGTTCTCCAAAGCCTTGTCCCCGCAGCTGCGCTTGGGCTACCTGGTGCTGCCTGATGCGTTGGTCTCCGTGTTTCGCGAGGCCAAGCGCTTGATGGATCGGCATGCACCCAGCCTGGAGCAGGCGGCGCTGGCGTCTCTCATCGTTGACGGCACCTATGAGCGTCATGTCCGCCGTTGCCGACGTATGAATGAATCGCGCAGGGAGGCGCTGTTGCGGGCATTGGACAACCATCTCCCGGATGCCGTCGAGGTGATGGGCTCGGCGTCAGGACTGCACGTGGTGGTTTGGCTGCTGCAAGTGGCGAAGGACGATGAGGCGGAGCTGGTCCGTGTGGCGCGCAAGCAGGGCGTGGGCGTGCGCCCCATTTCTCCGTTGTATGCCTCGGGGGACCAGCATCGTGCGCGGCAGTGCGCCGGCATCATTCTTGGCTATGCCAGCCTGACACCGGCTGACATCGATGAAGGCGTTCGAAGGCTTGTACGCGCGATTCAGGCGTTGGGGTGAGCGTGCGCCGGTCATCCGCCAAAGCCCAGAATCAGTCCCTGCCGCTTGTCAGGGCAGTGTTCTGAATAGGTGGGAGACAAGGCCCGGACGGCAACGCCCTGCACAGCGGCTTGGCGCGCGATCGCGATATCGTCCAACGCATTTGCCAGCCAGACCAGCAGATGCAGGCCTTGTTCGATGGGCTGAACCTCGGTCGGCTGTTGCGGGATGCCGGTCCATCTGCGCAGAATAGAAGAAGATCTCCGCACAATGCCAGGTGTTCCCCACCAAATCCAAAAGTCGAACTTCAACAAAAAAGGCGAACTTTATTCCTGCTGCTCAGGGATTTCCCCAATCACATTGTCCTTGCGGAAAATCAATGCTCTATAGGACACTTTGTGTCATTAGGGCCGATACGGCGAAATCAAGGGGAATGGCATGAAGGTTCTGGGCAGATTGGCCGCGCTGGTGCTGGCGGCGGGAATGGCGGCAGGCGCGCACGCGGCGTTTCCGGAGCGGCCGGTCCGGTTGGTGGTGCCGTTTGGCGCGGGCGGCATCACGGATATCGTGGCGCGGCAGGTGGGCAAGGGCATGGGCGACGTGCTGGGGCAAAGTATCGTCGTTGAAAACCGGCCGGGCGCGGGGGGCGTGATCGCCGCGCAGATGGCGGCCACGGCGCCGGCCGATGGGTACACGATCTTTATGGGGACGGTGGGCACGCAGGTCGTGAACCCGCTGATCTACAGCAAGTTGAGCTATGACGCCGACAAGTTCGCGCCGGTGGGCATGGTGTCGGGGTCGCCGTACGTGCTGGCGGTGCGGGCGGGGTTGCCGGCCGCGTCGTTCAGTGAATTCGTCGCCTATGCCAAAGCCAATCCGGCACGCTTGAATTTCGGGTCGGCGGGCAATGCCAGCTCGCCGCACCTGGGACTGGAGCTGCTGAAGCTGACGGCGGGCCTGGACATTGTGCACGTGCCGTTCAAGAGCGGCAGCGAAGCGGTCAATGCGGCCATCGGTGAACAAGTGGACGTGGTGATGGACGCCAGTCCGGTCATCATGCCGCACGTGGCGTCGGGCAAGCTGCGCGCCTTGGCGGTGGCGGCGGACAAACGCCTGCCGTCGGCGCCCGCGGTGCCGGCCAGCCCCGAGGTGGGCGATGCGCAGTTGCAGATCAGTTCGTGGAACGCGTTTTTCGTACCGGCTGGCACGCCGCCCGACGTGGTGGCGGCCTTGAACGCCGCGTTGCAAAAGACGCTGGCGTCGACAGAATTGAAGGAACGGCTGGCGGCGCAGGGCACCCAGCTTTACACGGGGACGCCGGACGAGTATCAGCGCTTCATCGCCACAGAGAAGGCCAAGTGGGCCCAGATCGTGAAGCGCGCCAACATCAAGATGGATTGACGGCATGACACAGATGACGCATCCGCTGGCGGGCCAGCCGCTGGAACTGGCCGACACGCTGCGCTCGGGCAACGCGTGGAAGATCCGGCTGGCCTGCGGTTTCATGGGCCTGCCGCTTGCGCGGCGCACGTTCGACATCGTGCAGGGCGACCTTGAGACCGACGCGTTCGCGCGCATCAATCCGTGGCGCCAAGTGCCGGCGTTGTTGACGCCCGAAGGCGAGTGGCTGGCCGAATCGCAGGCGATCCTGTGGTATCTGGCGCAGGGCACGCCCTGGCTGCCGGCGGACCGGTTGGCGCAGGCGCAGGTCAGCAGTTGGCTCAGTTTCGAGCAGACGCAGCATATGCATGCCTTCGCGCAGCCGCGGCTGTTGATTCATCTGCGGCAGACCGCGGCCGTGGACGATCCGGCGATGGTGGCGTGGCGAACGATCGGCATGAAAGCCGCGGCGCTGATGGATGCGCATCTGGCGGGCCGGCGCTATCTGGTGGGCGACGCGCCGACGATTGCCGACGTGGCGCTCTATCCCTATACCAGCATGGCGGAACAGGGCGGCTACGACCTGTCCGCCTTTACCCACATTACTGCCTGGCTGGCGCGCGTGCGCGCCTTGCCGGGATTTACGCCGCTGATCGACGCGGCATGACGGAGACATGATGAGCGATACGATGCACCTGGGAAAAGACGAACTGATCGCGCGGGCGAAAGCCGAAATGCAGCGCCAGTTCGATACGCCGCAATGGAGCTTGCGCGAGCGTTTGGCACTGACTTGCCGCATCCTGTTCGACGGTGGCCATGATTCCGGGCTGGCCGGCCAGATCACGGCGCGTGCGGCGGAGCCGGGGCGGTACTACACGCAGCGGCTGGGTTTGGGGTTTGATGAAATCACGGCCAGCAATCTGCTGGTGGTGAATGAGGACTTGCGTGTGCAGGAAGGCGGTGGCATGCCCAATCCGGCCAATCGCTTTCACTCCTGGATCTACCGCGCGCGGCCGGACGTGAACTGCATCATCCACACGCACCCGTTGCATTCGGCGTCGCTATCCATGCTGGAGGTGCCGTTGGAAATCTCGCACATGGACAATTGCCCGTTGTATGGCGACGTGGCCTTTCTGAAGGATTGGCCGGGCGTGCCCGTGGGCAACGAGGAAGGCGAGATCATTTCGGCGGCGCTGGGCGACAAGCGCGCCATCCTGTTGTCGCATCACGGCATGCTGATTGCCGCCGGCTCGGTGGAGGAGGCCTGCGTCCTGGCCTTGCAGTTTGAGCGGGCCGCGCGCATGCAGCTGCTGGCAATGGCCGCCGGCAAGATCCAGCCGATTCCGCCGGCGCTGGGCCACGAGGCGCATGACTGGATCCTGACGCCCAAACGTTCCCAGGTGGGCTTTTCGTACTACGCCCGGCGTGCGTTGCGCACGCATGCCGACGTGCTGGCCTGACGGAACGCAAGCCGGCGGGGCAGGGCGGCTCGACGGCGGGGCCGGTTTCGGGCATGCTTACCGGTCGGATTTTTGACCCTTTGCCCATGATCGATCTGCCCCACCGCCTACGTACCCTGCGCCGTCAGCAATCCTTGTCCCTGGAACAGCTGGCGCAGCGCACGGGCCTGACCAAAAGCTATCTGTCCAAGCTTGAGCGCGGCTTGAGCGAACCGTCGATCTCGACCGTGCTTCGGCTGGCCGAAGCCTATGGTGTTGGCGTGTCCCAATTGGTGGGGACGGATGACGCGGCCCAGGACGAAGTGGTCAGCGTGGTCCGCGTGGCGGACCGCGAGGCCCTGCAACGCGGCGGGCTGGGCAGCGAATATCATTATGAATCGCTGGCCGGGCGCCGCAAGGTCAAGGCGATGGAGCCCTTCGTGGTGCATCCGCCGCGCGAATTTCCGGACGCCGCCGCCGTGTTCCCGCATCCGGGCGAAGAGTTCCTGCTGGTGCTCAAGGGCGCCATCGAAGTCTATGTGGGCGAACGCCAATTCCGCCTTGAGACCGGGGATTCACTCTATTTTGACTCCGAACTGCCGCACCGCATGCGCACCGTCAGCCGGGCCATGGCCGAGGTGCTGGTGGTGGCGGCGCATTAAGCGCAATCGGCTGTCGACCGCACAACGATATTGATAGGTGTCCCATGAAACATGACCAGTCGCGGCTCGTCCGCATTGATGCCGGCCCGCTGAAGGATCCGGTGCCCGGCAAGCCCCGCCGCCCGATTTCGGGCGATGCGGCGTTCCTGACCGTGACCGCCTTCGAAGGCAATGCGGGCAAGGCCGAGGCCGGCGTTTGGGAAAGTACCGCGGGCGTATTCCAGTCGAACACCACCGGCTACATCGAATTCGGCTACATCGTCGAAGGCTCGGCCCGGCTGGTCGACCCCGACGGCACCGTGCACGAACTGACGGTCGGCGAGGCCTTCGTCATGCCCGAAGGCTATACCGGCCGTTGGGAAGTGGACCAGTTCGTCAAGAAGATCTACTTCATCACGCGCTTGGGTTGACGCCCCGACGCGGGAACCGTCTGCGACCCTATGGCTTCGGCCGTTGCGGATAGGCCGACGTGCCAAAGGTGTTGCCCATGCGGTTGCCGATGGTGGCCGGCGTGGGCAGTCCCATCTGATTCGGCGGGCGCTGTGTGATTGCCTCTGACTCCAGGCCCGGCGCCGGACGGTGAGGGGCGTCGGGCGCCATCTTCTGGTTCAGGCAGTCGTAGGACAGCGCCCGATACCCGTTCACTTCCGTCTCGATGCATGCACCGCCTGGCGCGGTGGGTTTCTGCACGTTTGGCGCGGGGGCGGCAGGCGCTTGGGGCTCGGCGGCCGACAGCGGCGGCCCGGCTAACGCGGCGGACAGCGACAGCAGCACAACGCGGCCAGCGGCCAGGGGCACTATGCGCATGCGCGCTCCTTATGCAGTGCCGGCGAATCGCGGCCGGCGTGATCCATAAAGTATAGGGAGAACGGATGCCGGGCAGGTGACCGTTGCGTGTCGCGCGTGGGGTCGTATCGGCAAAGGTGTCACGAATGCGTCATTCGGCGCCTCTAGCATGGCGGCTTTTGTTAGGGCGGGCGCCCAGGCGCCTGGTGTCGCGGCCATGTCTGGCAATTCCCTCTTGCGGTCACGTTCATGAGCGGCGCTTTCACGGGCTGTGGCGTGGCGCTGCGCGCCGGTCTGGCCTTGAGCCTGTTCATGCTGGCGGCGGCCCATTCGGCGCATGGCGCCGATGCGCCCCGCTCCGCGCCGCCGCCCAAGCCCATCGCGTTTGCGATCGCCGCCCAGCCCCTGGCGCAGGCGCTGGTCGAGTACAGCCTGGCCAGCGGGCTGACCGTGTTGGTGGACAGCACGTTGACCGATGGCCGGCAGGCCCCGGCGGTGATCGGCAACTACACGCCGGGCGATGCGCTGCGCAAACTGCTGGCGGGGTCGCCCCTGGCGATCCGCTATGCCAGCGCGCAGTCGTTCACCCTGGTCTCCAGGGAGCAAGAAGCTGCCGCTGCGCCGAGGTCGAGCAAGCGGCTGCGGGATACCCCCTATGCTGCCGTGGTGCAGGGCGCGTTGAAGCGCGCCCTGTGCAAGGCGACGGGCGCGCAGCCAGGAAATTATCGCGCCTTGGTGCAACTGTGGTTTGACAAGGCCTGGCGGGTCAGCCGCGTCGGCTGGGTGGCGACGACCGGCTCGCCGGGGCTGGACGGCAGGCTGGAGGCGGCATTGCGCGGCGTGGTGATCGGCCCGTTGCCGGCAGGCATGCCGCAACCGCTGACCGTCCTGCTGGAACCGCGCAGCGCTGTCGAGTGCGCGGAACCCACCGGAGCCGGCCGTGCGGGATAGCAAACCGGAAACCTCGCTGCGTTCCTTGTTCCTGGAACGCTACAACGACTTTCGTAATCAGCTGAAGCGGCGGCTCGGATCGGAAGACCTGGCGCACGACGCGATGCAGGAAGCCTTTTTGAAGGTCAATGACCTGCCCGCCAGCTCGTCGATTCAGCAGCCGGCGGCCTATCTGTTCCGCGTGGCGTTGAACATTGCGGAAGACCAGCGGCGCAGGGACTCCCGTCTATTGACGGGGGTGGAGATCAGCGAATTGATCCACATCACGGACGAGGCCGCGGACCCCGCGCGCATCGCGCAGGGCCGCAGCCAGGTCGACGCCTTTCAGCGTGCGCTGCGCAAATTGCCCGAACGCACGCAGCAGATGCTGCTTGCCGCGCGCGTGCACGAACTGCCCCATGCCGAGATCGCGCGGCGCTACGGTGTGTCGGAACGCATCGTCTCCAAAGAACTCAAACGCGCGTTGGAACATTGCGCGCGGGAACTGCACGTGGCGGGCGCGGGATCGGGGGAGTTGCCCGGCCGCACCGCAGGCGGGGATGAAGAACCATGGCACTGACGATGAGCATGCCCGGAAACAACAAGAACCATGACGTGGCGGCGCGCGAGGCGCGGGCCTGGTTGCTGACGCTGACGTCCGGTCGCGCCACCGAGGCCGATGCGCGGGCGTTCCGGGAATGGCTGCGCGCCGACCCGCAGCGCCAAACGGCATTTGCTGCCCAGAAGCGCCTTTGGCGCGATGTGGGGCCGGCCGTGCAGGCGGTGGTGGCGGAGGGCGCCCGCAACCGGGCGCGCAAATCCCTGATGACGGGACGGCGGGCGTTCCTGGGCGGCGCATTGGCGGCGTCGGCGGCCTATCTGGCTTTCAAGCCGCCCTTGGGGCTGTGGCCCGGGTTGGATGCGCTGGGGGCGGATTACCGCACGGCGGCGGGTGAGCAGCGGCGGGTGTCGCTGGGCGAGGCGCTGGACGTCCAGATGAACACGTTGACGCGCATCAATGTCAGCAGTAACGGCGACGGCGCTGTCATCGAACTGGCCGACGGCGAGGCCGAGATCCGCAGCGGGCCGGCGGCGGCCGTCGTGGTTGCGGGGAAAGGGCGCATCACGGCGAAGGATGCGGTGTTCAACCTTCGGTATATCGGCGGCGAGGCGCGGCTGTGCTGCCTGTCGGGTGTTGTGCGGCTGGCGCACGCGCAAGGCGTGTTCGACGTTGTGGCCAACCGCGAGCTGCGCTACGACGACCAGTGGGTGATGCCGCCGGTCCACGTCGACCCCGCCATCGTGACCGCGTGGCGGCAGGGCTGGCTGGTGTTTGACCAGCAGCCGCTGGCGCAAGTGGTGGATGAGTTGAACCGCTACCGGCGCGGGCGCCTGGTGTTGATGAACGCGCAATTGGGCAAGCGCCTGGTGCAGGCGCGTTTTTCGCTGGCGCAGGTGGCCGATGCGGAACGTCTGATCCGGGATGCCTACGGCGCGCATGTGACCCGCCTTCCCGCAGGCGTCGTCCTGCTGTCCTAGGCGGATTGGGCCCCGGCGTCTTGATGAATTATTTGTGACAGGGTTCTGGTCGGCATTTTTCCATCCGTCTGTCTTGTTCTAGGTGACGAACACGCGCGATTGGAACAAGGGATGGCGATCATGCAGGCACGGATGTCGGAATTGGGCAGTAAGAGGAACACGGCGCGCACGCCTGGGCGCGGGCGCGCGAACTGGCGTCCGACGCCGTTGTCGCAGGCGGTGACGGCGCTATTGATCGCGGGTAGCGCCAGCGGCGCGGCGCAGGCGCAAACGCGCGCGTTCAGCCCCGGCTGGTTTTCCGACAAGAATGCCGTGCAGTCCACCGCGCAACGCACGGGGCGCATGCCCGACGGCAGCGTCGCGGGCATCGGCAGCAGCGTGCGTCAGCAACAGCAATCCCGCCAGCAGTTGCAGCGTTCGC
>NZ_JABBJN010000045.1 GCF_012928505.1 Achromobacter sp. Bel | reverse complement strand
CGCTGCGTTTCGCGCTGGCCGGGGTGGTGCGCCGGCGGGCCGCCACCATCACGCAGGTCTGCGCGCTGGCGGTGGGCCTGACGGCGCTGCTGTTGCTGACCATGACGCGCACCGACCTGATCGATGGCTGGCAGCGCACGATGCCGCCGGATGCGCCCAACCGTTTCCTGATCAACGTGCAGCCCGACCAGCGTCAGGCCGTCACCGATGCGCTGACCCGCGAGGGCCTGGGCCGCATCGCGCTGTCGCCGATGGTGCGCGGGCGGCTGATCGCCATCAACGGCAGGCCCGTCGGGCCGGACGACTACGAAGAACCGCGCGCCAAGCGGCTGGTGGACCGCGAGTTCAATCTGTCCTACAGCGACGAGATGCCGTCGTCCAACAAGATCGAGCAAGGCCGGTGGCTGGCACCCGGTTCGTCCGAGGTGTCGCTGGAGTCGGGGCTGGCCAAGACACTGGGCCTGAAGCTGGGCGATAAGATGACCTTCGACGTGGCCGGCCAGCAGGTCGAGGCGGCCGTGTCCAGCACCCGGCGCGTGGATTGGGATACGATGCGCGTCAATTTTTTCGCCATCCTGACCCCGGCCGCGCTTGCCGATATGCCCCAAAGCTGGATCACTTCCTTTTACCTGCCGCCTGAAAAGGCCGCGGTGCTGCCCGCGCTGGTGCGCGAGTTCCCGAACCTGACCGTGTTCGACGTGGGCGCCATCCTGCAGCAATTGCAGTCCGTGCTGAATGAAGTGGGCAAGGCGGTCCAATTGCTGTTCCTGTTCACCCTGGCGGCCGGCGTGCTGGTGCTGTCGGCGGCCCTGACGGCCACCCGCGACGAGCGCATGCGCGAAGCCGCCGTGCTGCGTGCGCTGGGCGCCACGCGCAGCCAGCTGGCGCGTTCCCAGCGCATCGAGCTCTGGGCCGTGGGCGGGCTGGCGGGCCTGCTGGCGGCCGCCGGCGCCACCGCGATCGCTTGGGTTTTATCCACCCAGGTGTTCGATTTCACCATTACCCTCAGCCTCTGGCCGTGGCTGGCCGGTATCGGCGCGGGTATGCTGGGCGCCTGGGCGGGCGGCGCCCTGGCCCTGCGCGGCGTGTTGCGCACGCCGCCGCTCGTCACCCTTAGAGAAACTTGATGACGTCCCGCGTCCAAACCATTACTGAACCCGTGGAAAACACCCGCAGCGTTTTTGACCTTCTTGGCGGCGAGCCCGGCGTGCGTGCGCTGGTCGACCGTTTTTACGACTTGATGGACATGGAGCCCGACCTGAAGGCGCTTCGCGCCGCCCACGGCCCGAGCCTGGACCAGGCGCGCGACAAGCTGTTCTGGTTCCTGTGCGGCTATTTCGGCGGCCCCGACCACTATATTGAACGCTTCGGCCACCCCCGCCTGCGCGCCCGCCATCTGCCGTTCTCGATCGGCGAAATCGAGCGCGACCAGTGGGTGACCTGCATCGGGCGCGCCATGGAAGACCAGGGCATCGCCCCGCCGCTGGTGGAGCGGCTGCTGGAGTCGTTCTACGGCGTGGCCGACTGGATGCGCAACCGTGAAGGCTGACGATTCGCGGGGCGGCGCCCAGCGCCAGGCTTGGCCGGGTCCGCTTGGCGGAGCGATGCTCAGCGACGTGTCCCGCCTGGGCGGATCGGGACCTGAAATCTTCAACCCCGCGCATTATGGCGACCGGGCGCGTCCCGTGGACGCCGGCGGCCGCCAAGCGGCGTGGTTCGTGCAGGGGCAGGGCTGGCAGGGCGTGCTGCGCCGCTACCGCCGCGGCGGCATGATCGCCCGCGTCAGCCGCGACGCCTATCTCTGGAACGGCGAAGACCGCACCCGCAGTTTCCGCGAATACCGGCTGCTGGCCGCCATGCGCGCCCAGGGACTGGCCGTGCCCGCGCCGCTGGCCGCCGCCTACTGGCGCCAGGGGCCCATCTACCGGGCGGCCATCGTGGTCGAACGGATCCCCGGCGTGCGGCCCTTGGCTCACGCACTGGCCGAGCCGCTGTGGGGCGCGGTGGCAGAGGCCATCGTCCGCATGCACCGCGCCGGGGTCTGGCACGCCGACCTGAATGCCTTCAACATCCTGATCGGGGGCGACGGCCAGGTCTGGCTGATCGATTTCGACCGGGGCACCCTGGGTGCGTTGTCGGAACGGCAGCGCCAAGGCAACCTGGACCGCCTGCGCCGGTCGCTGGTCAAGGTGGCAGGGGAAGAGGGCGACCGCTTCTGGATGAAGCTGCGCGACAGCTACTGGACGGCCTGGGGCATCGGCGTCCAACCCTGATCCGGGCGAAGGCGCCCATTTGCCGGCATCGGGCCCCGATTGCGCCCGAAGTTGGGCGGCCGACCGCCAAAAGGCTTTATGATTTCGCCTTTTGGTAGTCCTGACATACACGGCATAACGGCAAAGGGGGCTCGTAATGGAACTAAGGGCGGGAATGCGCTGGGCGCTAGGCGCGGTGTTGGTCGCGGCATCGGCATCGTCGGCGGTCGCGCAGAACAAGGTCGTCAACGTCTACAACTGGGCCGAATACACGGCCCCGGACACGATTCCGGGTTTCGAAAAGGAAACCGGCATCAAGGTCCGCTATGACGTCTACGACAGCAACGACACGCTGCAGGCCAAGCTGCTGGCCGGCAAGTCGGGTTACGACGTCGTTGTCCCGTCCACCCATTACGCCTCGCGCCAGATCGAGGCCGGCCTGTTCCAGAAACTGGACAAGTCCAAGATCCCGAACTGGAAGTACCTGGACCCGGAAGTGATGGCGCTGGTGGCCACCGTCGATCCCGGCAACGAGTACGCGATCCCCTGGGGCTACGGCACGAACGGCCTGGGTTACAACGTCACCAAGGTCAAGCAGATCATGGGCGACGGCGTCGACCTGGCCAACTGGGACATGATCTTCAAGCCCGAGAACGCCGCCAAGCTGAAAGAGTGCGGCATTTCGATGCTGGACGAGGCCGCGCAAGTGTTCCCGGCGGTGCTGAAGTACCTGGGCAAGGATCCCAACAGCACCAATCCGGACGACTACAAGGCCGCGCTGGACGTGCTGAAACAGATTCGCCCGTACATCCGCCAGTTCAGCTCGTCGGGCTATATCGACGAACTGGCCGTGGGCGACCTGTGCATGGTCTACGGTTTTTCGGGCGACGTCATGATCGCCCGCAAGCGCGCGCAGGAAGCCAAGAAGGCGTATGAAGTGAATTACTTCATCCCGAAGGGCGGCGCGCCCGCGTGGTTCGACCTGATGGTCATCCCCAAGGATGCCCCGCATCCCGAAGAGGCCCTGGCGTTCATCAATTACATCGAGACGCCCAAGGTGCATGCGGCCATCACCAACACCATGTTCTACCCCAACGCCAACAAAGAGGCGCGGCAGTACGTGGTGAAGGACGTGGCCGACAACCCCATGATCTACCCGCCGGCCGAGGTCGCGAAGACCCTGTACGTGATCAAGGCGCTGCCCTTGAACGTGCAACGCCTGCAAAACCGGATGTGGTCCGAGCTGAAGTCTGGAAGATAAGTCATCATGAGCGATAGCCGTTACTCGGCGCCGCATACGGTCGACCCGGACGAGTTCGTCCGGGTCTCCGATGTGGTCAAGATTTTTGGCGATGTGGTCGCCGTGCGTTCCGTCAACCTGTCCGTCAAGCGCAACGAGATCTTCGCGCTGCTGGGAAGTTCCGGCAGCGGCAAGTCCACCTTGCTGCGCATGCTGGCCGGCTTCGAGGAAGCGACCTCCGGGCAGATCCTGCTGGACGGCGAAGACATCACCAGCGTGCCGCCGTACCGGCGCCCCGTGAACATGATGTTCCAGTCGTATGCCCTGTTCCCGCACATGACGGTCGAAGCCAACGTGGCGTTCGGCCTGAAGCAGGAAGGCGTGGACCGCGCTGAAATCCACGACCGCGTGTTCGAAGCCCTGGACCTGGTCCAGATGGCGGGCTATTCGCGCCGCAAGCCGAACCAGTTATCGGGCGGCCAGCAGCAGCGCGTGGCCCTGGCGCGCAGCCTGGTCAAACGGCCCAAGCTGCTGTTGCTGGACGAGCCCATGTCGGCGCTGGACAAGCAGATCCGCCAAAAAACGCAGATCGAGCTCGTGAAGATCCTTGAGCAGGTTGGCGTGACCTGCATCATGGTCACCCACGACCAGGAAGAGGCCATGACCATGGCGCACCGCCTGGCCGTCATGACCGAGGGGCAGATCGTCCAGTGCGGCACGCCGCAGGACGTCTACGCGTTCCCGAATTCGCGCTTCGTGGCCAGCTTCATCGGGTCGACCAACATGTTCACCGGCACCATCGTGGTCGATGAACCCGACCACGTGGCAATCGAATGCGCTGAACTGACGCGGCCGCTGTTCGTGAACCATGGCGTCTCTGAACCGCTGGGCATGGAAGTGCACGTGTCCATCCGGCCCGAACGCCTGGTGGTGTCGCGCGAACAGCCCGAAGGTGAGTACAACTGGGCCCACGGCATGGTCAGCCACATGGCGTGGATGGGCAGCTACGCGCTCTATCAGATCCGCCTGGATTCCGGCAAGACGGTCGAGGCCAGCGTGCCCAGCCTGCTGCTGGCCCAGATGGATGCCCCAGGCATCGACGAAGAGATCTTCGTCAGCTGGGATGCCGACAGCGCGACGGTGTTGGCGTCATGATCCGCTTTTCGCCCCGCGACTGGTTGCCTTCCGGCCGGGCGCTGGCGGTGGTGCCGCCGTTTGCCTGGCTGGTGCTGTTCCTGCTGCTGCCCTTCCTGCTGGTATTGAAGATCAGCTTTGCCGAAGTGGAATTCGGCATTCCGCCGTACACCCCGCTGGCGCAATTCCAGGACGAAGCCGTGCAGTTCAGCCTGCACCTGCGCGGCTACATCCTGCTGTTCACCGACAGCCTGTATTTCAAGACCTACCTGAGCTCGGTGAAGATCGCCGGCATCACCACGCTGATCTGCGTGCTGATCGGTTACCCCATCGCGTACTACATCGCCCGGTCCTCGCCGCGCGTGCGCAACCTGTTGTTGCTGGGGGTGATCCTGCCGTTCTGGACGTCGCTGCTGCTGCGCGTGTATGCCTGGGTCGGCATCCTGCGCAACGACGGGCTGCTGAACAACCTGCTGCAAAGCCTGGGGCTGATTTCCAGTCCGCTGGAAATCTACCGCACCGACGTCGCCGTTTACATCGGCATGGTCTATGCGTACCTGCCGTTCTTCATCCTGCCGCTGTACGCGACGCTGGTGAAGATGGACCTGCGCCTGCTGGAAGCCGCCTACGACCTGGGTGCCAAGCCCTGGCAGGCGTTTTGGCAGATCACCGTGCCGCTGTCGCGCCAGGGCGTGATTGCCGGCGCCATGCTGGTGTTCATTCCGGCCGTGGGCGAATACGTGATCCCGGAGATGCTGGGGGGCGCCAACACGTTGATGATGGGCCGCGTCATGTGGAACGAATTCTTCAATAACGCCGATTGGCCCATGGCGTCGGCGGTGACCTGCGTGATGGTGCTGCTGCTGCTCGTGCCGCTGGTCTACTTCCAGTACAACCAGGTCAAGCAGCAGGAACAGGCCGGCGGAGGCCGCAAATGAAGGGGCCCAACAAGACATTGCGCGCCGTCGTGCTGGGGCTCGGGTATTTCTTCCTGTATGTGCCTATCGTCAGCCTGATGGTGTTTTCGTTCAACGAATCGCCCACCGTCACATCATGGGCGGGCTTTTCGTTCCGCTGGTATCACGCGCTGTTCAATGACGACGCGCTGCTGCGGTCGGCCTGGCTGTCGTTCCGCATCGCCGCGATGACGGCGACGGCGGCCGTCATCATCGGCACGTGGGCCGGCTACGTGCTGGGGCGCATGGGACGCTTTCGCGGATTCTCGCTGTACGTCGGCATGCTGAGCGCGCCGCTGGTCATCCCCGAAGTCGTGCTGGGCATTTCCTTGCTGTTGATGTTCGTGGAACTGCGGGGCAGCCTGGGCTGGCCTGCCGAAAATGGCGTCTTCACGATCTGGGTGGGGCACGTGACGCTGTGCATGGCGTTTGTGGCCGTCGTCATCCAGACCCGTATCCGCGACCTGGACCGGTCGCTGGAAGAGGCGGCGCTGGACCTGGGCGCGACACCCATCACCGTGTTCTTCAAGATCACGCTGCCGCTGATCGCGCCCGCGCTGGCGTCGGCCTGGCTGCTGTCGTTCACGCTGTCGCTGGATGACGTCGTTTTGGCGTCGTTCCTGTCCGGACCCAGTTCCAGCACGCTGCCCATGGAAGTGTTCTCGCGCGTGCGGCTGGGCCTGAAACCCGAGATCAACGCGCTTGCCACCCTGTTCATCCTGGCGGTGGGCACGTGTGTGATCCTGGCCAACCGCCTGCAATGGCGCAAGGAGTCCGAATCCAAATGAAGTCACCAACCACCCTGTACGGCCTGACCAAGTGCAGCACCTGCATCAAGGCGCGCGACTGGTTGTCGGAGCATGGCGTCGAGCACGCCTTTGTGGATTACCGCGATCATCCGGTGCCGGCGGCCACGCTGAAGGCATGGTCGGAAAAGGTCGGCGGCTGGGAAAAGCTCGTCAACCGCACGTCGATGACGTGGCGCAACCTGCCCGAAGACCGCAAGACGGCGCACACGGACGCCCAATGGAGCCAACTGATCGCGGAATATCCCGCATTGGTGCGCCGCCCCGTCACGGTGACAGCGGATGGCGATGTCACCGTGGGCTTTAGCGAAAAGCGCTACGGCGAACGCTTCGCCTGACATGGCGCCAGCGGCAATGGCAGCCCCCATCCAGGCATCGGGCAACGCCGGTCCGGCGTTGCCCGATGCCTTTTTCAACCGCGACGCAGCCGAACTGGCACGTGACCTGCTGGGCAAGGTCATCCGCCATCGCGTGGACGGTCTGTGGCTGTCGGTCCGCATCATCGAAACCGAAGCCTATTACCTGGAAGAAAAGGGCAGCCACGCGTCGCTGGGCTACACCCACAAGCGCCGCGCCTTGTTCATGGATGGCGGCGTCATCTATATGTATTACGCGCGGGGCGGCGATTCGCTGAACTTCAGCGCCGCGGGCCCCGGTAACGCCGTGCTGATCAAATCCGCCCATCCCTGGACGGACGCGCGGTCAGGACCTGACGCCCTGGCCCGGATGCAGCAACTGAATCCGGACGCCCAGGGCCTGCCGCGCCCGCCGTCGCGGCTGTGCGCGGGGCAGACGCTGCTGTGCCGGTCGCTGGGCTTGAAAGTGCCGGAGTGGGACGCGCGCCGCTTCGATCCGGACGCGCTCTACGTCGAGGACGTGGGGGCTTCTCCGGAAGCCCTGATCTGCACGACGCGCCTGGGCATCCCGCCCGGGCGGGACGAACATCTGCATTACCGCTTTGTGGACCCCGCCTACGCCGCGGTCTGCACGCGCAATCCGCTGCGGCGCGGCCAGCGCGCCGGGCACGACTACGTGTGGGTGGACCGGCAGGGCGTCGTCCTGCCCGAAGCTCCCCGGCCAGACGCGCGCTAGGCGCTGTCGGCGTCCTGGATGCGCTTTTCCAGGGACTCGCGCATTTCCTTGTATTTGCGCGCGATGCGCTTGCGGTTCAGCGACTTGCTCCACGCATAGAGCGGCACCAGCGGCAGCACGCCGAACCCGTCGATCAGATACAGGCCCTGCTTGCCGTCGGCGTTCCGGCCACAGGCGATATTGCTGGCCGACACGTCATGCAGGACGACGTGGGCGTCGGCCAGGTCCGCGAAGAATTCGTCCAACTGTCCGAAGAAACGGCCGTCCACCTTGCCCTGCTTGGCCAGGTCGGCCACCGTGGGCGCGATATTGCCCGCGGGGTCCGTGATTTTCTCGACCAGCAGGCCCAGTCCCAACGTCGTCTGCGCCACGCCCAGGATGCGCGCCATGGGCACTTGCCACACGCCGGAGGGGCGGGTGGTGGTGGTGACATATTCCGATATTTCGTTCAGGTAGACGCGGTAGGCGCTTTCGCGCTGGTACTGCTTGTACCAGCGCTTGAACGGCCGCGCTTCCAGGTAGATGGCGCGGGCGCGCATGTCCATCACCTTGACCAGCAGCGAAGGGACATGGGGGTGCTGGAAAATGTGGCGGTCGCCGCCTGTCGCGAGGGGGTGCTCGGCGTTCAGATCCAGCGGGCCGAAAACCGACTGGAACGACACCGAGGATCGACAGGATGGGAGATCAGCGGGATTCAAATGTGGGTCGAGCGATCAGTTCAGGGTGGAGGGAGTTTAATCCTGTTGTGCACCCGAGGCGCCCGGGGGTGGGTCAAACTAATGTCGTTTGGTTACAACGCGGCGCTGATGCGTCCTACAATTCCGGCTTTGGAGATGCCTCTTTTGAACGACATTCTGCTTTGGGTCGCCGCGGGCGGTGCGGTGTTGGCTTGCCTGATGGCCCTGCTGGCGTGGCTTCGGCCCCCCGCCAGGGACGCCCGGCTGGACGCCTTGCTGGAAGGCCTGGAACGCACCGAACGCGCGCTGCGCGCGGACATCACCGAGGGGCAGCGCGGTCTGCGCAGCGAATTCGCGGAATCCACACGTGCGCTGCGGCTGGAACTGTCGCAATCGCATGGCGACCTGCGCGCCGGGCTGTCGCGCGACGCCCAGGCTGCGCGCGCGGAATCGGCCGAGTCGCTGGCCCGCTTCGCCGCCGGTTTTGGCGAGCAATTGCAGGGGCTCATCCAGATCAACGAACGCCGCCTCATGGAAGTACGCGCCACGGTGGACCAGCGCCTGCAATCGTTGCAGACGGACAACAGTACCAAGCTGGATGAGATGCGCCGGACGGTGGATGAAAAACTCCATGCCACGCTGGAGCAGCGGCTGGGCGAATCCTTCAAGCTGGTGTCTGACCGGCTGGAGGCCGTGCATAAGGGCTTGGGCGAGATGCAGGCCCTGGCCGCGGGCGTCGGCGACCTGAAGCGGGTGCTGACCAACGTGAAGTCGCGCGGCACGTGGGGCGAAGTGCAATTGGCCCGGCTGATCGAAGACAACATGACGTCCGACCAGTACGCCAGCAATATCAAGCCGGTGCCGGGCAGCGACGCCGTCGTCGAGTTCGCCATCCGCCTGCCCGGGCGAGGCGAAGGCGGCGAGCCCGTCTGGCTGCCGATCGACGCGAAGTTCCCCAAGGAAGAATACGAACGCCTGATGGATGCCCAGGAGGCCGCGGACGCGGAAGGCGTGAAAGCGGCCGGCGCCGCGCTGGGCCGGGCGGTCGAAGTGCAGGCCAGGCTGATCGCCAGCAAGTACGTCGCGCCGCCGCACACGACCGACTTCGCCATCATGTTCCTGCCCACCGAAAGCCTGTACGCCGAGGTGTTGCGGCGCCCGGGCCTGCTGGACAAGCTGCACGACCTGCGCATCAACGTGGCGGGGCCCAGCAATCTGGCCGCCTTGCTGAACAGCCTGCAGATGGGATTCCGCACGCTGGCGATCGAACAGCGGTCATCCGAGGTCTGGCAGGTGCTGCGCGCGGTCAAGACCGAGTTCGGAAAGTTCGGTGAATCGCTGGCCAGCGTCAAGAAGACGCTGGACACCGCCAGCAACAAGATCGGTCAGACCGAAGTGCGCACCCGCGCAATGCTCAGGAATCTGAAGGGCGTCGAAGCCTTGCCCGAGGCCGAAGCCTTGAGGTTATTGGGGGCGGGTCCGGAAACCGACGGGGACGGCGATGCCGATGGCGCCGAGAACGAAGACGCGGACGGCGCGCGCACGCCCGCCAGCGGCGGGATCTGATCCGTCCGGGCGGGCAGGGCAGCCTTCGACGCGGCGCAGTCCGCCCCGGCAAGCTTGTTGCCCGCGCGGACTGTCGATATCCTGGCATGTGCGGCATGTTGCCGTCGAACCCTGGAGCATCGCAAGCATGAGCACCGCTGAACGCCATGATTCCTCTTCCCTCGACGCGACGGCGCTGGGCGCCGACATCGCCCAAGGGGTCACGACCGCGCTTGCTGCGATGCAGCAGGCGGTGGACCGGGTGGCGGCGCGCAATCCCTCGATCAACGCCGCATGCGGAATGCAGCCTGAAACCGGGCTGCGTCTGGCCCAGGCACTGGACGCCGAACTGGCCGCGCTGACGCCCGAGGAGCGCGTGGCGCAATTGCAGGACCGGCCCTTCCTGGGCGTGCCCACCTTGTTGAAGGATCTGGGCACGGCGGCGTTGGGCCTGCCCAGCGCGATGGGTTCGGTGCTGTATGGCCACGTCGACTGGAATGTCGACGCGGAAATCGTCAAACGCTACCGCCGCGCAGGGCTGATCCCGTTCGGCCGCACCACCAGCGCTGAACTGGGTCTGAGCCCCACCACCGAATCGCCAGTCTATGGCCGCCCCACGCAGAACCCCTGGAAGGTGGGACACAGCGCTGGTGGATCCAGCGGCGGCGCGGGCGCGGCGCTGGCCAGCGGCATGGTGCGGATCGCGCACGGCAGCGATGGCGGAGGCTCCATCCGCATCCCGGCTTCGTGCTGCGGCGTGCTGGGCCTGAAGCCATCACGGGGGATGATGCCGTTGGGGCCGCTCAAGGGCGAAGGCTGGGGCGGCCTGGCGACCGAACACATGATGACCCTGTCGGTGCGCGATTGCGCCGCCTCGCTGGACATCAGTGCGGGGGCCGACGTGGGGGCGCCTTATGCGGCGCCGGCGATACCGGCAGAGTCCTACCGCGCCGTGGTGGCGCGGGTGGCGGCCGATCCGCACGCCGCCCCGCGCCGCCGCATCGCATTCCTCAACACCACTTACGAAGGCGGGGCAATCCATCCCGAAGTGGCCGCCGCCGTGGACGAGGCCGCGCGGCTTTTTGCCGGGCTGGGGCACGAACTGGTGCTGGCCGCGCCGCCGGTGGGTTCCGAAGAAGTGCTGTCGCCGATGCTGCCGCTGATCGCCAGCGCCGCGGCCAACGCCATCGACAGTTTCGTGGCCGCTCGCGGCCGCCGGTTGGCCGCGGACGAATTGCAGCCCACCACCCTGGGCGCGCGCGAGTACGCCCGCGCCATCTCGGGCGCGCAGTACGTGGCTTGCGTGGACACCTGCCACGACATCACGCGCCGCATCGGACGCTTCCTGCACCGGGACGGCGCACAAGGCTACGACCTGTTCCTCAGCCCCGTCCTGGCGCAACCGCCAGCGCCTATCGGACGCTACGCCATGGACAACGCCGACTACCTGGCCTACCGTCTGGGCAAGAAGGGCGTGATCGGCTATTCGCCCTTCGCGCCCCTGGCCAACCTGACCGGCATGCCGGCGATCTCCATTCCGTTCGCGGTGTCGTCCGACGGCCTGCCGATCGGCATCCAGGTCATGGGCCCGCTGGGCAGCGAAGCCCTGCTGCTGGAGCTGGCGGCGCAGGTCGAGGCCCTGCGCCCCTGGGCGCTGGTGGCGCCCATGGCCAGATAGCGGCGTTTCCCGGGAGCAGTCATGTCATCGTTCGCGACGCATACCGTACAGAACCAGGTTCCGCCCCTGGAAGACTATTCCCTGTACGACACCGACCCCGCGTTACGCGAGGCGGTGCGGCGCGAGGGGGCTGAAAACTGGGCGGGCGACTTGTCCGCGCATGGGGCCTGGCTGGGGCGCGCGCAGACGCTGACTGCCGGTGCCGAGGCCAACCGCTGCCCGCCAAGGCTGGTCGGCTACGACCGCGGCGGCCACCGGATCGATCACGTGGAATTCCATCCCGCCTGGAACCTGCTGATGAGCGGCATCCTGGCCCGCGGCCTGCACAGCCGCGCCTGGGCCCAGCCGGTGCCCGGTGCGCAAGTGGCGCGGGCCGCCGCCTACCTGATGCAAGGGCAGGTCGAAGCCGGCACGCTGTGCCCCACCACCATGACGTTTGCCGCCGTGCCGCTGCTGCAGCGCGAACCTGCGGGCGCCATCGACTTTGCCGGGCAGTGGCTGCCCGCCCTGTATTCGCGCGAGTTCGACGCGGCCGACGCCCCCTTGTCCGCCAAGCGCAGCGCCTTGATCGGCATGGGGTTGACCGAAAAGCAGGGCGGTTCGGATTTGCGCGCGGTCAGCACGCGCGCCGTGCCCCTGGGCGCGCCGGGCCGGGGCAACGCCTACGAACTGGTGGGCCACAAATGGTTTTTCTCCGTGCCGCAGGCGGACGCGCACCTGGTGCTGGCGCAAACCGATGAAGGGCTGAGCTGCTTCTTCGTGCCGCGCTGGATTCCAGACGGCCCGCGCAACGCTATCCGCGTGCGCCGGCTGAAAGACAAGTTGGGCAACCGCAGCAACGCCAGCGGAGAAGTCGAATTCGAAGGCGCCTGGGGCGTCATGCTGGGCGAGCCCGGACGAGGCCTGGCCATGCTGCTGGAAATGGCGGCCACGACCCGGCTGGACTGCGTGCTGGGCAGCGCAGCCTTGCTCAGGCAGGCGCTGGTGCAGTCGCTGCATCACGCGCTGCATCGTCTGGCCTTTGGCAAACCGTTAATCGAACAGGCCTTGATGCGCAACGTGCTGGCCGACCTGGCGCTGGAAAGCGAGGCCGCCATGGTTCTGGCGCTGCGCCTGGCGCGGGCGGTGGACGCGCGCGCGGACGCCCAGGCGCGCGCCCTGGTGCGCGTGGGCACGCCCGCGGCCAAACTCTGGATCTGCAAGCGCGCCATCCATGCGGTGGCCGAGTGCATGGAGGTCTGGGGGGGCAATGGGTACGTGGAAGAGGGGCCGATGCCCCGGATCTACCGGGAAACCCCGGTCAATTCCATTTGGGAAGGGTCCGGCAACGTCATGGCGCTGGACGTGCTGCGTGCCTTGCAGCGCGAGCCCGAGGCCTTGCCCGCGCTTGAGCAGGAATTTGCGCCGGCGTCCGGACGGCATCGCGCGTTCGACGAGGCCGTGGCGCGCTGGCGGTCGTTGCTGGCCGACGGCGTGCAGGCGGAATTCCAGGCGCGCCGCATCGCCTGCGGGCTGGCGCGCCTGTGGCAGGCCGCCTTGCTGATCCAGCACGCGCCGGAGCCCGTCGCGCAGGCCTTCGTCGCCAGCCGCCTGCAAGCGGACGGCGGCATTTTCGGCGAATTGGCGGCCGGCGCCGACACCCGGGCGATCCTGTCGCGGGCCTGGCCTGCTGCCGCATGCTAAATTTCCCGGCTTGACCAACCTACCCGCATTCTTCACCGCCATGCTCTCGCAACAAGCACTCAAGCAACAAGCCGCCGACGCCGCCCTGGAATTCGTTGAACAGGTCGCTGGCCCGGACGCCATCATCGGCGTGGGCACCGGCTCCACGGCCGATCTGTTCATTGATGGTCTGGCGCGTTTCAAGGGTCGGATCGCCGGTACGGTGGCCAGCTCGGAACGCAGCGCGGCCCGCCTCGCCAGCCATGGCCTGAGGGTGCTGGACCTGAACGACGTGTCGAGCATGCCGATCTACGTGGACGGCGCCGATGAGATCGACGCCAATCTGCACATGATCAAAGGCGGCGGCGGCGCGCAGACGCGTGAAAAGATCGTGGCATCGGTCGCCGAGCGTTTCATCTGCATTGTCGACGAATCCAAGCTGGTGCAAACCCTGGGCAAGTTCCCGCTGCCGCTGGAAGTCATTCCGATGGCGCGCGAATCGGTCTCGCGCGCCCTGGCGGCCCTGGGCGGCCAGCCGCGCCTGCGCGAAGGTTTCGTCACGGACAACGGCAACATCATCCTGGACGTAGCGGGCCTGGCCATCACGGACGCGCCGGCATTTGAAGCACGCGTGAACAATCTGCCGGGCGTCGTCACCTGCGGCCTGTTTGCGCTGGCAGGCGCCGATGTGGCATTGTTGGCCACGCAGAACGGCATCCGCCGCCTGGACCGCGCCGCGTAGCGTCCCTGGCCCGTGCGGGGTCTGTGCACGGCTCCGTCTGCCCGCCTTGCGGGCGGCGGGGCCCCGATTCATAATCCTGTCACACTTGGGTCATAACCTTGCCGGTTGTGCAGGCCCATCTTGTAAATCTCTTATTTCGGGGCAATGCAATGAGATCAACCACGCAGGGAGCCCGGATGACGGAGCATACAAACAAGCAGTTCGACGCCGATCTGGAAAGCGTCCGTTCGCAGTTCTTGCAAATGGGCGGCTTGGTGGAAGCCATGATCCAGGAAGCGATCGACGCGCTGGCCACGGGCGACCTGTCGCTGGTGGAAAAGGTCCGTGAGCGGGAAAAGGAAGTCAACCGCCACGAAGTCGAGATCGACGAAAGCATCAGCCGCATCCTGGCCCGGCACCAGCCTACCGCCATCGATCTGCGCATGCTGATGGCCGTGTCCAAGATGCTGACCGATATGGAGCGTTCCGGAGACGAGGCCGAGAAGGTCGCCACCGTCGCCCGCCGCATCCACGAAGCTGAACTGCGCCACATCCCGGTGATCGAACTGCGCCACATGGCCGCCAATGTGCGCACCATGCTGCATCAGGCGCTGGATGCGTTCGCCCGACTTGACCCGATCCAGGCCGCTGCGGTCGTGCGCAGCGACAAGGAAGTGGACAAGGAATGGAAGGGCGCCTTGCGCCATCTGATCACCTACATGATCGAAGACCCGCGCACCATCTCGCGCGCCATCGACATGATTTTCATCGCCCGCGCGCTGGAGCGCATCGGCGACCATGCCAAGAACATGTCCGAACGCGTGATCTACATGGTCAAGGGCGCCGACGTGCGCCACACTGGCGTGAAGAACACCGAGCGCCTGGCGCGCGGCGAAGACGGCACCGGAGACGACGAGCAGCAGCCGGGCCAGTAAGCCCCAGGCCGCCATCAGCGCCCGTTAAATAAAAACCCCAGTGCAGCATGCCCTGGGGTTTTTTCTTGCCTGATCGGGCCGCTGCTTGCGCGGACTACAGCGGCAGCTCAGCGCCCTGGCACAGGCGCGGGTCCGGCACGCCGGGCTTGCCGGCGTCGACGCGGCCTGCCAGCCGACGCCCGAACGCCGGCAGCGCGGGGGCGCTGATTTCCAGGTCGTACCAGCCTTCACGGCCGGCATACTTGAGTTCCAGCGCCCCGCCTGCCTGTACGTGCGCCATGGCGCGCCAGCCGTCGCCCATGTGCGACTCCACCTTCACGGGTTGCGGCGTGTCGCTGTGATTGATCAGGCGCAGGCGCAGGCCCGAGGTCACGGGAACGAACTGCGCCTCCAGCACGCCGGCGTCCCGCCCGTCGCCGCGGAATTGACGATGAAACCCGTCCGGCCCCAGCAGCCACAGGTCATAGGCGCCATGCGCGCCCACGCGCCAGCCGTCGTCCAGCCGCGCGCCCTGGCCCACGGTGTAGCGACGGGGGGCATGCGCCAGGTCCAGGCGGTCGTACACATGCAGCACGGCGCCCGCGCTGCCGGAGTTGCGCAAGGTCAGCCGGTAGTGCTCGCCGTCGGCCGTCATGCGGCCCACGGCTTCCAGCGCATAGGGCAACGGGCAGGCATGGCGGTTGCTGTCGGGATGGAGCGGGCCCCAGTCGCCGGCGAAGTCGAACGCCGAAGTCAGGTCGCCGGCCACGGCGCGGCGCCAGGGGCTGATATTGGGTTCGGCCACGCCGAAGCGGGCCTCCAGAAAGCGGATCACCGAGGTGTGGTCGAACACCTGCGAGTTGACCCAGCCGCCGCGGCTCCAGGGCGACACCACCAGCATCGGCACGCGCGGCCCCAGGCCGAAGCCGCGGCCGTGCAGACTGGCGGGATCATCGTTGGACGCGGCGCTGGGGCCGTGGCGGGTGTCGTGGTATTCGCCGTCCAGCTCCACCGTGGACAGTCCGCCCGAGCGGCCGTCGGCATGGCGGGCGGGTGGCGCGGGCGGCGGCATGTGGTCGAAGAAGCAGTCGTTCTCGTCGTAGGTGACCAGGAACACGCAGCGGCTCCAGGTCTCGGGGTTGCGTGTCAGGATGTCCAGTACGCGCTCGGTGTACGCGCCGCCCTGGTGGGGCGACGACACCTCCGGATGTTCGGAGTCGACAGTGGGCGCGATGATCCAGGACACCTGGGGCAGCGTGCCCTCGTCCACGTCGCGGGCCAGGTCATCCAGCGTATAGGTGGACAGGCCACGGTCGCGCAAGGGGGCATCGGCCGCGCCGCTGGCGTGCTGGTGGCGGTACTGCCTGAAGCCGGCCAGCGGGTTGTCGTGGAAGTTGTCCGCCATGTCCTGGTACACGCGCCAGTCCACGCCGGCGGCTTGCAAGCGTTCGGGGTAGGTGGTCCAGGCGTAGCCTTCGTCAGGCGGGCCCAGGCGGTCGAAAGTGTTGACCAGCGCGGGGCCGCCGGCCTGGCCGAGCGGATCGTTGGTACCCGTCCACAGGAATAGCCGGTTGGGATTGGTGCCGGCGTGCACTGAGCAATGGTAGGCGTCGCACACCGTGAAGGCGTTGGCCAGCGCCGTTTGGAAGGGCACGTCGTCGCCGGTGTAGGCGCCCAGGCCCAGGCGGCTCTTGGCGGACAGCCATTGGTCCATGCGGCCGTCATTCCACGCGCGCTGCGCATCGTCCCAGGTGTGCGGCGTGATGTAGCCCACCGGCGTGCCGCTGGCGTACTCCGTTCGCAACGCGTAGGGGCGGCAGCTTGCCTCGCCGTCCGACTGCGTCAGCACGTTGCCGGCCGCCGTGGGCGCCGGATGCGGGTCCGCGAAACCGCGCACACCAGGCATGGTGCCGAAATAATGGTCGAACGACCGGTTCTCCTGCATCAGGACGACGACATGCCGCACGTCGTGAAGCGTGCCGGTCTTGCGGTCTGGGGCAATCGCCAGCGCGCGTGCGATGGACGGCGGGGGATCCGCGGGATGGGGCAAGCGCGATTCTTCTCTCATGACAGCATTAATACGGCCAACAATGTTCGAATCTTAAGCGCAGCAGGCACTGCCGTCTTGAGGATGTGCGAACGGTGCCCGAAAACGCGAAGCCCCTCGCTGGCGAGGGGCTTCGGATGGGGGCGCTGGATGCCTTCTGGCATGGTCAGCGCAGCGGATCAGGCCGAGGGCGGAACGTAGCCGTGCGCTTCCACGGTGCCGTCTTCGAACAGGAAGCGTTCCATCTGTTCTTTCAGGTACTTGCGCGCGCGGGCGTCGGCCAGGTTCAAGCGGTTTTCATTGACCAGGCGGGTCTGGATGGCCTTCCATTCTTCCCAAGCTTCCTTGGAAATGCTCTGCCAGATCTTCGTGCCGAGCTCGCCCGGGTAGGGAGGAAAGTCCAGCCCTTCGGCTTCACGCTTCAATTTCACACAGTTGACGATACGGGACATGGTTCGCTGCCGGAAAGATAGATAACGCCGTATTTTAACGGGCTTGGCGTCCGGAGGGCGCCAAGCCCCTTCGAACCCTGCGGTCAGGGCCCGACGGCCGCGCGGTTATAGCTTCTTGATGAAGACCATGCTGTTGCGCGAACGGTTGTAGTTGTTCTGCTTTTCGCGGGGCAGGTCGGCGACGCCGCCCTGCACGAATCCGCGCTTGATGAACCAGTGCGACGTCCGGGTGGTCAGCACGAACAGGCGCTTGGCGCCGGTGGCCCGCGCGCGGGACTCCATGTGGCGCAGCAGGATTTCGCCTTCGCCGGAGCCTTGCCATTCGGGGTGCACGATCAGGCAGGCCATTTCGGCCATCTGCTCGTCGGCGAACGTGTGCAGGGCGGCGCAGCCGTAGATCACGCCGTCGTGCTCCAGCACCGTGAAGTTCTCCACGTCGCGTTCGATCACGCTGCGCGGGCGCGGCACCAGGGTGCCGTCGGCCTCCAGCGGTTCGATCAGGCTCAGGATGGCGCCCACGTCGTCGATCGTGGCGGCGCGCAGGTCGTCCAGCGTGTCTTCCACCACCATGGTCCCCACGCCGTCGTGGGTGAAGATCTCCAGCAGCACGCTGCCGTCCAGCGCGAACGGCAGCAGGTGGGCGCGCGCCACGCCGCGCTTGACCGCCAGCGACGCGTATTGCAGGAAGGCGTGCGTTTCTTCGTCCAGTTCGCCGCCGGCCAGCAGCGCGTCGGCATCCACGCGGGCCAGTTCGGTGTCCAGCGTGCCATCGTCGTTCAACACGCCTTGCGAGCTGGACAGGAAGATCAGCTTTTCGGCGCGCAGCGCCACGGCGACGCTGGTGGCCAGGTCTTCCATGGCCAGGTTGAAGGCGTCGCCCGTCGGCGAGAAGCCCAGCGGCGACAGCAGCACGACCGACGAGCCTTTCTCGATGGCGAACTTCAGGGCGTCGATGTCGATCTTGCGCACTTGGCCCGTGTGCTTGTAGTCCACGCCGTCCAGCACGCCGGTGGGGCGCGCCGTCACGAAATTGCCGGAAATGACGCGGATGTGCGCGTGCGACATCGGCGTGTTGGGCAACCCCTGGCTGAACGCGGCTTCGATGTCCAGCCGGATTTCGCCGGCGGCTTCCTTGGCGCATTCCAGCGCGGCGGCGTCGGTGGGGGACAAACCGCGGTCGAACTGCTGCGTGAAACCCTTCAAGCGCAGTTGTTCATTGACCTGCGGGCGCGAACCGTGCACCAGCACCAGCCGGATGCCCAGCGACGACAGCAAGGACAAGTCCTGCACCAGCGTGTTCAGCGCGCCGGCCTGCACCAGCTCGCCACCGAACGCCACCACGAAAGTCTTGCCTCGGAACGCATGCACATAAGGGGCCACGTCTCGAAACCATCGGACGAACTGGGCGGGTGCGAATTCTGGGGCTTCGAGGGCGGAGACGGTGTCTGGTTCCAGGTCGGGCATGATGGGCGGAGGGATTCCTGAGAGTCGGTAAAAGCGCGGCGCTTTGCCGCGCCCTGGCGCCGTCCGGTGACGGCGTGGCGAAATTATATGACCCTCGGGGGCGGGCGCAGGCGGAAATCAGCGCTTATTTCATACCCGGTTTCAATGCCGCCGGACCGGCCTGCGGGCAGGAATGCCATAGAAATTTATAATGCCCGGCTAACCGGACTATCGTACATGCCTGAATCCTCCCGCCCGCGGGCGCCCAAGACGGCTTCCCCGGAGGCTCCTGCCGCCGCGGCCGGCGCCGCCCGCGTGGCCGACGCCCCCCGGGTGGCCAAAAAGACGCCGCGTCCCGAGCGTCCCATCCCTGCCGTGACCTACCCCGAAGACCTGCCCGTCAGCACGCGGCGGCAGGAGATCGCACGTGCGATCGCCGGCCACCAGGTCGTGATCGTCAGCGGGGAAACCGGCTCGGGCAAGACCACCCAACTGCCCAAGATCTGCCTGGAACTGGGCCGCGGCCGCCAGAAGATGATCGGCCATACCCAGCCGCGCCGCCTGGCGGCGACCTCGGTGGCCAAGCGCATCGCCGAAGAACTGAACACGCCAATGGGCGAAGTCGTGGGCTATCAGGTGCGGTTCAACGACCGCACCGGCCCCAACGCGTCCATCAAGTTGATGACGGACGGCATCCTGCTGGCCGAATCGCAGCGTGATCCGCTCTTGCGCCGCTACGACACCATCATCATCGACGAGGCGCACGAACGCAGCCTGAACATCGATTTCCTGCTGGGCTACCTGAAGCAGCTGCTGCCGCGGCGCCCGGACCTGAAGCTGATCATCACGTCGGCCACGATCGACGCCGAGCGCTTTGCCAAGCACTTTGCCGCGTCCGAAGACAAACCCGCGCCCGTCATCGAAGTGTCGGGCCGGCTGTACCCGGTCGAAGTCCGCTATCGGCCTGTCCGCGAGGAACTGGCCGAGGACGCCGCCACGCCGGCCGCCAAGCCGGGACGCGACCGCGAGCGCATGTCGGGCGACGAGGAGCGCGATCTGATCGACGCCATCGTGGATGCCGTGGACGAGTGCGCCCGCCACGGCCCGGGCGACGTGCTGGTGTTCCTGCCCGGCGAGCGCGAAATCCGCGAATCCGCCGAGGCCCTGCGCAAGCGCCATCCTGCCGGCACCGAGGTGCTGCCGCTGTACGCGCGCCTGTCTCAGGCCGAGCAAGAGCAGATCTTCCATCCGCGCACCAATGCGCGGCGCATCGTGCTGGCCACCAACGTGGCGGAAACCTCGCTGACCGTGCCTGGTATCCGCTTCGTGGTCGATAGCGGGCTGGCGCGCATCAAGCGCTATTCCTGGCGCAACAAGGTCGAACAGCTGCGGATCGAGCCGATCAGCCGCGCGTCGGCCAACCAGCGCGCCGGCCGTTGCGGCCGCGTGGGCCCGGGCCTGTGCATCCGCCTCTACGACGAACTGGACTTCAACAACCGCGCGGCCTTCACTGATCCCGAAGTGCTGCGTTCGTCGCTGGCGTCCGTCATCCTGCGGATGAAGTCGCTGAAGCTGGACGATATCGAGCAGTTCCCGTTCGTCGAAGCGCCGCCCGGGCGCGCCGTGGCCGACGGCTACCATCTGCTGCAGGAATTGGGCGCGATCGAACTCGCGTCCGCATCGGACGACGATGCCGAGGCCACCCGGACCGGCGCGTCGTTCGTGTTGACCGAGACGGGGCACGAACTGGCCAAGTTGCCGGTGGACCCGCGCATCGGCCGCATGATCCTGGCTGCGCGCGAACACCAGTGTCTGGCCGAAATGCTGATCATCGCGTCGGCGCTGTCGGTGCAGGATGCGCGCGACCGCCCCATGCAAGAGCGCGAGGCCGCCGAGGCGGCACACGCGAAGTTCGCCGACGACAAATCGGAATTCATTTCCTTCCTGAAACTGTGGCGCTGGTATGGCGAGCAGGTGCAGCACAAGGCCTCCCAGCGCAAGCTGGTGAACCTGCTGCGGCAGAATTTCCTGTCGCCGATCCGGCTGCGCGAATGGCACGACGTTCATACGCAGCTGGCGGCGCTGGTGGGCGAGCAGGGCTGGCGGGTCAACCAGGCGGAAGCCACGTACGAACAGCTGCATCTGGCGCTCTTGTCCGGCCTGTTGGGCAATATCGGCTTCAAGAGCGACGAGGGCGGCCACTATCAGGGCGCCCGCGAGATCCGTTTCCACATCCATCCGGGATCGCGCCTGGTGAAGAAGGCGGGGCGCTGGATCATGGCGGCCGAACTGGTCGAGACCACGCGCCTTTACGCGCGCTGCGTGGCGCGCATCGATCCGGTGTGGCTGGAAAAGGTGGGCGCCCACCTGATCCGCAAGAACTGGTCGGACCCGCGCTGGGAAAAGAAGGCTGGACAGGTCGTGGCCAACGAGCGGGCCACGCTGTACGGGCTGACCATCTACACGGGCCGCCGCATCCATTACGGCCGCGTGAACCCGACCCATGCGCGCGAATTGTTCATCCGCCAGGCGCTGGTGCCCGGTGAGATCGATACGCGGCTGCCCTTCGCGGCACACAACCGCAAGCTGATCGCCGGCATCGAAAAGCTGGAGCATCAGACGCGCCGCCCGGACATCCTGGTGGACGACGAGCTGATCTTCGCTTTCTACGAGCGCCAGTTGCCGGCCGATATCTCGCAGACGGCGTCGCTTGAAAAATGGGTGTCCGGCCTGGACAAGGCGGCGGCCGCCAAGCTGATGCTGACCCGCGACGAACTGATGCGGCACGAAGCCGCCGGCGTCACGACCGATGTCTTCCCCAAGAAGGTGGAATGGCAAGGCGTGTCCATGGCGTTGGACTACCACTTCGAACCCGGTTCGCCGCGGGACGGCGTGACGCTGTCGGTGCCGTTGTTCGCGCTGAACCAGATCGATCCCGAGCGTTGCGAATGGCTGGTGCCGGGCATGCTGAAGGAAAAGGTGCACCTGCTGTTGAAGTCGCTGCCGCAAAAGCTGCGCCGCCATTGCGTGCCGCTGCCCGACTACGCGGCGGGTTTCTACGAGCGCTGGTTCGAGCGGCAGGCCGATCCGCGGCAGGGCCTGGTGGACGCCATCATCGCCGACATGTGGGATCAGGTGCAGGTGCGCCCGGCCGTGGGTGACTTCAAGCTTGAAACCTTGCCCGCCCATCTGTTCATGAATTTCCGCGTGGTCGACGAGCACGGCCGCATGCTGGCCGCGGGACGCAATCTGGCCCAGTTGCGGGCGGAATTCGGCAAGCAGGCGCAAGCCACCTTCCAGCAGCTGGCGGCCAGTGATACGCAGGTGGCCCAGGCGCTGGCGCATGAAAACCTGACGACCTGGTCGTTCGGTCCGCTGCCGGAAATCATGGAGATCAAGCGGCGTGGCCAGTCCGTCATCGGCTATCCGGCGCTGGTGGACCGGGGGGCGCATTGCGACCTGGACGTGTTCGACGACCCCGACGAGGCGCGCAAGCACCACCGCGCGGGCTTGTTGAAACTGTTCCGGCTGGGGCTGCGCGAGCAGGTCAAGTTCCTGGAAAAGAACTTGGCCGACCTGACCAAGATCAGCATGCTGTACATGACGCTGGGCACGCAGGAAGAACTGCGCGACCAGATCATCGATTGCGCGCTGGGGCAGGCATGCCTGGCCGAGCCGTGGCCGGTGAACGAGCAGCAGTTCGATGCGCGCCGCACAGAAGGCAAGGGCCGGCTGGGCCTGCTTGCGCAGGAGGTGGCCAGGCTGGCGGGCGCGGTGCTGACGGAGTACGCGGCACTGCAGCGCAAGCTGCCGCAAGCGAAGCCGCATGCAGCCGCCTACGCCGACCTGCAGCAGCAGATTGGCGCACTGATGCCGAAGATGTTCATCCGCGACACGCCTTATTCGCAACTTTCGCACTATCCGCGATACCTGAAGGCGGCAGTGGCCCGCATCGACAAGTTGCGGGCGGACCCGGGACGTGACGCAAAGCTGGTCGCGGAAATGGCACCGCTGGTGACGCAGTATCAGCGCGCGAGGGCAGCGCTGAAGGGCGCGCCCGATCCGCGGCTGGACGAGTTCCGGTGGTTGCTTGAGGAACTGCGCGTGGCACTGTTCGCGCAGGAACTTCGGACGCCGATGCCGGTGTCGGTCAAGCGGTTGATGAAGAGTTGGGAGTCGTTGAAGCGTTGACGCTGGGAGGGCGTTTCGTGCTGCTTGTTTCGTGTATGGCGCGTCGTTCTTCGTAGGTCGCTGGTCGGCGGGTCGGCCTGACTGCGCGCGCCCACGATTGCGGTCCGGAGCCTTCGCTCCGGACTGCCCCGTCGTCATCTTCGTCCTCGCCTTCGGCGACTCCTTCAGATTCCCTCGGGCGCATCAAGGTTGCGCGCAGTCAGGCCGACCCACCGACCAACGGCCGCCGTCTCGGCTTGGCGCGCCCCTAGGTCCAGGATCCTTCACGAGTTTTACGCTGCCCGCCGATTGCGGCCGCGCGGCCGGCCGGGGGCGGGCGTCTCAAGAACCCGCCTCTCAAAGCGTAACGCCCAAAACCCCAAGCCCAAAAAATCCGGCAAAAACCCTAATTCAGACCGCCGTCATCTCGTTATGCTCCAATTCGCTGGCCTCTCCCCTTGCGCCCTGGAACATCTCCGATATGTTCGAGTTATTCAGCCCCCGGACCCGCTCGAAAACGGGCTCTCGCTCTACCCCTAACCGCTGGGACTGGGCGCTATTGCCGCTGGTGCTGGGCATCCTGGCCTTGATGGCCTACGGCGCGTCCCAGATGAACCGGCCGTTCGCGTTGGGCGAGGAACTGCCGATATCGCTGGATCCGGCATACCTGCCGTATTACCTCCTGCGCACCATCCTCCGGATGTTCACGGCGCTGGGCTTTTCCCTGCTGTTCAGCTTCGTCTTCGCCGCCATCGCCGCCAAGTACCGGACGGCCGAAAAAGCGATGATCCCGATGCTGGACATCCTGCAGTCCGTCCCGATCCTGGGCTTCCAGGCCATCGCCATCGCGCCGTTCATCGCGCTGTTTCCGGGCAACCTGCTGGGCGTCGAATGCGCGGCGATCTTCGCGATCTTCACGTCGCAGGCCTGGAACATGGCGTTCAGCCTGTATCAGTCCATGCGCACCGTCCCGGCCGAGTTGAATGAAGCCGCCCGGATCTTCCGGCTGTCGGGCTGGCAGCGGTTCTGGCGGCTGGAATTGCCCTATGCCACGCCGGGGCTGCTCTGGAACATGATGATGTCCATGTCGGGCGGCTGGTTCTTCCTGGTGGCCGCCGAAGCCATTTCGGTGGCCGGGCAAGACATCAAGCTGCCCGGCATCGGGTCTTACATCGCGGTGGCGATCCAGGCCGAGGACGGCCGCGCCATCGCCTGGGCCATCGGCGCCATGATGGCGGGCATCTTGCTCTACGACCAGCTCTTCTTCCGGCCGCTGCTGGCCTGGGCCGATAAGTTCCGGTTCGAAGAGTCGCAGGGCGATGCCGCGCAGCAGTCATGGCTGCTGGACTGGACGCGGCGCAGCCGCTGGGTGCAGGCGGTGGCGAATGCGTTCTGGGCATGCATGCGGCGTGCGCTGGGATGGTTCAGCGTGCCGTATGACGGCACCTCCATCCGGGCGCGGGTAAAGGCGCCCGACCCGCGCTGGACCCGGGTCTGGGACGCCTTGCTGGCGGCCGCGGCTCTGCTGGCCACCTACAAGCTGGTGGTATTCGTCCACCAGGACGTGGGCTGGGGCGAAGTGCTGCATGTGCTGGGCCTGGGCGGCATCACGATGGTCCGCGTCATGCTGCTGATCGCGCTGGCATCAGTCGTCTGGGTGCCGGTCGCCGTGTGGATAGGACTGCGTCCCCGGTATTCGCAGCGGGTGCAGGCGGTTGCGCAATTCCTTGCGGCGTTCCCCGTCAATCTGCTGTTTCCCGCCGTGGTCTATGTCATGGTGGCTTGGCAGTTGAACCCCAATGTCTGGCTCAGCCCGCTGATCATCTTCGGTACTCAGTGGTACATCCTTTTCAACGTCGTGGCCGGCGCGTCCACCCTTCCCAACGAATTGCGGCTGGCGGCCGACAACCTGGGGCTGAAAGGGTGGCTGCGCTGGCGCCGGGTCTATCTGCCCGCCGTCTTCCCCAGCTTCATCACCGGCGCCATCACCGCCAGCGGCGGGTCGTGGAACGCCAGCATCGTGGCCGAGTACGTGTCGTGGGGCAAGACCTCGCTGGTCGCCGACGGCCTGGGCAGCTACATCAAGCACATGACCGAGCTGGGGGATTTCCACCGCATCGCGCTCGGCATCGGCGTGATGTGCGTATTCGTGATGCTGTTGAACCGATTTTTCTGGCGCAAGCTGTATCTGCTGGCCGAAGATCGCGGCCGCTAGGAGTTGTCATGAACCCCAACGTCTTGATCGACCTGCACGACGTCGGCAAATCTTTCCGCGCGGCCGACGGCACCGCCAGGCATGTGCTGGAGCACGTGGATTTCACGCTGAAAGAAGGTGAAATCGTGGCCCTGCTGGGGAAATCCGGCTCGGGCAAATCCACCTTGCTGCGCATCATGGCCGGCCTGGTCAATGCCGACCAGGGCACGGTCACCTACCGCGGCCAGCCGGTCTACGGGCCGGCGGCGGGCATCGCGATGGTGTTCCAGTCGTTTGCCCTGTTCCCGTGGCTGACCGCCCAGCAGAATGTCGAACTGGGCCTGGAAGCCCAGGGCGTGCCGGCCGCCGAGCGCGCCAAGCGGGCCGACGCCGTGCTGGACCTGATCGGCCTGGGCAGCTTCGGCGGCGCCTTGCCGCGCGAATTGTCAGGGGGGATGCGCCAGCGGGTAGGCATTGCGCGCGCGCTGGTCATGAACCCCGACGTGCTGCTGATGGACGAGGCGTTCTCGGCGCTGGACGTCCTGACCGGCGAGACCTTGCGCGACGACATGCTGGAGCTCTGGGACGAAAGCCGCATCTCGACCAAGGGCATCCTGATCGTGTCGCACAACATCGAAGAAGCCGTGATGATGGCCGACCGCATCATCGTGTTCGATAGCGACCCTGGCCGCGTGCGCAGCCAGGTGCTGATCGGCTTGCCGCGCCCGCGTGACGCGGACTCCCCCCAAGTGCGCGCGTTGATCGACGAGGTCTACGCCTTGATGACCACGCGTCCAGCGCATGGCGTGCCCACGCCGCGTCAGCAAGGGCTGGGCTACCGGTTTCCGCAGACCGAAGTCGAACGCATGGAAGGCGTGCTGGACGTGCTGGCCGAGGCGCCGTTCAACGGCCGCGCAGACCTGCCCAAGCTGGCTGAAGAGGCCGAGATCTCCGACGACGACCTGCTGCCGGCCTGCGAAGCGCTGGGCCTGTTTGGCCTGGCCCGGCTTGACCGCGGCGACATCTTCCTGACGCCGCTGGGCCAGCGCTACGTACAGGCCGAGCAAGGGCAGAAGCAAGCCATCTTCGGACGCCAACTGCTGGCGCACGTGCCGCTGGCCGCGCACATCCGCCACAGCCTGGAGCAAGAGCCCTCGGGTGCCTTGCCCGAAAAGGACTTCCTGGATTCGCTGGAGGAATTCCTCAAGCCCGACGAGGCCGAGCGGGTGCTGAAGATCGCGGTGGAATGGGGCCGGTACGGCGAGATCTACGGCTATGACTACCACACGGGGCTGTTGACGCTGCCAGTGCGCGAAGCGGCTTGAGCCTCGGGCGGCGGGGCTCCGGGGCCCGAGCCGCCCCGGGGGCGCCCGCCGGATTACAGGGCGATAAAGCCGATGATGACCAAGGCGATCAAGGCGTACTTGGTGGCCTTGTAGGCGGTCCGGTTCCAGGTCTTGAAAGCCTTGCGCTTCTGGTCGATGACCCAGTGCGCGTGCGTCAGCTTGTTGATGGCGCCGGTCTGGTCGCCGCCGTCGTTGGGCGAGCTGGCGGCCGACATGACCACCCGGCCGAACCAGCGGTTGAACGCCTCGGCCCAGCCCCACTTCAGCGGACGCTCCACGTCGCAGAACAGGATGATCCGGTTGTGGTCGGTGTGGTTGTACGCCTCGTGCACATAGGTTTCGTCGAAGACGACGCTTTCGCCGTCGCGCCAGCTGTAGGATTCGCCGTCGACGATGATGTGGCAGCGGTCGTCGTTAGGCGTCACCAGGCCCAGGTGATAGCGCAGCGAACCGGCGAACGGGTCGCGGTGCGGATTCAATTGGCCGCCGGGAGGCAGTTCGGCGAACATCGCGGCCTTGACCTTGGGCAGGGTCTTCAGGATGGCGACGGTTTTGGGGCACAGTTCCTCAGCCGAGGGGTGGCGGGCGTCATACCACTTCAGGTAGAAGCGCTTCCAGCCGTACTTGAAGAAGGAATTGAAGCCGATGTCGTTGTGGTCGTCGGCTGCCTTGATGCGCCGCAACTCGGCCATCTGCACGGCTTCTTCGCGGATGGTCTCCCAATTATCGTCCAGCACCTTGAGTTCGGCGATTTCGCTCGTCGTCAGGTAGGGGGTGGACGGCACGCGGGACGCCAACACCATGAACGCGTTGATCGGGGCCAGGAGCACCGAGTGGTCCAACATCTGCCGGCCCAGCGGCAGTCGAACTCGGCCTCGGAAGTGCGCAAACAGGATGGCGGCCAGCCAGATCCCGGGTATTAACCATTTCATACGTAATCGTTGTCCTGCGACAGTTGGGTCATGTCTACCTGGTATTGTTACACAAG
The DNA here is from genome assembly GCF_012928505.1 of Achromobacter sp. Bel. Classification (GTDB taxonomy): domain Bacteria; phylum Pseudomonadota; class Gammaproteobacteria; order Burkholderiales; family Burkholderiaceae_B; genus Achromobacter. The sequence goes on along the minus strand of NZ_JABBJN010000045.1, from coordinate 21,649 downwards.
GTCCGTGGCGCCCCCTTTGCACAATCTCGGACGCATCGGCTTGGACCGGGATCACTAGGTACAATTCCCGCTATGTCCGAAGCCGTAACAACCCCGACCCCTTTTGTGCATCTTCGCGTCCACTCCGAGTTTTCGGTGGTGGATGGCATCGTGCGCATCTCCGACCTCATTAAACGCGTCGCCAAGCTGGGCCAGCCAGCCGTGGCGTTGACCGATCTGTCGAACCTTTTCGGCCTGATCAAATTCTATAAGGGCGCGCGCGGCGCGGGGGTAAAGCCCATCGCCGGCTGCGATGTCTGGCTGACCAACGACGACGAACCGGCCAAGCCGTTCCGCCTGCTGTTGCTCGTACGCAACCATCAGGGCTACCTGAACCTGTGCGAATTGCTGTCCAAGGCTTTCCTGACGAACCAGGGCAAGGGCAGGGCGGAAATCCGCCGCGAATGGCTGCAAGGCCAGCAGGGCCTGATCGCGCTATCCGGGGGACGGATGGGCGATGTGGGGCAGGCGCTGGACGCCGGCAACGCCGTGTCCGCGCTGGCGCTGGCCCGGCAATGGGCGCATTTGTTCCCCGGCAGCTATTACATCGAATTGCAGCGCGCCGGCATGGACGGCGACGAAGCCTATACGCAGGCGGCCATGCGGCTGGCGGGTGAAGCCGGCCTGCCGGTGGTGGCCACGCACCCGGTGCAGTTCCTGGACGAATACGAGTTCCAGGCCCACGAGGCCCGCGTCTGCATCGCCGAAGGCGAAATCCTGGCGAACCCGCGCCGCGTGCGCCGCTTCACCAAGGAACAGTACCTGCTCAGCTCCGAGGAAATGGCCCGGCGTTTCGCTGACGTGCCCTCGGCCCTGGCCAACACGGTCGAAATCGCCAAGCGCTGCAACCTGAGCCTGGTGCTTGGCAAGCCGCGCCTGCCTAATTTCCCGACGCCCGATGGCGTGACGCTGGACGATTACCTGGTCCAGCTGTCGGAAGAGGGCCTGGAAAAGCGCATGGCGTTCCTGTTCCCCGACGAGGCGGAACGCGAGTCCAAGCGCGAGCAATACTACGAACGCCTGCGCTGGGAATGCAAGACCATCATCCAGATGGGCTTCCCGGGCTACTTCCTGATCGTGCAGGACTTCATCAACTGGGGCAAGAACAACGGGGTGCCGGTGGGGCCGGGGCGGGGGTCGGGCGCGGGCTCGCTTGTGGCCTACGCATTGGGGATCACCGACCTGGACCCGATCCGCTATGACTTGCTGTTCGAGCGGTTCCTGAACCCCGAGCGGGTCTCCATGCCCGACTTCGATATCGACTTCTGCCAGGACAACCGCGAACGGGTCATCGACTACGTCAAGGAAAAGTACGGCCGCGCCGCCGTGAGCCAGATCGCCACCTTCGGTACGCTGGGCGCCAAGGCCGTGGTCCGCGACGCTGGCCGCGTGCTGGACATGCCCTACATGTTCTGTGACGGCCTGTCCAAGCTGATCCCGTTCAACCCGATGGATCCCTGGACGCTGGAACGCACCCTGAAGGACGAACCCGCCTTCAAGGACCGCTATGAGCAGGAAGAGGAGGTGCGCGCGCTCGTCGATCTGGCCAAGCCGCTGGAAGGCCTGACCCGGAACATCGGCATGCACGCCGGCGGTGTGCTTATCGCGCCCGGCAAGCTCACCGACTTCTGCCCGCTGTATTGCCAGCCGGGCCAGGAGAACAGCGCGGTCTCGCAGTTCGACAAGGACGACGTCGAAGCCGCCGGCCTCGTGAAGTTCGACTTCCTGGGCTTGCGCAACCTGACGATCCTGGATTGGGCCGTGCGCTACGTGCGCCAGTTCAACGAGGACAAGCGCGACTTCGACGTCATGGCGCTGGAACTCGACGATCCCGCCGCCTATAAGATCCTGTGCGACGCCAACACCACCGCCGTGTTCCAGCTGGAATCCCGCGGCATGAAGGAACTGCTGAAAAAGCTGCGGCCCAACACCTTCGAAGACATCATCGCCATGCTGGCCCTGTACCGGCCGGGGCCGCTGGAATCGGGCATGGTGGATGACTTCGTCAACCGCAAGCACGGCCGCGCCGCGGTGGACTACTTCCACAACGACCTGGAAGGCACCCTGAAGAGCACCTACGGGGTCATCGTCTACCAGGAACAGGTGATGCTGATTTCGCAGATCATCGGGGGCTACTCGTTGGGCGGCGCCGACCTGCTGCGCCGCGCCATGGGCAAGAAAAAGCCCGAGGAAATGGCCAAGCACCGGGAACTGTTCGAGCAAGGCGCCAAGGAAAAGGGCCATGACCCCGACTTGGCGGTCAAGCTGTTCGACCTGATGGAGAAGTTCGCGGGCTACGGCTTCAACAAGTCGCACTCGGCTGCCTACGCGCTGATCTCCTACCAGACCGCTTGGCTCAAGGCCTATCACCCAACGGAATTCCTGGCCGCCACCATGTCGTCCGATATGGACGACACGGACAAGGTTCAGATCTTCTGCCGCGACGCCCAGGACAACGGCGTCGAGGTATTGCCGCCCGACGTGAATTTCTCGGGCTACCGTTTCGAACCGGTCGCCGACAAGCACACCGAAAAGGGCAAGCCGCCGCGCACCATGCGCTACGGCCTGGGCGCGGTCAAGGGCACCGGCCAGGGCGCCGTCGAAGACATCCTGCGCGCGCGCAAGGAAGGCGGGCCGTTCCTGAACCTGTTCGACTTCTGCCGCCGCGTCGGCAAGCAAGCCGTCAACCGCCGCACCATCGAGGCCCTGATCAAGGCCGGCGCGTTCGACACCATCGAGCCGAACCGCGCCGCGATGCTGGCCTCCGTGCCTACGGCCATGGAAGCCGCCGAGCAGGCGGCGCGCAGCGCCAACCAGGCTTCGCTGTTCGGCGACGACAGCGGCGATGTGGTCGCGGGCGAACTGGCCAAGGTCGCACCCTGGGACCTGCACAAGAAGCTGACGGAAGAGAAATCCGCGCTGGGCTACTACTACAGTGGCCACCTGTTCGACGCCTGGCGCGACGAAGTGCGTCGCATCGTGCCGATGCAGCTGGCCCGCGTGGAGCCGCAGCGCGACCTGCAATGGATGTGCGGCGTGCTGGCCAGCGTGCGCGTCATGATGACCCGCCGTGGCAAGATGGTGTTCGCCGTGCTGGACGACGGCACCGCGCAGGTGGAGATCTCGGTGTTCAACGAACTCTACGAGAAGCACCGCAACCGCTTGCGCGAAGACCAGTTGGTCATTGTCCAGGGCAAGGTCAGCAATGACGACTACTCCGGCGGCATGCGCATCGTGGCCGACCAGTTATACGACCTGCAATTGGCCCGCGAAGCGCGCGCCAAGTCCCTGCGGGTCAAGCTCAACGGGGCGGCCGACGCGGCACGCCTGCGCCAGATGTTGAACCCGTTCCGCGCCGAGCCCGAAAACGGCATTCCCGGCGTGCCGATCGATATTGTCTACACCAAGAACAATTTCCTGTGCACGGTCCGGCTGGGCGAGGAGTGGCGGGTCCGCATGGCAGACACGCTGCTCGAAAACCTGAACGCCTGGACCAAGCCCCACGGAGTAGAGGTCACCTATTGATGCAAAAGCTGCGTATCGTGCATTCGGAAGCCGCCACCAGTTTTGGCGGCCAGGAAGGGCGGATCTTCAAGGAAATGACGGCCATGCGCGCACGCGGCCATCATGTCGAAGCCATCTGCCAGCCCAAGGCCTTGCTGGTCGATCGTTTGTCCGATGCCGGCTTCACCGTCCATAAGGTCGCGATGGACGGGGCGATGAACTACCTGAAGGGCGTGGCCGCCGTGCGCCGCATCTTGAAGGATGGGCGCTTTGACGTGCTCAACACCCACAGCCGGCGCGATACGGTCATTGCGGCGCTCAGCGCCAGATTGGCGGGCACCCCGTTGATCGTGCGGACCCGGCACCTGTCCAATAAAGTGGGATCAATGTGGTCCTACACCTGTCTGCCGCACAGGGTCACGACGGTCAGTGATCATGTGCGCAATTACCTGATCGAACGCGGCGTGCCCCCCAACAAGGTGGCCACCGTCTACTCGCCCATCGTGCTGCCGCCGCCTGTCGAACACTCGACGCTGCGCGACGAGCTCGGCCTGGCCGACGACGACATCATCGTGGGTTGCGTGGCCGTCATGCGCGCCACCAAAGGCCACAAGGACTTGATCGACGCGATCGCGCCCCTGATGGCAAGCCGGCCCAAGCTGCACCTGGTGTTCGTCGGGGGCGGTTCGCCGGTCTTTGAACAGACCCAGGACTACATCGCGCAACTCGGCCTGCAAGACCGCATCCATCTGATGGGCATGCGGCGCGACGTGCCTAACCTGCTGGCCGGGTTCGACCTGTTCGCCCTGGCCACGCAGCAGGAAGCGTCCGGCACCGTCTACGTCGAAGCCCAGGCCAGCGGCCTGCCGGTGATCGGCACCGACGTGGGCGGCGTGTCCGAGATGTTCCGCGACGGCGATACCGGCATCCTGGTGCCGCCGAAGAATCCCCAAGCGCTGGCCGACGCCTTGCAGCGCCTGATCGACGACCCGGCCCTGCGTCGGCGCATGGGCGAGGCCGGTCGCAAGATGGTCTGGGAAGAAGCGGTGTTTTCGCCCGCCCGCCTGGCCGAAACCACTGAAGCCGTCTACTTCAAATGGCTGGCGGAGCGCGCCGCATGAACGCGCCCAACGTCCCCGTGCTGATGTACCACCATGTCACCCCCGCGGGCGGCATGATCGCGGCCACGCCGGACGTGTTCGACGCTCAGATCTCGCGCCTGGCGCGGGCGGGCTACCAGTCGCTGTCCGCCAGCCAGTTCGCCGCGTATCTGGCGGGCGGCCCGGCGCCCGAACGGTCGGTGCTGATCACCTTCGACGACGGCTATCTGAACAACTGGGTGCACGCGCACCCGGTGTTGGCGCGTTACGGCATGCGCGCCGTGCTGTTCACCATTACGGGCTGGATCGGCGATGGCCCCGTGCGGCCGCATGCGGGGCAGGGTGGTCCGCTGCCGGCCACGCCCGACCACGACGCCTGCAAGCAATTGGTGGCGGCGGGCCGCGCCGACGAGGCCATGCTGCGCTGGAGCGAAATCGAAGCCATGCAGGCCGCGGGCACCTTCGAATTCCATTCCCACACGCATACGCACACCCGCTGGGACAAGGTCTGCGGCGCCGACGTGGACGCCAAGCGCGACCACATCGCACAAGAACTGCACGACTCCCGCGAGACGTTCCTGCGCCGCCTGGGAGCCGTCAGCGACCATCTCTGTTGGCCGCAAGGCTATTTCGATGCGGATTACGTGGCCGCCGCCAGGCAAGCGGGCTTCGCGCACTTGTACACTACCGACCCTTTCGGACAGAACACCCCCGGCGCCGACCCCGGACACATCTTTCGTTTCGCGGTGCGCAATCAGGGCGGAACCTGGCTGAACCGGCGCATCTGGCTGTCGCGCGACCCCTTCTGGGGGCCTCGCTACCACGCCTGGAAAGCCTGGAAAAAGCGTCTTAGGAATCGCGGATGAAGCTATCAGTCATCATCATCACCAAGAACGAAGCGGCGAACATTGCCGCCTGCCTCAAGTCCGTGGCTTTCGCCGACGAATTCATCGTGGTGGATTCGGGCAGCACCGACGGCACCGTTGAACTCGCGCAGGCGCTGGGCGCACGCGTGGAAATCACGCCCGACTGGCCCGGCTTTGGCCCCCAGAAGAACCGTGCGCTGGACCTGGCGACGGGCGACTGGGTGTTGTCCATCGACGCCGACGAGCGCGTCACGCCCGAATTGGCCCGCGAAATCCAGGAGACGCTGGCGAATCCGCGCGCCGACGCCTACGAGATCGCCCGCCTGTCGAATTTCTGCGGCAAGGACATCCGGCATAGCGGCTGGTGGCCCGATTACGTGCTGCGCCTGTTCAAGCGCGGCACGGCACGCTTCACCGACGCCGCCGTGCATGAGCGCGTCGTGCCGGCCAGCGGCCAGCCCCTGAAACTGCAGGGCTACTTCAATCATTATCCGTACGACAACCTGGACGCCCTGATCAACAAGGTCAACCGCTATTCGTCCGACGCGGCGGCGATGATGTATGGGAAGGGGCGCCGTACGTCGATTTTCGGTGCGCTGGGCCATGGCTTCTGGACCTTCGTGCGCATCTATCTGATCCGGCGCGGCTTCCTGGACGGCAAGCACGGCCTGGTGTTGGCGGTGACGGCGGCGGCGGGCAGTTTCTTCCGCTATTCCAAGCTGATGTTCCTGGCCGAGAAGCAGAAGTGAAGATCCTGTACACGAACTTCCACGCCGGCAACGGCGGGGGGCACGTCACCTACATCATCAACCTGGCGAAGGCCCTGGCGCGCGACCACGAGATTACCGTGGCGGCGCCGGCCACCAGCCGGTTGTATCGCTACGCCCGCGCCATCCCTGGCGTCACCGTGGTCGATATGCAGTACACGACGCGCCCGTCCTCCTGGTTCAAAGACCGCGCGCGACTGCGCCGCCTGATCAAGGCAGGGGGCTTTGACATCATCCACGTCAACGGCTCGGCCGACCACAAGCAGGTGATGCTGGCCACGCTGGGCATGGCCCGCCGCCCGCGTATCGTGTTCACCAAGCACAACGACCATCCGCTCTCCAGCTTTGGCCACAAGCTGCGCGTCGCCCTGGCGACCGACCACGGCATCGCCGTCAGCGACTACGTGCATGGCCTGATGCAGCGTTCGCCCTACAGCAAGCGCCCCATCACCACCATCCGGCACGGCATCGATACGAATTTCTTCGCACCGCCTCCGCCCGAAAGCCTGGACAAACTGCGCGCGCTGATCTTCGGCCCGGCGTGGGAAGGCAAGCTGCTGCTGGGCAGCGCGGGCGGTACCGACTACGACAAGGGCTGGCTGGACCTGGTGGCTGCCGTGGCGGCTTTGCCCCCGGCCGACAAGGCGCGCGTGCTGCTGATGGTGGCGGGCGATCCGCCGTCCGAAGCCAAGCTGGCCCGCGTGCGCGAACTGGGCATGATCGACCAGGTGCGGTTTCCCGGCCTGCTCGACGATGTGCGCGCGGCGCTGGCGTCATGCCATGCGGGCTTCGTGCTGTCTTATCGCGAAGCGCTGTCCTTCGCGTGCCGCGAAATCATGGGCCTGGGGCTGCCCGCGCTGGTGACCGACGCGGGCGGGTTGCCCGAGAACGTGACCGACGGCGTGGACGGCTGGATCGTGCCGGTGCGTGACGTGCCCGCCATGACGGCCAGGCTGCGATTCATGCTGGACCACCCGGACACGGTGCGCGCCATGGGCGTCCGCGCCCGCGAAACCAGTCTGCGGGACTTCAATCTCGACCGTTTCGCCGCCGCCACAGTCGACGTCTACCAGCGTACGCGGGATGGACGCCGGGCCCTATAATCCGGTCCTATGTCTATCCCCATTCTCATGTACCACCAGATCGGCGAGCCCAACCCCAAGGGCACGCCGTTTCGCGGGCTGACCGTACATCCCGACAGCTTCGCCCGCCAGATGCGCTGGATGCGCCGGCTGGGTTACCGCGGCCTGTCCATGCGCGACGTCATGCCCTATGTGCGTGGCGAGCGCCAGGGCAAAGTGTTCGGCGTCACGTTCGACGACGGCTACCGTAATGTGCATCGCAACGCGATGCCCGTGCTCAGTGAACTGGGCTTTACCGCCACCAATTACTTTGTTGCGCGCCAGTTCGACGGCAGCAACGTCTGGGACCATGAAAAAGGCATCCCGTTCTCGGCCCTGATGACCGTGCAGGAAATGCGCGAATGGGCTCAGGCGGGCAACGAGGTCGGCTCGCATACGCTGGACCACGTGCACCTGCCCGAAATGACGCCCGAGGAAGCCCGGCGCCAGATCGTCGAATCCAAGGACGAACTGGAACAGGCGCTGGGCGCGCCTGTCACGGCCTTCTGCTATCCCTACGGCGACCACGGTCCGGAACACCGAGCCATGGTGCGCGAAGCCGGCTATGACAACGCCACGCTGACCCAGCGCGGCCTGGCGGCGGCGTCCGACGATCCGTTCGGTCTGCCCCGGGTGACGGTGGCGCGTTCCACCAACATCATTCGCTTCCTCCAGAAGTGCCTGACCCGGTATGAAGACACCCGCCGGCGCCGCTGAGCGGCGGCTTCGCATCGCGCTGCTGGTCGACCGCTTCGGCAATCGCTTCGGAGGCGCGGAGGCCTATGGCGTGGAGCTGATGCGCGTCCTGGGCCAGCGCCACGATGTCTCCATCGTGGCGCGCGACTTCGACAGCGACCTGCCGTTCCGATTCCTGCCCGTGCGCTTTCCCGGCTGGCTGCCCAGCTGGATGCGCGTGCTGTACTTCGCCTGGCGGGCTGACCGGCTCACGCGGGGCAAGTTCGACATCGTGCATTCGCACATGAACGGCTGGGCCGGAGAGATCCAAGTCATGCACGTGACGCCCGTGCGCTACAACCGCCTCACCCGTGTCAGGCCGTTCGCGCGGGTGAGGGCGTGGCTGAGTCCGCGCCTGGCCACCTATCTGCTGCTGGAAAAGCTGCGCGTCCGCGGCGCACCCGCGCGGCGCGTGGTGGCCGTGTCCGGTCTGATCATGGATCAGTTGCACCGCAGCTATGGCCAGCAATTGCCGGTGGACATCATCGCGCCCGGCGTCAAGTTGCCGTCGGCCGACGATGCGCGTGGCCGCGACGCCACCCGCGCCCGCCTGGGCTGGGACGCCGGCACCGTCGGTTGCCTGCTGGTGGCCCGCAATCCCTTGCGCAAAGGATTGCCCGCCTTGCTGGACGCGTTGGCGCAGTTGCCGGCGCATTACCGGCTGCTGGTCGTGGGGGCGGACGAACCCACCCGCGACCGGGTCCGCGCCGCCAGCGGCATCGCCCATCGCGTCACGCTGATCGATCCCACGCCGGAAGTCGCCCAGTATTTCAGCGCGGCGGACATCTACGCGCATCCCACGCTGAACGACAGCTACGGCATGGCGCCGCTGGAGGCCATGTCGCACGGGCTGCCGGTCGTGGTCAGTTCACCGGCGTATTGTGGTTTCGCGCAATACCTTTCGGCCGGCAAGGACGCCCTGATCCTGCAGGACCCGCGCGATGGCGCCCAATTGGCGCAGGCGCTGGAACGTCTGGGCTCGGAACCCGAGTTGCGGGCGGCATTGACCGAACGCGGCCTGAAGATCGCCCGCGATCAAAGCTGGGAAACGGTCGCCGCGAGGTACGAGGAACTGTACGAAAAGGTGCTGGAAGCGCGTTAAAGGTGGATGGCCCCCACGCCGCGCTCACTTCGTGAGCTAGCTGCCCCCCGAGGGGGCTTTTTTTCCTTGGGGCGGCCCGGCGGAAAAAAGGGCCCCCCACGCTTCGCGTTTTAATGGCTGGGCGCGGTTGCCCGTTCCAGGTCGCCCAGCCATCGGACCGCGTGCTCGCGGTCGGGGCCGCACATGTCGTGCTGGGGTTGCAGGCCGCCGCAGAAGTCCGGCCTGGAGGGCTGGCCGAAGATCGCGCAGCGCATGTCCGGCAGCAACTGAATACAGGGCACGCCCGCTGGTTTGCCGTCAGGCATGCCCGGAATCGGCCGGGTGATCGATGGTGCGATGCAGCAGGCGCCGCATCCCGCCCGGCAGTCCAGCGCCGGCACGGAGCCGGCGGTCAAGTTCATACCCATCCGCGCAGCCAATACACGAACAGTCCGGCGTATTCCTTGATGATGGAACGGCTGGCGTCGAAGGTGCGCTCGTCGGGCACCCACAGCGACAGAGAACCATCCATGGGCGCCACGATCTGGGGCGGAGCGGGGGCGGCAATGGCTTCCACGCCCTGCTTGGAAAAGGCCGCCATGGCGCGCGGCATGTGCAGCGCCGACGTCACCAGCAGCACCTTGCCGATGCCGCGCGACTTGAGCTGGTCTTCGGTCAGGGCTGCGTTCTCGTAGGTGGTGCGGCTGGCGTTTTCCAGGATCAGCGCGGTTTCGGGCACGCCTTGCTGGCGGATGGCGTGCGCCATGCCGCGGGCCTCGCTGACATCGCCTTCCAGCGCGCCGCCCGACAGCACCACCTTGGGCGCGCGTCCGGCCAGGTAAAGCTGGGCAGCCGTGTCCACGCGCACCACCGCCGTGCCCTTGTCATAGGGCAGGAACCAGTTGGCCCGGCCATTGGCCGTATTGCCGCCCAGCACCACGATGGCGTCGGCCGTCGGCGAGTCCTCCGGCGGCAGGTGCGGATAGCGGCTCTCCAGCGCGCCGCCCAGCCACAGCGACGTTGCCGGCAGCGACCACGCCAGCGCCCAAAGCAGGCCGGCGGCGATGACGGCGCCGCCGGTCTTGCGCAACCGGAACAGGCACAGCACCAGACCGATGATGACAAAAGTCACGCACAGGTTGTAAGGAATGATCAGATTCGTGAGGTAGCTGGAAAAGGTCATGTCAAAACTATCCTGATTACTTCGTCCCGCCCAACAGGGTGACGGCCTGCTGTTCAACTTCTTCGACGGACGGCCAAGCTTGATCCGATCCGACGCAGACCGCCTGCGGCGACCACGGGCCGGTGCGCCCCGGGCGGGTCACGCCAAACAGCGCGAGTTCCCGGGCGGATGCCGCCGCGGCGACGTGCGAGACGCCGGAATCGTTACAAATCACCAGCGTCGCCCGGGCCGTCAGCGCCGCAAAAGCGCCCAGCGGCAAGGGAGGCAGCAACTGCGCCGTCGGCGCATTGCGTCGCGCCTCATCGGTTTCGGCCGGAGGGGGGCACATTACCACGGTATGGCCACGCGCCTGTAAGGCGCGGGTCAGTGTATCGAATCCTGGCCAGACCTTGATCTTGCCTTTGTGCAGGCCGGTGGCCGTCGGCGCGATCAGTACGAACTGCCGGGCGGTCAACCCGGCGGCCTGCAGCGCCCGGTCGGCGGCTTCCTGGTGGGCGGGCGTCAGCGGCAGGTCCAGGGTCGGGCCCGGCTGGGCGGGGCCGGACGGCAGGCCCCAGCGGGTCAGGGCCTCGCGGGTCAGGTAATGCCAGGACTGGACCGCGTGCAGTGATTCATCAGGCTTGGTGACGGGCCACCGCAGCAGGAAGCTTCGGCCGTCGTCCCGGTAGCCCGCCGACGGCAGGCCCGCCAGCCGAAAGACCAGCGCGCTGGAAAGCGAATCCGGCAGCAACAGGCCGCGGGCGCGCCGGCCCAGGGCGCCCAGGCTGCGCCGGTGGGTGCTGACCGCGGCCCGGTCAGGGCCGACCTTGCCGCGCATGGGAATGAAATCCTGTTTGACCACGCCATCAAGCAGGTCACGGGCCCAGGGGCGGGCGCAGATCACCAGGGGCAGGCCGCTGGCCTGCAGGGCGCGCAGGCTGGGCAGGCTCATGCAGACATCGCCCACCCAATTGGGTAACCGGACGTACAAGCAACTGATTTCGGACATGGGAGGGCGAGGGGAAAATGGGGCTGAAATGAGGGTGGGCGCTACAGCGCGGCGGCGCGTAGCCGGTACAATCCCGGGCACAATTGTATAAAAGCGAGTGTTCCCTTTGAATTCTGCCGCACGCAACGCACCCGCGGATTCCAACCCCGTCAAGTCTGAACTCTGGAGCCGGATCTACAGCCGCGTGGGTTCCTACTGGAAGGGCTTGCTGCTGGCTGTCCTGCTGATGGCGGGCGCGGCGGCCACGCAACCTGTTCTGGCCGTCATTATGAAGCCCCTGCTGGACGGCGGCTTTTCGGGGGCCAAACCCTATTATGTCTGGGCCTTGCCGCTGGCGGTCGTGGGCTTGATCCTGTTGCGCGGGATCTGCAACTTCTTCAGCGACTACCTGCTGGCCTGGGTGGCCAACAATGTGCTGCTGGGCATGCGCCGGGACATGTTCGAACGCCTGCTCGGCCTGCCCGATTCCGATTTCAAGCGCGGCGACACCGGCCGGCTGCTCAACCGCTTCACGATCGACGCCGGCAACGTCACCGGCTACGCCACCGACGTCATCACGGTGCTGGTGCGTGAAACGCTGGTGGTGCTGGCCCTGATCTGCGTGCTGCTCTACATGTCGTGGGTGTTGACGCTGATCATCCTGATCATGCTGCCGGTATCGGTGCTGATTTCGCGCTTCTTCATCAAGCGCCTGCGCCGCATCAACCGCGACACCGTCAACATGAACGCCGAACTGACCCGCGTGGTCGGCGAAGGCATCGACGGCCAGCGCGTCATCAAGCTGTTCGACGGCTATGAAGTCGAACGCGGCCGTTTCGATTTCGTCAGCCGCCGCCTGCGCCGCTTCGCGATGCGTACTGCCACGGCGGACGCCGCGCTGACGCCGCTGACGCAGGTCTGCATCTCGATTTCCGTCGGCGCGGTCATCGCCGTCGCGCTCAGCCAGGCCAACAGCGGGGCGCTCACTGTGGGCAGTTTCGCGTCGTTCATGGCCGCGCTGGCGCAGATTTTCGACCCCATCAAGCGCCTGACCAACGTCGCCGCGCGCATGCAGAAGATGCTGGTGTCGGCCGAAAGCGTCTTCACGCTGATCGACCAGACGCCCGAGAACGACACGGGCACCAAGCAACTGGCCGAACCCGTGCGCGGCAAGGTCGAATTCCGCAACGTCAAGCACCGCTTTCCCGACGCCGACCGCGACACGGTCCATGACATTTCCTTCGTCGTGGAACCCGGCCAGACCGTCGCCCTGGTGGGCCGTTCGGGCAGCGGCAAGACAACGCTCGTCAACATGCTGCCGCGCTTCGTGCTGGCCGACAGCGGGTCCATCCTGGTGGATGACACGCCCATCAACGAGCTGACCTTGCGCAGCCTGCGGTCGCACCTGTCGCTGGTCAGCCAGGACGTGGTGCTGTTCGACGACACCATTGCGGCCAACGTCGGCTACGGCGCGCTGGGCAGCTCCAGCGAACAGAAGGTGCGCGACGCCCTGGCGGCTGCCAACCTGCTGGAATTCGTGGAAGGCCTGCCGCAAGGTATCAACACGCAGGTGGGCGAAAACGCCGCCCGCCTGTCGGGTGGCCAGCGCCAGCGCCTGGCGATCGCCCGCGCCCTGATCAAGAATGCGCCCATCCTCATCCTGGACGAAGCCACCTCTGCGCTCGACAACGAGTCCGAACGCCAGGTCCAGGCCTCGCTGGAACGCCTGATGAAGGGCCGCACCACGCTGGTCATCGCGCACCGCCTATCCACCGTCCAGAACGCTGACCGGATCATCGTGCTGGACGCCGGCAAGATCGTCGAACAGGGCCCCCACGCCGAACTGCTGGCCGCCAATGGCCTGTACGCCTCGCTGTACAAGATGCAGTTCCGCGACGACTAAGCGCGAACGACACCCCTCAAACCGCCGCAACTTGCGGCGGTTTGTTTTTTGTCACTGGGCCGCCCCAAGACGAAAATGCGCCCCCTGGGCGTGGCAAGCACGCGACGCGTGCGCAGCGTTGGGGGCTTTTTGTCCGTTTCTTGCCGTAGCTCCGGATTGCCAATCCTACTGATTGCCGGAAAATGGGGTAGGCTCCCCGCCGCACAACCTGGAGCGCCACATGGCTCTGCCTATCGAAGGCAATCAACTCGTCAACGTCGTCGTCTTGCTCGGCGCTGCCGTCATCGCTGTCCCGATCTTCAAGCGGCTGGGGCTGGGCTCCGTGCTGGGATACCTGGCGGCGGGCCTGGCCATCGGCCCGTTCGGGATCGGCTTCTTCTCCGATCCGAAATCCATCCTGCATGTCGCTGAACTGGGCGTGGTGATGTTCCTGTTCATCATCGGGCTGGAAATGCAGCCGTCGCGTCTGTGGAAGCTGAGGGGTGAGATATTCGGCCTGGGCGTGGCCCAGGTCTTGACTTGCGGCGGGCTCCTGACTGTCGTCGGCTTGCTGGCCGGCTTGTCCGGCCCCGCCGCCTTCATGGCGGCGATGGGTTTCGTGCTGTCTTCCACCGCCATCGTGATGCAGATCCTGGGCGAACGCGGCGACAGCGCCACCGGGCAAGGCCAGCGCATCGTGTCCATCCTCCTGCTGGAAGACCTGGCTATCGTGCCACTGCTGGCCCTGGTCGCCTTGCTGGCGCCGACGGGCAGCGCCGAGCATGGCGATCCGTGGATGCAGTCCGCCATCGCGGTCGGCTGCATCCTCGCCCTGTTGGCGGCGGGCCGCTGGCTGTTGAATCCGTTGTTCCGGCTGCTGGCGGCAGCCCATGCCCGCGAAGTCATGACCGCGGCCGCCCTGCTGGTCGTGCTGGGGGCGGCGCTGCTGATGGAACTGGGCGGCCTGTCGATGGCGATGGGAGCGTTCCTGGCTGGCGTCCTGTTGTCGGAATCTACGTTCCGTCACCAATTAGAGGCCGAAGTCGAGCCCTTTCGCGGGATCTTGCTGGGCCTGTTTTTCCTGGGCGTGGGCATGTCGCTCGACCTGTCCGCCGTGGCCCGCGAATGGCCGTTGATCCTGGCGGCCGTGCTGGTGTTCATGCTGGTGAAATCCGTGGGGGTCTACGTGGTGGCGAGGTTGTTGCGCGCCTCCCACGCCGAAGCCATGACCCGCACCGCGCTGCTGGCCCAAGGCGGCGAGTTCGCCTTCGTGCTCTATGGCGCGGCGGCCGCAGCCGGCATTTTCGACGCCCATACCGGCGCCGTGTTGACGGCTGTCGTCATTATTTCGATGGCGCTGACGCCGTTGTGCGTGCTGGCGCTGCGCTGGCTACTACCCAAGCCGGCCCCGTCCATGGACGGCGTGGACGTTGCCAAGGACCTGGACGGCTGCGCGCTGATCGTCGGTTTCGGCCGCTTTGGCCAGATCGTCACCCAGGCGATGCTGGCCCGCGACCTGAAAGTGTCCATCCTCGACACGGACACCGACGCGATCCGGGCCGCTGCCAAATGGGGGGTCAAGGTCTATTACGGCGACGGTACCCGCATCGACATGCTGCGCACTGCCGGCGCCGAACACGCCTGCGCGATCCTGATCTGCATCGACAATCCCCAGGCTGCGAATCACATGGTCAAGCTGATCAAGGCAGAATTTCCGCTGGTCCGGGTGGTGGTGCGCGCGTACGACCGGATCCATTCCCTGGCGCTGGCCAAGGAAGGGGTGGACTACCAGGTGCGTGAAACCTTCGAATCCGCGCTGGTCTTTGGCGAAGCGGCCCTGCGGGTCGTCGGCGTGCCGGCGGACGAGGCCGCCCAGGTCGTCGAAGACGTCCGCCGACGCGACACCGAGCGGTTCGACCTTGAAGTGGCGGGTGGGCTGTTCGCGGGCCGTTCGCTGCTGTACGGCAACATGACGGGCCCAGCAGACGGCAGGAACGACAAGCCCGACCGGGAATCGGCCGAGGCGGTCGCTAACCCATTGGCATGACAGTCTTATTTCGCGCGCTATATTTCCGCATCTTTGCATTACTTTACGTATCATTTCACGCGCAAAACCAAAAGACTGCGGTAGTCTCATTTGCACTGACTCTTCACTGATGAAGGGCATTTGCCAGGGGGCTGCCATGCTGCAATCGGATCGTAGTTTCACGACGCCGCACGCTGTGGGTGTTGAGCTTGCCCGGCGCCAGGCGCGGGCCTTGCAGTGCGGGTTTTCGGCTGGCGCCATGCGCTTGCTGATGTCGTCTACCGGCGGGGCAGGGCCTGCCTGGGCGATCAATGCGCAACGTGAGACCGACAAGGTACGGGGCGTCCGCGCCTTCCCCTTCCGCATAGCCGCCACGGCGGTGTCGTAAGGGCAACGCCGGGCGCGGGGCGTCCGGCGTTCAGGCCTGGGCCATCGCCGCCCGGCGTTTGCCGGCGGATTTGGCCAGGTAAAGCGCCCGGTCCGCGGCGTGCAGGACCGCCGCGGTATCGGCGCCGTGGCGTGGAATCAGCGCGATGCCAACGCTTCCGCCAATAAGAACCGGCTTTTCCTGTTCCAGATCATAGGGTTGCGATACCGACTGCACGATCCGGTCGCCAACTTCCTGCGCCTCGGTTTGCAGGCTGTTGCGCATCAGCAGCACGAATTCATCTCCACCGATGCGCGCCGCCACCGAGCCTTCTGCCATCAGCGCCACTAGGCGTTCGGAGACTTGCTTGAGCAGCGCATCGCCCGTGGCATGCCCATAGGTGTCGTTGACCGCCTTGAATCCATCCAGGTCCAGATACAGCACAGCGAACTCCATGCGGCCCGGGCGGGCGTCCGCCACGGCCTGGTCCAGCGCCTGGATCAGGCCGTGGCGATTCAGCAGGCCGGTCAGCGAATCCTGGCGCGCATGCCGTTCGTTCTCGCGTTCGGCCAGCATGGTCGACACCAGCATGCCGTTCAGCCGGTAGGACGCCATCGACATCGACGTCATGTAAAGCGGCACTTGCACCAGCACCAGCCAGAAAATGGGCTCTTGGATGAACAGGGCGCCCATCGCGCAAGGCCCGACGCTTAGCGCCACCATGACGGCCGACATCCGCGGCGCACCGAAATTGCGCACGCAGATGCCGCCCACCATCGACGCGGCGGACAGGCAGGCGACCGTCGCCGCGATCCAGTCGCCACTGATCAAGCTGATGAACGTGCCGTAACCCACGCTCGTTGCCCATAGCAGGGCCAGCACCACATACAGGTCGGTGGGGGTGGGCCGGCCGGCCAGCGCCGCCTTGCGGGCGGTTACCAGCACGTTGATCCGCGACAGGCAGACCAGCAGCTCCAGGCCGAGCCACAGCAGGAACAGCGGCTCGGGATGGCGGAACGTGATCAGGGCCGCCACCAGCAACGTGTTGATGATGCCGCCGAAGAAGATCGGCAGCGATCCGAACAGCCCGCCGATCAGCGCCATGCGTATTTCCGTCGGCACATCCCTGCCGGGATTGACCAGCCACTGGGTGACGCGCCAGAGGGGCAGGCTGTAGATACGATTGTCGTGGTTCATAGATGCGACATCGTAGCTGGGTGGCGCGTGCGATGCACGGGACTTGCACCGCGATCTTGCGCAGGGCGCGGGGCAGCGGCATTATCTTCCCGGATACGATGCCAAAGGCATCAGTCACGACATTCCGACCGCCATCGTGAAGGAGCGCCGCATTGACGTCCCGTGGATTTTTGCATCGCACCCTGTACGCGCTGGCCGGGTTGGTCGCAATCGGCATCTGCGCGGCGGCGGTGGCGCTGCTGTGGATCGACAGGCGCCTGACGTGGGAATCCGCCTATACGGCGGGGCACAACCTCACGGGTGTGCTGGCGGCGGACATCAGCCGTACCTTGCACCTTTACGGCTTGTCGCTGCAAGGCGTGGTCGAGCGCCTGCGCGAACCGGGCATCGAGCTCGTCAAAGGCGAAGCGCTGCGTCGTTTCCTCTTTGACCGGTCGTCCTCGGCGGAATACCTGGGCGCCATCGGCGTGTTGGACGAAAACGGCAACCTGCGCTATGCCTCGATGGATATCGGCCCCTCGGACCGAAACTTCTCCGGCTGGGACTACTTCCAGGTCCACCGCGATGCCGACGACGTGGGCTTGTACGTCAGCCGCCCGTATCGCAGCCCTTTGCGCGGTGGAGACGAGAGCATCGCCATCAGCCGGCGGCTTTCCCATCCCGACGGCAGTTTCGCGGGCGTCGTCGTCGGGTCGCTGCGGCTGGCGTATTTCCGCGACCGCTTCGCTACGCTGTCGATCGGCGAACGCGACGCCATCACGGTGTTCCGCAATGACGGCGTGGTGTTGGTGCGCAATCCCTACTCGCTGTCGGACATGGGCCGGGAATTCGAATTTCCGCAGGACTTCCAGCAATTCCTGGTCGGCCGCGAGAGCGCGTTCGTGGGCTCGCTGTCGCCGGACGGCGTCAAGCGCTTGCACACGTTCGTGAGGATCGACGATACGCCGCTGGTGATCAACGTGGCGCTGGCGGTGGACGATATCCTCGAACCCTGGGTCAGGCGCGCCGCGCTGGTCGTTCCGGTCACGTTGGCGTTATTCCTGTCGGTCATGGCGCAGATCGTGCTGTTCCGGCGAGAGATGCGTTTAAGGCGTGCTTTCGAGGCTCAGTTGGAAATGCAGGCTAAGACGGACGGTCTGACCGCCATCCCCAACCGGCGCACGTTCGACGAGACGCTGGCGCGCGAGTGGCAGTCCGCTCGGCGCGATGGTTATCCGCTATCGCTGTTGTTTCTGGATGCGGACCAGTTCAAACGCTATAACGATCGCTACGGCCATCAGGAAGGCGACGAATTGCTGAAGGCGATGGCGGCGACGTTCAAGAAAAACGCCCGCCGTCCTCGCGATCTGGCCGCGCGTTACGGGGGCGAAGAGTTCGTGGTGCTGTTGCCCAATACCAGCCGTCAGCGTGCGATAGGCATTGCCGAAACCATCCGGCGCGCCATTCTGGAATTGGGCTTCCCTCACCAGGACAACGACGGCGGCGTCGTCACGGTCAGCATCGGCGTCGCGACCGCGGTGCCCAAGGCAGGCGAGGAACCGTCCGCCTTGGTCGAAGCCGCCGACGCCGCCGTCTACCAGGCCAAGAAATCCGGCCGCAACCGGGTGGTCGCGCTGTAGCGGCCGGGGCCTGGCGGGCGGGCGATCAACGACCCAGCATCACCGCTTGCATGCGCGTCTGCGCCTGCTGCAGGTTCTTCGCCTGGGCGTTCAGATCTTGCAGCAGTTGGTTCAACTCGGCCTGCACCGCCGGATCCTGCACCTTGACCACGGGGCCCGAGATCTCGATCTGCGCCTTGTGGGCCTCGACGTAATCGGCGATCTTCAGGCTGCTGTCGAACGTGGCGTTCAACTGCGGCAGCACATCGCGGAAGGTATCGGCCGGCAGGCTCACGGTCTTGTCATAGGCCTTGTCGTACACGGCTTTCAGGTCATCGGGCTGCTTGAGTTGCGCGCGTGCGGCATCGGCCTTCGATTTCTGCTCTTTCAACGCCGCGCCCATGTCGTTCAGCGACGTTTGCACGCCCTTCAGGTCGTCACGGCGCGACACGATGTCGTTCAGCGAACGCACGGCGCCCTTCTGCATGATGCCGGACAGCGGCTTGACCGACGCATCCATGCCGGAATTGAAATCGGTGATCACGGCGTAGTGCGCTGCGTAATCGCCAAACGACTTCTTTTCTTCATCCGTCAACTTCGGCACGCGCACGCCGGGCTTGTCGACGATGCGGGTCTGCAGGTACTGCGTGAACGCGGCGCGCTGCTCGGGTTCCTTGTCGCCGCAGGCTGCCAGCACCAACGGCAACGCCGCGACCAGCAGCAGGAACGGACGGAATAGGGACTTCATTGCATTGACCTCCGAAAGCATAAGAAAAAGGCGCCAAGCAGGGGGATACCCCCGCAAAGCGCCCGCAGCTTATCGGCTGCTCCCTATCGCCGCCATCGGTTTCAAACTTCATTTCAATCGAATTGTTAAGTCACACAATCCATACACGTTCGGTTGAAAATAAACCTGCAACCTGCTATCGCGCGAAGGCGCGAGCGCCGCGGCAGCCTAGCCGACAAGTTGATGCGCCGATATCCCCAGAACAAATCCGCCAAGAATGCAGCCTGCCGCGATGAGGGTCAGGAATATCCCCGCCAAGAGGGTGAAAGGCGAGCGCGCCTTCGTGACGTGAAGTGAATAGTCGGCAGGCGCCGCCGACATCCGGATCGGCAAAAGCGCCGACATCGCCAGTTCGATCTTGGAGACGCTCGCGCCTTCTCCGAAGACGATCTGGTAATCGCCTGCGGGGGCGAAAAACCTGAACAGCTCCATCCGGCCCGTCAGTCCGTTATTGACGCTGGGCCGCATCAATGAGGCACGCAGCGTCAAGGGGTGACCGGATTGGCGGGACCGGACTTCCGGGCGAAATTCGCCGATAGGCGTCTTGGTAAGCAACGGCGCCTTCTGCCAGATCGAATAGGTGCCCGCTGCCGCAATCGAAAATGCCGCCTCTTTCTGGGTATACGGCAATTCGGCGACGACCTTTTCCGTAAAGGCGCCTCGGATCAACCGTATCGCGAACACCAGAAGCGGGATGCCTGCCAGGCATAGGCCGAACAGCAGGACTCGGATAAGCGTCAGATCCATGTCTTGTCGGGAAGGCGGCGCGCGGGCCTGGAAAACTAGACCAGGATGATGTCGTACTTTTCCTGCGAATACGTGCTTTCCACTTCCAGCGATACCCGCTTGCCCACGAAGTCGCCCAGCATTGCCAGGTGCTGGCTCTCCTCTTCCAGGAACAGGTCCACCACGTCTTGGGAGGCAAGGATACGGAATTCCTTGGGATTGAACTGACGTGCTTCCCGCAGAATCTCACGCAAGATCTCATAGCAGACCGTGCGCGGCGTGCGCACATTGCCGCGTGATTCGCACATGGGGCAGGGCTCGCACAACTGGTGCGCCAGTGAATCCCGGGTCCGCTTGCGCGTCATCTCCACCAGGCCCAATTGCGTAAAGCCATTGACGGTCATCCGCGTGCGGTCGCGCGACAAGGCCTTCTTGAGTTCGGCCAACACGGTATCGCGGTGTTCCTGCTCCTCCATGTCGATGAAGTCCAGGATGACAATGCCGCCCAGGTTGCGCAGCCGAAGCTGGCGGGCGATGGCCTGCGCCGCCTCCAGGTTCGTCTTGAAAATGGTGTCGTCGAAATTGCGGCCGCCCACGAAACCGCCGGTATTGACGTCTACGGTCGTCAGCGCTTCGGTCTGGTCGATGATCAGGTAACCGCCGGATTTCAGATCCACCCGGCGCGACAGCGCGCGCGCGATCTCGTCGTCCACATTGGCGGTATCGAACAACGGCCGTTCGCCACTGTAGTGCTGGATGCGGCCGACGACCGACGGCGTGTAGATGCGCGCCCATTCCAGCATGGCCGCGCTGGTCGTGCGCGAATCCACCAGGATGGTTCCCGTGCCCGGGCCCACCATGTCGCGCAGCACGCGTTGCGCCAGCGTCAAGTCCTGATGCAGCAGGGCGGGGGCGGGTTGGGTGCGGGCGGCGGCCTGGACGCTGGCCCACAACTTGCGCAGATATTCCAGGTCGGCCGTCAGTTCCTCGTCATTGGCGCCCTCGGCCTGGGTGCGCACGATGAAACCGCCTTTTTCCTCGGCGGGCATCAACGCCTGCACGCGTTCCCGCAACTGGATGCGTTCGGACTCCGAATCGATTTTCTGGGAAATGCCGATGTGCGGATCATGCGGCAGGTAGACCAGCATGCGCCCGGCCATGCTGATCTGGGTCGACAGCCGCGCACCCTTGGTGCCCAGCGGGTCCTTGACCACCTGGACCATGATGGTCTGTCCCTCGAACAACAGCTTCTCGATGGGGGTGGGCGTCAGGCCCTGGCTGCGTTCGCCCCGATTCTCGCGCAGGTCGGCGATATGGATGAAAGCGGCGCGTTCCAGTCCGATATCAATGAAAGCGCTTTGCATGCCGGGCAGCACCCTGACCACCCGTCCCAGATAGATATTGCCGACATGGCCCCGCTGGATGCTGCGTTCCACGTGCAGTTCCTGTACCGACCCCAATTCCACCAACGCGACGCGGGTCTCAAAGGGAGTGACGTTGATCAGGATATCTTCGCTCAAGGCGATGGCTGGGGGCATAGCGTGTTCGTCTCCAATTAGGTACGGCGTACAGGCGAATAGTAAACGTACCCCAAGGAGAGGCAAGCCGGCCGGCGCAACTATATATAGAGAGGAGACAGGGGAAGCCAGCCTTCTATCTATATAGATAGTGGCGGGGGGATAGAGGTAGATCGGAAGAGCACA
>NZ_JABBJN010000044.1 GCF_012928505.1 Achromobacter sp. Bel | reverse complement strand
AGCCGTCAGGCCGCCACGCGCTGTGCGTCATGCACCGCCGCCGTCGGCGCCCGCGCCGGCAAGTAGTGCGTCGAGAACACCAGCCGGCCGGCCGACCAGGTATGGCTGATCAAGGGCATGCCGCCCACCTGTGCCACCGCCACCAGGTCGGCGCGCTGGCCCACCGCGATGCGACCCCGGTCGGACAGCCCGCAGGCGTCGGCGGGGTTGGCGGTGACCAACGCGATGGCTTGCGGCCAGGTCAGGTCGGTCTGCGCCGCCACCGCGAATGCCGCGGCGATCAGCGTGGAGGGCTGGTAGTCGGAACACAGGCAACTGGCCACGCCCGCCCGGATGGCGTCGATGGCGCGCATCGATCCGCTCTGGCTCTGGCCCCGCAGCACGTTGGGCGCGCCCAGGATGGTCGGCAGGCCGCAAGACACCGCGGCGCGCGCCGTGTCCAGCGTGATCGGGAATTCGCTCATCGCCACGCCCAGGTTGCGCATGGTCGCGATGCGATGGATGGAGTCGTCGTCGTGGCTGGCCGTGGGGATGCCCAGCGACTGCGCATGCGACAACAGCGTCTCCACCCGGCCCGCCGCGCCGTCCTTCGCCCGCGACTTGGCGCTGGCGGCGGCTTCCGCCTGCTCACGGCTCATCGCGTGGTTGCCCATCATGTACTGCAGATAGGATTCCAGCGTCTTGAACTGCCCTTGGCCGGGCGAATGGTCCATCACCGACAGCAGATCCACCGCCCCCTCGTCCATCAAGGCGCGCAGCACGTCCACCGAGGTCTCATCGGTGACTTCGTAACGGCAGTGCACGCGGTTGTCGACGAGGCTGTGCTGACGGAAGGCGCGCACCGTGCGCACCACTTCCGCCGCCGTCTTGTTGTTGCGCACGCCCCATTCCTTGTTGGCGAACGACAGCGCGTGAAAGGGCGTCGTGATGCCCGCCGCGGCGTTGCGGCGGTCCACCTGCGCCACCGCGAAATCCAGCGGGAACAACACCCGGGATCGCGGCTCGGCTTCTTTTTCGATGGCGTCGCAATGCAGGTCGATCAGGCCGGGCATCAGGGTCTGGCCTTGCAGGTCGACCTCGCAGTCAGCTCGCGCGCCGACGGGCTCGATGGCCACGATGCGGCCGTCGTCGATCAGCACGGCGCTGTTCTCCAGCACGCGGTCGGGCATCACGATGCGGGCATGGGTCAGATAGAGGCTCTGCATGATTACTCCAGGTCCGCCATCGCGGGCTGAGCGGGCCGCAAGGCCAGGGTTTTCGTGGCGACAGCGTCGCGCACTTCGGCGTCGTGGAAAATGCCCAGCAGGCAACGGCCCGCGGCCAGCGCTTCATGGATCAGCTCAATCACGACGCGGCGATTATCGGCGTCCAGTGACGCGGTGGGTTCGTCCAGCAACAGGATGGGATGGCGGGCGATGAAGCCGCGGGCGATGTTCACCCGCTGCTGTTCGCCGCCTGAAAACGTGGCTGGCGCCAAGCCCCACAGACGCGGCGGCACGTTCAGGCGCTGCAGCAATGCGCCAGCCTGGCTGCGGGCGTCTTCCGTATCCACGCCCGCCATGCGCAGCGGCTCGGCCACGACATCCAGCGCCGACACGCGCGGGATGACCCGCAGGAACTGGCTGACGTAGCCGATCACGTCGCGGCGCAGCGCCAGAATGCGCTGTTCGGGCGCACCCGCCAGTTCCACCCATTCGCCGTGGGCCCGCACGCGGATGCTGCCCTCGGTGGCCAGATAGTTGCCGTACAGGCACCGCAGCAGGGTGCTCTTGCCAGTGCCCGAGGGTCCGGCCAGCACCAGGCAATCGCCGGCGGCCGCGTCGAAATCCACGGCGTCCAGCACGGGCAGGCGGATGCCGCCCTGGTTGTGCAGGGTGAACCTCTTTCCGAGGCCCCGCACCTCGATCATGGGAGTGGTTACGTGCATGTTCAGCTCTGCAGAATGGAAGACACCAGCAACTGGGTGTAGGGGTGTTGGGGATCGTCAAGGATCTGGTCGGTCAGCCCGCTTTCCACCACGACGCCGCCGCGCATCACGAGCGTGCGGTGCGCCAGCAGGCGTGCCACCGCCAGGTCGTGCGTGACAACGATCGCCGCCAGCCCCAGATCCGCCACCAACTGGCGCAACAGGTCCAACAGGCGCGCCTGCACCGACACGTCCAGCGACGCGGTGGGCTCGTCCATGAACACCAGTCGCGGATGCGTCACCAGGTTGCGCGCGATCTGCAGGCGCTGCTGCATGCCACCGGAAAATGACAGCGGCGTGTCGTCCAGCCGGCCCGCGTCGATCTCCATCTTCTGCAGCCAGTTGCCCGCCACGTCGCGCAGGTCGCCATAGTGGCGGTCGCCCACCGCCATCAGCCGTTCGGCGATGTTCGCGCCCGCGCTGACCTGCATGCGCAGGCCGTCACGCGCGTTCTGCCTCACGAAGCCCCAATCGGTGCGCGACAACAGCCGCAGCCGCGCGCCGGGCAGCGCGGCCAGATCGATAAAGCCCTGGTCGCGCGTGTCGTACCAGACGCTGCCGGCATCGGGCTGGGTCTGGTACGACACGGCCGACAACAAGGTGCTTTTTCCCGAGCCGGACTCGCCGACCACGCACAGCACTTCGCCGGGATACAGGTCGAAGCTGACGTCGCGGCAGCCATGCAGGCCGTCCCACGTGCGCGTCATGTTGCGCACGGAAAGCAATGGTTGGGGCGTCATGCGGCGGCCTCGTTGTCGCGTTGCTGCGTCTGGCGGTGGTTGCAGTATTCGGTATCCGAGCAGACGAAGCGGCGCGTGCCGGCGTCGTCCAGGATGATCTCGTCCAGGAAGCTGTCGCGCGACCCGCACAGGTCGCAGCACTCGCTCCACTTCTCCACCGTGAACGGGTGATCTTCGAAGTCCAGGCTCTTGACCCGGGTGTAGGGCGGCACCGCGTACACCCGCTTTTCCCGGCCCGCGCCGAACAGCATCAGCGCCGGGCTGCCGTCCAGCTTGGGGTTGTCGAACTTCGGAATCGGGGACGGCCGCATCATGTAGCGGTCGTTCACGATGACCGGGTAGTCGTAGGTGGTGGCGATATGCCCGTGCTGCGCGATGTCTTCGTACAGCTTGACGTGCATGCCGCCGTACTCGGCCAGCGCGTGCATCGTGCGCGTCTCGGTTTCGCTGGGCTCCAACCAGCGCAGCGGCTCGGGAATCGGTACCTGGAACACCATCACCTGCCCTTCTGCCAGCGGCGTTTCGGGGATCCGGTGGCGCGTCTGCACAATGGTGGCGGCCGGTGTGGATTCCGTCGTCGCCACGCCCGTAACCCGGCCGAAGAAGCGGCGGATATTGATGGCGTTGGTCGTGTCGTCCGACCCCTGGTCGATGACCTTCAGCACATCGTCTTTACCGATGATGGACGCGGTGACCTGGATGCCGCCCGTGCCCCAGCCGTAGGGCAACGGCATTTCGCGGCTGCCGAACGGCACCTGGTAGCCGGGGATCGCCACCGCCTTGAGCAGCGCGCGACGCAGCATGCGCTTGGTGGATTCGTCCAGGTACGCGAAGTTGTAGTGGTCGTCGCGTTCGACCGTTGCGTGTGGTGCGCTCATGAGGAAACCGCCTCGTCCATCAGGTCATTGGTGGCCGGCTGGGGCGCGGCACGGTCGGCGCGCATGCGCCGCAACAGTTCCAGGTTGGCCTGGAAATCGACGTAGTGCGGCAGCTTCAAGTGCTGCACGAACCCCGAGGCCTCGACGTTGTCGCTGTGGTAGAGCACGAATTCGTGGTCGTTGGCCGGGGAGTCGGCGCGTTCGCCCAGGTCCTTCGCCTTCAGCGCGCGGTCCACCAGCGCCATCGACATGGCCTTGCGTTCGCCATAGCCGAACGTCAGCCCGTAGCCCCGCGTGAACTTCGGCCCCTCTTCCGCGTTGCCCGCGAACTGGCTGACCATCTGGCATTCGGTGATCTCGATTTCGCCGACGGTCACGGCAAAGCCCAGCTCTTCGATGTGCATCTCGACTTCCAGCGTGCCATAGCGGATCTCGGCCGCGAACGGATGGGTGTTGCCGTAGCCGCGCTGCGTGGAATAGCCCATGGACAGCAGGAAACCTTCATCGGCGCGCGCCAGGTTCTGCAGGCGCGCGGCGCGCGACGCTGGGAAATCCAGCGGTTGGCGCGTCAGGTCGAAGGGTTCGGGATCACCTTCCGGCACGGCCTCGGCATCGATCAGGTCGTCATGCGCCAGCAGGTCGGTCACGCGGGGCATGTCGCTGTCCAGCGCCTCGTCTCCCGGCGGCAGCGCATCGGCTTCGCGCTGCGCCTCCAGCGAGAAGTCCAAGAGGCGCTGCGTGTAGTCATAGGTCGGGCCCAGGATCTGCCCGCCCGGCACGTCCTTGAACGTGGACGAGATCCGGCGCTGCAGGCGCATCGCGCCCGTGTCGATCGGCTGCGTGTAGCCGTAGCGCGACAGCGTGGTGCGGTAGGCCCGCAGCAGGAACACCGCCTCGATCACATCGCCCGCGGCCTGTTTGAGCGCCAGCGAGGCCAGTTGCGGATCGTAGAGCGACCCTTCGGCCATGACGCGCGACACCGCCAGCGGCATCTGTTCGCGGATCTGGTCCAGGCTCAGCTCGGGGATCTCGCGATCGCCCCGCCGGTAGTCGTCCAGCATGCGGTAGGAATTCAGGATGGCGCGTTCGCCCCCTTTCACGGCGACATACATGTCAGTTCTCCACGCGCGTCGTGCGCGGCAATCCACACATCCGCCGTCCCTGCGTCAGGAACACATCGACGCCCAGCGGAAACCGTTGATGATTCAGGCGCCATTCGCGCCAGAAGCCGTCGGGAAGGCCGTCGACGGACAGGGCCTGCCGCGTCTGGATGCCCGGACCAGACAGGGTGACGGCCTCGCCTTCGGACAGGGACGCGACGTCCAACAGCAGCGTGGTGGACAAATCGGGATAGGCGGGGTCGCCCTGGTGGCAAGCGGACAAGGCCGGGGCATCGCAGCCGGCCGGCACTGCCGCAAAACGCGCCAGCGCGGGCGAAGGCACGATGGGGCAGGCGCAATGAAAGCGCAGGAACGCCAGCACGTCGGCGCCCACGGTGCGCGGCAGCCACAGCGGGGTATCCACGTCCACCAGCGTCAGCAGCATCGCCGTCATCGCGGGCGACAGCCCTGCCGGCACGCCGCTTTCCGCGACGACCGGGAGGACACGCCCGGGATGCGCCAGGGCCTGCAAGGCCGTGCGGAAGGTGGTTTGCGCGTCGTTGACCGGATCCGCGAAGCCGGGCAGCAGGCCTCGGCTGGCGGCCGGCGCATGTAGTGTCTGTTGTTGCATGTCAGTCCTCGCCTCGCACCATCGTGAAGAACTCCACCTTGGTCTCTGCCGCCACCTGCGCCTGGCGCTCGACCCGATCGGCATGCTGGCGCGCCAGCGGCTGGATCAGGTGCGCCTGCACGGTGTCGTGCCAGTCCGGCAATTGCAGCAGCGCATCGGCCACGGCGGCCTGCTCGGCGTGGCGCAACGAGCGGCCCTGCACGTAGGCCACGCCGACCACGCCGTCGCCCAGCGTGACGGCGCAACGCGTCACGGTCATTTCCCCCAGGTTGAAGCGCGCCCCGGTACCGCCGCTGCGCGCCCGCACCATGGTCATGCCCGTCTGGGCAGGCCGCAGCATCTGATGCGCGGGCACGCCGCCCAAGGCGCTGAACGCCCCTTCCAGCGCGGCCGGACTGGCCAGCGACAGCACGCGCATCCAGGCGGCCCGCTGGGCGTTGACCGCGCCCTGTCCTGCTTGTGAGTGATCCATTATTTCCTCTATACGTCTAGACGACTGGATGAAGTATGATCGCTCCGAATTCCAAGTTCAACAGTCTGGCGTGAATTTTTGATGACAGCCGCGGCGTCTGTGCACCGCCTATCCGGCGACGGCCGCATCAGGCACAATCACAGCCATTCTTCATGAAGCTGATGTGACAGCACGAGCGCACCCTATGGTCGAAAGAGGTTCCGGCATCGCCGTCTGGCGGCAAATCGGCGAGTCCCTGGCGGACGACATCCGCAACAAGCTCTATATGGCGGGCGAACAACTGCCGTCCGAGCCGGAGCTGGCCGCCAAGTTCTCGGTCAACCGCCACACCATCCGGCGCGCCATGGGCGAGCTGGAGCAAAGCGGCCTGGTCCGGATCGAGCAAGGGCGCGGCACCTTCGTGCAGGAACACGCCATCGATTACGCCATCGGCAAACGCACGCGCTTTTCCGAAAACCTGCGCAGCCAGGGCGTGCTGGGCCACCTGGAAGCCCTGGGCAGCCAGACCTTGCGCGCGGCCGATATCGCCAAGCACCTGGGGCTGGCGCGCACGGCGCCGTTGTTGCGTGTGCAGATGGTCGGCAAGGCCGAAAACCGGCCCATCAGCGCGTCCGAGCACTTCTTCGACGAAAAGCGTTTTCCAGACTTCGCCGACCGCCTGACTGCGCTGCGGTCGGTGTCCAAGGTCTATGCGCATTACGGCATCGGCGACTACACCCGCAAATGGTCGCGCATCACCGCTGCGCTCCCCACGCCCGAAGTCGCCCGCCTGCTGGGCCAGCCCAAGACGCGGCCGATACTCCAGGTGGAAGCGCTGAACGTGGACCAGGAAGGCGCGCCGCTGCAATACAGCATCACCCGCTTCGTGGGCGACCTGGTGCAGTTGATGGTCGCCGACGAAAGCTAGCACGCAAGCCCATCGCCGCCGGGGATGCCGGCGGCGATGGGCAGGAAAGCGCTGGAAAGCAACAACACACATCTAGACATCTGGTTGTCATGCAATATCGATAACGTCACACCATGAACTCACACGCCCCCTCGCCCCTGGCCGGTGTCACAGGCCAACGCATCCTGACGCCGCGCGGCGTCGAACCAGCCAGCCTGCGCTTTCAGGGCGGGCTGATCGACGACAGCGGCGCCACGCCCGCCCGCGGCGCCCCCTGGTTCGACGCCGGCAACCTGTTGGTGCTGCCCGGCATCGTCGACCTGCACGGCGATGCCTTCGAACGCGCCATCATGCCCCGGCCCAATGTCACCTTCCCGTATGACAGCGCGCTGTTCGACGTAGACCGCCAGCTGCTGGCCAACGGCATCACCACCGAATTCCACGGCGTGACCTTGTCCTGGGAAGGCGGGTTGCGCGGCGAGGCCTATGCCGAACGCATGTTCGACGCGCTGGAACGCATGCGGCACATGATGGGCGCGCGGCACTACGTGCACCTGCGCTTCGAAACCCACCATGTGGGCGGCGTGGACCTGGCCCAGCAATGGATCCGCGACGGCCGCGTGCGCTTTCTGGCCCTGAACGACCACTTGCCCAGCATGGCGCGCCGTTTGGGCGATGACCGCAAGTTGATGCAATACGCCAGCCGCGCCGAATGCGACCTGGACACCTTTCAGGAGCGCATCCGCGCCGCGATGTCGGCCGCCGATTCCGTGGCCGACGCCACGCGCGAGCTCACCGCGTGCGCGCAGGCGGCCGGCTTGAAAGTCGCCTCGCACGATGATCCCGACGCCGCCACGCGCCGCTACTACCACCAGCTGGGTTGCAGCGTGGCGGAATTTCCGCTGACCCGTGAAGCCGCCGGCGTCGCGCGCGACCTCGGCAACTCGGTCGTCTTCGGCGCGCCCAACGTCGTGCGCGGCGGCAGCCACACCGGCGCGCCCAGCGCCACCGAGATGGTGCGCGACGGCCTGTGCGACATCCTGACGTCCGATTACTACTACCCCGCCCCGCTGGCCGCCGTCATGCGGCTGACGCACGACGGCGTGCTGTCCCTTGCGCAGGCTTGGGACCTGGTGTCGCTGAATCCGGCGCGCGCCGCCGGCCTGAAAGACCGCGGCGCATTGGCGCCGGGCCTGATCGCCGACGCCATCGTGGTGGACGACCACATGGCCGGACTGCCGCGCGTGGTCGCCGCGATCGTCGGCGGCGAACTGCGCTACGCCACGCGCGTGTTCGGCCACGACAACAGCCTGCGCATGGCGGCCTGACCATGCCGCTTGCCCATCGCTACGCGCTGTACCTGACGCCCACCGGCCCGTGGCTGGAATATGGCAGCCGCTGGCTGGGCAGGTGCGCCGACACCGGCGAGGCGCTGCCGCCACTGCCCGGCATGCCCGAACCCTCCCGCGCCTGGACGGAGGCGCCGCGCCACTACGGGCTGCACGCCACCTTGAAGCCTCCTTTCCGGCTGCGCGCCGGCGCCACGCCGCAGGCCGTGGACGCGGCCGCCCGGGAACTCGCCCGCGGCTTCCTCCCCTTCGAGGTGGAGCTGGAATGCGAAGCGCTGCGCGGCTTTCTGGCATGGCGCATCGCCGGATCGGATACGCAAGGCCATGCCCGCATCCAGGCCCTGGCCAATGCCGCCGTGCGCAGGCTGGACGACTTGCGTGCCCCGCTCACTCCCGAGGAGACCGCGCGGCGCCAGCCGCAATCGCTGCCGCCTGAACAGCAAGCCATGCTGGCGCACTGGGGCTACCCCTACGTGTTCGACACCTATACGTTCCACATCACGCTGACGGGAAAACTGGCGGGCGACACGCTGGAACAGGCGCAACGCGGCATCGCCGCGTTCGCCGACCCGTTACGCGGGCAGACCATGGCGGTGCCAGCCATCAGCGTCTTCGTGCAGCCCGAGCCGGGCGCCGATTTCATCGCCGCGCGCCACTATGGCTTCGACGGCACGCATACCGACGCGGTCGGCGCCGGGTATCTGCAAGGCCCGCCAGCGCCATGATCCGCCCGGCCACGGCCTCGCCGCCCGCCGACGGCACGCGGCTGATCTACCTGATGGGCGCATCGGGCAGCGGCAAGGACACGTTGCTGCGGCTGCTGCGGGCCCACCTGCAAGCCGATGAACCCGTCCTGGTCGCGCACCGCTACATCACCCGCGACAGCGGCGATACCGAAGACGCGCTACGCCTGTCGACGGAAGAATTCGTGCGCCGCGCAGCGCTGGGTTGTTTCGCGCTGCGTTGGTCCAGCCACGGGCTGCACTACGGCATTGGCATCGAAATCGACACTTGGCTGGCCTGTGGCGCGGCGGTTATCGTCAACGGGTCGCGCGCGCATCTTCAGGCCGCGCACGCCCGCTATCCCGCGTTGACGGCAGTGGAAGTCACCGTCGATCCGGCCCTGCTCGCGCACCGCCTGGCGGGCCGCGGGCGCGAAAGCGCCGAACAGATTGCGCAACGGCTATCGCGCGCCACACAGGCCTTCGCCGTGCCGCAAGCGTGCCGCCTGGCTCAGGTCAGCAATAACGGCGCACCCGAATCGGCCGCCGCCGCCCTGCTGACGATCGCGCGGGACCAACTGGCCCGGTAACCGGCGTCACGCCGCGGGCGGGTCGGCGCACAGGTCCAGCAAGATGTCCGAAAAGCGCTCTTCCGCCGCCAGCGCCTGTTCGCGCCGGCGGCGGATCAGGTTGATGGGCGGCAGCTCCCAGCCGAAATCCCAGGGCACCATGCCCAGCTTGCCCCGCTGGCAGAGTTCCCGCGCGATGTCCTCGGGCACCACCGAGATCAGCGCCTCGTTCATCGTCAGCATGCCTTCGATCACGTCGGTGGAATAGGCTTCCAGCACCGGCGACGGCGGGCGCAGCCCGGCGCGGATGAAGTGCTCCATGATCAGTTGCCGCGTCGGCGTGTTGGCCGCCGGCAATACCCAGTCCATGGCCGCCACCGCCGGCCAGTCCGGCGCGCGCCGAGCCAGGCGCTGCGCCAGCCGGCTGTGCGCGATCAGGCGCGGGCGCTGGTGATACAGCACCCGGTGCATCAGGTCGTCCAGCGCGACGGTCGACGTCGCGCGGCTGATGATGCAGTCCAACTCGTGCCGGCGCAGCATCGGCACCAGGTGATCCGTGGTGGCGCGATGCAGGGTCAGCGTCACCCCATGGCCCCGGTGCAGCCGGCTGATGGCAGCCGTCAGCAAGGCGCTGGACACGTACGGCACCACGCCCACGTTCAAATGTGCCGAGCGGCCGGCATGCAGGGCCTCGACTTCGCGCGCCCACAGGTCCAGATCGCTTTGCATGTGGCGGGCGCGCAGCAGCGCCAGCTCACCGAGCGGCGTGGCTTGCAGGCCGCGTCCGCTGCGCACGAACAGCGGTGCACCGAAGATATCTTCCAGTTCGGCCAACGCCTTGGTGACGGCGGGCTGGCTGATGCCGGTGGCCGCGGCCACCCGGGTCAGGGAGCCATGCTTGGCAATATTGGTCAGCAGCGCCAGGTGGCGGTGCTTCAAGCGATTGGCCAGACGGGCAGCATCCCAGCTCATGGATCTTCTCTATAACCATATGGTTATTCAATTATGCCTATAAAGCTGAATTAAGTTATTTCACGATCCTATACTTCCATTCACATTCCTCGCAGCCCGTCCCGTCACCATGAGCGATTCCTTCACCACCCGTCCCGAAATACGCGGCACCTTCGGCGTCGTGTCGTCCACGCACTGGCTGGCCTCGCAGGTGGCGATGGGCGTGCTGGAGCGCGGCGGCAACGCCTATGACGCCGCCGTAGCCGGCGGCTTCACGTTGCAGATCGTCGAACCGCACCTGAACGGGCCGGGCGGCGAAGTGCCTATCCTGCTCTGGAGCGAGCGCGAACAGCGCATGCGCGCGCTGTGTGGCCAAGGCCCCGCGCCCGCCCTGGCCACGCCCGCTTATTTCCGGGACCTGGGCGTGGAACTGGTGCCCGGCATCGGCTTGCTGCCCGCCACGGTGCCCGGCGCGTTCGGCGCCTGGCTCACCCTGTTGCGCGACTACGGCACCTGGGAACTGGCCGACGTGCTGCAACCGGCCATCGACTACGCGCGCAACGGCTTTCCGCTGGTGCCGCGCGTGTCGCAGGCGATCCTGGCCGTACAGGCGCTGTTCCGTGATGAATGGGCAAGTTCCCGCGATGTCTGGATGCCCGACGGCCGCGTGCCCGCGCCCGACGCCCTGTTCCGCACGCCCGCCATCGCCGCGACCTACACCCGCATCGTGGAAGACGCGCATGCTGCCAGCAGCGACCGGCGCGGCCGCATCGACGCCGCGCTGGAGGGTTGGTACCGCGGTTTCGTCGCCGATGCGATCGACGCCTTCTACACCCATGAAGCGGTGCGCGACACGACAGGCCAACGCAACCGTGGGCTGCTGCGCAAGGCGGACATGGCCGACTGGCGCGCCACCTACGACGAACCTGCCACCACGCAGTACGGCCGCTACACCGTCGCCAAATGCGGGGTCTGGTCGCAAGGCCCTGTGCACCTGCAGCAGTTGGCGATGCTGCGGCACTTGGGGCTGGACGGGCTGGATCCGACCTCGCCGCAATTCGTGCACCGCATCGCCGAAGCCGCCAAACTCGCCTTCGCCGACCGCGCCGCCTGGTATGGCGACCCTGATTTCGTGCAGGTGCCGCTTGCCGCGCTGCTCAGCGACGCGTATGCGCGGCAACGCGCCGCCGGCATCGGCGACCAGGCGTCCACGACACTGCAACCGGGCAGCCCCGCCGGCATCGCGCCGCGCCTGCCCGACCTGACGGCCGCCGACCGCACGCTGGCCGCCTCGGACATCCGGTTTGGCGTCGGCGAGCCCACCTTCGCCGCCCTGCCGCCGGTGGCGGAATGGGCCGCGCGCGAAATCTTCGTCGGCGACACCTGCCAGATCGACGTGATCGACCGCCACGGCAACATGGTGGCCGCCACACCTTCCGGCGGCTGGCTGTCGTCCAGCCCGGTCGTGCCAGGCCTGGGTTTCCCGTTGACGACCCGGCTGCAGATGACGTGGCTGGACGAAGGCGTCGCAGGCCAGTTGCAGCCGGGCAAGCGCCCTTGCACCACCTTGTCGCCCGGCCTGGTGCTGCGCGACGGGCAACCCTATATGGCGTTCGGCACGCCGGGCGGCGACCAGCAGGACCAATGGACGGTGGCGTTCTTTCTGCGCCACGCGATGGGCCTGAATTTACAGGAGGCCATCGACGCGCCTTCCTGGCACATCGACCATTTCCCGGGCTCGTTCTGGCCGCGCACGCAGACGCTGAACCGCCTGACGGTGGAGTCCCGCCTGCCCGAAGCCACCATCCAGGCGCTGCGCGATGCCGGCCACCAGGTCAAGGTGGGGCCCGCCTGGTCCGAAGGCCGCATCAGCGCCTGCACGCGCGAACCGGCGGCGGGCGGCGGCTTGCTGCTGCGCGCCGGCGCCAATCCGCGCGGCATGCAGGGCTATGCGGTCGGCCGATGATCCTGATCAACCAGTTCCATTCCAGCCGGCGTCCAGACCGGCACTTGCACAAGGGGTAATCACCATGACGTTGCGATTCAAACGACTGTTGCGCGCCTGCGCGTTCGGCCTTGCCGTAGCCGCGCCCGCGCTGTCCCAGGCCGCCTGGCCGGAAAAACCCATCACCCTGATCGTGCCGTGGGCCGCGGGCGGCTCCACCGATATCCTGGCGCGCGTGCTCTCGGAAGGGCTGACCCAGTCGCTGGGCCAGTCCGTCATCGTCGAGAACCGCTCGGGCGCGTCCGGCAATATCGGCACCACCTTCGTGGCCCGCGCCAAGCCCGATGGCTACACGCTGCTGGTCGGTTCGATGAGCACGCACACCATGAATCAGGCGCTGTACACCAACATGCCGTTCGACGGCGTGAAGGACTTCACGCCCATCGCCGAACTGGCGCTGGTGACCAACACGATGGTGGTCCATCCGTCGGTGCCCGCGACCAACCTGAAGGAATTCATCGCCTACGTGAAAGAACGCCCGGACACGGTCGCCTACGCGTCGGCGGGCCAAGGCTCGACCAACCACCTGAGCGCCGCGCTGTTCGAAAAAGCCGCTGGCGTGAAGATGATGCACATCCCCTATCGCGGCGGCGCGCCTGCCGTGCTGGACACGGTGGCCGGCCGCACGCAGGTGTTGTTCAGCGCCGGCACGCAGACGCTGCCGCACGTGCAGACGGGCAAGCTGAAACTG
The DNA here is from genome assembly GCF_012928505.1 of Achromobacter sp. Bel. Classification (GTDB taxonomy): domain Bacteria; phylum Pseudomonadota; class Gammaproteobacteria; order Burkholderiales; family Burkholderiaceae_B; genus Achromobacter. The sequence continues at coordinate 36,111 of NZ_JABBJN010000044.1, read as the reverse complement.
TTGGCCGTCACCGAGGAAAAGCGCTCGCCGCTCTTGCCCGACGTGCCCACGGTGGCCGAAACACTGCCGGGTTATGAACTGTCGGTCTGGTACGGCGCGTTCGGCCCCGCGGGCATGCCACCCGAACTGACCGCGCGCCTGAACCGCGAGATCAACCTGATCCTCAAGCGCCCCGACGTCATCAAGAAGATGGGCGACATGGGCGTGCTGCTGACCGAGACCACGCCGGAGCAATTCGGCCAGATCCTCGTGCGCGACGCCGACAAGTACGGCAAGTTGATCAAGGAATTGGGGATCACCGCGGAATGATGGATAACGCGACTTTGCAGCGACCCGCGTCGGCAGGCGTGCAGGCGGTCGCGCGGGCTTACGCCACCGCCGACGCGGTGGCCGCGCTGCAAGCCATCGACGCCTACGCCCACGCCGCGCTGGGACACGCCTTGTGCACCGTCAACCGCTACGACGCGGACGCCATGCGCGTCGTACGCCTGTACAGTTCAAACCCGCAGGCCTACCCCCCGGGCGGCAGCAAGGACAAGCGCGGCACGCCCTGGGGCCGCCACGTCCTGCTTGAACACCGCGTGTTCGTGGGCGAAGGCGAAGCGGCCATACGCGAATTCTTCAACGACCACAACGCGATCCGGGAACTGGGGCTGCAATCGGTGATCAACATCCCGGTCGTCTACGGCGGCCAATGCCTGGGCACCGTGAACTTCCTGATGCCGCGCGCCAAGGTCTCGGAAGCGGACATCGACCACGCCCGGCTGGCGGGCTTGCTGGCGCTGCCGGCGTTCCTGGCGCTGCGGCAAGCGGGCTGAAAACGTCCTGCATTGGTACGGGGCCAGGTGTAGCCGGAGTTAGAATGGAGTCGTTTCCACCACTGGATTCGCCAGACCATGAAGACTGTCCCTATCGAAACATTGGGCCAAATTTCGGCAGCGCAAGAAACGGCGTTGCTGGACAACCTGGATGCCGCATTGTCCAGCGATGCGGGCACAGCCGCGCATCGGCATCTGGCCGAGGGACGCCCCGTCTATTTCCGCGATGCGCTGACACCGCCCGGCCATGTGATCCGAAAGCACCCAGATGGCTCGTGCCAACTCGTTAGATTCACGGCCGATGGCTCCGAGCTGCCGGTATCTGAACCCGCAGCAGCGTGACGATTCCTCAACTCTGGGTCGTTGCTGGGCCCAATGGCGCGGGAAAATCGACCCTCATCAGCGACCGCCTGCATGGCCGGTTGCCCTTCGTGAATCCCGACGACATCGCACGCCGCATATCCCCAACCGATTTCGATAATCCCCGAAACATCATCTTGGCGGGCAGGCAAGCCTTAAAGGAAAGGCGTGCCCACCTAGCGGCCCTTGATTCGTTTGCCATCGAAACCACGCTTACCGGCAACAGCGCGTTGGACCTGATCAGTACCGCCAAAACACTGGGCTATAAGATCAACCTGATTTTTGTCGGGCTGGATGACGTCGCATTGTCGATGGCTCGCGTCGCGTTGCGCGTTCGTGCTGGCGGCCACCGCGTCCCGGCCAGAGACTTGCTGCGCAGGTTTTCACGCAGCATTGAAAACCTGACGCACGCGTCGAAATTGGTAGACCGCCTCTGGGTACTGGACAACTCAGGTTTGCGTCGGCGCCTGGTGCTGTCCAGTGTTCAGCACCAACCCAGGCTTCTATCCGCGAAGATCCCTGAGTGGGTACCCGCCGACGTGTTGAACAATCTGCGGAAAGGCCTTTAAATCAACGCCCGCCGGATCCTCGACGACAGCATGTCGATCACGATCACGAACGCCACGATGATGATCATCACCGCGCAGGTTTCGGCGTAGCGGAAGCTGCGGATGATCTCCCACAGCACCGTGCCGATGCCGCCCGCGCCCACGATGCCGACCACCGACGCCGAACGCACGTTCGATTCGAAGCGGTACAGCGAATACGAGATCCACAGCGGCAGCACCTGCGGAATCACCCCGTAGACGATTTCTTCCAGCGCGTTTGCCCCGGTGGCCCGCACGCCCTCGACGGGGCGGGGGTCGATCGCTTCGACCGCCTCCGAGAACAGCTTGGCCAGCACGCCGGTCGTGTGCACCCACAGGGCCAGCACGCCCGCGAACGGCCCCAGGCCCACGGCCACGATGAACAGCATCGCGAACACCATCTCGTTGATGGCGCGGCAGGCGTCCATCAAGCGGCGCATCGGCTGGTAGACCCACGCCGGCACCATGTTCGACGAGCACAGCAGTCCCAGCGGCACCGCCACCACGATGGCCAGGAACGTGCCCCACACGGCGATCTGCACCGTCACGATCATCTCGTCCAGGTACATGCGCCAATCGCGGAAGTTCGGCGGGAAGAAGTCGGCCGCGAACTGGGCCATGTTGCCCGAGTCGCGCAACAGGTCCAGGGGCCGCATGTCCGCGCCGCGCCACGACATGACAAGCAGCGCAAGCACGACGGCCCAGACAAGAAGGACTGGCAGCGACGAGCGCGGCGCGGCAGACAGGCGGGAGGGGTGGGTGGCTAGGTTCATGGAGAAAGGCGGTCCGCTTGGGAGCATTCGGGGAGGAGGCGCCGGCGCTTGGCTGCGCGCCGGCGCGTTGCGGCAAGGCTTATTGCTTGGCGGAAGCGGGCTGGCCCAGGCTGGCCAACTTGCCGTCCAGCTCGGTCAGCTGCTTCTGCTTTTCGGCTTGGCCCAGCGTCGTGTCGGCTTCGATCTTGGCCTTCTCGCGGGCCAGTTCGATCTGGCGGATCGGCACCAGTTGCTGGTTGTCGGACGCGCGAAAGCCCTGGTAGGTCAGCGCCTTCAGGTTCGCCAATTCACGCTCGGCGTCCTTGCCCTTGCCGTAGTTGACGAAGAAGTCGCGGACGCGGGCCTTCAGGTCAGCCGGCAGGTCCGTGCGCATGACGAGCGGGTCCGCCGGGATCAGCGGCGACTTCCACAGCACGCGCACGCTGTCGTTGGCGTCCTTGCCGGTGTTCAGGCGATAGCGCTCCAGCGCTTCGGTGTTGTTGACCGCCACGTCCACCTGCTTGTTGATGACCGACAGCAGATTGGCTTCATGATTGCTGGCGCGCACCGTCTTGAAGAAGGTCTTGGGTTCGATCTTGTTGGCGGCCCACAGGTAGTAGCCGGGCACGGCGGTGCCGGAGGTGGAGTTGGGGTCGCCCGCGCCGTAGCTCAGCTTGGCGCCGTTCTTCAGCACGTCGTCCAGCGTCTTCAGGTTGCTGTCCTTGTTGACGATCAGGAGCGACCAATAGCCGGGATTGCCGTCCTTGTCGATGACCGAGGCGAACACTTCGCCCTTGGCGCGGTCCACGGCTTCGATGGCCGACTTGTTGCCGAACCAGCCCAACTGCACCTTGTTGAAGCGCATGCCTTCGATGATGCCTGCATAGTCCGACGCGAAGAAGGGCTTGACCGGCACGCCGATGGCGCGGCTCAAGTCGTCGATAACGGGTTGCCAGACAGACTTCAGGTTGGTCGACGACTCGGTCGAGATGATGCCGAAGTTCAACGTCTTGGCGTCTTGCGCGTAGGCCTGCGTGGACAGCGCGGCGGCGGCGATCAGGGTGACGAAGGTTCTGCGTAGCATGGGTGACTCCGGGGTATGTAGGGGCAGAGAGGGCAAAACAGCGCAGGCGAATTGGTTTTCAGGCCGCTTGCGCCAAGTGGGACAACGGCGCCAGACCCGGCATGGCCGGCGCGCGGGAGGAATATTCGGGAAGCAGCTCGCTCAGCTCGGAGCCGTACAGGTCGCGCAGCATTTCCGGGGTCAGGTCGGCAGCGCGGCCGTCGTAGACCACCTTGCCATGGCGCAGCGCAACCACGCGGGGGCAATAACGCAGTGCCACATCGACCTGGTGCAGCGACACCACCACGGCCGCTTTGCGGCTGCGGTTGATCTGGGCCAACGTGTCCATCACGCGGCGCGACGATTCGGGATCCAGCGACGCGATGGGTTCGTCGGCCAGGATCACGCGGGCGTTCTGCACCAGCGTGCGCGCGATCGCGGCGCGTTGCTGCTGGCCGCCGGACAGCGTCGAGGCGCGCTGAAATGCATAGTCGTCTATACCAACCTGGGCAAGCGCTTCCAGCCCCTGGCGCACTTCGCCACGCAAGAACCAGCGGGTCAGGCTGCGCCACAGCGGCACGCGCGGCAGCATGCCGGTCAAGACGTTAGTGATGACCGGCAGGCGGCCGACCAGGTTGAATTGCTGGAACACGAAACCGATGCCGGCGCGCGCGGCGCGCACATTGCGGCTCAGGCGACCGTTCTGCTGGATCTGCTGGCCATTGACCTTGACGCTGCCTTGCCCCGCATCGCCGGCAACAAAACCCGCCAGATGGCGCAGCAGCGTGGACTTGCCCGACCCCGACGCGCCCAGCAACGCCACCATTTCGCCGTCGGCCACTTGAAGGCTGACGTTGTCCAGCGCCTTGGCGCCGGCGTGGAACGTCTTGCTCAAATTCTGCACTTCGATGGCGTACGTCATCGCCTGATCCCCTGTTGTGTGGTCATGGCGGCATTCTGTTTTCGCCGCATGACAACGCGATGACCCGGAGATCGAATCATTTGGCGCAAAATAAGGGGTCAGCAACCGACTGAAAGACCTCGGTCATAAATGGCCTGGCGCGCGTAGGGCGCCGCCTTGCGGCGCGGGTATATTCGAATTGTTCTCCCCACTTGCCTGGCGCTCATCATGATCAAAGGTTCCTGCCTGTGCGGCCGCGTTGCTTACGAGATCAACGGCCCTCTCACCGACGCCCTGAATTGCCACTGCGTCATGTGCCGCAAGTCCCACGGCGCGGCCTTCCGCAGCCGAGCGTCGGTTCAAGCCTCCGATTTCCAGTGGACGAAGGGCGAAAACCACGTCACCTGGTATGCGTCGTCGCCGGGCAACTACCGCGGCTTCTGCGAAGCCTGCGGCACGCCGCTGCTCAGCCGCTTCGATCAAACGCCAGATACGTATGGCCTGCCCCTGGGCGCGCTGGACGACGATCCAGGCATCAAGCCCACCGCGCACTGCCACGTGGCCGACAAGGCGCCCTGGTTCGAGATCACGGACGGCTTGCCGCAGTACCCGCATGAATTCCAGGGCGTGGGCGAGACCCGCAACGAGGCCGTTACATAAAAATTCAACCAAGCGGTTGAATATTGGCCTGCGCCGATCTATATTCAACCCTATGGTTGAACTTATCCCCGCCCCCACACTGGATGCCGTCTTTCGCGCGCTGGCCGATCCCACGCGCCGCGACATGCTGCGCAGCCTGACGCAAGGGGATCAAACCATCGGAGAGCTGGCTGCGCCCCTGCGCATGAGCTTCGCTGGTGCCTCCAAACATGTGCAGGCCCTGGAACGCGCCGGCCTGATCCGGCGCACCATCCACGGCCGCACCCATGTGTGCAGCCTGAATCCGGAACCCATGGCCGAAGCCATGGACTGGCTGCGTTTCTATGAACAGTTCTGGGCGGGCAGGCTGGATGCGCTGACTTCGGCGCTGACCTCCCATTGCCCCCGCCCCCCGTCCCTAGGAGAGCAACATGAGTGATCACGGCGTCGTCGTCGATCCCACGACCCTGCGGTTTACCCGCCAGCTTCCCGCCAGCGTGGAAACGGTATGGGCGTTCCTGACCGAATCCGAAAAACGGGGCCAGTGGCTGGCCACCGGCGACATGGAACTGCGCGAAGGCGGCGGCGTGACCCTGCGTTTCGTCCATGCCGACCTGTCGTCCGTCGCCGAACCCACGCCGGCCCCCTATCAGGCCTACGAGAACGGCGTCACCACCCACGGCATCATCACCCGCTGCGAGCCCCCCCGGCTGTTGGCTTTCACCTGGGGCGGATCCCAGGGAGAACCTTCCGAAGTCGTGTTTGAACTGTCGCCCGACGGCGAAGGCACGTTGCTGGTACTGACGCACCGCAAGCTGAACTCCCGCGACGACATGATCGACGTGGCGGGCGGCTGGCACACCCACCTGGGCGTGCTGTCGGCCAGGTTGCAAGGGCGGGAGCCCGGCCCGTTCTGGTCCGCTCACCACCGCTGGGAGGCCGACTACAAGGCGCGCATCCCGGGCGCCTAGAGTCGTTCAGTAGCAACTATCACGGCGCAGCGACAGATAAATACTGGCTAATCGCTGCGCTTTGCAGTAACATCAGTCCGTGATTTTTCCGCAAAAAACCGGGCTTCGGTCACTCTGCGTGCCAACCTGTATCCCTTCGGGTCACCCCCAAGATACCCAGGCTGCCCCCGGTTTGGTTGAGATTATTACGAACGACGCCGCAACATTGTTTTGCCGACCGGCGTTGCAACAACCGCCCCAACCCGCTTCTTCCGGCGCTGTGCACTTGCACGGTGCCGCGACCAAGCCGCGCATTGCGCGCATATTGCCCACGCTGCGCGAGTATCCGTCATTTCAGACATCCGCTAGGGATGCCGTGGCCATTACCCGCGCTTGCCCGAACGTTTCACGTTCAAACCGCTGGACCTGGTTATTTGAGTCCAACGCGCTTGCCGCCTCGCGCGGCGCGTCATGCCGCCGGCCTGGCTGCGCGTATTGATCAAGGAGTAGAGAATGGCTAAAGAAGAACTCATCGAATTGGATGGCATCGTTGACGAAGTGCTGCCCGATAGCCGCTACCGCGTCAAACTGGACAACGGCATCGAAGTCGGCGCCTACGCCTCCGGCCGCATTCGCAAGCACCGTATCCGCATCCTGGCGGGCGATCGCGTCACCCTGGAAATGTCGCCCTACGACCTGACCAAGGGCCGCATCAACTTCCGCCACAAGGACGAGCGCGCTCCCGCTCCGCATCGTCCCCAGCAGTACCGCCGTTAAGCCAGGGCTCCAGGGCCGGCCCCAGGCCGGCTCCCTGCTGCCCCTTGTTCGCGCGGGCTTAAGCCCGAACCGCGACATGCCGTAATGCGTGGGACGTCCATTCGTGAAAGAATGGCGCGCTTGCCAGGCGCAATGTCTGGCGGGATACGCATGAAGCAAGATGGAACTTAAAGAAGAGTTGCAAGCCGCCGCCGACCAGCTTTCCCTGGCGCGAAGAAAATTCGTGAAAGGGGAGGAAGGCCTGCGCCTGCTCAACCAGTCGCGCGAGGCCTTCATCAACAGCCTGCGCAACACCGGCCTGACCTACGCCGAAGCCAAGATCAAATACGACAACTGCCTGGATGAGCAGGAAGCCCAGCAACACCATGTGCGCCAGCAGATGGAATATGCCGAGCGCATGCACCAGTTCGTCTTGAACAAGATCGCGCAGCAGACCGCCACGGCCTGAAACGTCAGGGCTTGAACGCCCCGATGAAGATTGCGGGATCGACCCGCGCATCGTTCAGGCTGACGTTCCAGTGCAGATGCGGACCGGTCGCCCGGCCCGTCGCCCCCACCTTCCCCACCACAGCGCCGCGCGGCACGTCGTCGCCGACCTTCACGTCAATGGCCGACATGTGGCAGAACATGCTCACAAAGCCCTGCCCGTGGTCGACAAAGACTGTCTTGCCGTTGAAGAAATAATCCCCCACCAGCACGACCACGCCCGCTGCGGGCGACTTGATCGGCGTCCCGGCGGGCACGGCGAAGTCCAGCCCCGAGTGCGGGTTGCGTTCCTGTCCGTTGAAAAAGCGCCGCAGGCCAAACGGGCTGGACAGGCGGCCACCGTTGACCGGACGGTCGAGCAGCAGGTTGCTGGGCGTGACCCCAGCGCGATACGTCCGGTTGGCCGCGCTTTGCTCGGCCATCTCACGCTCGATGCGTTTCATATCGTCCGGATTGGGATCGACCTGCCGCGGGTTCTTCAGCGTGATGTGCTGCGCCACGTATTCCTTGGCGCCCACTTTGAATGGCAGCTTGCGCTGGCCGCGGGCATCGCTGACCACCACCTGCTGCTCGCCGGGCTTCACGCTGAGCGGAATGCCGACCACGGCGATCCACTGCTTGCCCTCTTCGCGCACGACCAGCACGCGCCGGTCCAGGAAGCTCACCTCGGGTGCGCGGTCGGCGTCGCCCAGCGCCAGGACGGCCACGCCGCCGGGCACCGGCGCGTTGAGTTTGCGCGAAATAAAGCCTTGCTGCGCTTGCGCTCGCACGGGCAGCCCGACACCGATGGCGGCGGCGGCCAACCCCGCACGCAGTACCTCGCGGCGATTGAACATGGAGCTTACAGGCACAAGTTCGCGGGCTCGATAATGCTTTGGTCGCGGCGGGCGATGCGCGTGGACAGGCGGGTTTCGGTCTTGCCCTTCCAGGTCGTGGTCGTCAGCACGGCTTCAACGCCCAGGCTGTCTTCCTGCACCAGCTCAAAGCCGTTGCGCACGGTGTTCTGCTTGAAATTGACGCCCTGATTCTTCCAGGCATCGGCCACGCACCGGGTGTAGTCCTCTGCCGTGCGCTGGGTCGCGCCATAGAAGACCGGATCGCGCTGGCGCACGTCTTTGACATTGGCGCAGGCCGTCAACGCGGCCAGGACGGTAAGGGACAGGGCAAAACGAACCTTCATGACGGTAAGACTCTCAAGCAGGAGGGGTGAAAAGGGGGCGGCAGAAACTATAACGCAGCGATCAGCCGCGCTATTGCGCGGCTGCGGCTCAGGACGGCACCGCGCGGCGCGCCGACTTGGGGCGGAACGCGTCGATGACGTCTACCCGCGTTTGCGCGTACGGGCCGCCGATCAGGTCGATGCAATAAGGAATGGCGGCGAAGATGCCCGGCACCTGCACCGCGCCGTCTTCGCCCCTCAAACCTTCCAGCGTCTCGCGTATGGACTTCGGCTGGCCGGGAAGGTTCACGATCAAGGCGGCGTGGGACGGGGTTTCGCGGATGACGGCGACCTGTCGCGACAGGATCGCGGTGGGCACGAAGCGCAGGCTGATCTGGCGCATCTGCTCGCCGAAGCCGGGCATTTCCTTGGTGGCGACGGCCAGCGTGGCCTCGGGAGTGACGTCGCGCCGGGCCGGGCCGGTGCCGCCGGTGGTCAGCACCAGGTCGCACCCGCAGATATCCACCAGTTCGATCAGCGTTTCGGAAATTCGGGCAGGTTCGTCCGGAATCAGGCGGTCCACCGCCTGCCAGGGGGATGCCAGCGCGGACCCCAGCCATTCGCGCAGCGCGGGCAGGCCCTGGTCCTGGTAGGTGCCCGAAGAGGCGCGGTCGGAAACGGACACCAGGCCGATGATCAGGTCGTCGGGGTGGCGGCGGGTGATTCGGGTCGTGGCGGTCATGGGCGGCAGCGTCGTATAAGTGGGAAAAAAGCGGGATCGGCGCCGCAAGGCGGCGCACGGCGAGTGGCGCACGGCGCGGTCAATCCTGGAAATCCAGAAGAACCGCGCGATGTCGATGCTATCGCATTCTTTCCCTGGGACAAGCACGCCGGGCGCCGCGACGGGACGCCACACGCTGTGGCAAAAAAGCGAATCGGCCCTGGCCCCCGTTTCCCGCGCTTGTTCCCGTCATCCGCGCTGGATAACATCCGCTAACAAAATCGATTCCAATTTTCCGCCGCCACGCCGTCAGCCCCCATCCATGTTCAAACGCACTTTACGGCAGCACGCGCTGGCCGCGGCGCTGGCCCTGTCCGCCGCCGCCGCTTGCGGCGGATGGGCCTGGCACTCGCTGGCGCTGAAAACCGGGCCCGTGCCCACGGCGGCCCCGGGCATCTACATCCCGAACCTGGGCAATACGCTACAGGAACAGACGCGCAATCTGTCCAGGATGAGCCAGGCGCTGCGCACGGGGGACCGCCTGGTGATCCTGGGGTCTTCCGAGCTCACCAGCAACGACCTGCGCTTCGTGCCCTACCGCTATCTGGCCGATGAGCTGCAAATGCCCGTGCTGGCCTATGGCCATTCAGGCTTCCAGTCGCTGGGCATGCAATTGGTGCTGGCCGCGCTGGCCGACGACCTGTCGCCGGCCTCGCGGGTGGTCGTGATGCTGTCGCCCGGGTGGTTCGACGGCGATGGCGGGCTGGGCGCGGACGAATTCAAGGAGCACGCCAACCCGCTGCTGCCCCGCCTGGTGACGCAACCCGAAGGCCGGGCGGAACTGGCGCGCTGGCTGCGCGACAAGGGCGACGCCGCGGTGGCGTGGTCCATGCTGGAGGAACAGGCCTACGTGTTCCGCCAGCGTCTGGTCGACCTTTGGGCCCCCGCCTATGCCGCGCCGGCGCCTGAGCCGGAACGCGAAGGTCCGGCCGCCGCCGCCCGGGTGGTGGACTGGGATGCGCTGGCCAGCCAGGCCCAGGACGCCGAGCAGAGCCAGATGAGCGGCAACCGCTACGCGGTGCGGGACGAATTCTTCAACAAATACCTGCGCACCATCCCCGAAGGCGGCAAGACCGCCTATCAGCCGCAGCCCTTGACCGGCCGCGACGAACTGCGGGAGCTGACCGCCCTGATGGCGCTGCTGCATCAGCATGGGACGCGCGCCCTGTTCGTGATGCAGCCCCTGCATCCGATGGTGTTCAAGGATCTGGCCCGCTTCGAACCCATCCAGCGCGACGTCGCGGCGCTGTGCCAGCGCTACGCCATGACCTGCATGGACATGTACGGCGCGCCCTTCGAAATCGGCATGCTGCGCGACGTGCAGCACCTGGGCGAACTGGGGTGGCTGCGCGTCAACCAGAAAATCGCCGAAGTCTTCAGACCCTGAGCGGCGGCCGGAAATGAAAAGAACCCTTTGGCTCTGCCTGCTGTACCTGGGCATCGTGGCCGTGATGCTGATCCAGGCCGATACCGCGGCCAATCTGGGCAAACCGATGGAAATCGAGTTCCAGTACTCGAAATTCTGAGGCCCCCGGCGTGACGGGGAAGGCGGCAGTGGTTTTTCGACGCAACCAGGGTCAGGTCACAAATCTGCAATAATCGGCTCCTCTCGCCGGAACCTCGCCCCCCGCCTCCATGTTCGACCTATTCCACGGCCTAGATCTCTGGGTTGGCCTCAGTCTTGTGCTGGCCCTGACATTCGTCCTGGCCTTCGAATTCATCAACGGCTTCCACGACACGGCAAACGCCGTGGCGACGGTCATCTACACCAAAGCCATGCCGCCCCATCTGGCGGTGGTGCTGTCGGGCATATTCAACTTCCTTGGCGTGCTGCTGGGCGGCGTGGGCGTGGCCTACGCGATCGTCCACCTGCTGCCCGTGGAACTGCTGATCAACGTGGACACCGGCCGCGGGCTGGCCATGGTGTTCGCCATGCTGGCGGCCGCCATCGCCTGGAACCTGGGCACTTGGTACTTCGGCATCCCCGCGTCCAGCTCGCACACCCTGATCGGCTCGATCCTGGGCGTGGGCCTGGCCAATGCGCTGATCACCGACCTGCCGCTGGCCGATGGCGTCAACTGGGGCAAGGCCATCGATATCGGCCTGTCGCTCGTGGCCTCGCCGGTCGCGGGATTCCTGGTGGCGGGCGGCTTGCTGCTGCTGCTCAAGCGCTGGCTGCCGCTGTCGAAGATGCACAAGACGCCCGATCAGCGCCGCGCCATCGACAACAAGAAGCACCCGCCGTTCTGGAACCGCCTGGTGCTGGTGCTGTCGGCCATGGGCGTGAGCTTCGTGCACGGGTCCAATGACGGCCAGAAGGGCATCGGCCTGATCATGCTGGTGCTGATCGGCATCGTGCCGGCCAATTTCGTGCTGGACACAACCAGCACCACCTATCAGATCGAACGCACCCGCGACGCGGCGAACCACCTGAGCGTGTTCTACCAGCGCAACGAAGCCATGCTGGGCGACTTCCTGGCGCTCAAGCGCTCGGACGCGACCACCGAACTGCCGCGCAATTTCCGCTGCGATCCGGAACTGACCATGCCGACCATCGCGGCGCTGCAGGCCGACCTGGCCGGCGTCAGCAACTACGCCGACCTGTCCGCCGAGAAGCGCATCGACGTGCGCCGCTACCTGTTGTGCCTGGACGATACGGCCAAGAAGGTCTCCCGTATCGAAGGGCTGCCTGCCCGCGAACGCGCCGACCTGCAACGCCTGCGCGCCGACTTGACCGCCACGACCGAATACGCGCCCTTCTGGGTGATCGTGGCCGTCGCGCTGGCGCTGGGCGCGGGCACCATGGTCGGGTGGCGCCGCGTGGTGCTGACGGTGGGCGAAAAGATCGGCAAGCAGGGCATGACGTACGCCCAGGGCATGTCGGCGCAGGTGACCGCAGTGGCCGCGATCGGCCTGGCCAACGTATTCAGCCTGCCGGTGTCCACCACCCACGTGCTGTCGTCCGGCGTGGCCGGCACGATGATTGCCAACAAAACCGGCTTGCAAGGCAACACGGTGCGCAACATCCTGCTGGCCTGGGTGCTGACCCTGCCGGCCTCGATGGCGCTGGCGGCCGGCCTGTTCTGGATCGGCGTGCAGATCACCGGCTGATCCGGATCCGCCTTGCGGGCCGTGCAGGCGATCTGCACGGCCCGCGCAACACTCTGGCTACCGCGCCAGGCTGTTTTCCGCCCCGGCCCGCGTCTACCATGACGCCATGGCGACTCAGACCCCCACCCTGCATTACATTTTCGATCCGCTTTGCGGCTGGTGCTATGGCGCCGCGCCACTGGTGGACGCCGCCCGCGGCATCGCGGGCCTGACCGTGGCCGCCCATGGCGGCGGCATGATGACGGGCAGCAACCGCCAGCCCGTCACCGACGCGCTGCGCCGTTACGTCATGCCGCACGACGAACGCATCGCCGGCATGACCGGCCAGATCTTCGGCAAGGACTACTTTGACGGCCTGCTGCGCGACACGGGTGCGGTGTTCGATTCCGAACCGCCAACCACCGCCATCCTGGCGGCCGACGCCTTGGCCGGCCGGGGGCTGGACCTGCTCAAGCGCCTGCAGCGCGCGCACTATGTGCAGGGCCTGCGCATTGCCGACCCTGACGTGATCAAGACGCTGGCCCGCGAGATCGGGCTGGACGGGGACGCCTTCGACGCCGCCTACGCGGCCGCGCAAGGCGCGCCGACCGCCGCCTACATCGCCGAGAGCCGCAAGCTGCTGGCCCGGGTCGGGGGCACGGGCTTTCCAACGCTGGCGCTGGAATTCAAGGGCACCTATACGCTGCTGGAGCCCAGCCGCTACCTGGGCCGACCGGCCCAATGGCAGGCGGACCTGCGCGAACGCATCCAGGGCTAGGCCCGCGCCCGGCGCCGCGCAGGCGCATCAGTCCGCTTCGATGTCCCCGTCCCGCTGCAGCGCGCGGTGCATCGCCGGCCGATCGCCCAGCCGCTCGACATAGGCACTGAACACCGGCGACTCCGGAACCACCTTCACCTGCATCATGTACTGCAGGGTTCCGCCCAGCACGATATCCACCGCCGAAAAGCGGCTGCCCAGAAAATAGGGCCGCGCCTGCAGCACGCGGCTCAACACCTGTTCGACCTCGTCGGCCGACCCCCAGCCTGGGGCGCCCCCTTCGTGGGGCCGCTTGAACGCGCGTTCGACCATGGCGGGTTCGAACACGCCCGTGGAGTAGGCAAGCCAGGTCAGATAAGGGCCGCGGTCGGCGTCGCCCACCAACGGACCGAGCCCTTTTTCCGGGAACAGGTCCGTGAGATACAGCGCGATGGCGGGGGTTTCAAACACCGGCACCCCGTCGTGCACCAGCGCCGGCACCTTGCGGTGCGGGTGGATGTCGATGTAGTCCGCAGGCATGTGGCCCGCGCTGTCGGTGCCGCGGATGGACACCATTTCGGTGTCGTACGGCACGCCCAGTTCCTCAAGCAACCACAGGACCCTGAACGACCGCGAGCGCGGCGCATGGTAGAGCGTAAGCATGATCGGCCTCCTTGGGAGTCCGATCATTTTGCCTGCGCGGACTCAGCCCGCCAAGGCCAGCAACACCCCGTATCCCGCCATGCCCAGCAGCACGGCCACGCCGGTATTGCGAACCATCCGGGCGGCCACGCCCGTGACGACCAGCCCGCCCACGTAAGGGGCGATGCGGGCAGCCTGCGCTCCCGCGTCCAACAGGTCCGGCACGATGACGGCCGCCGCGATGCCCGCCAGCAGGCTGGGGCCCAACGCGGCCAGCGCCGAGCCTTCGCGCGACAGGTGCCGCAGCAGCCGGCTGCGTTCGGACAGCATGAAGGGCAGCGCGCGCGTCAGGTAGGTAATCACGGCCATCGCGATCACCGCGCCCCAAAATCCCAGCCCTTCGGCGTTCATGCGGACCTCTTCAGGCGATAGGCGGCGCAGCCGATGACGGCGCCGATCAGGATGGCCAGACTGGTGTGGCCCATCGCCGCCACCGCACCTGCCCCCGCCACCGCGGCGATGACCGGCAGGCCCATGCCGCGCTTGGCGCTCTGGCACACCAGCGCCATGAACAACGCCGGCAACGCGAACCGCATCACCTGGGACAGCATGGGGTAATGGCGCTCCAGCCCGTCGCCGGCATAGACGCCCACGGCGGTCCCGGCGATCCAGGTCAGCCACGCGCCCAGCCCCAGCGCGATCATCCAGCCTTGGCGACGCGGGGGCGGCACGCCTTGCAGGCGGCTGAAGGCGGTGGCAAAGACTTCATCGGTCAGCAGGAAGGCGACCTTCAGGCGGTCGCGCAGGGCCGTCGGCAGGAAACGGGACAGCAAGGGCCCGTACAGCAGATGGCGGGCGTTCAACAGCGAGCACAGCGCCACCACCCATAGCCAAGGCGTGCCGGCCTTGATCGACGCCAGCAGCAGGAACTGGCTGGCGCCGGCGTAGACGAACACGGAAATCAGGATCACCTGCAGCGGGGTCAAACCGGCCGCGACGCCAGCGATCCCGAACGTCACCGCCACGGGGAAGTAGCCGATCATGACCGGCAGGCAGGATTTCAGGCCGTCGATGCGCGCGCTGCCCGCCAGGGCGTGCACGGGGCTGGGAGACGTCTCCACGGTGCTTTTCGCTTGTTTGTTGTGGCAAGGCAAGCGCGTAGTTTACCCATCCCGCAAGGCCGGCCAGGGGCGTCTTGTCATTGTTCCGGCACGCCCAGCGCCCGCAGATGCGCTTTCAGGCGCCGCACCTCCTGGCTCAGGTCCAGGATCAGCGCCACGGCGTCCAGGCTGGCGCCGAAATCGTGCTCCAGCCGGCGCGCGTGCAACGCGCGCTGCAGGTCGACGCTGTAGAAGCACCAGTCCGCGGGCTGTCCACCGCTGGCGTTGACGATGCCGACTTCGACCAGTTGGGCGACCCATTCCACTTCCGCGCCGCAAGCACGGGCCAGGTCGTCCGCGCTGAGCGGCTGCGATTTTCCCACGACGGTGGCGCTGGTGATGACAAGCTTCTTCATGGTCAGACCCCCAAGTGGCGCCGCGGGTTGAAAGGCACGTCTTGCTGCAGCTTGCGGTAGGCCGCGCGCGCAGCCTCGCTGTCGGCCGGCGGCAGCACCAGGTCCAGCACCAGGTACAGGTCCCCCGGCGGATCGCCGGGTATGCCGCGGCCGCGCAGCCGCAGCTTGCGCCCATTGCCGGAACCCGCCGGGATCGACACTTCAACCGTGCCACCGGGCGTGGGCGTATCCACCTGCGCACCCAGCGCGGCCTCCCATGGGGCGACGGGCAGCGTCATGTAAAGATCACGCCCTTCCGCCCGGTAGCGCGGGTGCGGCTTGAAGCGCACTTCCAGGTACAGGTCGCCATTTTCGCCGCCGCCGTAGCCGGGCATGCCCTGCCCCGCCAGACGGATGAACTGGCCTTCGCGCACGCCTGGAGGAATACGCACGCTGAGCGTGCGGGTCTTCATCTGGGGATGGCCCTGGCCGTCCATTTCCATGGACCTCAGGCTGATGTCGCGCGTCGCGCCCTTGAGCGCGTCTTCCAGGTCCACCTCGATGGCGGCGTGGTGGTCGTCGCCGCGCGCGCGGAATTCCTGCTGGCGCGCGCCGCCCCGCTGGCCCCGGCCGCCGAACAGCGATGAAAAGAATTCGCTGAACTGCGCCTCGTCGCCGGGCGCCGCGCCGCGGTGAAATTCAAAGCCTTCGTCCCACCCGGGCGGCGGCTGGAACCCGCCGTCCGACGACACGCCGGCCGCAAGATTGTCATAGGCCTGGCGCTTTTCCTTGTCTCGCAAGACGTCATAGGCTTCGTTGACGTCGCGCATGCGGGCCTCGGCGTCGCTTTCCTTGCTGACGTCGGGATGGTATTTGCGGGCAAGTTTCCGGTACGCGCGCCGGATCTCGTCTTCGGTGGCGCCGTGCTCCACGCCAAGCGTGCTGTAGTAGTCCTTGAACTCCATGTTCCAGCTCACCTTAAAGGTTTCGGCCGCGTCGGGCGGAGCCGCATCCGGCCTTGAATATCAAGAAGATAGGGGTTACGGACCGATTTTTCAATGCGCAATATCAGGCGGCGGCAAGCGTGCATAATGATCGGCTGCCCCTTTCCGGGGCGTGGTCGGCAGCTGCGCCGGCCCGGATCCATCCACAGGAAACCGATCGTGCTGGAAATCATTGACGTCGACTTCTCCCACCCGGAACACGGCCGCCAGGTGTTGGCCATGCTGAACGAATACGCCAGCGGCCCCATGGGCGGCAATTCGCCCCTGCCCGCCTTCGCGCAGCAAAACCTGATCGCCGAACTGGCCCGCCGTCCGACCGCCCATGCCCTGTTGGCCCGCGTCGATGGGCAGCCCGCCGGCGTGGCGATCTACCTGGAAGGCTTCTCCACCTTTGCCTGCCGGCCGCTGATCAACCTGCATGACCTGGGCGTGTCGCCCCGATTCCAGGGCCAGGGGGTCGGCAAACAGCTGCTGAACGCGCTGGAAGAGCGAGCCCGCCAGATGGGCTGCTGCAAGATCACGCTGGAGGTGCTGGAAGGCAACGACGTGGCCCAGGGGCTGTACCGCAAACTGGGCTTCGAGGGCTATGCGCTGGACGACACCACCGGCCGCGCGATGTTCTGGCAAAAGAAACTGGTAGCCTGATTGGCGTAGTATCTGATTTTTTCCGGACGGTCCTCCCTGAAACCGCCGCCCGGCCTCCACCGCAGGATTCACGATGAAGATGAGCAACATCCCCTTCGGCACCACGGACTGGTCCGAGGTGGAACGTACCGAACACGCTGGCGACACCGGCATGGCCTACTGGCGCACCCGCCAATTCGGCGATCTGCGGGTCCGCATGGTGGAATACACCGCCGGCTACCTGGCCGACCACTGGTGCAGCAAGGGTCACATCCTGTTCTGCCTGGAGGGCGAACTGCACACCGAGCTGGAAGACGGCCGGCAGTTCGTCCTGACCCCGGGCATGAGCTATCAGGTGGCCGACCAGGCCGAGCCGCACCGCTCGTCCACGACCACGGGCGCCAAGCTCTTCATCGTCGACTGACGCGCCGGCGCGACACGCAAAATTGCAATTGCGTTACGCTTTGCGATCCATGCGACGCCGCGCCACCCGCCGGTTCCGCACCGACAACCGCGACCCCGCCTGACCGGAGACAAGATTTGGGCGCCCCGATTACGCTTTACGTCGATTCCCTGTTTCTCAGCCCTTACGCCATGTCGGCCTATGTGGCGCTGACTGAGAAGAAATTGCCCTTCGAGGTGCGCCCGATCGATCTGGAAGCGGGCGAGCAGCGGATGCAGCCGTACCTGTGCCGTGCGCTGACGGCGCGCGTGCCGGCGCTGACGCACGACGGCTTCAACCTGACCGAATCCAGCGTCATTGCCGAATACCTGGAGGACGTGTTTCCCGCGCCCGGGCATGCCGCGCTGTATCCCCAGGGCCCGCGCGAACGCGCCCGCGCCCGCCAGTTGCAGGCCTGGCTGCGCAGCGACCTGGCTGCGCTGCGCCAGGAACGCCCCACCGAAACGGTGTTCTACGGCGCCGCTGGCCAGCCGCTGTCCGACGCCGCGCACGCCGCCTCGGCCAAGCTGATCCAGGTGGCCAGCTACCTGATCGGGGTAGACCAGACGTCCTTGTTCGACGAATGGTGCATCGCCGACCTGGACCTGGCGGTCATGCTCAAACGCCTGGCCCTGGACGACCTGCCCGACCCGCTGCGCGCCTACGCCGACGTCCAATGGCAACGGCCCTCTGTCCAGAAATGGCTGGAGCACAACGCCGCGGCGCGCGCCTGACTCGTCCGGAGCCGCGTGGAAGCCGTCTGCCACCGCGCGAATTGACGCCTGCCGCCACGCAACGTTCTTGCAAGATTGGCAACAAAGCTGAAAGAAGGGACAGTTAGCCCCTAATTTGACCGGCATCAACCCCTTTCATGTTGCGATGCAGCATTCGATGCGGTGTAATGGGGAGGTCAACTCGGCCGGTTCCACTCGGGATCGGCCCGGCGGCCTTCCGCCGTCGGGAGCAACTTACAGGAGATCGCCATGGCCGGATCCGGCAACGATCGCGTCCCCACCCCGTCCTTCTTCAACCCCTGGACGGCCGCCTACGAATATGCCGTGGATGCCTGGCAGCGAGGCGTGCTCTACGCAGACGTGCTGCGCCAGCGCGGCAACCAGTACCACGAACACATGGCCAAGCGCGCGCCCAACGTGCTCAGCATGGAATTCGAGCTGGTCCTGGATGGCCGCGAATTGCCGCGCCCCGTGAACTACGGGCTGTTGCGCATCAAGCCGCCGGCAGACGTGGAAACCGATCCGATCAAGCGCCCCTTCCTGGTGGTCGACCCGCGCGCGGGCCATGGCCCGGGCATCGGCGGCTTCAAGCCCGAAAGCGAAATCGGCGTAGCGGTGCGCGCCGGCCATCCCTGCTACTTCGCGACCTTCCTGCCCCAGCCCGTGCCCGAGCAGACCGTCGAAGACGTGATGATGGCCGAAGCGCGCTTCCTGGAAGAGATCATCGCGCGGCACCCCGACGCGGAGGGCAAGCCGGTCGTGGTGGCCAACTGCCAGGCAGGCTGGCAGATCATGATGACCGCCGCCATCCGCCCTGAATTGTTCGGTCCCATCATCGTGGCAGGCGCCCCGCTGTCCTATTGGGCAGGCTGGCGCGGCATGAATCCGATGCGCTATGCCGGTGGCCTGCTGGGCGGCAGCTGGCTCACGGCGATGACCAGCGACCTGGGCAACGGCAAATTCGACGGCGCCTGGCTGGTGCAGAACTTCGAAAACCTGAATCCCGCCAACACCTTGTGGTCCAAGCAGTACAACCTGTACTCCAAGGTGGACACCGAAGCCGACCGCTACCTGAGCTTCGAGAAATGGTGGGGCGGCCATGTGTTCCTGAACGGCCCCGAAATCCAGTACATCGTGGACAACCTGTTCGTGGGGAACCGGCTGGCCACGGCGGGGCTCGTGACCTCCGACGGCATCCGCATCGACCTGCGCAACATCCGGTCGCCGATCGTGGTGTTCTGCTCGAAGGGCGACAACATCACGCCGCCGCCGCAGGCGCTGGGCTGGATCCCCGACCTGTACCAGAACGAAGCCGAAGTGCTGGCGCACGGCCAGACGATCGTCTACGCCGTGCACGAAAGCATCGGCCACCTGGGCATTTTCGTGTCCGGCAGCGTGGCCCGCAAAGAACACCAGGAGTTCACGTCGAACATCGACATGATCGACGTGCTGCCCCCGGGCATCTACGAGGCCGAGATCGTCGACAAGACGCCCGACACCCCCAACGCGGATCTGGCTTTCGGCAACTACGTGCTGTCGTTCGAACAGCGCAAGCTGGACGACGTGCGCGCCATCGTCGACCGCAAGGAAGAGGACGACCGCCGCTTCGCCGCCGTGGCCCGCATCTCGGACATCAACCTGGGCATGTACCGCAGCTTCATGCAGCCGTGGCTGCGCGCGATGGTGACTCCGCAGTTCGCGGAATGGAGCCAGCGCCTGCATCCGCTGCGCCTGCCCTATGAACTGATTTCGGACCGCAACCCGGTCATCGCGCCCATCGCCAAGATCGCCGAGCAGGTGCGCGAACAGCGCCAGCCGATCTCGCCTTCCAATCCTTTCCTGATGGCGCAGGAGATGTTCTCGAACTGGGTCGAGACCAGCCTGAACATCTGGCAGGAACTGCGCGACTCGGCCGACGAACGCACGTTCATGGGCGTCTACGGTTCGCCGCTGGTGCAGGACCTGGCCGGCCTGGGCGCCAAATCCGGCCCGCCGCGCAAGCATCCGGGCGTTTCGCCCGAACACCGCCGCTTCATGGAAGACCGCGCCGCCGAACTGCGTTCGATGGTGCAGGAAGGCGGTTTGCGCGTGGCCGCCATCCGCATGCTGCTGTATGTGTCCGGCGCTGAAGGCGGCCTGGACGAGCGTAGCTTTGCGCTGATCCGCAAGATGCGCGCCGAATCCGACAACGCGTTGACCTTGCAGGAGTTCAAGGACCTGACCCGCGATCAGGCCCTGATCCTGACGCTGGATTCGGACGCCGCCCTGCTGGCCATGCCGCACCTGCTGGAAGACTCGCCGGCCCCGGCGATCCGCGACGCGCTGGAAACGATGAAGCGCGTGCTGGAAGCGGCCGAACCGCTCAGCCCGGCCGCCCGCCAAAGCCTGGACGAGATGGAACGCATCTTCGTGGCGGCAGAGCGCCGCGCGCAGAAGCGCAATCCAGCGTCGGCACCGGCCAAACTGCCAGCGCCGTCCGTCGTCCCCGCGCCTTCCGTGCCGGCCTTGAAACTGGTCAAGGCCGCCGCTGACGTCCCCGCCAAGAAGGCCCAGCCACACCCTGCCGCAGCCCAATCGGCGGCAGCGGAGGTGGCCGAAGACGCTGCGCCGAAGGCTGCCGCCAAGGCCCCGCCAAAGCGGACGGCCAAATCGGCAAGCAAGCCGGCGACGACGACCGTGGCTAAAACCGCCACCAAGAGCGCCACTAAGACCGCTGCTAAAGCCGCCGCGGGGTCTGCCACGGGGTCTGCCACAAAGACTGCCACCAAGGCCGCGGCCAAGACCGCCACGGCATCCCCTGCGAAACGTGCCACCAAGACCGCAGCCCGTCAATCCGCCAAGGCCAAGACCGCATGACCCTGCCCACTTCCACGCATTACGACAAGCTCATCGCCCGCGCCCAGACGCTGGAACCGGCCTTCTGCGCCATCGCCCATCCGTGCGACGAGCCCTCGCTGTCGGCCGCGCTGGAAGCACGCGACCTGGGGCTGCTGCATCCCATCCTGGTGGGCCCGGAAAAGAAGATCCGCGACACGGCCGCCCAGTTCAACCTGAACCTGGGCGACGCCCGCATCGTGGACGTGCCGCACAGCCATGCGGCCGCCGAAACCGCCGTGGCGATGGTGCGCAACGGCGAGGCCACCCTGCTGATGAAGGGCAGCCTGCACACCGATGAATTGATGCACGAAGTGGTCGCGCGCACGACCGGCCTGCGCAGCGGCCGACGCATCAGCCATGTGTTCATCATGGAAGTGCCTACCTACGCCGAGCCGCTTTTCATCACCGATGCGGCCATCAACATCTTCCCCGACCTGGAAACCAAGGCGGACATCATCCGCAACGTGATCGACCTGCATCACGGCCTGGGCCTGGGCGAACCGCGCGTGGCGATCCTGTCGGCCGTCGAGCAGGTCACGCCCAACATCCCCAGCACCATCGAAGCCGCCGCGCTGTGCAAGATGGCCGACCGCGGCCAGATCGCCGGCGGCCTGCTGGACGGCCCGCTGGCGCTGGACAACGCGATCAGCCCGGACGCCGCCCGCATCAAGGGCATCCGGTCCCCGGTGGCCGGCGTGGCCCAGGTGCTTGTCGTGCCCGACCTGGAGGCCGGCAACATGCTAGCCAAGAACCTCACCTTCCTGGCCAATGCGGAGGCGGCAGGCATCGTGCTGGGCGCCCGCGTGCCCATCATCCTGACCAGCCGCGCCGACAGCCCGCGTTCGCGGCTGGCGTCCTGCGCGGTGGCGGCCATCTACGCCCACCACCTGAGCCAGCTGGCGGCCCGCCCGCTGGCGTGACGCGCGTCCCGACACGACCGGATCCCAGAGCCATGAGCGACACCATCCTCGTCATCAACGCCGGCAGTTCCAGCATCAAGTTCTACCTGTACGACATCGACGGCAATCAGGAGCTGGCGCCGCGCCTGGGCGGCCAGCTTGAAGGCATCGGCACGTCGCATCCGAAACTGCGCGTGCGCGACGCCGCGGGCCAGACTCTGGTGGAACGCGACATCGCGCCCAGCCACGCGCCCGACGTGCGCAACGCGCAGGAGGTCGTCGGCACCTGGCTGAGCGGACACCTGGGCGGCGCGCCGCTGGCGGTGGGGCACCGCGTCGTGCACGGCGGCCCCGACCTGTCCGAACCCGTCCTGATCGACGACGCCATTCTGGCCAAGCTGGACACCTTTACCCCGCTGGCGCCGCTGCACCAGCCCAACAACCTGGCGCCCATCCGCGTCATCCGCGAACGCCGGCCATGGATTCCGCAGGTCGCCTGCTTCGACACCGCGTTCCACCGCAGCCATTCCGACGTGGCCGACCGCTACGCGCTGCCCGAATCGCTGTATCAGGAAGGCGTTCGCCGCTACGGCTTCCACGGCCTGTCCTACGAGTACATCGCGCAGCGGCTGCGCCAGGCCCTGCCGGAACTCGCGATGGGCAAGGTCATCGCCGCGCACCTCGGCTCGGGCGTTTCCGCCTGCGCCATGTCCGAAGGCAAGAGCGTGGACAGCACCATGGGCTTTACCGCGCTGGAAGGCCTGCCCATGGGTACGCGGCCCGGCCGGCTGGACGCGGGCGTGGTGCTGTGGATGATGGAACGCGGCATGGACCACGACCAGATCGAACACCTGCTCTATCACGACTGCGGCATGAAAGGCCTGTCGGGCGTCAGCAACGACATGCGCGAACTGCTGGCCAGCGACGCGCCGTCGGCCCAACTGGCGCTGAAGTATTTCGCCTGGCGCGTGGCCGAAGGCATGATCGGCATGGGCTGCGCCATGAATGGCATCGACGGCATCGTCTTCACCGCCGGCGTGGGCGAAAATTCGGCCCAGATCCGCCAGGCAGTGGCCGACCATTGGGGCTGGCTGGGCATCAAGCTGGACCCCGAACGCAACTCCCACCACGGGCCGCGCATCTCCAGCGACGACAGCCGCATCGGCGTGTATGTGATCCGCACGAACGAAGAACTGATCATCGCCCAGCACACGCTGGCCCTGGTGCGGCAACGATGAGCGCGCACCTTCCGCTGGCCGGCAAGCGCGGCCTGGTCACGGGCATCGCCAACGCGGACCCCATCGCCTGGGGATGCGCCAAGGCGTTCCGCGCCATGGGCGCCGAACTGGCCGTGACCTACCTGAACGACAAGGCGCTGCCGCATGTGGAGCCGTTGGCTCGGCAAGTGGACGCGTCGCTGCTGATGCCCTTGAACCTGCTGAACGACGGTGAACTCGAAGCCGTGTTCGGCCGTATCACGGACGCATGGGGCGGGCTGGACTTCGTGCTGCACTCGATCGCTTTCGCGCCGCGCGACGATCTGCGCGGCCGCGTGACGGACTGCTCTCGCGAGGGGTTCTTGCAGGCGATGGACGTGTCCTGCTGGTCGTTCATCCGCATGGCGAAACTTGCCGAGCCGCTGATGGCCAATGGTGGCGCCCTCTTCTGCATGAGCTATTACGGCTCGCAGATGGTCGTGGAGCACTACAACATGATGGGGCCGGTCAAGGCCGCGCTGGAATCCGCCACCCGCTATCTGGCTGCGGAACTGGGCCCGCAAGGCATCCGCGTGCACGCGATATCGCCCGGCCCCTTGAAAACGCGGGCAGCCTCCGGCATCGCCGAATTCGATGCCCTGCTGGACCGCGCCCAATCGAAGGCGCCCGCGCGCAGCCTGGTGTCGATCGACGACGTGGGTGAAGCCACCGCCTGGCTGGCCACCGACGCCGCGCGGCGCATGACCGGGCAGACGCTGTATATCGACGGCGGCTATCACATCATCGATTGACCTTATCGGTCGGGGCGTGCGCAAGGCGCCTGACGGCGCCAGCGGTCTAGGCCAGGGTGGCCGGCGCCCCCTGGCGCCAGCGCTCGACGGCTTCCACCGCCTGTTCGGGGCTGCCGAAGATCTTGTCGCGGCCGATCTTCTTGACCAGCCCCGAGCGCTCAAGCGCCATGCGGAACTGCCCGTGACCGCCCGCGACCAGCAGCGTGATGTTGCGGTCGTCCAGTTCGCGCTTCAGTTCGTACAGCGCCTCGACGGCATCCGCGTCCGCCTGTGTCATCGCTTCGGCGTCCAGCACGAACCATTGCACGTCCGACGCTTGTTCCATGACCTCGCGCGCCCGGCGGCGAAAGGCGTCGGCGTTGAAGAACCAGACCGACGATTCGAATAGCCAGACGACGATGCCCGGCACCGGTTGCGCGTCGGGGTTCAGGTGCAGCTTGCCCAGCACCGATTCGCCCGGCAACCGGCCCAGCAGCGCATCGCGCGGATTGCCCGACACGTACATCGCGTACAGCAAGGTCGCGCCCACCGACACGGCCACGCCCTGCAGCACGCCGAAACCCACCACGCCGCCTGCGGCCAGGATACCGAACGCCAATTCGACGCGCGAAATGCGGGCCAGGCGCATGAAGGCCTTGGCGTCGAACAGGCTGGCCGCCGCCAGCAGCAAGATGGCCGACAGCACGGCCTGCGGCAGCCAGTACAACGGCGCGCTCAGCAGGCCCACCACGATCGCCAGCGCAAGCGCCGCGCTGACGCTGACCAGCGGCGACGAACCGCCCGCCACCAGCCCCACCGCGGTACGCGAGTCCGCGCCCGTCACGACAAAACCCTGGAACAGGCCCGCCGCCACATTGGCCGCGCCGAATCCCACCAGTTCGCGGTTGGGGTCGACGTGTTCGCCCGTGCGCGCCGCGAAGCTGCGCGCGGTGACGATGCCGCTGGAAAAACTGACCACCAGCACGCCGGCCGCGCCCAGCAGGATGCTGTCCACGCCTTCCAGCCGCACGGGCAGGCTCAACCCCGGCAAACCGGCGGGCACCTCGCCCACCACCGCGATACCCAGGCTGGGGAAATCGAAGATCCACGACAGCAGGCAGCCACCAACCACCAGCAGGATCGGGCCTGGCCACGTGGGGCGCCAGCGCTTCACGGCCACCAGCAGCAGGCAAGACGCCAGCCCCAGGCACAGGGTTGGGATCTGGATCTCTTGCAGGCGGCGCCCCAGTTCCAGAAAAGGATGGATCAGGCCGCTATTGCGCAGGCCCACGCCCGTCAACCCGCTTAGCTGCGACAGCGCCAACGTGATGGCCACGCCGGCCATGTAGCCGATCAGCACGGGCCGCGACAGCAGGTTGGCCAACACGCCCAGCCGCAGCACGCGGGCGATCAGGCATCCCACGCCTACGGTCAGTGCGATGCCGGTCGCGGCCACCAGCCGCTCTTCGGGTGAATGCAGCGCCATGCCCGTCAAGGTGGCGGCGATCAGCGTGCACGTGGCGGTGTCCGGCCCCACGATCAGCGTGCGCGATGAACCGAACAGCGCATAGCCCAGCATGCCGGCAATGGCGGCCCACAGGCCGGCGACCGGCGGCACACCCATCATCGCCGCGTAGGCCAAGCCTACCGGCAAGGCAACCGCCGCCACGCTCAGGCCCGCCATGACGTCGCGCCGCGCCGACTCCCGGGTGATGCCGCGGAAATTATTCAGGCCAGGGAAAAGACGTAGATTCATGGTGCTGCAAACCGACCTGATCAAAGGATTTCCGCCGGGTGCGGAAGATTCGCCAAGCCTACACCAAGGCCAGTCTTCTGAAACCGTCCTGGATCAAACGCCTGCCGCTTTTCATTCCCTTTAAGAATGAAGATTGGTGATTATTTATCCCTTTAGTGACGCCACCAGATTGCGTAGAGTCCTCCGCATAAGAAAAGCGGCCTTGCGCCGTGCCTGCACATCGACACGGCCTGCCACGGCGCCCCAAGCGACGCGGACACAAGGGCCGGCACTTCTGGAGACTCCATGTCCTTCGCCATTCTGCGGCGCGCCAGCCGCGCGTTCGTCCTGGCCGCGCTTGCCGCGGGCATCGCCCCCGCCGTCCACGCGCAAACCTATCCCGAGCGCCCCATCAAGCTAGTCGTGCCATGGCCGCCCGGGGGCGCAACGGACGCGCTGGGGCGGTTGCTCGCGCAGCGTCTGACCGAACGTCTGGGCCAGACCGTGATCGTGGACAACAAGGCCGGCGCGGGCGGCAATATCGGCACGGCCGCGTTCGTGCGTGAAAAGGCCGACGGCTATACGCTGCTGATGGCCACCAGTTCCACCAATGCCGCCAACCCGCACCTGTATTCACGGTTGGGCTTCGACGCGGCGAAAGACTTCGCGCCGATCGCCTTCGTCGCCGAAATTCCGAACATCCTGGAAGTGCCCAAGCAGTCCCCCTTCAAGTCAGTGGGGGATCTGGTAGCCGCCGCAAAGGCTGAGCCCGGCAAACTGAACTACGGCTCGGGTGGCGTAGGCTCGTCGCAGCACTTGGCAGGCGCGATGTTCAAGTACCTGACGGGCGCGGACATTCTGCACATCCCGTACAAGGGCAGCGGCCCCGCCGTGTCCGATCTGTTGGCGGGCCAGGTGGACATGATGCTGGACACGGGATCGCTGGCCCAGGTTCAGGCCGGCGCCCTGCGCGCATTGGCAGTGGCATCGCGCCAGCGCCTGCCGGCACTGCCGGACGTGCCTACCTTCGACGAGGCCGGCGTGCCCAAGATGTACGCGTCGGCCTGGTACGGCATCGTCGCCCCCGCCGGCACCCCGGCGGACGTGGTGCAGCGCCTGAACCAGGAAGTCAACGCGGTGGTCGCCGACCCGGAAGTGAAGAAGCGGATGGAAGGCATGGGCGCGCTGGTGCCGGCAGGCCAGACACCCGCCGAATTCGGCGCCTTCATCCAGGCGGAGATCACGCGGTATGCAGAGATCGTGAAGATCTCGGGCGCCAAGATGGAATAGCGCTCTGGCAGAGGCAGCCGTGGGGTCGATATCAGCAACACCGAATGGCGCGCAGCGCACCCCCACCGCAAAAATAACCGCCCCGCCGCCCCGCCGCCGGGCTGTCCCAAGGTGGGGCAGCCCCCTTGGGGGGCAGCTAGCCCGCAACGCGGGCGCGGCGTGGGGGCATCCTCCTTGCCGTCCCAAGGCGGGCGCGGCGTGGGAGCGCTCTACCCCGCGCGAGCTTCCAGCACGGCCACTGCCGGCAGGGTCTTGCCTTCCAGGAATTCCAGGAATGCGCCGCCGCCCGTCGAGATGTAGCCGACCTGTTCGCCGATGCCGTACTTGGCGATAGCGGCCAGCGTGTCGCCGCCGCCGGCGATCGAAAAGCCGTCCGATTCCGCGATGGCGCGCGCCACCACTTCGGTGCCGTTGGCGAACTGGTCGAACTCGAACACGCCCACGGGGCCGTTCCAGACGATGGTGCCCGCCTTCTTCAGGATCTCGGCCAACTGCGCCGCGGTCTGCGGGCCGATGTCCAGGATCATGTCGTCGTCGGCCACGTCGGTCGCGGCCTTGACGGTGGCTTCGGCATCCGCGCCGAACGCCTTCGCGCACACCACGTCGACCGGAATCGGCACGGCGGCGCCGCGCTGCTTCATGATGTCGATCACGGCGCGCGCCTGATCCACCTGGTCGGGCTCGGCCAGCGACTTGCCGATGGACAGGCCGGCGGCCAGCATGAACGTATTGGCGATGCCGCCGCCCACGACCAGTTGGTCGACCTTGTCGGCCAGCGATTGCAGGATGGACAGCTTGGTCGACACCTTGGAGCCGCCGACGATGGCGACCAACGGCCGCTTGGGCTCGTGCAGCGCACGGCCCAGGGCGTCCAGCTCGGCCTCGAGCAACGGGCCGGCGCAGGCGATCGGCGCAAAGCGCGCGATGCCGTGGGTCGTGGCTTCCGCGCGGTGGGCGGTACCGAACGCGTCGTTGACGTAGACGTCGCACAGCGCAGCCATCTTCTTCGCCAGCGTTTCATCGTCTTTCTTTTCGCCGACGTTCACGCGGCAGTTTTCCAGCAGCACGACCTGACCGTGATCCACCTGGACGCCGTCGACCCAGTCGCGCACCAGCTGGACGGGCATGCCCAGCAGTTCGGACAGGCGCTGGCCGACCTTGGCCAGCGAGTCGGCCTCGGTCAGCACGCCTTCTTTCGGGCGGCCCAGGTGCGACGTGACCATCACGGCAGCGCCGGCGTCCAGCGCCAGGCGGATGCCGGGCACCGAGGCGCGGATGCGCGTGTCTTCGGAAATGCGGCCGGCGTCGTCGAACGGCACGTTCAAGTCGGCGCGGATGAACACACGCTTGCCAGACAGGGCGCCGGACTTCGCCAGCGCGGACAGGGTATTGACCTTGGACATATTTGAATTCCTACGATAGGCGAACAAAGGGGACGAACCCATTTTCCGCCTTGGCGGAAAACAAATCCGTCCCCTGTGGACTGACCGTGTTGCTTACTTGGCCGACATCAGCGCGACGGTGGTGTCGAGCATGCGGTTCGAGAAGCCCCACTCGTTGTCGTACCAGGACGAGACCTTGACCAGACGGCCCGAGACCTTGGTCAGCGACGCGTCAACGGTGCTGGAGGCCGGGTTGTGGTTGTAGTCCACCGAGACGAGCGGTTCGGTGTTGTAGTCCAGGATGCCCTTCAGCTCGCCTTCCGAGGCGGCCTTCAGGATGTTGTTCACTTCTTCGGCGGTCGTGTCGCGGCTGGCCACGAACGACAGGTCGACCAGCGACACGTTGATGGTCGGGACGCGGATGGCGTAGCCGTCCAGCTTGCCGTTCAGTTCCGGCAGCACCAGGCCCACGGCGGCGGCAGCACCGGTCTTCGTGGGGATCATGCTCATCGTGGCCGAACGCGCGCGGCGCAGGTCTTCGTGGTAGACGTCGGTCAGGACCTGGTCGTTGGTGTAGGCGTGAACGGTCGTCATCAGGCCGTTTTCCAGGCCCAGCTTATCGTTCAGCGGCTTGACCAGCGGGGCCAGGCAGTTGGTCGTGCACGAAGCGTTCGAGATGACGGTGTCGGTCGCCTTCAGCACGCCGTGGTTCACGCCGAACACGATGGTGGCGTCAACATCCTTGCCGCCCGGGGCGGAAATGATGACTTTCTTGGCACCGCCCTTGATGTGCGCGCCGGCCTTTTCCTTGGTCGTGAAGAAGCCCGTGCATTCCAGCACGACGTCGACCTTCAGTTCGCCCCACGGCAGTTCAGCCGGGTTGCGGTTGGCCAGCACGCGGATCTTGTCGCCGTTGACGACCATGAAATCGCCGTCGACTTCCACGGTTCCCGGGAACTTGCCATGGGCCGTGTCGTAGCGCGTCAGGTGCGCGTTCGTCTTGGGATCACCCAAGTCGTTGATGGCGACGATTTCGATATCGTGCTTCTTGCCAGCTTCATAGTGGGCACGCAGGATGTTGCGGCCGATGCGACCGTAACCGTTGATGGCGACGCGAATGGTCATGACTAAGCTCCTTTTTTACAAAACTTGTTTGACGGTCTCGGCCACCTTGTCGGCGGTCAGCCCGAAGAACTTGAACAGCGCGCCGGCCGGAGCGGACTCGCCATAGCGGTCGATGCCGACCACGGCGCCTTCCAGGCCCACGTACTTGTGCCAGAAGGCGGTAACGCCGGCTTCCACCGCCACGCGCGGCAGGCCCTTGGGCAACACGGATTGCTTCCAGGCGGCGTCCTGGCGGTCGAACACGTCGGTGCTGGGCATGGAGACCACGCGCACGGCGACGCCTTCCTTGGCCAGTTGCGCCTGCGCGTCCAGCGCGATGGCGACTTCCGAGCCGGTGGCGATGATGACGGCGCGCGCACCTTCGGCGTCGCGCAGCACATAGCCGCCGCGGGCGATGGCGTCCACGGTGGCGGCGTCGCGCGGCACGAACGGCAGGTTCTGGCGCGACAGCAACAGGGCCGTCGGGCCGCCATCATGCACGTCCATGCCGATGCTGGTCGGGCGCGTCACGGCGGCGTTCCAGGCCACGGCGGTTTCAGCCGTATCGCAAGGACGCCACAAGGACAGGTTGGGGATCAGGCGCAGGCTGGCGGCGTGCTCGATGGATTGGTGGGTCGGACCGTCTTCGCCCAGGCCGATCGAATCGTGGGTGAACACGTGCACGACGCGCTGCTTCATCAGCGCAGCCATGCGGATGGCGTTGCGCGAGTAGTCCGAGAACGTCAGGAACGTGCCGCCGAACGGCAGGTAGCCGCCGTGCAGGGCCACGCCGTTCATGATCGCGGCCATGCCGAATTCGCGCACGCCGTAATTGATGTGGCGGCCGAACTGGATGCCCTTGTCGCCGGCGCGGACGGCGGCGACGCCCTTCCAGTCGGTGAAGTTCGAACCCGTCAGGTCGGCCGAGCCGCCCAGCATTTCCGGCAGCACCGGGGCCAGCGCGGCGATCGCGAACTGCGAGGCCTTGCGGGTGGCGACGGTTTCGGCCTTTTCCAGCGTCGAGGCCAGGAACGCCTTGAACTGGTCGGCATAGCCCTCGGGCATGTCGCCCTTCATGCGGCGCGTGAACTCGGCCGCCTCGGCGGGGAATTCGGCGGCGTAGGCGTTGAACGCGGATTGCCATTCGGCCTGGGCCGAAGCACCCGACTGGCGGCCGTCCCAGCCGTCGTAGACGGCTTGCGGGATCTGGAACGGCTCAGCCGACCAGCCCAGCGCGGCGCGGGTGGCGGCGATCTCGTCCTTGCCCAGCGGCGCGCCGTGCACGTTGTGCGTGCCGGCCATGTTGGGCGAACCCTTGCCGATCACGGTGCGGCAGATGACCAGCGTCGGCTTTTCCGATTGCGAGCGCGCGGCCTTGATGGCGGCGTCCACGGCGGCGACGTCGTGGCCGTCGACGCCACGGATCACGTTCCAGCCGTAGCCTTCGAAACGCCTGGCGGTGTCGTCGGCGAACCAATGTTCGACGTGGCCGTCAATGGAGATGCCGTTGTCGTCGTACAGCACGACCAGCTTGGAAAGCTTGAGCGTGCCGGCCAGCGAGCACACTTCGTGCGAGATGCCTTCCATCAGGCAGCCGTCGCCGGTGAAGGCGTAGGTGTGGTGGTCGACGATGGTGTGGCCGGGCTTGTTGAATTCAGCGGCCAGCAGCGCTTCGGCCAGCGCCATGCCCACGGCATTGCCCAAGCCCTGGCCCAGCGGGCCGGTGGTGGTTTCCACGCCCGGGGTGATGCCCACTTCGGGGTGGCCCGGCGTCTTGGAATGCAGTTGGCGGAAATTCTTCAGTTCTTCGATCGGCAGATCGTAGCCCGTCAGGTGCAGCAAAGCGTAGATCAACATCGAACCGTGGCCGTTGGACAGCACGAAGCGGTCGCGGTTGGCCCAGGCGGGATCCTTGGGGTTGTGGCGCAGGTTGCCCGTCCACAGGGCCTGGGCGATTTCCGCCATGCCCATGGGAGCACCCGGGTGCCCGGAGTTCGCTTGTTGCACGGCATCCATCGCGAGGGCGCGGATGGCATCCGCCAAGGCAAGTTTAGGGGCGGTCGGATTGCTCATTCGGAAGGCTCTTTGAAGCTGGCGCGCCCACAGGGAATATAGGGGCCAGTTGAGTAGGTTGCGAAGCAGACGATTTTAGCATCAGGGGATTTCCCTCACGCCATCGCCCTTAAGCTGGATGTAAACAGGCGTTTCCCTGGACCGAATATCAGCGTAACTCCCACAATTGCGGGAAAGGGGTCCGACATTCAGGATATCAAGCTGTCGCACCACTTGGATTCCTCTACGATGAACCTCATGCTGAACGTCACCATCCCCATCGAGGGCTTCATGGCCCTGCGCAACGCGATTGGCGAAGAGCGCGCCGTCGTGGTGGCACGTGCGCTGGAGCATGCCCGGATCCAGGGTGAAGCCGAATTGGTTGCCAATATCTACGCAAAATCCGAAGCTTCGCTGAAAGCGGCACAACTCGCCCTTCAGGAACAGATTGCGCAACTGCCCAACCGCGAAGAGCTCAAGCGCTTCGCCACCCACGAAGACCTGTCCGACCTGCGCGCCCACGTCCTGCGCCTGGACAAGAAAATGACGGTGGGCTTCCTGACCCTGCTGGGCCTCAACCTGGCGTCCAGCGCGCCCACGTTCTTCGAATGGGGAATCAAGGTGGTAGGCTACGCGCTCCGCTAACGCTTTTTGCGCCACCCATGTCCGCCCCCCGCTTTTTCTGCGACGCCCCGCTTGCCGCAGGCACCCGCATTGCCCTGCCGGAAGCCCTGGCGCACCACGCCTTGCGTGTGCTGCGCTTGAAGGCCGGTGAATCCGTCATCCTGTTCAACGGCCAGGGCGGCGAATATCCCGCCGTGCTGGAGATCGACGGCAAGGCCGGCTTTGCCCAACTAGGCGATTTCAATCCCCGCGAAGCCGAGTTGGCCGGCCGCATCACGCTGGTCCAAGGCCTGCCCACCGGCGACAAGATGGACTGGGTGGTGGAAAAAGCCGTGGAACTGGGCGCCGCCCGCGTCAGCCCCATCGCGGCGCAGCGCAGCGTGCTGCAGTTGTCGGGCGCGCGGCTGGACAAGCGCGTGGCGCATTGGCAGCGCATCGCCCAATCCGCCGCTGAACAATGCGGCCGCAACCGCTTGATGACTGTCGATACGCCTCAATCGCTGGCCGACTGGCTGGCAGAGCCCGTGGACGGCCTGCGCCTGTTGTGCCACCCCGACGCGGCCGACGACCTGGCCGGCAAGCTTCGGGCCGAACCCGACGTGCAGACGCTCAGCTTGCTGGTGGGCCCAGAGGGGGGATGGTCGGACAAGGAACTGGAGCAGGCGCGCCAGGCGGGCGTGCAGGCCGTGCGCTTTGGCCCCCGGGTGCTGCGCACCGAAACCGCGGGGCTGGCCCTGTTGGCGGCCGTCAGCGCCCTACGGGGCTGGTAACCAGGCATCCTGCCGGGCACGGCGCCCGGCGCAGGCCACGGCCGGGCGTGTCCCAGCCAGCACCGTTCCCGCCGTCAACTTAATCGTTTTCGCCGTAAGGCGCCGCCGCGACGCCAGGCTCGGGATCCGGATGCTTGCCCGCGTGCTCAATGACGAACGCAAAAATGCGGCCATTCTCGCGGGCGAAATCCGCCGCGTCAGAGCAAACGGTCTCGATCAGGGCGGCGTCCTCCTCCAGCACCGGATCGCCGGAATGCAGCCGGTAAAGCCAGAGCACCACGCCGGTCTTGTGGTCCAGCACCGTGTCGCACAGGCAATCGTAGAGGGCATCCAGGTTGCCGCCGAAGTATTCGGGGAAGTCCACCGCCTTGACGATGGCGCGCAGCACCGCCGAACGGCTGCGGGCCGGGTCGCAGTTGGCGACGAACAGCGCCAGGCCGAGCTCATGGGCGGCGTCCACCACGGCCTTCTTGTCCAGCCCTTCATGAGGCAGCGCCCCGCCGCGCAGCAGCTGCTTCTGCAAGGTAGATTGGCCATTGCGCGTCATGCCTGAGCCTCCTTGAAAAAGGCGATCACTTCGTCGTTACGCTGCATCGTATCGGCATAACCCAGTTCGATCAATCGTCGGGTGTAGCTGGATTCGAATAGAAGATAGGACATCAGCGCCCCGCCTCCCGGACGGTGTGGATCGGACGATACACCGAGTACGCGAAAAAGGGCACGAGCTTGCGCAGGCATGTCCTGCAGATGTTCCAACGCCATCGTGTCCAGCGACTGGCTGGGCGTGATCGTCAGCACCTGGATGCGCCTGACATTGACCTGGGCGCCATCCGGCGTCGCATGGTCCATCAGGTAGTTGATGCGCTCCAGGCGCTCGACGTCCACCGACAGCCCGTCCAGGAAGATACTGGACAGCGCATGGCCGCCCACCTGCGCCAGCGAGGGATAGGGCGGTGAGTCGGCGCGGTGTTCGGGGTGGGTATCGTCGCGGAAGCCCGTGCCGATCACCAGCACGCGGTGCGCGCCCAGGTGGATGGCCGGGCTTATCGGGGCCAATTGGCGCATCGAACCGTCGCCGCACCACTCGCCCTTGCCATGCACCTGCACCTGGCGGGCCGGAAAGACAAACGGGATGGACGACGAGGCCATCAGGTGGTCGATGCCGATCGGCGTGGGAATAGCCAGCCGCAGGTAGCGGTGCCAGGGCTCGATGGGCGTGTGGGCCTGGTAGAAAGTCAGGTGCTCGCCGCTGGTGTAGCCCGACGCCGTGATGGCCAGCGCCGACAACGAGCCGCGTTCAAGATTGGCGTGCAGGTTGCGGAAGTCCAGCACCCGGCCCAGCAAGGCCTCCATCGGGCTGTTGTCCAGCAGGGACTGGGGCCGTTTTCGCGTCAGGCCGGAATACATCCAGCCCAGGGCCAGCAGGCCCAGCCAGCGCACGCCCGTGCGGATCAGGCCGGGCGCGTCGGCCCGGTAGATCATGTCGGTGTTCAGCGACGACCACAGGCGCCTGATGCGCCGTACCCCCAGGTGGGGCCGATCGGCGCGGCAGGCCAGCGCAGCCGCGTTGATCGCGCCGGCGGAGGTGCCGCAAATGATGTCGAAGGGGTTCTGGAACCGGGAATGCCAGTCGGGGTCCAGCAGCTCCATGATGGCGCTGAGCACTCCCACCTGATAGGCGGCGCGCGCGCCGCCTCCGGTCAGGACCAGGCCGGTCGGCGTGCGTGGGCACGCTGGGCCGGCCGGACTCACTTCAACGTGGCGTGTTGACATCGACCACAGTCATCGCGGTCATATTGACGATGCGGCGCACGGTCGAGCTGGATGTCAGGATGTGCACCGGCGCATTGCAGCCCAGCAGGAACGGGCCGACTGCCACGTTGCCGCCGGCGGCCGTCTTCAGCAGGTTGTAGGCGATGTTGCCCGAGTCCACGTTCGGGCACACCAGCAGGTTCGCTTCGCCCTTCAACGTGGACGACGGCAGGATGCGCATGCGCAGCGCTTCGTCCAGCGCGCAGTCGCCATGCATTTCGCCGTCGATTTCCAGGTCGGGCGCCTGGTCGCGCACGATCTCC
Source organism: Achromobacter sp. Bel (assembly GCF_012928505.1). Taxonomy (GTDB): domain Bacteria; phylum Pseudomonadota; class Gammaproteobacteria; order Burkholderiales; family Burkholderiaceae_B; genus Achromobacter. The sequence goes on along the minus strand of NZ_JABBJN010000044.1, from coordinate 1,255 downwards.
AGGGCGCGGCGCATCTTGGCGCCCGAGGCCGAGCTGCCCGAACCGAAGTTCGACCGCGACAGCAGCGCCACCTTCGGCGCCAGATACATGCGGCGCATTTCGTTGGCGGCGGCGATCGTGAATTCCGCGATCTGCTCGGCCGTGGGCTCGTCATTCACATGCGTGTCCACCAGCACGACCGTGCGCTCGTTGAGCAGCAGGATGTTCATCGCGGCGTACACGTTGTGGCCCGGACGGCGGCCGATCACTTCGTCCACGAAACGCAGGTGGTCGTGATAGGCGCCCACCGATCCGCAGACCATGCCGTCGGCGTCGCCCAGGTGCACCATCATCGCGCCGATCAAGGTCATGCGGCGGCGCATTTCCACACGCGCCATTTCCTTGGTGATGCCGCGGCGGCACATGCGTTCCCAGTACGTCGTCCAGTACTGATGGAAGCGTTCGTCGTATTCCGGGTTGGTCACTTCGACGTCTTCGCCCAGGCGCAGACGCAAGCCCAGCTTTTCGATGCGGGTCAACAGCACCGACGGACGCCCCACCAGGATGGGACGGGCCAGGCCTTCGTCCACCACCACTTGCACGGCGCGCAGCACGCGTTCGTCTTCGCCTTCCGCGAACACGATGCGGGCGGGGCCGCCTTCACGCACGATGCGCTTGGCCGCCGAGAACAGCGGCTTCATGAACGCGCCCGAGTGGTACACGAACTGCTGCAGTTGCTCTTCGTAGGCTTCCAGGTCGGCCAGCGGACGCGTGGCCACGCCGCCGTCCATCGCCGCCTTGGCCACGGCCGGCGCAATGCGCACGATCAGGCGCGGATCGAACGGCTTGGGGATCAGGTATTCGGGCCCGAACGAGATATCGAACGTGCCGTAGGCCGCGGCCACGACTTCGTTCTGCTCTTCCTGCGCCAACTGGGCGATGGCATACACCGCCGCCTTTTCCATTTCGCGCGTGATGGTGGTTGCGCCCACGTCCAGCGCGCCACGGAAGATGTACGGGAAGCACAGCACGTTGTTGACCTGGTTCGGGTAGTCCGAACGGCCCGTGGCCATGACCACGTCGTCACGCACCGAATGCGCCAGCTCGGGCAGGATTTCGGGCGTGGGGTTGGCCAGCGCCAGGATCAGCGGGCGCGGGCCCATCGTGGCGACCATTTCAGGCTTGAGCACGCCACCCGCCGACAGGCCCAGGAACACGTCGGCGTCCTGGATCACTTCGGCCAGCTTGCGGGCTTCCGTCTTTTGCGCGAAGCGTT